>CAZCIM010000008.1:0-54055 GCA_964498895.1 uncultured Gemmatimonas sp. | reverse complement strand
CAGTCGGCGTAGTCGGCGGTGTCGGTGCGGAAGTGCTCGAGCACCACCACGAACAAGTCGTCGCGCGAGAGACCCTCGACCACGCGCAGGTGATCCGGCGCGATCGCGGCTGGGTTGGAGTTGTACACCACCATGGCCTGCACCGGCGGCCCACCCACGCCCGCATCGGGCTTGGTGAGGGCGTCGCCGAGCAACGACATGTTGATGGTGCGCGTGCCGGCCGGCGCGAGATCCTCGCGCTGCAGCGCCGCTTTGTTGAACGCAAAGTTCGCGCTCGCCGAGAGCTGCACACCGCCGCCCGGACGACGCCAATGCCCCACGACGGCCGGTAGGCACGCGATGGTGCGCACGGCCATCGCACCGCCCCCGTGCCGCTGCAGGCCGTAGTTGATGCGCACGAATGCGGCCTGGGCCTTGGCGTACTGCCGCGCCAAGGTCACGATGCGCTCGGCGGGAATGCCGGTCAGTTGCGCGACCGTCTCCGGCGGGTAGCGCTTCACGCGCAGCTTCAGCTCCTCGGCGCCAAGCGTGTGCAACCGGAGATACTCGTCATCCTGCAGCCCTTCCGCGAAGATCACGTGCATCATGCCGAGCGCGAGCGCGGCGTCGCTGCCCGGCCGGATGGCGATCCACTCGTCGCACTGTTCGGCGGTGCGCGTGCGGATGGGATCGATGCAGATCACCGATGCACCCTTGGCCTTGGCGGCTAGGATGTGCGGCCAGAGATGCGGATTGCTGGTGAGCGTGTTGGTGCCCCAGAGAATGATGAGATCACTCTCTGCCGCTAGCTCGGCGTCGGCGCCGATGCTCGCGCCAACCGTCATGCGCATGCCCATCATGCCCGCGGTCGCGCAGATGGTGCGATCGAGATTGGACGCGCCGAGGTAATGGAAGAAGCGGCGGTCCATGCTCTCGCCCTGGAGCAGGCCCATGGTGCCGGCGTACGAGTACGGCAGGATGCTCTGCGGGCCGTGTGCGGAGTGGCGGATCGCATTCAACGTCGCGGCGATCGCATCGAGCGCCTCGTCCCAACTGGCTTCGACGAATTGTGCCCCGCGCCCCTTGGGCCCCACGCGCCTGAGCGGCGTGAGCACGCGCTCCGGGTGGTATGAGCGCTCGAGGTAGCGATTCACCTTCGTGCAGAGGAAGCCCTGCGTGAAGGGATGCGCCTTGTCGCCCTGGATCTTCGTCGCGCGGCCATCCTCGACGGTCACCAGCGTCGCGCAGGTATCGGGGCAGTCGAGCGGACAGGCTCCGCGGACGACGGTCGCCGTCATGCGATGGCGACCACCGACGCCGTGTGCGGGCCGGAGGAATCCCGCACCTGCACCGCACTGCCCGGCGCGACCTCGCGGCGAATCATCGCGATGGCCAGCGGCCCACGCGTGGGCGAGACCACGCTGGAACGCACCTCACCCACGTCCTTGCCCTCGGCGTCCACCACCGCGGCCCCCCGCGCGAGCGCGTCCGCCGACGTCAGCCAGCGCAGGTGGCGGTTCACGTGGCCGCGGAAGTGAATCCGCGCCACCACCTCTTGGCCCGTGTAGCAACCCTTGGTGAACGAGATCGCGCCGAGCACGTCGAGATTCGCCTCTTGGGGAATCGTGTCCGCGTCCATCTCGACGCCGAAGCGCGGCAGTCCGCGCTCGACGCTCAGCACCTCGAGCTCCTCCGCGGCGGCCTCACGCAGCCCCTCGGCTTCGAGCGCACGGCGGAGCTCCTGCACGCGCGCCGGTGCGGCGATGACGTCGAAACCCGGCGTGCTGAAATCATCGCTGCGGATGATCTCCGTGCCGCCATCCGCGCTGCGCCACAGGGCGAGCGCGGCCATCCCGTCGAGCGTGGCGTGCTCGGCGCCGACCAGCGGTGCGAGCAGTCGCGACGCACTGGGGCCGTACACGCCGAGGCAAGACGCCGCCTCGCCCAACACGCTGTACTTGGCGGTCCGGGGATTCACGAACTTGCGGATCATGCCGACGAAGCCATCGGCCGCGCTGGGTTCGCAATCCACCAGCAGGTCGTCACCGCGGTCGAAGACACGGACCATCGCGATCACGCGGCCCTTGGCCGTCAGCGCCACGGCGCGCTGTCCATGCAACGGGCGCAGCGCGACGACGTCATTCGTCACCAGCCCGCCGAGCGACTCCTTCGCCTTCTCCCCCGAGAACAGCATCCGGAGCCGCGCGCTGCGGTCCACCAGGAACGCGCTCATCCGATGCCTTTCACCGCCGGGCTGAGCATGAGGCGCACACGCTCGGGCGTGAGGTCGGCGAGCGTCTCGACCCAGCAGTCAGCTTCCATGGCGTCCTGCGGCGCGTGCTGGCCCACGAGTACCGCGAGCAAGCCGGCGGCACGTGCAGCGCGCACACCCACGAGCGAGTCCTCGACCGCGATGCCCCGAAGCACCTGGCCAGGGAACAGCTCGGCGACGCGCCGCATCGCCGCGTCGTACGGTGCCCGCGCGGGCTTCGGCGCCGGCGTGTCCTCGATGGCGATCATCGGACGGAACACGCCGTCGAGACGCCCGAGCTGCAGCACAAACTCCACGTCGCGACGCGATGCGCGCGTGACCAGCGCCAGGCGCGCAATCGCCGACAGCTTCTCGACGGCCTCACGCAAGCCGAGCGGCAGGGTGACGCCCTTGCCCAGCCGCGCGGCGAAGGCGCGTTCGGCACGAAGGCGCGCGAGGTCGATGGCCGTCGGATCATCCGGCGCGCCAACATGATCGCGCACGGCCCCGATGCCGTCTTCCATGGTGCGACCCTGCGTGAGCTTGAGGAGCTCCGCGGTCACAGCGATGCCGTCTGCCGCGAGCGACTCTGCGATGGCGGCCTGCCGCAACGCGGCCGTCTCCGCCAACACACCCTCGAACTCAATAAGAAGGACCGGCAGCTCCATACCCGAATCCTAATCGGTCGCCCGCGGCCCCGCGTAACTGGCGTCCAGCAATTCGATCGGGTGCCGCGCGACGACCTCCGAGCCGGCGGCAAGGAGGCCGCCGCCAATCTGCATGAGGCAACCCGGGTTGGCGGTGGCGACGACTCGCGCGCCGCTCTCGTGAATGCGAGCCAATTTGGGCTCCAGCACTGATGCTGCCACCGCGGGCTGCACCAAGTTGTAGATGCCGGCCGAGCCGCAGCACTGGCTGCTGTCCACCAAGGGTCGAAGTTCGAGGCATACCGTCGCGCGCAGGACGCTCAACGGCGGCTCGACGATGCGCTGCGCATGCTCGAGGTGACAGGGCGCGTCCCATGCGACGCTCAGCACGGTGCCGCGCTCACCCGCGGCAACGGAGGAGCGCCGTGGTCCCGCCAGCGCCAAGAGCTCCGTGGCATCGCGAACCTTGGCGCTGAACGCCGCCGCACGTTCTGCCCAGTCGGAATCGTCCGCGAGCAACGCCCCGTACTCGCGGCACATCGCGCCGCAGCCGGCCGAGTTCATGGCGATGAGGGTGGCGCCGCTGCGTTCGAAGGCGGCGATGTTCCGCCGCGCGAGGGAGCGCGCTCTCTCCACATCACCCGCATGGGCGTGCAAGGCGCCGCAGCACCCTTGCCCAGGCACGTCCGCGAGCGCGTACCCATTCACGACCAGCGTCCGCTCCGTCGCGCGGTTGATGTCGTCCATGAGACCTTCCATCACGCAGCCGGTGAGCAGCGCGACGCGCCCGCGCTGGCCGTCGCCGCGAGCCACGTACGCCGGCGCCTCAGGTCGCGCAGTGGATGCCAACATCGCCGCCGGCATGCGCAGCGTTGCCGGCAACAGGCGAGCACCCAACGCGGCCAAGCCCGAGCCGCGCAGGATCCGTGCGAGGAACAGGACCGGGCGAAGCAGCCATTCATGCGCAAAGACCGCCAGCACGGCGCGCGCGATCAGCGGCAACGGCCTCGCAGCGGTCTGCGCAGCGCGCGTCGCTTCCAAGAGCCCACCGTACGGCACGCCACTCGGACAGGCGGTCTCGCAACCACGGCAGCCGAGGCATTGGTCGAGGTGCCGCCCCACATCGGGGTCGCTTGCCGACACGCGCCCATCAAGCAGCGCGCGCATCAGGACGAGCCGGCCGCGCGGCGAGTCATTCTCGTCTTCGAGCGCCAAGTACGTCGGGCAGGCCGGCAGGCAGAACCCGCAATGCACACAGGCGTCCAGTCCGGCACGCATCTGCTCAGGCTGCATCACGGCCCTCCCCGAGCAGTCCGGGATTCAGCACGGCGCGTGGATCAAACAGCTGCTTCACGCGTCGCTGCAGCGGCGACCAGGTCCATCCCTGCACGCTGGGCTCTGGCGCCAGCTCGCGGCGGAGGATATCCCAGGCCGCCGTCGGCATCTCCGTGCACGCGCCGAGGGTCTTCAGGGTGCCGTGCGCGGCAGCGACGGTCGCGGCGTTTCCCGCGAGCCGGATGAGCCACGCACTCTGGCCATGCCGCTGCAGCGCGCGCATGCCGCGTTCGCCGACGTAGACGGCCGCGAGCGGGGCGAGCGGCCCGCGCATCACTCGCGTGACCGCGGCCTGCGCTGCGCCTTCCACGAACAACGTGCGGTCCACCGCGGGGCGCGCGCGCAGCCGCAGGTGCAGCTCGGTGATCACGCCGAGGGTGCCCCAGCAGCCGGTCATGAGGCGCGTGAGGTCGAAGCCGGCGACGTTCTTCACCACGCGACCGCCGGCGCGCACGATGCGGCCGTGGCCGTCCACGCACTCGAGGCCGAGCACGAGATCGCGCGGGCGGCCGAGCTGGTCGGCGAAGGGCCCAGCGCTGGCCGTGGCGATCGTCGCGCCCACGCTGCCGTGGTCGTCGCCCCATGGCAGCAACGGACACCACTGCCCGCGCTCGCGCGTGACCGCGTCGAGCTCGGCGAGCGTGGTCGCGGCACCGACCGTGATGGTGAGATCATCGGGCGTGTACGCACGGACGCCGGCGAAGGCGTCGAGGTGCAACTCATCGGCGGCGATGACCGGCTGTCCGGCATGCATCCAGGTGCCGGCGCCGCGGATGCGCAGCCCCGTCGTGCTGCGCAGGATCTCCGCGACGTCCTCGACACGATGCGGATGCAAGGGGCGGCGTGCGAGACTCATCGCGCGACCTCGGAGCGGCGCAGCGACGGCGCCGCCTGCCATTCGCGACAGCTGTGCACTGGCACGACCTTGCCCGGATTGGCGCGTCGGTCGGGGTCGAAGGCCGCGCGAAGGGTACACATGGCGTCGAGCGTGTCGGCGGTGAAGAGCCGCTCCATGTACGGCAGCTTGTCGAGCCCCACGCCATGCTCGCCGGTGATCGTGCCGCCGGCGGCGATGCAGCGCGTCATGATGGCGTCCATCGCGGCGTGCACGCGTGCCGCTTCGTCGGCGTCATCCGCATCGTACGGAATGTTCGGATGCAGGTTGCCGTCGCCGGCGTGAAACACGTTGCAGACGCGCACGCCGTGCTGCTGGCCGATGGCGGCGATGTCCTCGAGCAAGTCGGCGAGCATGGTGCGCGGCACGACGGCGTCCTGCACGACGAGATGCGGCGCCACGCGGCCCATCGCGCCGAAGGCCTTCTTGCGGCCCTGCCACAGCTTGGCACGGGCTGCGGCGTCCGTGGCGCGGCGGACCTCGCGCGCACCGGCGTCGCGGCAGATGGTGGTGACCGCGTCAGCGTCCGCCTCCAGTCCGACGCGCGCGCCGTCGACCTCGACGAGCAGCACGGCAGCGGCATCCACGGGATACCCCGCCGCGTAGATGCTTTCCTCCACCGCGCGGATCGTCGCCTGATCCATGAGCTCGAGCGCAGCCGGCACGATGCCCGCTGCGATGATGCGTGAGGTCGCATCGGCGGCCGCGCGCACGCTGGCGAAGTCGGCGAGCATCGTGATCACGCCCTCGGGGTCCGGCACAAGCCGCAGCGTCACGTCGAGCACGATGCCGAAGCAGCCCTCGCTGCCCACGAACGCGCCCAAGAGGTCGTAGCCGCCGGCATCGCCGCGGTCGAGCGTGACGATCTCGCCGTCCGGCAGCAATACGGTGGCCTGCAGCACGTGGTTCAGCGTGACGCCGTACTTGAGGCAGTGCGGCCCGCCGGCGTTCTCCGCCACGTTCCCACCCAGCGTGCAGGCGGCCTGGCTCGAGGGGTCGGGCGCATAGTGAAGCCCGAACCGCGCGGCTTCGCGGGTGAGCGTCGCGTTCACCACTCCCGGTTCCACGGTCGCGGTCCGCGCGTCGGGATCGATCGCGAGGATTCGCTTGAGTCGCTGCACGCCGATGAGCACCACATCGTCGGCCAGCGCGCCGCCCGAGAGGCCTGTGCCCGCGCCGCGCGCCACGAAGGGGAGGCCCTCGGCCGCCAACCGCCGCACCGTCGCGATCAGTTCGTCACGCGTGCCTGGAAACACCGCGAGCCGCGGCCGCTGATGGTAGCCCGGCAACGCGTCTGATTCGTACGCGAGCAACGTGCTCGCACGCGTGAGCACGTGCCGCTCGCCGACGATCGCGGCGAGGTCGCGCGTGAGCGCGGGGTCGGCGGACATGTGTGCAAGCTAGGGGACGGAAGACTGAAGACGGAAGGAGTGCGGTATGCGCACTCCTTCCGTCTTCAGTCTTCCGTCCGTCTCAAAGCGGTATCCGGGCGCCTCGAGGCGGAACTTCCCTTATGCGACTCCCCAGAACCCTGCCAGCGCCCGCCCTTCCGGGCTCGTGCGCAGCTTGTCGAAGGCCCGTTCGCGGATCTGGCGGATGCGCTCGCGCGTCACGCCCATTAGCGCGCCGATCTTCTCCAGCGTCATCGCCTCGGCGCCCTCGTCGAGGCCGTAGTACAGGTTGAGGATCTTCCGTTCACGCGGCGTGAGATACTGCCGGAACACGCGGTCGATCGTCTCGCGCATCAACTTGAAGTCGGTCACTTCCTCGATCTCGGCACCGTCCGCGCCGGCGAAGCGCTCGCCGAGCGTCGAGGCCTCGCGGTCCGAGCGATCCACCGGGGCGTCGAGCGACACTTCCGTGGACGACATGGACTTCGCGTTCCGCACCTGCTCCGGCGTCTCGTCGAGCAGGCGACCGATCTCATGGTCGGTCGGGTCGCGCTTCAGCACCTGCGCCAGCACCGTCTCGGCGCGCGAGAGGCGAATGAGCGCGGAGTTCTGGTTGAGCGGGATGCGCACCGAGCGCGTCTGCTCGGCCAGCGCCTTGAGCACCGCCTGGCGCACCCACCACACCGCGTACGAAATGAACTTCACGCCCTGGTCCGGATCGAACTTCCGCACCGCCTTCAGCAGGCCCTCGTTGCCGATGGCGACGAGTTCGGAGAGGTCGAGGCCATGGCCCTGATACTTCTTCACATAGGAGATGACGAAGCGCAGGTTCGCCGTCACCAAGCGCTCTGCGGCGGCTTCGTCGCCCTTCTGCGCGAGCCGAGCCAGCCGCTTTTCCTCGGCGGGGTCGGTGATCAGCGGGAGCTTTTGGATGTCCTGCAGGTACTGGTCGAACGCGGACGACGGGGACGAACGGAAGTAGCCTCTGCTGCGCGTCGCGGACTCGTGCTGCATACCCACCCCAAACCTGCGTGTGAAGGAAACGGTGCCGGGGGGCACCTCCAAGGACACAGAAGGCCGGACCGGCAGTGCTTGCCGGGGTACGGACCGACTAGGCTAGGGTCAGGTGCGCGAAACGGTCAACAGCCAAAAACCGTGCCAAACCGATTTTACGCCGGTGCCATCGTCATATCTCGTTGCCATGCAACGAGATGCACCATCTCACAAATTTTGGAGCATGCGGAGCACTTCGGGCTCCGGGACGGCGATGCCGTAGTCGGCGTCCGCGCCGGCCATGGCGCCTAGCGCCGTAGGCAGTGCGTATTCCACCACCCCGCCGCGCGTTTTCTTATCAGTGCGCGTGGCGACGACAATCTCCGCCGGGTCCGCGCCAGCGGGCAGTCGGACGGGAAGGCCCGCGGCATCGCACACCGTCGCGATGGTGTCCGCCAACCCGCGCGTGGCGAGTCCCAGCTGTTCGGCAAGCGTCGCTTCGGCCACCATGCCGATCGCCACGGCATCGCCGTGCGGCACGCCGTAGCCGGTGACTTGCTCGATCGCATGGCCGATCGTGTGGCCGAAGTTCAGGATCTTGCGAATCGCGCTCTCGCGCTCGTCCTGCGCGACCACGGCGACCTTGATCTCCACCGAGCGCTGCACGAGGCGCATCGCGGTGGCGTCATCGGTGTCGGCCGTGTCGAGGATCTCGCGCAGCGAGGACGCGATCCACGCGAAGTACGAGGCGTCCGCGATCACGCCGTGCTTGATCGCCTCGGCCAAACCCTGGCGCAGGTGCTGCGGAGGCAGCGTGCGCAGCAGCTGCGGATCGATGAGCACCAGCGACGGCTGATGGAAGGCGCCGATCAGGTTCTTGCCGAGCGCCGTGTCCACGCCGGTCTTGCCGCCGATGCTGGCGTCGATCATCGCGAGCAGCGACGTGGGCACCTGCACGAACGGAACGCCGCGCAGATACGTCGCGGCGACGAAGCCCACCAAGTCGCCGGTGACGCCCCCGCCGAGGGCGACGAAGACCGAATCGCGGCGATGTCCGGCCGCGATGAGCTGGTCGCTGAGCTTTGCCCAGGTCTCGCGCGTCTTGTGCTGCTCGCCCGCGGGGAACGAGAACACGCCGGGCGCCACGGTGCCGCCGACGGTCTGGCCGAGGGTCATGCCGGAGGCGAGGATGCTCGCCAGCGCCTTCGACGCGTACTGCTGGCCGACCGTCTGGTCGGCGATGATCGCGATGCGTTTGCCCGGATGGAGCGCGGCGAGGCGTTCGCCGAGTCGCGCGAGGTTGCCGGGCGCGATCTCGATGCTCGACCCGTGCAGCGCGAGCGTGCTCACGGGCGTCGGCCTACCAGGTCACTTCGCCGGCGCCGGCGCGCTTGTTCGCGACGCGGGCGAGGACGAACAGCAGGTCGCTGAGGCGGTTCAAGTACACGATCACGATCTGCGGCACTTCGGTGTCGCGCTGCAGGTGGATGACCGCACGCTCGGCGCGGCGGCACACCGTACGGGCGACATGCAGCGCCGCGGCCTTCGCGGTGCCGCCCGGCAGGATGAACGCCTTCAGCGGCTCGAGCTCCTGCTCGCCGTCGTCGATGGCCTGCTCGAGCTGCGCGATGCGCGCGTCGGAAATGCGCGCCTTCTCCAGCTGCTCGCGCATCTTGTCGAGGTCCGGCGTGGCGAGCATCGCACCCAGCGCGAACAGGTCGCGCTGCACGGGCGCGAGCACCTCGTCGATGCGCGGCATCATCTCGACGCTCCGCGCTTGGCCGATCACGGCGTTGAGTTCGTCCACCTCGCCGTAGGCCGTGACCCGCGGATGGTCCTTGGGCACGCGGCCGCCGCCAAACAATCCGGTGTCACCGTCGTCACCGGTCTTCGTGTAGATCTTGAGCGTCATCCCGGAAATCTAGCCGCGATTGGGGCGCGTGTCGGGGATGTCCGCGATGGAAATCACCTTCGTGGGACGCGTGGGCGGCGCGTAGCTCTCGGGGAACAGCGCCGCGAGATGCTGCTGCAGGCGCTCGGGGCTGCCCGGCGTGCCCTGCGCCATGTTCCAGCGGTCGAGCGAGAGGCCGAGCTTCGCCGCGTTCGGACGCTGTTCAGGCTCCTTGGCGATGGCGCCGGAGATGATCCCGCGGATCCCCGTATCCACGAGCGGCAGCAGGCTGCGCACGTCGGGCGTCGGTGAGATCACCACCTCCTCGATCGCCGCGAGCGTCTCGTTCTCGGTGAACAGCGTCTTCAGGGCGAAGAGCTCGAACAGCACCACGCCCATCGAGAAGATGTCGGCGCGGGAGTCCACGGCCCTGCCGAGCAGCTGCTCGGGGGCCATGTAATGCTTCTTGCCGAGCAGAACCGACTTGTCCTTGGCGGGGTCGAACATCGTGCGCGCCTTGGCGATGCCGAAGTCGGCGAGCTTCACGTGGCCGTCCCAGGTGAGCATCACGTTGCCGGGCGACACGTCGCGGTGGACGATCTCCATGCGCTCGCCGTCGTCGTCCACGAAGTGGTGCGCGTAATCGAGCGCGCGGCAGATGCGGCTGGCGCAGTAAGCCGCGATGTCCGGCGGCAGCGCTTCCTTCCGCTTGCGATGCGTGTTGATCAGGGTGCGCAGCGTCACGCCCTTGATCAACTCCATCGCGATGAAGGGCCCGCGGTCGGAGTTCCCGAAGAAGTAGATCTGCACCACGTTGCCGTGCACCAAGTTGGCCGAGAGCTTGGCCTCGTCGATGAACAGCTGCAGCCACTCGGGGTGCTCGGCGAACTTGTCGTGGATGATCTTCACCGCCATGCGCTTCGAGAAGCCGGAGGCGCCCAGCTGTTCGGCCTCGTAGACGGTCGCCATGCCCCCGCGGGCGAGCTCGCGGAGGAGGCGGAAGCGGGTCTCTGTGCGGAGGTCTGGGCCGAGTGACATCGGGGACGGATGACGGAGGACGGATGCTCGAAGGTACAAGCTGGCTCGAAACTGGCCGTTGTCTAGAGGCCCGTCCCAAGGTGATTTTATATGGATGGCAACCCACGACATCCGCGACATCACGATCATCGGCGCCGGCCCCGCGGGCCTGTTCGCGCTGTTCTATGCTGGCATGCGCGGCGCAAGCGCGCAAATCGTTGACGCCCTTCCGCAGCCCGGCGGCCAGCTCGCCGCCCTGTATCCCGAGAAGTTCATCTTCGACGTGGCCGGCTATCCGAAGGTCCTCGCGAAGGACCTCGTGCAGAACCTCCTGCAGCAGGCCGGTCAGTTCAACCAGCCCATCCACTGCGGCCAGAACGTCGTCGGGCTCGAGGAAGAGAACGGCCACTTCACGCTGGTCACCGAGACGGACCGTTTCCCGACGCGCGCCGTGATCATCGCCGCGGGCATCGGCGCGTTCTCGCCGCGGCGGCTGCCGCAGGCCTGCGCCGAGCCCTGGTACGGCAAGGGCATCGACGACATCGTCCTCGATCCCAAGAAGTACGCCGGCAAGCGCGTGGTCATCATCGGCGGCGGCGATTCCGCGTTCGACTGGGCGCATCAGCTGCAGGGCGTGGCGAAGGAAATCACGCTCGTGCACCGCAGCGACCGCTTCCGCGCGCACCAGGCCACGGTGGACGAGGTGATGGCGGCCGCCGCGAACGGCAAGGCCAGCGTGCACACGTTCCATGAGCTCGCCGAGGTCTACGGCGACGGTGACCGCCTCACGGCGATCGACCTGAAGGACATCAAGGCCAAGACCACCAAGCGCGTGGATTGCGACGCCGTCCTCCCGATGTTGGGGTATGTCTCGGACATGGGCGCGCTGACGAGCTGGGGCCTCACGGTGGAGAAGGACGAGATCCACGTGAACTCGCAGATGGAGACGGGTCGCCCGGGCGTCTACGCCACCGGTGACGTGAACACGTACCCCGGCAAGCTCAAGCTCATCGCGCTGGGCTTCGCCGAATCGGCGATCGCCGTGAACCAGGCCGTGCACTGGATCTACCCGGACAAGAAGGTGAACCCGGGCCACTCGTCGAACCTCGCCGTGTTCGGGCAGAAGGACGACTAAGCCAGTGACGGCGCGGCGCGCGCTCCTGACGCTCCTCGCGCCGCTGGCACTCACGCTGCCGGCGGCGCTCGGCGCACAGGAGACGCGCTGCGACCGCGGCGACGTCGAAGTCGCCGCGCTGAGCTTCGCCGGCAATACGGCGTTCAGCGACGCGCAGCTTGCCGCAGGCATCGTCACCACGCCGAGCTCGCGGCTGCGGCGCCTGCTGCGCGTCGTGGGCGCGCGCCGCTGCCTCGATCAAGAGCAACTGCCGCTCGACGTGGCGCGACTGCGCACGTGGTATCGGAATCACGGATTCACCGACGCCACGGTGGACACCGTCGTCGCGACGGTGGCGCGGCGGCGTGTGGAAGTG
Organism: uncultured Gemmatimonas sp.; assembly: GCA_964498895.1. Taxonomy (GTDB): domain Bacteria; phylum Gemmatimonadota; class Gemmatimonadetes; order Gemmatimonadales; family Gemmatimonadaceae; genus Pseudogemmatithrix. The sequence goes on along the minus strand of CAZCIM010000008.1, from coordinate 42,166 downwards.
CGGTTCGTGATCGTCGAGGGCGAACCCGTGCTCGTCGACACGCTGGCGATCATCGGGTTGGACGCGGTGCCGGAGCGCGCCGACATCCTGCGGCGCTTGCCGACGCGCGAGGGTGGCTGGTTCGACCGCTACGCGAACGCGGCCACGCGCGACACGCTCACCCGCCGCCTGCGCGACAACGGCTATCCGGACGCGGAGACCTTTCTCGGCTACGAACTGCGCCGCGACGAGCGACGGGCCACGGTGACGTTCACCGTGCTGACCGGACCGCGGCGGCGCATCGGGCGCGTGGACGTCGTACAGAGCGGGCGTGATGGCGGCGGCCCCGAAGTGCGCGAGTCGGCGGTGCGCCGGCTCGCCGGGCTCGAGTCGGGCGATCTCTACCGCGAGCGCCTGCTCGAGCGGGCCAAGCGCACCCTGTACCAGAGCGAAGCCTTCTCGCAGGTGACCGTCGAGCCCGGCGACGCGCTGGGCGATACGCTCATCGCGGTGAACGTGGAGGTGCGCGAGGGCTACCTGCGCGCCGCGCGACTGGGTGGCGGCTGGGGCTCGCTGGACTGCTTCCGCATGACGGCGGACGTGACCGAGTACAACCTGCTGCGTTCGGCGACGCGGTTGGAGCTACGCAGCCGCGTGTCGAAGATCGGCATCGGCGAACCGCTGGGCGGCGCGGCCTCGCTGTGCCCGCAGGCGCAGAACGACATCTACTCGCGCGACCTCAACTACTACGTCGGCGCGACGCTCTCGCAGCCCGCGGTACTGCGCGCGTCCTTCGTGCCCACGCTCACGCTCTACTCCGAGCGTCGCTCCGAGTACAACGCGTACCTGCGCACCACGCCCGTGGGTGGCAGCCTCAACCTCACGCGGTCCCTCGGTCGCCGCTCGGCCTCGATGGGCTACACGGTGGAGTACGGCCGCACCGAAGCGCAGCCGGCGCTGTTCTGCGCCGTGTTCAACGCCTGCGAGGACGGCGATCGCGCCGCCTTGCAGCGCCCGCTGCGACTCGCCGTGCTGAGCGGCGGCTCGAGCTATGAGCGGACCAACGATCCGATCGACCCCTCCAACGGCGTCATGGGGCGCTTCGAGTTGCGCTATGCGTCCGATGTCGTCGGCGCCGAGAGCGACATCGACTTCACGCGCCTCACGCTCGACGGCGCGCTGTTCCGGCCGATTGGCCGCGACGTGACCTTCGCGATGCGCCTGCGCCTTGGCAGCGTGTTTGGTTCGGACTTCTCGTTCAACCAGACCGCGACGTTCGTCCCGCCGCAGGAGCGGCTGTACGCCGGTGGACCCAACTCCGTGCGCGGCTTCCGGCAGAACGAGCTCGGTCCCTCGGTGTACATCCCGACGTCGTACGACACCGTGGGCACCGACGGCCTACCGCGCACGTCCGTGGCGCCGGGCGACACGGTGTTCCTGCGGGCGAACAGCGCCGAGTCCAACGAGCGCGCGGTGCCTACGGGCGGCAACACCAGCATCATCGGCAACATCGAGCTGCGCATCGTGAGTCCGATCCTGCCGTCGCTGATCAAGTGGACGCTGTTCACCGACGTCGGCGAGCTCTGGAACCGCGGCACGGGCGTGCGCGGCCTCGGCTTCCGCCAACTCAAGTGGACGCCGGGCGCCGGCATCTCGATCCGCACGCCGATTGGCTTCCTGCGCGCCGATCTCGCCTACAACGCCTACGCGCGCCCGGGCGGTGCGGCGTACTTCGACGCCCCGGTGGCGGCGGGCGGCGCGCTCTATTGCGTGAGCCCCACGAACCGCTTGCCGACGACCAACGTCGGCGGCGTGCTGGTGCAGGAGAGCGGGAACTGCCCCGGCAGCTACGTGCCGCGCACCCGACGCGACTTCTTCGGGCGCTGGACGCCGTCCATCGCCATCGGGCAGGCGTTCTAGATGGCCTTCAATCGCCGCGCCCTCGTGGTCTTCGTCTCGGCGACGCTGATGATCGTCATCGGCGCCGCGACGATCGGCGCGCTGGTGGCGGCGACGCAGTCGGAGGGCGGCCGCGAGTGGATCCGTCGCGTGGCCGAGGCGCAACTCGAGCGTGCGATGCGCGGCAAGGTGCACCTGGGCCGGCTTAGCGGGTCGTTCCTCACCGACCTGCGCGTGGACTCCCTGCAGATCAGCGACCTCGATGACTCCCTGTTCGTGGCGACGGGGCCGCTGCGCGTCACCTTCGATCCGCGCGACCTGGCCGACGGCCGCATCATCCTGCGCTCGGTGGATGTCCAGCGGCCGTTCGTCGCGGTGCGCCGCGAGCTCGGTGGCGCGTGGACGCACGAGAAGTTGTTTCCGCGCCGGGAGGGGCGGCGTGCGCGGCGCTCGCGGACGGCGTTCGGCGCAGTCTTCGTCATCGAAGCGGCGCGCGTACGGCGCGGGACGGTGGCGCTATTGCTCCCATGGGCGCCAGACAGCGCGCCGGACGAGCGCAGCACCCGCGCGTGGCGCTGGGAGAATCTCGCCCTCGACCTGCCTCGCGGCCGGCTCGCGTACCCCGATTCCGTCGGTGTCGCGTTTGACATCGCGCGGCTCGACGTGGACGAGTCAGATCCACCGTTCGCGTTCCGAAACGTCGCGGGGCAGGTCTCCATCCGGCGCGACACGCTTCGCACGGAGCTCACGAACTTCGCACTGCCCGGCTCCACGGGACGCGCCGTCGGTCGCGTCACCTGGGCGCGCGGCGAGCCCGCGCGCTACGCGTTCCGCGTAGAGTCGGATTCCGTGGCGCTGGCGGACATCGCGTGGATCAATCCGGCGATTCCCACCGAGGGCGGCGGGCGCATGCGGCTCGACATCCGCAACAGCCCGCGTGATCCCAAGCTGGTGGAGTACATCATCACGCAGATGGACGTGCGCGCGCACTCGTCGCGCCTGCGCGGCCAGATGACCTGGGGCGTGAAGGGTCGTGAGGTCGCGCTGCGCAACGTGGACCTGGAGATGGCGCCACTCGATGCGCGCTTGATCGAGCGCTTCAACCAAGGCCCGCTGCCGATTCCGCTGGCCGGGCGCTTCGTGGGGCGGCTACGCGGTCGCGGCGGCCCGCTGTCGGACTTCGTCGTGGACGACGCCACGGCGACGTTCTTCGACGGCAACGTGCCCGGCGCCACGGCGCGCGCGCAGGCCCGCGGCCGGCTCGACATCAGCGACCCAGCATACCCGGTGTTCTACGGCGTCGCACTCGACCTCGCGCAGTTCGATCTCCGCACGGCACAGGCGCTCGAGGCCACGCTTCCCAAACTCAACGGCACGCTGAGTGGCCGTGCGCAGCTTGATTCCGTCTGGGGTGACCTGCGCCTCACGGCGGCGGACATCACGCACCGTGACGGCGATGCGCCGGCGTCGCGCCTCGTCGGCAATGCCCGCATGCGCTGGGACGCCGCCTCGCCGCTGCGCTGGGACCTCGACGCCGAGGCGCTGCCGCTCTCGTTCACGGCGCTCGCCCAATCGTTCCCCGCGTTCCCGCTGCGCGGCGAGTACGAGGGTCCGCTGCGGACGAGCGGGACCTCCGACGACCTGACGCTGGTCACGAGTCTGCGCGGGCCGGCAGGACGCTTCCAGACGGACCTGCGTCTCGACAACGCGCTGCCGAGCTATCGCGTGGTCGGCTCGTTCCGCGGCGATGCATTGGATCCGCGCGTGCTCTTCGAAGATCCCCGCGTCCTCGAGGGTGAAGTCACCGGGACTCTCCGCGGTGAGGTGGGCTTCGAATCCCTCGCGGACTTGATCGGCGCGGTGGACCTCGACCTCGAGCGCTCGACGCTCAACGGCGTGCGCATCTTCGCCGGCACGACGCGCCTCACCTTCGCGGACGGTTTCGCGCGCCTCGACACGCTCGCACTCGAGACGTCGGCCGTAGACGTGTCGGCGTCGGGCGCACTCGGCCTCGCCGAGGGACTGTCCGACACGCTGCGGCTCCGCATGCGCCTCGATTCCCTCGGCGGCCTGCGGCCGCTGCTGACCCGCCCGGTCGGCGATTCGCTCGCGGGATCGGCAATCGTGAATGCGCGCGTGAGCGGTTGGCTGCGTGACTTCGCCGTGGATGCCACGGCGACATCGGCGGGGCTGTTCTTCGCGGGGAATCGCGCGACGACGCTCACGCTGCAGAGTGAGTTGCAGCGTCTTCCCGCGGCGCCCAGCGGGCGCCTCGCCCTGCGCGGCGATACGCTCACGTTGGGCGGTCTCGGCCTCGTGTCACTCGAAGCCGATGCCGCCCTCGCCGGCACCGAGCCCGCCAGCGTGGCGCTTCGCGCACTTGGCCCAGCGGGGACGCGGCTCGCGCTCGGCGCGCTGGTCGCGCGGCGCGCCGATACCGTCTCGGTGCTGGCCGACTCGCTGATGCTGCGCACGTCGCTGCACGCGTGGCAGTTGCGCGCACCGGCCCGTCTGCAGGCCGCGTCGGGCGGCTTCCGGCTCGACTCCCTCGTGCTGGCCGCCAGCGGCGACGCAGCGCTTCGCGTGACGGGAGGCCTGCCGGCCGACGCAGCGCTGGACCTGCGGGTGCTCGGCCGCGCGATCCCGATGGCCGACATCGCCGAGCTGACGCAGCGCGCGGAGTTCGCGCGCGGCACACTCGATGCCGACGCGCGCTTCGCCGGCTCGCGTACCGAACCCACGTTGGCGGCGGACGCGCAGCTGCGCGGCGCGAACATCATGGGCCTGCGGCTCGACACGCTCACGGCGCGCGTCGAGGCGGTTAGCGACCGCCTCGATCTTCGCGTAGCCCTCGGGCGGCGGACCTCACCGGCGGCGGTGGCTACGGCTGAGCTGCCGCTGAACTTCGACCTGCGCGGTGGGGACCTCGCGATGCGCGCGGACGGTCCGCTGCGCGGCCGCGTCACCGCGGATTCCCTAGACCTCGGCATCTTCGAGTCGCTGACGCGGGGCGTGGGCGCCGCGCGCGGATCGGCACAGCTCGCCGTGGATCTCGGCGGCACCTGGCAGCGCCCGACCGCGAATGGCGCGCTGCGCATCCGCAACGGGTCGCTCGCGCCGGCCGCGCTCGGCGCGGTGCGCTGGCGCAACGTCGAGGCCGACGTCGCGTTCCTCGGCGATTCGATCGCGGTGCGGAGTCTGTCCGCCAACTCGCCGGTGCAGGGGCTGTCGCGCGCCGGCCGCGCGACGATCACGGGCTGGATGAGTTTCCGCGACCGGGAGAATCCTCGCCTCGATTTCCGCTTGGCCAGCCGCAACTTCAACGTGTTCGCGCAGCCGGGCACGGCGGACATCGACATGAGTGGTGACCTGCGCATCGCCGGTAGCCTCACCGACGCCACGCTGAGCGGAGCGCTCACGGCGGACCGCGCGATCATCGGCATCCCCGAGCTCGCCACCAAGGACGTGATCTCGCTGCAGGGGCCCGATCGCTTCGCGGTGCTCGACTCGATCGAGAGCGTCGAGAACGGTGCGACGCTGCGGGCGCCGCCGGCCTTCCTGCAGAACCTCCGGGTGGACAACGTGCCCATCGCGATGGGCGGCGACGTGTGGATCCGCTCGTCGGAGGCGAACATCAACCTCGGTGGGCAGGTGAGCGTGACGCGCGGCCGCATCGCGCGCGGCCCGAATGCCGGACAGGTGCAGCTCGCGGTTACTGGCCCGCTGCAGACCGTGCGGGGGACGTATCGGCTGAACCTCGGCCCGGTGCAGCGTACGTTCACCGTGGAGCAGGGTGAGATCCGGTTCTTCGGCGATCCCGAACTCAATCCCTCGCTGAACATCTCGGCGCTGCACACCGTGCGGCAATACACGGAGCAGGGCGTGCGCCCCGACGTGCGCGTGCGCGTGAACCTGGGCGGCACGCTGCGGCAGCCGACCGCCGAGCTCTCCACGCCGGACTCGATGCGCGTGACGAATGCGGACCTCATCTCGTACCTCGTGACGGGCGGACCGAGCTATGAGATCGCGCGCGGCGGCGACGTGTCGGCGACGGCCGCGCGTGTGCTGCTCGGCTCCTTCGGCTCCGTGCTCGGCGGCAAGGTGGCCGGTGGCCTCTGTGATGACGCCCAGCTCACCACAGCGGGGCTCGATGCCTATCAAGGCAGCGTGCGCGACGTCGGCGGCGGCATTCTCTCGGGCTCGCGCTTCAACTGCGCGAAGCAGGTCGGTGACCGCGCGTTCGTGCGCCTCGACGCCGGGCTCTGCGGCGTGGGACAGTTCGTCTCGCAGAACGGCGGCAGCAACGCGCTGTCGTTCGGCGACGCGCTCGGCGTGAAGTTCGATTACCTGCTCGGCCGCGGCTTCAGCGCGTCGTTCGGTGTGGAGCCGCCGACGAGCGCGATGCTCTGCGCCTCCGATGCCTCCAACTCGGCGCGCGGCTTCGTCCCCACTCCACGGCAGGTCGGCGTGGACCTCTTCCGTGCCTGGCGGTTCTGAGATGCGGACGCTGCCATTGATCGTGAATCCCGCCGCGCGCGGTGGCCGCTCCGCAGAGGCGCGCGCCGTCGCCGCGCTCCATGCCGCGGGAGTGACGGCGGAGATCCATCGCACCACGGCCGCCGGCGATGCCGCCCGCTTCGCATCGGCACTGCGGGATGTACAGCAGGTGCTCGTGCTCGGCGGCGATGGCACGGTGATGGAAGTCGTGGGCGCGCTCGTGGGTCGCGAGGTGGCGGTCGGCATCCTCCCCGGCGGTACGGGCAATCAACTCGCACGGCACCTGGGTATCCCGCTCGACGTCGGACGCGCGGCCAAGGCGGTCGTGCAGGCCGCCACCACGACGATGGATCTCGGACGCCTCGGCGACGGGCGCTACTTCTCGCTCACGGCCGGCTTTGGGCTCGATGCCGCGATGATCGCCGGGGCGTCCGCGCGGGCCAAACGCCGCTTCGGTGTTGGGGCCTACGTGTGGAGCGCCGCACGCGCGTTGCCGGCGATGCAGCGGTTCCGGCTCCGCGCCGTCGTGGATGGCGAGCGCTTCGAGTACGAGGCCGCGCTCGCGATGGTCGCGAATGTCGGCTCCGTGATGGACGGGCGCTTCGGCCTTGGCCCTGACATCTCGCCGGCCGATGCCGCGCTGGATCTCTGCGTGCTCTCGCCGCGTGGCATCGGCGATGGCGTCGGGCTCGCGTGGCGCATGGCGCGTCGCGACTTCCGTGCCGACGCCCGCATGCAGTTCCGACGTGGCCGGCACATCCGGCTCGAGGCGCTGGATCCCGTGCCTGCACAAGCCGACGGTGAACTGCTCCCCACGCCGATACTCGAGGCGACGGTCGTGCCCGCCGCGGCGCGCCTGCTCGCCCCGCGACCGACGTTTGCCGCCGTCACGGCCGTTCCGTACGTTCACAGTCCCCACCATTCGGTGCCGCAGCGTTGATGCAGGACCATTCCCTCGCGGGGCTCGCCCCCGACGCGTCCTTGGAGCCGCGCCTCCGGGCGTTGCTCGCCGAGCTTCCGCCCGCGCAGGCCGCGGTGCTGGAAGAGCTGTGGCGCGAGCGCGAGCGGCTCGTGGCGCTGGCCGAGCAGCACCGGCTCGTGCTGCAGGCCTCAACCGATGCGATCCTCGTGACGACGATCGGCGGTGTGGTGGAGTACGCCAACGATGCCGCGTATCAGTTGTTCGCGACGCGCCGGGTGCTGCGCGACGCGAAGCTGGCTGAGCTCGTGGCCGCCGAGGACCATGAGCAGATGCGTGGCTACCTGCAGCGCGCGGCGAGCGGGGATGCCGTGCGCGCCGAGTTCAGCGTCACGCGCCCGGATGGCGACCGGCGCCGCGTGAACGCCACGCTGAGCCCGATCCGCGAGCATGCAGTCGTGAGCGGGCTGGTGGTGTCGTTCACGGACTTCACCGACGAGGCCCGTGCCCGCGACGAAGTCGCCGCCTCGAACGCGCGCTTCCGCGACTTGGTCGATGCCTCCAGCGATGCCATCTGGACGGTGGATCGCCGCGGGCTGTTCACGTCCGTGAATGACGTCACCGTGGAGCTCAGCGGGCGCCCGCGCGCCGAGTTGCTCGGCCGCAGCGCCATCCCGCTGCTTGCGGTGGAGGATCAGCAGACGGTGGCGGGTCACTTCCGCGCCGTGCTGGGCGGCAAGCGCGAGCGCTACCAGTGCCACATCATCCGCAAGGATGGGTCGCGGCGGCTCGTCAGCGTGGCGAACAGCCCCATCACGATGCACGGCACGGTGACCGGCATTCTCGGCGTCGTGCGCGATCTCACGGACGATCGTGCGCGCAGCGAGGCCTACGCGCGCCTCGAAGCGCGGTACTCGCGCCTCGTGGACTCGGCCGAGGATGCCATCGCGACGATGGACGAGGAAGGCCATCTCACGTCGGTGAACCGCGCGCTGGAGAAGGTCACTGGCAGGCCGCGGGCGCAGTTGATCGGCACCAACTTCGTCGAGATCCTGCGGCCCTCAGAGCGCGCCGAGCTCTGGCGCCTGTTTGCGGCGACCCTCGGCGGCGAGCGCCAGCGCCGCGAGGTGCGCTTCACGCGTCCGGACGGGGCGCAGCGCATCGCGATGGTCCTCGCCACGCCGCTCGTCGAGGGCGGCCGCGTGACCGGCGTGCTCGCCGTGGCCCGCGACGTGACGGACGAGCGCAACCTGCAGGAGCAGGTCGTGCGGCGCGAGAAGCTCGTGGCGCTCGGCGAGTTGGTCGGCGGCGTCGTGCACGAGATGAACGCGCCGTTGCAGACCATCCTGAGCAATGCCCAGTTGGTCGAGCACAGTGCCGGCGTCGCGCCGGAAACCCTCGACGCCGTGAAGGTCGTCGCCAGCGAGGCGCGTCGCGCCTCGCGCATCGTGAACAAGCTGTTGACCTTCGCGCGGCAGAATCCGGCCGAGCGCCTGAGCACGGATGTCAACCAGGTGCTTGAGGACACGCTCGAACTGCGTCGCTATCCGCTGCGCGTGCAGGACATCGCGCTCGAGGTGGAGCTCGACCGAACGTTGCCCAACACCTGGGCCGATCCCTTCCAGCTGCAGCAGGTGTTCATAAACCTGCTTGGCAACGCGGAGCAGGCCGTGGCGCGCCATGGCGGCCAGCGCATAATCCGCGTGCGCTCCCGCCGCGAGGGGGATGAGGCGGTGATCAGCGTCGCGGATTCGGGTCCCGGTATTGCGCCCGAGCACTTACCGCACATCTTCAACCCGTTCTATACGACGAAGCCCCGCGGGAGCGGTACCGGCCTAGGCCTCTCCATTGCCGACGGCATCATTCGGGAACACGGCGGCACGATTCGCGTGCAGTCGGATCTCGGACACGGAGCGACCTTCGAGGTCGTCCTGCCACTGGTTCCACCGCCCGCAGCCCCCACGCCCTGAGTCATGGCCAGTATCCTGATCATCGACGACGAAGTTGCGATCGCCACCGCGTTCGCGATGTTCTTCCGCCACGATGGCCAACACACCGTCGCCGAGGCCTACACGGGTGCCGAGGGCATCGCGGCCTTCGAGCGCTTGCGGCCCGATCTCGTGCTGCTCGACGTCCGCCTGCCCGACATGACCGGCTTCGACGTGCTCGCGGCCATCCGCGAGCACAATCCGGTGGTCATCATGGTCACCGCGTACGGTGACGTGCCGATGGCCGTGGACGCGCTGCACAAGGGCGCGGAGAACTTCCTCACGAAGCCCGTGGACCTCAGCCATCTCAAGGCGGCCGCGGAGCGCGCACTGGAAAAGGCGCAGCTGCGACGGCTGAGCCGATGGCTCAGCGAGAAGCGCGGGGCGGAGAAGGGCTTGGTGTTCGGCTCGACGCCGCCGATGCGCGAGTTGCAGGCGCAGTTGCAGCTGCTCGCGGCGTCCGATCGCACCACGGCGTTGATCCTCGGCGAGAGCGGGGCGGGCAAGGGACGTGTCGCGGAGTTGTTGCATGCGCAGAGCCCGCGCGCGGCGAAGCCGTTCGTGGAGATCAACTGCGCCACGCTGCGCCCCGAGTCGCTCGACAGCGAGCTCTTCGGCGTCGAGGCGGGCACGGAGTACGGCATCACGCGCGCCGGCGCCTTCGAGATCGCCGACGGCGGGACGATCTTCCTCGACGAGATCGCCGATCTCGATCCGACGCTCCAGCCCAAGCTGGTGCGCGTGCTCGAGGGGAAGGGCTTCCGTCGGGTCGGCGGACGTGACGAGATCACGCCGAACGTCCGCGTGATCGCCGCGAGCTCGGTGGACCTGCAGGCCGCGGTGGCTGCCGGCCGATTCCGTGAAGACCTTTACTATCGCCTCGCGGTGATGCCGATCCAGCTGCCGCCGCTGCGGCAACGCGCCCGTGAGGACCTGCTCGAGCTCATCGCGGCGGTGCAGGATGCGCTGCTGCCCTCGCTACCCGGTGCGCCGACCGCCCTCACCGATGCGGCGCTCGACGCCATCCTGCGCTACAGTTGGCCGGGCAACATCCGCGAACTGCGCAACGTGCTGGAGCGTGCGATGCTCATGGCCCGCGGACTGCCCGCCGTGGACGTGCTGCACCTGCCGCGCGAGGTGGCCAACGCCAGCGGCGCCGATGTCTCGCATCACGAGCCGCGTTCGCTCGCGGAGGTCGAGCGCGCGCATATCGACCGCACCCTGCGGGCGCATGCGCACAACCGCACGCACGCCGCCAAGGAACTCGGCATTTCCCGCGCCACGCTGATCAAGAAGATCCGCGAGTACGAGCTGGACGACCGCCAGCGATAGGAGGCTGTGATGTCCGAGCGCGATCTGATGCTGTGCCGTGCCTGCGGAAAGGAAGAGCGGGCCAGTGAGGGCTATCCCTGCGAAAACTGCGGGACCTTCATCTGCCAGATCTGTGCGCTCAAGGGCGTGACGCTCTGCGCGACTTGCCAGGCCGCCGAGGACGCGGCCGCCGACACGGACGACGAGTAGTCGCGTGACGGCGCCTTCGCTTGAGCGCTTCGGGCTCGCGGTCGGCCACGCGACCGACGCGGCAGGTGCCACCGGGTGCACCGTGGTGCGGGGCCTCACGCAGGCGCACCGCGCCGCCTGCGCCATCATCGGCCGCGCCACGGGCACGCGCGAGACCGCTTTGCTCGAACCGGGGCATCTCGTCGAGCGTGTGGACGCCATCCTGCTCACCGGTGGCTCGGCGTATGGGCTCGACGCCGCCGCCGGCGTGATGCGCTGGATGGAAGAGCGCGGCCGCGGCTTCAACGTCGGCGCGGGCGTCGTGCCGATCGTGCCCGCCGCGGTGATCTTCGACTTGCTGCCGCTCGGCCGCTTCGACGCGCGCCCCACGCCGCAGATGGCGTATGAGGCCTGCGTATCGGCGACGGCCGTGGGCATCGCCGAAGGCAATGTCGGCGCCGGCACAGGCGCCACGGTCGGCAAGTTGCGCGGACCTGACGGCGCGATGAAGGGCGGCGTCGGCATCGCGGTCGCGGAGGGCCATGGCTGCGCGGCGGCGGCCATCGCCGTGGTCAACGCCTTCGGCGACGTGCGCGATGCCTCGGGGCGCATCATCGCCGGCGCGCGCCACGCCGACGGGAGCTTCGTGGACACGGCCCAGGCCATCGCCGGTGGCGCACAACGCGGCGGCTTCGCTGCGGGTACCAACACGACCATCTGCGTCGTGGCGCTCGACGCGGCGTTCTCAAGGCTTGAGTTGCAGGCGATCGCACGCAGCGCCGGGAGCGGTTTGCTCGCGCGCATCACGCCGGCGGGCACGATTTCCGATGGCGATGTGGTCTTCGCGCTCGCGCCGATGGGCGGGGCCAAGGCCTCGATCGCGCAGGGCGAGCAGCTCGCGCGTCAGGCGCTGGAGCAGGCCATCGAACGCGCCGTGCGCCTCGCTGCCGGACGCGACGGCGTCCCGGGGCTCGCTAGCTGACCATGCCGGCCGCCGGCATCACCGGCGCACCGGCCCGCACGTGCAGCAGCAGTTCGGCGCAGATGTCGCCGTCGAGGATGATGCGCATCACGTGCGTGCCGGCATGCTGGATCGGGAGGTCGATGGCGGCAATCACGGGCACGTCGAGCTCGGTGGCCCCGGGCGGCGGCGCGCCCACGTCCAGCTGGCCGGACGACGACCACATCTCGTCCCCGCTCGGGCCCAGCCAGACAAAGCCCAAACTGTGCCGGCCGACGTCGTCCGGCAGCGCCTTGAGGCGCACGACCATGGTCGCGCGCGGGTGCACGGCGGGCAGCGCCGCCACCTGCAAGGCGTCGAACACCCCGAGGATGTTGAGCTTGCCTTCCTGGGAGATGTTGGCCGAGTCGGCGAAGAGGGCGAAGGAGACGTGCATCGAGGGAAGCTAGCGTGGCACGACCGGGCGCGCAGGGGGATTCATCCCGTATGCCGCTAGATTTCTCCAGTCTATGACCGCCCTCGCCCGCCCCAGCCGCAGCGTCGAACTCAGTCTCGTTGGGATGGCGGTGATTTGGGGTGTCAACTTCTCGGTGATGAAGTACGGCACCCAGGCCATGGTGCCGATCGCCTACAACGCGCTGCGCATGGGCATCGCCTGCGTGATCCTGCTCGTGATCGCGTATGCGCGGCCGGGGCTGCGTCCCAGCGTGGCGGACCGCAACCGGCTCCTGGCGCTCGGCGTGCTCGGGCACTTCATCTACCAGATGCTCTTCGTGAGCGGCCTCTCGATGACCCGCGCCGGCACGGCGGCGCTGGTGGTCGCCGCGAGTCCGGCGGCGGTGGCGATCGTGGCGCGACTCACCGGGCACGAGCGGCTCCCGCTGCGCGCGGTCGGCGGCATCGTGCTCTCGATCAGCGGCGTCATGCTCGTCGTCGGCGGATCGGTGCAGACGGATGGCACCGGCCACTTGATCGGCGATCTCCTGATCCTCGGCGCCGTGGTCATCTGGGCGTTCTACACGACCGGTCTCGTGCCGCTGGCCCAGCGCGTGGAGCCGGCGCAGGTCGCCGCGTGGACGCTCGTCGGCGGCGTCGTGCCGCTGTTCGTCGTCGCGGCGCCCAAACTGTGGCGCACGGACTGGGCAGCCATCACGCCGCTCACCTGGGGCGCGGTGCTCTACTCCGGTGTGCTGGCGATGGTCGTCGCGTATCTCGTGTGGTATCACGGCGTGCGTGCCATCGGGCCCACGCGCACGGCCATGTTCGCCAACCTGCAGCCAATCGTCGCCGTCATCGTCGCGTGGCTGGTGCTGGGCGAAGTCCCCACGCTGTTCCAGGGCATCGGTGCCGTCGCCGTGCTCGGCGGCCTCTACCTCGCACGCCGATGAAGATCGTCCTCTTCGATATCGACGGAACGCTCCTGCTCTCCGACGGCGCTGGCCGCCGCGCGATGGAGCGTGCGTTGCGCGAGGCCTTCGGCACCAGCGGGCCCGCGAGCTATCGCTACGGCGGCAAGACGGATCGCCTGATCGTGCGCGAGACGATGTCGCTGGCGGGCATCGACGCGGCGCGCATCGACGCGGCGATGGACGGCATCATCGCGGCGTACCTGCGGAATCTCCGGGAGGATCTCGCGGCGAATCCGGGCAACGCCCGCGCCTTGCCGGGCGTGTTCGCGCTGCTCGATGCCGTCGAGGCGCACGAAGGACTCGTGCTGGGCTTGCTCACCGGCAACGTGGTGGATGGCGCCGGCGTGAAGCTTCGCGCCGTGCAGATTGCCCCGGAGCGCTTTCAGGTCGGTGCGTTCGGCTCGGATCACGAGTTGCGGCCCATGCTGCCGCCCATCGCGCAGTCGCGGGCCAGTGCGCTGCTCGGCCGCGATGTGGCCGGGGACCAGCTCATCATCCTCGGGGACACCGAGCACGACATGACCTGCGGACAGGGCGTCGGGGCCAAGGCGATCGGCGTCGCGACGGGCGGCGTATCGCGGGCCACGCTCGAGGCACATGCGCCCGTGACGGTCTTCGACGACTTCGCCGACACGGCGCGGGTGATGGAGGCGATTCTCGATGCGTGAAGTCGAACTCAAGGGATTCGCCGAGTCGGACGCCGAGGCCGAGGCGGCACGGGCCCGCCTCGAGGCGGCCGGCGCGGAAGTCGTGTACCTCGGTCGGCTCGAGGATCGCCGCTACGACACGCCGGACAAGGCACTCGCGCTCCGCGACCACGTGCTGCGCCTGCGCGTGTACCGCGGCGAGCGCATCACCACGTCCCTCGACTTCAAGGGCCCCACGGGCTACGCCGAGGGCTTCAAGGTGCGCGAGGAACTCACGGTCGGCGCGGACGATCCCGCCGCGCTCGCCCGCATCCTCGAGGCGATGGGCTACATCATCACCCGCGAGATCGATCGCGAGATCGCCCAGTACAGCTACGCTGGCGCCACGGTGCGCTTCGAGCGATATCCTCGCATGGACATTCTCATCGAGGTCGAGGGCGCCCCAGCCGCCATCGAGGACGCCATCCGCGCGCTCGGCCTCCCGCGCGAGCGCTTTACGGCGCAGCGCCTGCCCGATTTCGTGCTGCGCTACGAGTCGCGCACCGGGCAGCGCGCCGCGCTCTGCGACCGTGAGCTCGAGGGTGAATACCGGTACTCCCCCAATGACGCCTGACTATCCGCTGCCAGAGTTCACGCGCTCGCTGCGTGCGTTGGCGGTCGCCTCCGCGCCGGGCTCGGATCACGACGTGGTCTTCGGTCCGCTGCTCGAGGCACGGCGGGCGGCGCAGCGTGCGACATCGCTCGAGCAACAGCTCGCGGCCTTCGATGCCGGGAAGCTCGAGCGCGCATGGCGTGGTGCGATGGCGACGCTCGCGGAGCGCCGTCATGGGAACTCGCTTCCGGATCGGCGGGCGCTCGGCGCCGAACTCGAGCTGCTGGCGGGCTCCCTCTGGGCGGAGCTTGCAGCGCTCAAGGCTGCGGCGGAGGCCGCGCGGCTCGCGAAGCCGGATGCCAAGCGCCCGGCGTGGGAGTCTTGGATCGCGCAGCTGCGGCGCGTGTTCACGGCGGCCGATGCCTGGTGGGAGCGCGCGCTGCCCGCACTCGCGGACTCGCGCGGTCGGCAGGGCGCCCTCTGGCGTCGCATCCTGCGGCAGGATGGCTAGATGATCGTCGGCATCGGGTTCGATCTCGTCGCGATCGCGCGCGTGGAGGAGATGCTCGCTCGCAAGGAGCAGCGGGCGCTCGATCGGCTCTTTACCGCCCACGAGCAAGAGTACGCCCTCGCCCGCGCGCGTCCGGCGATGCATCTCGCCGCGCGCTTGGCGGCCAAGGAGGCCGTGTTCAAGGCGCTCACCGGCAGCGACGACGCCAAGAAGATCGGCTGGAAGGAGGCCGAGGTGCAGCGCGGGAGCGAGGGCCCGCCGGTGCTCGTGTTCACTGGGCGCGCGCTGGCCCGCGCCGCGGAGCTGGGCGTGACCAAGGTGCACCTGACGCTCAGCCACACCGACGAGATCGCCGGCGCGGTCGTCGTGCTCGAGCGGCTTTAGGCGGCTTGCGTCGACGGGCGTCCGTCGCCCACGCGCGCGCGGAGCGTCATCCAGACAACGCCACCCACCGCGAATCCGATGGCGATCATCTGCGCCATGGTGAACGGCCCGAAGAAGCGATCGTCCTTCGCGCGGAAGATCTCCACCACGAAGCGCTCGAGACCGGCCAGCACGCAGTAGGCGCCGAACAGCCAGCCCGCGGCATGCTTGTGGTCGCGCAGGCGCCAGAGGATGAAGAACATCGCGAGCCCCATCGCCGTCTCGTAGAGCTGCGTGGGATGCACGGCCAGCACTTGGTTGCCCGGGAGCCCCTCCAGCCCCTTTGCGCCGAATGCGACGAGATTGTCCACCGTGCTCGGCGGCGCGCCGTCCGGGAAGGCAACCGAGAGCGGCCCGTCCCACGGGCGGCCGTAGTCGTCGCCCACCGCCCAGCAGCCCGAGCGGCCCACGCTGTAGGCCGCCGCGAGCCCGGGCGCCGCCGCGTCGGAGATCTGGGCGAAGCTCTGCTTCTTGTAGAGGATCGTTCCCGCCGTCGCGACGAGGCCGCCGATCAGGCCGCCCCAGAACACGAAGCCCGCACGGCTGAAGATGGCCGTGAGGTCGCCGACGAGGATCGCGTAGTACAGCTTGGCCCCGAGCAGGCCGCCGATCACGGCCGCGACGGTGACATCACCCATGATCTCGCTGTCCCAGCCGCGCGCCTCGAGGTTCTCCGACGCCACCATCTGGCCGATGACGAATGCCAGCAGCATGGCGATCCCGAAGCCGGTCAGCTGCAGGGGGCCGAGGTCGTAGGCGAAGGGGATGTGGGTGAACATCGGACGGATGACGGAAGACGGATGACGGAAGGAGCGCATCCGAAAAGTACGGCGCGCCCGTCACGCGGAGTAGTGACCTTCCGTCTTCAGTCTTCCGTCCTCGTTCCAGGAATGGGCATCGCGCTGTGCGCATTGAGCGTCGCCTCGCTGCGCTCGCCGCGCTCCAGTCGGAACAAGCCTGCTGCGCCGATCATGGCGGCGTTGTCGGTGGCGAGCCTCGGTGTCGGGGCGAACACTGCTGCCCCGATCTTCATGGCCTCGTGGCGCATCGCCTCGATCAAGGCCGCGTTGCAGGCCACGCCACCACCGAGGACGATCTTCGCGCGTCCACGCGCCTTGGCTGCGCGGATCGTCTTGGCGACGAGCGTGCCGACCAACGCATCCTGGAATCCGCGCGCGATGTGTGGCTTCTCGTCCTCGAGATCCTGCGCCTGCTGCGTCGCGAGCAGCACGGCGGTCTTCAAGCCGCTGAACGAGACGTCGTAGTAATCCTTGTCGCCAGGCTGCTGGCCTGCATTGAGCATCGGCTTGGTGAAGCGATGCCGCTTGGGATCGCCCTGCCGCGCCAGTTGCTCGAGATGGCGGCCTCCTGGATACGGCAACCCGAGCAACTTGGCCGCCTTGTCGAAGGCCTCGCCGGCCGCATCGTCTCGTGTGCGGCCGAGGAGTCGGTACTCCCCCCACGCGGCGACGTCGAGCAGCAGCGTGTGCCCGCCGGAGACGAGCAGCGCGGTGAACGGCGGCTGCGCGTCGGCATGCTCGAGCACCGTCGCGAAGAGGTGCCCTTCCATATGGTGCACGCCGATCACGGGCTTGTCCGCCGCCGCGGCCAAGGCCTTGGCGTAACTCACGCCCACGAGCAGTGCGCCTACGAGGCCCGGGGCATGCGTCACCGCGATGGCGTCAACGTCCTGCAGTGTGATGCCCGCATCGGCCAGCGCGCGCGCCGTCACAGGCACGATGGCCGTGAGATGCTCGCGCGACGCAATCTCCGGCACGACGCCACCGAACACCGTGTGGATGTCCTGCGAGAGGATCACCAGCGACTCGAGCCGCGGTGCCGACGCGCTGCCGCTGAGCACGGCGGCAGACGTCTCGTCGCAGGACGTCTCGAGGGCGAGGATGCGCATAGGTCAGCCCGCGACGCGGCGCGGATCGTCGCGCCGGACGCCGGTCACTGCGGCCGTGGCTCCGCGAGCAGGCGCTCGAGGTACGCCACGTTCGCCGGACTGTCCCAGGTGTCGGCACCGATCACGCGGCGCCGCAAGCGACCGTCGCGTCCGATGATGAACGTCTCCGGCACGCCCGTCGTCTGGTAGATGCGCTGGATGTCGCCGGCGGGATTGTGCAGGATCTCGAAGCTCAGCTTCATGTCCTCGGTGAACGCGTTGATCGCGTTCTCCATGCCGGCCACGTCCACGCTCACCGCGACGATCTTCAGGCCCTTCGGGCCCAGCTGCTCCTCGAGGCGCTGCATCGACGGCATCTCGATCCGGCAGGGACCGCACCAAGTCGCCCAGATGTTGAGCAGCACCACCTCGCCGCGGTAGTCGGCGATGGTCTTCGGCGCGCTGCCCGCCGCCATCGGGTTCGCCGAGAACGCGGGTGCCGCATTACCGATCTTGATCGGGAACAGCTCGGCCGCGAGCTGATCCTTCGCCGTGTAGAGTCCGAGCCCGATCAGCGCGACCAGCACGCCGACGATGACCCACTGCGCCCGCTGGTTCACGCCTGCTCCGTGCAGCGCGCGCGCAGCGCCGCAATCTCCGCCACGGGGTCCTTGGCCGAGAAGATCGCGTTGCCGGCCACGAAGGTGTCCGCACCGGCGCGCCAGCAGGCGGTGATCGTCTCGCGCGCGATTCCGCCGTCCACCTCGAGCACGGCGCGCGAGCGCGTCTCGTCGAGCAGCTGTCGCGCGCGCGCGATCTTGCCTACGGAGCTTTCGATGAACTTCTGCCCGCCGAAGCCAGGGTTCACGCTCATGATCAGCAGCAGGTCGAGCTCGGGCGCCACCTCACGCAGCGTCTCGAGCGAGGTGCTGGGATTCAACGTGGCGCCGGCCTTCGCGCCAAGTTCCTTGATGCGCATCACCTGGCGGTGCAGGTGCGGCGAGGCTTCGACGTGGATCGTGATCGTATCGGCCCCGGCCTTCACGAAGCTGTCGAAGTACTTCTCGGGCTCGACCACCATCAGGTGGCAGTCGAGCGGCAGCTTGGTGAGCTTCTTGCAGGTCTCGATGACCTTCGCGCCGAACGTCAGGTTCGGCACGAACACGCCGTCCATCACGTCCACGTGCAGCCAGTCGGCGCCGCCGGCCTCGAGCATCGCGAGGTCGTCCTTGAGCTTGCCGAAGTCCGCCGACAGCAGCGACGGCGCAATCCGCACCGACTTCGCGGGCATCACTGATCTCCTCGGCGCAGCCGCGCCGCAAACGAACCGTCGGCACCATGGCGCTGCGGCAGGACGCGCAGGCGGCCGGCATCCAGCACGCTTTCCGGCACCGTGCCGGCGGGCGGCGGTTCGAGCGTCCAGCCCGGATGGTCCGCCAGGAAGCTCTCGACCTGCGCGTCGTTCTCCTCCGGCTCCATGGAGCAGGTGGAGTACACGAGGAGGCCGCCCGGCTTCACGTTCTTCGCGGCGCCCCGCAGGATGGCCCGCTGCGTGGCGCTCATCACCGCGAGATCGCTGGTGCGCAGGCGCCAGCGCGCGTCGGGATGCCGGCGGAACGTGCCCGTGCCCGTGCATGGCGCGTCCACGAGGACCGCATCGAACTGCCCCAGCGTTCCATCGCGCGCGTCGGCCACGACGGCATCCACGTTGTCGAGGTCGAGGCGGCCGATCGTGTCGATGATGCGACCGATGCGCGCTTCGTTGGCGTCCGCGGAGGTCACATGCTTGGCCGTCCGCGAGAGCTCGACCGACTTGCCGCCCGGCGCCGCGCAGAGATCCGCGACCTCGGCACCGGCGGGAATCGCCGCGTAGCGCGTCACGAGCGTGGCGGCGGGATCCTGCACGAAGCAGCGGCCTTGCTGGAACGCGCCGAGCGCCGTGAGCACGGTGCCCGGCGCGAGCGTCAGGGAGTCCTCCACCAGCGGGGCCTCGGACACGGACACGCCGGAGCTCTCGAGCATCGCCTCGAGCTGCTCGCGCACCACGCCCCACGGCCGCACGATGAGCGGTGCCTCTTGGTTGTTCGCGGCGAGCAGTGCGCGCGTCTCGTCGGCGCCCCAGCGGGCCACCCAGCGGGCGACGAGCCAGCGCGGATGGGAGTACTCGATGGCCAGCGCTTCCACGGGATCGGCCGGTAGCTCCGTGCCGAGGGCGTCGCGCTCGCGATCGAGGCGCCGCAGCACCGCATTCACGAGCTTGCTCGCGCCCATGCCATGGCGCTGCTTGGCCAACTCCACCGTCTGCGCGATGGCGGCGTACGCGGGCACGCTGCCCATGTGGAAGAGCTGGTGCACGCCGAGGCGCAGCAGGTCGGCGAGATCGGCATCGAGCCGCGCGATGCCTCCGCGCACGCGCGGGGCGAGCAGATGGTCAATCCATCCGCGCTTGCGCAGCATGCCCCAGACGAGCTCCTGCGTCCACCGGCGGTCTCGCGCATCGAGCTCCGAGGCACGGCGATCGAAGGCAGCATCGAGCAGTACGCCGCTGCGGAGATCGGCGAGCGTCTCGGCGGCGGCGATGCGGGCGTCAGTCACGAGCGGGAGGGTGCCAGGCATACCCTCGAAAGATAGTCGGTCGAGGGCGCCTCGACCCGTGGCCGCCCGCGGCGGGCGCGATCGTTGCGGCGTGCTTACTCGGGCAAAGTCCAAACGTCGCCGACGGCCACGCCGCGGCCCTGCGCCCAATCGAGTGCGGCGACGCGGCGCCGACCCGCCGGATGCACCGTCTCGACGGCCACGGCCCCGCGGCCGCAGGCCACCACCATGCCCATCTCGCCCACCTCGAGCACTTCGCCCGCATCACCGCGGCGGTCCGGCAACACGCGCACGCCGAACAGCCGCGTCTCGGTGTCACGGACCACGCCCCAGGCGCCGGGCCGCGGATCGAACGCGCGGATCGCACGCGCCACCTCAACCGCGTCGCGCCGGAAGTCGAGCCGTGCCATGGCCCGATCGATCTTCGCGGCGTACGTGACCTGCGACTCATCCTGCGGGCGTTCCGTGATGCCATTGACGTCGAGCAGCGTGAGGAACTCAACGATGGCTTCGGCGCCAAGCTCAGACAGCGCCTCGGTGAGCTCGCCGCCGGTGATCGTCTCGGGCAGCGGCACGCGAACCTCATGGAGCACCGGCCCCGCGTCCAGTTGCAGCACCATGCGTTGGATGCTGACGCCGGTTTCCGTATCGCCCGCCAAGATCGCCGCTTGAATCGGTGCGGCACCGCGCCAGCGTGGCAGCAACGAGGCGTGGATGTTCACGGTGCCTCGCGCGGGGACGTCGATCACGTCTTGCCGCAGGATGTGGCCGTAGGCGACTACGACGCTCAAGTCCGGGGCAAAGCCGCGCAGCTGCGCGAGGAACTCCTCGCCACGCGGGCGCTCGGGCTGCAGCACGGGAATGCCTTCGGCCACGGCCACCTCTTTCACGGACGGCGGTACCAGCGTCGAGCGTGAGCGCCCCTGTGGTCGGTCCGGCTGCGTCACCACGCACACGACGTCATGCCCCTCGCCCACGAGTGCGCGCAGCGCGGGGACAGCGAAGTCGGGAGTGCCGAAGAACGCGAGACGCATCGGAAACGAATGACGGAAGACCGAAGACGGAAGCCAGATGCAACGACGGCGGAAGCCGAGGGCCCCCGCCGTCAATCTACAGTGCGTCGTGATGCTCTGGTGTCGTGCTAGACGGGCTTCCGTCCTCCGTCTTCCGTCCGCTCTTGGGCTCGTCGCTGTCTCCGGGCTTGAGCACCCGCAGCAACGTCGGGTACTTCGACTTCTCCTCGTCCCAGGCATTCATCGCCTTGCGCCGATTCAGGAAGCTGAGATGGTCGAGGAAGAGCTTGCCGTCCAGGTGATCGAGCTCGTGTTGGATGCAGACGGCGAGCAGTTCACGCCCTTCGAGCTCGAACGGCTGTCCGTCGAGGCCAAGTGCGCGGACCTTCACGTACGCGTTGCGCTCCACCCAGCCGAACACTTCGGGAATCGACAGGCAGCCCTCTTCCCACTTGATCTTGCCTTCGCGGGCGATGATCTCGGGGTTGATCAGCACGGCCTGCACGTCGCCGACCTCCACCACGCAGAGGCGCTCCGTGCGCCCCACCTGCGGCGCCGCGAGCCCCACGCCCTCGGCGGCGCGCATCGTCTCGAACATGTCGGCGGCGAGTTGGCGCAGCTCGTCCGTCACCGTCGGCACCGGCGTGGTGACCTGGCGCAGGACGGGATGTCCGAGGACGGTGATCGGCAGGATGGCCATCGTGCTTACGACGCGGCCTCGACGCCGCCGACGGATGCGATGCGGCTGCGCAGCACGACGAGCCGCGACTCACCGCACTTGATCGTGATGTGATCCGTGAGGGCCGGCCCCTTCTCGCCGGGCGCCGCGATGTGCAACACCTCGCCGACGAGCCCGCCAGCGGTCACGATCTGGTCGCCCTTCTTCATGGCGAGGATGGCCGCCTCGTGCGCCTTCCGCTGCTTCTGCTGCGGACGGATCATGAGGAAGTAGAAAATCGCGAAGATGGCGCCGATCTGGAACAGGAAGGCAGCCATGCTGGGGCCGGCGGGGGCGGTCCCTTGGGTCTGGAGGAACAGCGAAATGGGCATGGAGACGGAAGACAGAAGACGGAAGGAGCTACCAGCCGAGAAATCTAATCAGCGGAGCAGCATGGCATCGCCGTACGAGTAGAACCGGTACTTCTCGCGCACGGCGGTGGCGTAGGCCTCCATCGTCAGGTCGTAACCGGCGAATGCCGCCACGAGCATCATCAGCGTCGAGCGCGGGAGATGGAAGTTGGTGATCAGCGCGTCCGCGGAGTGTACGGGGTTTGGCGGCCGAATGAAGATGCGCGTCTCTCCGCTGCCACTCGCGTACCGCCCATCCGCCTGCCAAACGGTCTCCAGCGTCCGCAGCGCGGTGGTGCCCACGGCGCAGATGCGGCCGCCGGCGCGCCGGCGCTGCGTGAGCCGCTCGGCCGCCTCGTCGGTCACCTCGAAGAACTCCTCGTGCATCTGGTGCTTCGCGGGATCCTCCACGTCCACCGGCTTGAACGTGCCCGCACCGACGTGCAGCAGCACCTCCGTACGCTCCACGCCCTTGGCGTGCAGTGCATGCAGCACTTCCGGCGTGAAGTGCAGGCCGGCGGTCGGGGCCGCCACGCTGCCTTCCTGCTTGGCGTACACCGTCTGGTAGCGTTCCACGTCCGCCGCCGCGTCCGCGCGCTCGATGTACGGGGGCAAGGGCACATGGCCGGTGGACGCAATTGCCACACGCTCCGCGTTGCGGTCGCCGGGCTTCGCGCCGTCAACGAGCAACTTCACGAGCCGCGTGCCGCGGTCGGTGGGCTCGCCCATCTCGGCGCGGAAGCCCGGTGCGAACGTCACGATCCGGCCGGGCTTCAGCTTGTTGCCGGGCTGCACCATCGCCTCCCAGAAGCCCCGCTTCTCTTCCTTCAGCAGCAGCACCTCGGCGGGGGCCCCGGAGTCACGCGTGCCGAGGAGGCGCGCCTTGAACACGCGCGTCGTATTCACGACCAGCGCATCCCCGGCGCTGAAGAACTGCGGCAGTTCCTTGAAAACGTGATGCGCGATCGTCCCTGCCGCGCGATTGACGACCATCAAGCGGCTCTCGTCGCGCCGCGGCATGGGCGCCTGCGCGATGCGGTCGAGCGGGAGCTCGAAGTCGTAGTCGGACGTCTTGAGGCCGCGCACGTCAGAACAGCTCAGGCTGCGCGTCGGCGGGGCGAGAGGGCGGGGGATACCCGAGGTGCCGATACGCCTGTGGGCTGGCCACGCGGCCGCGCGGCGTGCGCTGCAGGAATCCGTTCTGCACGAGGAAGGGTTCGTACACTTCCTCGATGGTGTCGGCGTCCTCCCCGACCGCCGCGGCGATCGTCCCGACGCCCACGGGACCGCCGTCGAACTTCTCGATGATGGCGCGCAGCAGGCGCGTGTCCATCTCATCGAGGCCGAACTCGTCCACGTCGAGCATCGCCAGCGCCTCGCGCGCGACGTCGCGCGAGATGTGTCCGCTGGCCTTCACCTGCGCGAAGTCGCGGACGCGACGCAGCAGGCGATTGGCCACACGCGGGGTGCCGCGCGCGCGGCGCGCCAGCTCGGCGGCGCCGTCGGCGTCCACGCTGCAGCCCAGCACGACCGCGGTGCGATGCACGATCTCCTCGATCTCGGGCGCCGGGTAGTAGTTCAACCGTAGCTCGATCCCGAAGCGCGCCCGCAGCGGCGCAGTGAGCATGCCTAGCCGCGTCGTCGCGCCGATCAAGGTGAACCGCTCGATCGGCATGGTGATGGTCTGCGCCTTCGGGCCTTCGCTGAGCCGGATGTCAATCTTCGAGTCTTCCATTGCGGGATACAGGAACTCGTCGATCACTGGCTTGAGGCGATGGATCTCGTCGATGAACAGGATGTCGCCGGCCCGCAGGTTGGTGAGCGTCCCCACGAGGTCGCCGGGCTTCTCCAGCGCCGGCCCGCTGGTCGTGTGGATGTTCACGCCCATCTCGCGCGCGATCAGTTCGGCCAACGTCGTCTTGCCCAGCCCCGGCGGCCCGAACAGCAGGGTGTGATCCAGCGGCTCGTGGCGCGCGGTGGCGGCATCCACATAGATGCGCAGCGCGTCCTTCACCTTGCCTTGGCCGATGAACTCGGCCAGCCGCTGCGGGCGCAGCGACAGCTCCACGACCGACTCGTCGGTGAGGGCTTCGGGCGTGGTGATCTCGGGGCGCGACATCGCCGAAAGTTACTTCGCGAGCGCGGCGAGGGCGCGGCGGATGAGGTCGGCGGTGGTCTCGCCCTTCGGCGCACCGTCGAGGGCGGCGCGGACGGCGCGCTCGGCGTCCGTCGCCTGGTAGCCGAGGGCGACGAGCGCGCGCACGGCATCGGCGCTCGGACCGCTGGCGCCTGTGGCCTTGCCGCCGCTCGGCGCGACCTCGGCGCCGTCGAGTTTGTCCCGCAGTTCGAGCACGAGGCGCTCGGCGAGCTTCTTTCCCACGCGCGGGACCTGCGTGAGGGTCGCGAGGTCGCCTTCGCGCACGGCGCGCACGAGGCGCTCACCTGTGAGCGTGCTGAGCAAGTTCATCGCGAGCGCCGGGCCCACGCCGGTGGTGCCCATCAGGCGCTGGAAGAGCTTGCGCTCGTCCGCCGTCGCGAATCCGTAGAGCGTCCACGCGTCTTCGCGCACGACCATTGCCGTGTGCAGCGCCAGCGCGCCGCCCACCTTGGGCAGCGACTCCAGCACGCTCAGCGGCACCATCACCTCGTACGTGACGCCGCCCTCGGTACGCAGTTCGATTCGGTCGAGGCCATGCGCCGCGAGCGTGCCGTCCAGCCGTGCGATCACTTGCGCCTCCGTGCACCGAGCAGCGGTCCGATGCCGCGCGCGTTGGCCATCGCCCGCTGCGTCCCGAGGCGCATCGCGCAGGTGAGCGCGGCCGCGACGCCATCGGCGGCGTCGTTCGGCTGCGGCGGTGACTTGAGACGGAGATGTTGGGCGATCATGAGTTGCACCTGTTCCTTGGTCGCCGCGCCGCTACCGACGACAGCCTTCTTGATCTCGGCGGGCGGATACTCGTGGATCTCCACGCCCGCTTCCTCGCCGGCCAGGAGGATTACGCCGCGGGCGTGGCCGAGCACGAGCGTGGTGCGCACGTTCTTGGCGTAGAAAGCCGACTCCACGGCCATCGCTTGCGGCTTGTGTCGCGAGAGCAACTCGCGCAGGCCCTCGGCGATATCCCGCAAGCGCTTGGGCAACGGCCAGTCGGCCTTCGTGCGGATCACGCCGCACTCCACGAGCGACGGCGTCGGGCCAGCACGGACGACGCCGTAGCCGGTCACCGCGGTGCCGGGGTCAATGCCGAGGATCAGCACGACGCGCCGGCGCCGTGCATCACGCAGACATCTCCGACATGTCCATGTCGAAGTTCGCGTCGACCTTCTGGACGTCGTCGAGATCCTCGATCGTCTCGAGCAACTTGATCAGTTGCGTCGCCGCCTCGCCCTCAACCCGTACGCTGCTCTTCGGTACCCAGGTCAGCGCGGCCTCCGCGGCCACTAAACCCGCCGCCTCCAAGGCCTGCTTCACGGCGTGCAGGTCCGCTGGCGCGGTGGAGACGACGAACTGCTCGTCCTCGCGTACGAAGTCCTCGGCGCCCGCCTCGAGGGCCTTCTCCATCACGCTGTCTTCGTCGCGGCCCTCGACCGGGATGTAGATCTGGCCCTTGCGGTCGAACATGAACGCCACCGAGTTCACGGCGCCAAGGTTGCCACCGCCGCGCGCGAGCTTGGCGCGCACCTCGGCCACGGTGCGCGTCGGGTTGTCGGTGAGCGCCTGGATCATCAGCGCGACGCCGCCCGGTCCGTAGGCCTCGTACAGCACTTCCTGGTATTCGACGCCCTCGAGCTCGCCGGTGCCCTTCTTGATGGCGCGCTCGATGTTCTCCTTGGGGCAGGACTGCGCCTTGGCGTTCTCGATCGCCGTGCGGAGGCGCGGATTGCCGTCCGGATCGCCGCCGCCGGCCTTTGCCGCGACGGTGATTTCCCGCAGGAGCTTCGTGAACAGCGCACCGCGCTTCTTGTCGGTGGCTGCCTTGTAGTGCTTGATCTGCTTCCACTTACTGTGGCCAGCCATACTCGAGACTCGAGACGTGAGACAGGAGACAGGAGAGGTGAGGCCGGGCGCGTAGTGCCGACCGCCGAGTTACGGGAATCTAAACGGCTGAGGGGGCGGCCGCAGAGCGGCAGCCCCCTCTCACGTCTCACGTCACAGCTCTCGCGCCTTAGTTGTACCGCAGCGTCAGGCTCGCCCTAAGTCCGCTCACCGACGTCGCGCTGCCATCCGAGAGCGAATAGAGATTGCCCACGCTGTAGCCAAGCGAGGGGAACAGACCGAAGCCACCGACCGGGAGACGGACGCGCACGCCGAGCGTCGCAAGGTTGCCGGCCCGCGCACCGCCGACCTGCCAGAGACGCGTTTCGAGATTCGGCTGCACCAAGAGCTCGCCGAACGGCAGGCTGACCGCCGCGGCCACGTTGAAGACGTTCTCGGCCGGGGCCGGATCGCCCAGCACCTCGCCCTCGAGGCGGTAGAGGTTCCACGCACTCAGGAAGATGTCCTTGCCGCGCACCGGGAAGTTCCAGCCGGCCGTCGCGATGATGCGGTCGCCCGTGCTGTACGTGGTGCCGTCGGCGTCGTCTTCGCCGAACATCGAGTACGTGAGCCCCAGCGACAGCGCGCCGTCGCCCACGGGACGATCCGCGTTGAAGGACGCGCGGTACTCGTCGGCCGGGGTGAAGCGGAAATCGCCAGAGCCCGTGTTGAACGCCGCGAACTCGGTGGACTTTCGCGCGCTCACGCCGCCACCGACGTTCCAGCTGCCGACAGGCCGCGCGTAGGCGATGCCACCCGTCATCGCGAGGCCGTTGCCCATCGATGAGATCGGGTAGTACAGGAAGTCGTTGCCGATCTGGCCGGCCGCCTCCTGCTCGGCGACCGGTACCGAGTACTGGCCCGTGGGGACGTTGATGCCGGCCGTGAACAGGAGGTTGTCGGCCCCGAGCCGGAAGTTGGCGCGGATCTGCGTGTCGGTGAGGCCGCTGATCTCGCTGCTCGTGGAGTCATCCGCCTTCACGGACGCCGTCGCGAACGCCGTCGAGACGTCCACCGAGATGCGCTCGCCGAACGGCAGGATCACGACTACCGGCAACGCGAACTGCGAGACGCTGCGTGAAGACGCGCCGGAGCCGAAGGTCAGCGACGTGAACGTCGGCGCCGTGAGCACCGCCGTGTTCTCGAGCTGGGCTTGGAGGCCCGTGCCCGAGAGCAGCGTGGCGAGAGCGAGTGCCGCGGTGCGGCTGAAGAATGCGCGCATCGGTTAGGGCCGCCGGATGATGATCGTGACGGTGCCGGTGACCGGCGCCGGTTGGTCCGTACCTGTGCCGTTGCTGGCCGGGTCGCGCGGCGGCGGCTCAGGGTTCACCGTCACGCCCGTGTTCGAGATCGGCGTCACCGAGGGCGGGTTCACGTTCTGCGACACGGTGTTCAGCGTGTTGGTCGGCGTCGTCGGCGTGATGTTGCCCTGTGCCGCGTTGGTCACCGTCTGGCTCTCCGTGCCGCTCAAGCCGCCTTCGATCGTCGCGGCCGTCACCTGCGTGCCGAGGGCTGCGGCCTGCGCCGCCTGGAAGCGCGCCCCGGCGGCGCCGAAGCCCGGATCCAGCGACCGCGCCTCTTGGAAGTAGCGTGCGGCATCCTCGAAGCGACCATCATCGGCCGCCAACAGCCCGCGGCTGTAGGCGAGGAACGCATTCACGTTCGTCGTGGCCTGCCGGTCCACCAACTGCCGCTCGGCGGGCGTGAGCGTCACGCCCAGCTGCTCAAAGACGCGGAACACTAGCTGCTTCTGCATGGCGAACAGGTTGTCGATCTCGTTCGTGACGGCCACCGGCGTGGCGAGCTGGCCGGTGTTCACGTCAATCACGTTCGATTCAATCGTCAGCTGCCCACCACTCTGCACCAGCGAACCGTTCACGAGGCGGCCTGCGCGGATCAGCTTGCCCGCGCGCACGGCCGTCGCCGCGTCCACGCGGTCAGACTGCCCCAGCCGAATCTCGTCGGCGATCGCCTGCATGCGATCGCGCTCCACGACTGTCAGCTGCGAGGAGCGCGAGAGGTCGGTGATCATCAGTTCCGCGAAACCACGCTCGAGCGGCGCGTAGGTCTCGGCCTCGGGGCCCGAGAACTTGAACGGCGGCACGGCGATCGTGCGCCGGTCACCCGGGGTCTGCGAGAGCGTGGCTTCGTTGGCCACGGCCTGCTTGGCTGCCGCGACGACTTCCACGCGGGCCAGTGCCACCAGGCGACGCTGGATGTCCGTGCGCGTGCGCCGCGAGCGCCCTACCCGGAGGTAATCGTTGTACGCCGCCTTGGCGCCGGCATAGTCCTGCAAACCTTCGGCCGCGAGCCCCGCGTAGAGCGCGCTCACGCCGTCGCGCGGGTCCAAGCCCCGCGCCTGGTCGAGTACGCTGCGCGCATCGGCAAATCGGTTCGCCTTGTAGTACGCCACGCCCAGCGCCCGCAGGGCCGCCACGTTGCGCGGGTTCGCGCTACGCGCTGCCTCCAGCCGCGCAATCGGATCGCGCTGCGCATCGGCAGTCGGGGCGGCCAGCGTCAGCAGGCCAAGGACCATCAGCACACGGGGGAATCGCATCGCCTCTCCTAGCGATCGGGGTCCAGCATGTCTTCGAAACGCAGCCACTGCTTGTAGAAGTACAAGTCCACGTAGCCGGTGCTGCCATTGCGGTTCTTCCGTACCAACAGCTCGGTTGCGCCTTCCACGCCATATCCTGGCGCGTACATCTCCTCGCGATAGATGGCCAGCACGATGTCCGCCATCTGCTTCACCGCGCCCAGTGCCCCGAAGTCCTCGAGCGTCGGCCGCGGGTCGGTCCGCGCCCGCTCCCACTTGGGCACCTGCGCGGTCACGAGCACCGACACGTCCATGTCGAGCGCGGCGGACTTCAACGTGCGCACCGCGGTCGCGAGCAGTTCATCCTGCGGCAAGTCGCCAAGCGCCAACGCCTGCAGCGAGTCCACGATCACCACCTGGCAATCCAACTCGCGGATGCGAGCCCGGAGGGCCTCGAAGCTGGCCGTCGGCAGTGGCTCGACGCGCGGCGAGCGGTCCCGCAAGCGCACTGCCGTCGCTCCCACGCCGGCCCGCGCGAGGTCATCGAGCTTGCCGGACCGCAGTTCGTCCACCTTCACGCGCCCTTCGATGGCCAGCGCCCGCTCCATCACGCGCTCGGCGGTCATTTCGCCCGTGAGGAACGCGACGCCGGTGCCGGCCTGCGCCATGCGCACGGCCATCGCCAGCGCGAGCGCGGACTTGCCGCTGCCCACGTCGCCGCCGAGCACCACGAGATCGCCACGGCGCAGCCCGCCGCCGATCGCCCGGTCCACGCTCGGAAAGCCCGTCGCGACCGTGTCCCCCGACGGCTTACCGTCGGAGGCGAGGTCCACGCGCTTCATGACGCGGGTCAACGGGGAGATGTCGTTCGAGCGCAGAGATGCCTCAAAAGCTATGGAAGGGCCGAGCGCCCAATCTTACGGGTTAGTCCGTGGGCGCGGCAAGCACGGCGGCGTCCGACCGCAGGGACTCCGCCAGCTGGGCCAGCTCCAAACGTGCCGCTTTGTCGAGATACCCCGCCGTGACATCGGTCACCCCAGCGAGGGCGTCCGCCATCACAGTGCGGTCACCCTGCGCACTCGCGGCGATGGCGCGCAGCAAGCTCTGCTTGGTCTTGAGCGGCAATGCGAAGGCCGACAGCCAGCCCTTGGCCGCCTCCGCGCGCGCGCGCCGCACGTCCACGAGCAAGGGATGCGGAAGGCGCATGCCCTGAGCCAGCCGGGCCACCATCACGGCGCCCGTCAGCGTCTCCCGAGGCCCCCCAAGCGGTGCGCGCGCCGCGGCTGCCACGAGCCCCCCGAAGGGGAACACGGCGCGCGAGGGCGCAAACGGCGCGGGAGCTTCCGGCATGGTCCCAAGTTGCCGCTCTCACCGCGCCCTCGGAAGGGGCTAGTTTACATCGCAATGTTCAACCGCCGTCCCCCGACCCCGGCCCAGGCCTGATGCGCCTCTATCGCCGGCTGCTGGTCTTCCTCCGCCCCCACTCGTGGCGGCTGATCGGGAACATCCTGTTCAACGTCATCGCGGCGGCGCTGGACGGCGTGGCCTTCACGCTGCTCATCCCCTTCCTGAACACGCTGTTCGGACTGCCGAACGCGATCGCCCAGGACATGGGCTGGCTGACGGTCGCGCAGGAGCGCCTCATCGGCGCCTTCCTCGTCGCCGACGATCCGCTGGGCTCGCTGCGTGGCGTGATCCTCGTGATCATCGCGATGGTCGCGCTCAAGAACGTGTTCCTCTGGGCCGGCGGCCAGCTGGGCGCGTCGCTGCAGGAGTACCTCACGCGCGACCTGCGCGCGGCGGTGTTCTCGCATATGCAGCGCCTGCCGCTGGGCTGGTTCTCGCGCACCAAGACGGGCCAGATCATCGCGCGCATCCTCACCGACACCGAGCAGACGAAGGCGATCCTCGCGGAGGTCGCGACGCGCAGCATCCAGAACGCCGCGCAGCTCGGCGTGACGATCTGGATCCTGTTCACGATGTCCCCGCGGCTCACGCTCTATGCGTTGGTGGTCGCACCGCTGATCATCGGGCTCTTGCAGCCGATCCTAC
This sequence comes from uncultured Gemmatimonas sp., assembly GCA_964498895.1. Classification (GTDB taxonomy): domain Bacteria; phylum Gemmatimonadota; class Gemmatimonadetes; order Gemmatimonadales; family Gemmatimonadaceae; genus Pseudogemmatithrix. Next base: position 11,656 of record CAZCIM010000008.1, on the reverse strand, counting down.
GGAAGCTGCGCAAGGGCCACCGCCGCCTGCGCGCCGAGTACGGTGAGATCACCAGCGTGCTGCAGGAAGTCGTGAGCGGGATTCGCCTCGTGAAGTCCTTCCGCGGCGAGCGGTACGAGGACGGCCGGTTCATCGGCGCCTCCGGCCGCTACTCGAAGGGCATGACGCGCATCCAGCGGATTGCGTTGCTCAGTGGGCCGCTCACCGAGGTGCTGGGTACGGTCGTTGCCGTCGCGATTCTGTGGCTGGGCGCGCAAGAGGTGCTCGGCGGCCGCGGCATGGACGGCGGCACGCTGATCACGTTCATGGTGCTCGTGATGCGGCTCCTGCAGCCGCTCAAGCAGCTCTCGCAGGCACCGACCACCGCGCAGCAATCGTTGGCGGCGGCGGAGCGGTTGTTCGACGTCCTGGACCATCCGACCGAGTTGCAGGCGGACCGCGGCACGCGCGACGTAGCCGCGCTCGAGCGTGAGTTGACGTTCGATGCGGTGGGCTTCGCCTACGGCGACGAGCCCGTGCTGCGCGACGTGTCGTTCACGGCGCGCAAGGGCGAGGTCGTCGCCCTCGTGGGTGCGAGCGGGGCGGGCAAGAGCACGCTCGTGGACCTCATCCCGCGGTTCATCGAGCCCACGGCCGGCCGCATCCTCCTCGACGGCGTAGACACGCGCGACATCAAGCTCCCGGCCCTGCGTGCGCTCACCGGCATCGTGTCGCAGGACACGGTGCTCTTCAACGACAGCGTGCGCGCGAACATCGCCTACGGTGCCGGCGATCGATACACCCAGGCACAAATCGAGGCCGCGGCCCGCGCGGCCAATGCCCACGAGTTCATCGCCGCGCTGCCCGAGGGCTACGACACCGTGCTCGGCGAGCGCGGGACGCGCCTCTCGGGTGGCCAGCGCCAGCGCTTGGCGATCGCGCGCGCGCTGCTCACCGATCCGCCAATTCTCATCCTCGACGAGGCGACTAGCGCGCTCGACACCGAGAGCGAGCGACTCGTGCAGGAAGCGCTGGACCGCCTGCTGGCCGGCCGTACGACGTTCGTCATCGCGCATCGCCTGAGTACGATCGTGCACGCGACGCAGATCCTCGTCATGGATGCCGGTCAGATCGTCGAGCGTGGTACGCACGAGGTGTTGCTGGCGCAGGGTGGCGCCTACGCACGCCTGCATGCGCTGCAGCAGCGCGGGGAGCGTAGCGGCGATGGCTGACCCGGCGCCCGGCGCCGCGGTGGCGAAGTCCACGGGCGGCCGCGAGCAGACGTCGCCAACCGTCACGCACCGTGTCGAGTACGCGTTGCTTCGCCTCGTCGCGACGCTGCTCTCGCCGTTCTCGCTGCGCACCGCGTCAGGCGTCGGGGCCTTCGTCGGCGGGCTCGGCTATTGGCCGTTCCGGGTGCGGGCCGATCGCGTGGAGCGCTACATCCGGGCGGCGTTTCCCGAGTTCAGCGAGCAGCGCGTGCGTGAGGTCGCGCGCGAGAGCTATCGCGGCTTAGGACGCGTGACGATCGAGGGCATCCTCCTCAGCAAGGAACCGCGCGAGAGCATCCTCGCGGCGTTCAGTGGCACCGAGGGATGGGAGAAGCTCGAGGCCGCCGTGGCCGCAGGTCGCGGTGTCGTGCTAGTGAGCGGACACATCGGCAGCTGGGAGCTCGCGGCGGCGTACATGGCCGCGCGCGGCATTCCGGTGGACGCCATTGCCATGCACATGGCGAATCCGTTGAGTGATTCCTTCGTCCGCCGCACCCGCGAGCGGCTCGGCGTGCGTGTCATCTTCGACGACGAAGCCGTGCGCGCGATCCCGCGCTCGTTCCGCGACGGTCGCGCCGTCGGTTTCCTCTCCGACCAAGGCGCACTCGGGCTCGCGAGCACGTTCGTGGACTTCTTCGGGCGTCCGGCCAAGACGCCGCGCGGTGCCGCGGTGTTCGCGCTGCGCAGCAAGCTGCCGATGCTCTTCGTCGCCGCCATCCGCCAGCCCGACCAGTCGTACCGCTTCATCGTGCGCGACGTCGCGCTGGCCGAGGATGCCGACCGCGAGACCGCGGTGGACAACACCGTGCGCAACTACACGAAGGCCATTGAAGACTGCGTGCGTGAGTATCCGGAGCAGTACTTCTGGCAGCATCGTCGCTGGAAGCGCCAGCCGCCCGACACGCCGGCGCACCTGCGCGAACCATGATCGCGTCATCACCCGGGGTGGACTGATGGCGTACCCATATGATGTCGAGGCCGTCCGTCGCCGCGAGTATCCCTGGGAGCGCATCGGCGACGGGCCCGTGCACTTCGACCACGCCAGCATCGGCGTGATCCCCCAACGCGCCCGCGATGCGCTGGCGGCCTACAACGACAAGCGCGCCGAGATGCACGCGATGCGCGCCGAGGATTTCTTCCCGCAGCTCGATCGCTCCCGCGCGCTTATCGCCCAGCTGATCGGCGCGTCGACGGGTGAGATCGCGCTCACCACCAACACCAGTTGGGGCGTGAACCTCGCCGCGTACGCGCTGCCGCTCGGGCCTGGCGACATCGTCCTCGGGAGCGAGGGTGAGTTTCCCGCGAACGTGTATCCATGGATGGCGGCGGCGAAGCAGCGCGGGTTCACCTTCGAGTTGCTGCCCATGCGCGGCCACGACGTGGACGAGGCGCGCATCCTCGACCGCATCACGAGCGACGCGCGCGTGAAGGGCGTCGCGCTCAGCTGGGTGTCGTTCTGGACGGGCAATCGCATTGACGCGGCGACGATCGGCGCCGCCTGCCGCGCACGCGGTGTGTGGTTTGCCCTCGATGCGATACAAGGGCTCGGCCCCTGCGCCCTCGATGTGCGCCAGGTGCCGGTGGACATCGTCTCCTGCGGCGCGCAGAAGTGGCTGTGTTCGCCGTGGGGTGCGGCGTTCGCGTATGTGCGCCAGGAACTCATCGCGCAGCTCGAGCCGCCGGCCGCTGGGTGGCTCTCGCAGGCCAGCGCCGGCGACTTCGCGCGCTTCCTGGACTACGACCCGGCCTGGCGCAGCGATGCGCAGCGCTTCGAAGTGGGCTCGCTGCCGATCCAGGACTTCGTCGGCATGAACGCCACGCTCGAGCTGTTCCTCGAGATCGGTCCGCGCAACGTGCAGGACTATGTGCTGTCGCTGAGCGGTGAGCTGTGGAATTGGGTGGCGTCGCAGCCGGCGTACACGCTGCTGACGCGGCCCGACGCCGCGGAGCGCGCGGGTATCATCGCGTTCCGGACGCCCGATGTCGCGGCGGACTCGGCGCGACTGCGCGCCGCGGGAGTGGTGCATTCCGTGCGGGAGGGCGCGATTCGGCTGGCGCCGCACTTCCACACGCTGCCGACGGATTTGCTCCGCGTGGCCGACGCGCTCGGACACTGAGGGGCGTCGTCGGCGCCGCATGTGCGGCCGGCATGTGGCCGCGGGTCGCTAGATTTCTGCCGTGACCGCTCCCGCTCTCTCGGGTGCCGCCCTCGCCGACCAGATCGCGCGACGCCGCACCTTCGCCATCATCTCGCATCCCGACGCCGGCAAGACCACGCTGACGGAGAAGCTGCTGCTCTACGGCGGCGCCATCCACCAGGCCGGCTCCGTGAAGGCGCGGAAGGCGCAGAAGCACGCCACCTCCGACTGGATGGCCCTCGAGCAGGAGCGCGGCATCTCGGTCACGAGCTCGGTGCTGCAGTTCGAGTACCACGGCTACAACGTCAATCTGTTGGACACGCCCGGCCACGCCGACTTCGGCGAGGACACCTTCCGTACGCTCGTCGCCGCGGACTCGGTCGTGATGCTCCTCGACAACCGCAAGGGCGTCGAAGAGCGCACGCGCCAGCTCTTCGAGGTCTGCCGCCGTCGCCGCATGCCGATCTTCACGGTCGTCAACAAGTGCGACCGCGTCGGCGAGGATCCGCTCAAGCTGGTCTCGGACGTGGAAGCCGAGCTGGGCATCATCGCCGTGGCGGCGCACTGGCCCATTCACATGAGTGATGCGGTACACGGCACGGTGTTCCGTGGCGTGTACGATCGCCGCAACAAGCGCGCCTTCCTCTTTGAGCGCGACGACCGCCACGGCGCCGACAAGGTCGCGACGACGACGATCGCGCTCGACGGGCCGAGCGATCCGAAGCTCCTCGAGGTCCTAGGCAGCACGGACGAGGCCCTCCAGGCCGTGGAGAAGCTCACGCACGACATCGAGCTGCTCGACATGGCCGGCCACGAGTTCGACCCTGCCGCGATCATCAGCGGTGAGATGACGCCCGTCTACTTCGCATCGGCGCTCACCAACTTCGGCGTCGAGCCCTTCTTGGAAGATTTCCTTCCCTTGGCACCGGCGCCCGTGGGTCGCGACAGCAACGCCGGGCGCATCGAGCCCAGCGGCGAGGCTTTCACGGGCTTCGTGTTCAAGGTGCAGGCCAACATGGATCCGCGGCACCGCGATCGCGTGGCATTCCTTCGCGTCTGCAGCGGTCGCTATGCCGCGGGGCTCGAGGTCACGCACGTGCGCACCGGCAAGAGCTTCAAGCTCGCGCCGCCGCAGCAGTTCCTCGGCCGCGAGCGCGCGTTCGCCGAGGAGGCACTGCCTGGAGACGTGGTTGGCGTGCACGATCGCGGCAGTCTCCGCATCGGCGACACGCTCGCCGCGGCAGGCGCCCCCAAGGCCGAGGGTGGCAAGTTGCTTGAGTACGTCGGCATCCCGCGCTTCGCGCCGCAGCACTTCGCGCGCATCCTCTCCAAGGATCCGCTGCGTCGCAAGGCGCTCGACAAGGGGCTCCGCGAGCTCTCCGACGAAGGCGCCGCACAGGCGTTCTTCGCCGAGTCGATGATGGGCCCCGTGCCGATCGTAGGCGCTGTCGGCATGCTGCAGTTCGACGTGATGGTGCACCGCCTCGAGAACGAGTACGGCGCGCCCTGTACGCTCGAGATGATGCCCTATCGCTTTCCGCGATGGGTGACGGGGCCCGAGGCGGCGATCCGCCGCTTGGGTGAGGCGCAGGACCTCACGTTGCTACGCGACGCGAAGGACCACTTCGTACTGGTGTTCCGTGACGAGTGGCGGTTGCGTTGGGCGACGGAGAAGGCGGCGGAGCAGGGGCTAGTGTTTCACACGGAAGCGCCGTAGCAGCCAGCGCGGCGCCCGGTAGAGCAGCGCGCCGATCAGCGCAAAGACGGTCCCGATGACGAGCGGCAGCACGCCGCCGAACGTGTAGCTCAGCGCCAGCACGAAGCCGAACAGGCACTCGGCCCGGTAGATCGGCAAAATCAGCGCGAGGAACGGGAGCGCGCGGACCTGTAGGCGGGGAATGTCGCTGTAGCCCAGGCTGTAGCTGCCGGCCAGAAGGGCGCCGAAGACCGCGGCGCCAATCGCGCCGGCCATCGCGGCACGCGTCGTGACGCGATGTTGCGAGAGGCGCGCCGTGACGTTGTCGAGGGTCCACCAGGTCAGCGCCGGCAGGGTCAGCAGGCCCCACCAGTTCGAGATGCTGGGCATGTCGTCGCGCGCGAGGAAGCTGTGCGACGGCACGCCGCCGTGCAGATGCTGCCACAGCAGGAGCGCGGTCACGGCGATAGTGACCGCCAGCGTCGCGAACACACGGGAGCGTATCGGCACGGCTGCCCTCTGGCGGGATGGTGATGCTGCCCCTACCGCCATCCCGCCTACGGGGTTTCAGCCGCTACGCACGCGTCGACACGACGGCGATCTCCCGCGCGCCCTTCCGCAGCAGCATCCATCTGCCGCGCACCGCGCGGTCGGCGCTGACGTGCGTCGCCTCTCCCGCAAGCTTCTCGCCGTTCACGCTCACCGCGCCCTGCTGCACCAGCTTCCGCGCCGCCGTCTTCGACAGCCCGAACGCCTCCGCCAGCACCGCGACGATATCCACGCCCTCGGCGCTCGGCGTCACCGACACCGACGGCATCTCCGCCGCGAGCATCGTGAGCACCTCGTCGCTCAACGACTGCGCGTCCACCTTCTTGTCGAACACCGTCCGCGACACGGTCTCCGCAAGCTCGGCGGCCGCAGTCCCGTGAATCAGTGACGTCACTTCGCGCGCCAGCCGCTTCTGCGCCCCGCGCTCATGCGGCGCCGCTGCATGCGCCGCCTCGATCTCGGCGATCTCCGAGGCCCCGAGCAACGTGAACGTGCGCAGCAGCCGCCCCACGTCCGCATCCTCGGCGTTGATCCAGAACTGGTAGAACTTGTAGACGCTCGTGAGCTTCGCGTCCAAGTACACGGCGCCCGCTTCCGTCTTGCCGAACTTCTTGCCCTGGGCGTCCGTGAGCAGCGGGAACGTCAGCCCATGCGCCTCACCACGCTGGGTGCGGCGAATCAGTTCGGTGCCCGCCGTGATGTTGCCCCACTGATCGCTGCCGCCCAGCTGCAGCGTCACACCGTCCTTGGCGTACAGCCGTGAGAAGTCGTACGCCTGCAGCAGCATGTAGCTGAACTCGGTGAAGCTGATGCCGGTCTCCATGCGCGTCTTCACCGAGTCCTTCTGCATCATCCAGTTCACCGTGAAATGCTTGCCGGTGTCGCGCAGGAACTCGATCAGCCCTATCCCGCCCAGCCATTCGGCGTTGTTGCGTACGGCGAACCGAGGAAGCGCGTCACTGCCGAGCGCGTTCTGCGCCACTCGCTGGATCTGCTGCCAGATGAGATCGGCGTTGGTGTTGATCTCCTCGACCGAGCGCATCGGGCGCTCCTCGCTCTTGCCGGACGGGTCGCCGATCATCGCCGTACCGCCGCCCACCAGCGCGACGGCGTTATGCCCGGCCCGGGCCAGCCGCACCAGACCCATGAGCGAGACGAGATTGCCTACGTGCAGGCTCTCGGCCGTCGGGTCGAAGCCGCAGTAGCCGGTCACCGGCCCCTTGGCCAAGTGCGCCTCGCAGCCCTCCGTCTCTTGATGGAGGAGCCCGCGCCAGCGGAGTTCATCGTGCAGGGAGTTGGGGGACGGCGTCATCCCTGCAAAATACGGGTCGCGGGAGGGGAAGTCACTTGGCTAGCTTTCACGCGTGTTGAACAAGCACCCTCGGCTCAAGAAGTTCTTGCTACGCGCCACCCTCGTCGGCGCGGGCCTCGGCCTCTTCGGCCTCCTCGTCTTCGGCGTGTGGTGGACCTGGTTCCTCTGCAGCGACGAGACCTGCCCGAGCATCGAGCAGTTCGCCGAGTACAAGCCCGCGGAACCGGCGCGCCTCTACGCGGCGGACGGGCGCTACATCGGCGAAATCGGCCTTGAGCGCCGTTCGGTCGTGACGCTGGAGCAGATCCCGCGCCATGTCGTGGATGCGTTCGTCATCACCGAGGACAAGCGTTTCTACCAGCACGCCGGTGTGGACTACATCCGCGTGATCGGCGCGATCGTCGCCAACCTCAAGGCCGGCGGACTGTCCGAGGGCTTCTCGACGATCACGATGCAGCTGGCCCGCAACATCTTCCCGGCCCAGCTCCCCTCGCGATCCAAGGCCGGCAGCGCCTACAACAACATCGTCCGCAAGTTCCGCGAGGCGAAGGTCGCGCGGCGGCTCGAGCAGCGCTTCCCGAAGGAACGCATCCTCGAGCTCTACCTGAACCAGATCGCGCTGGGTGCCGGCGCCTACGGCGTCGAGGCCGCGTCACAGCGTTACTTCGGACGCCCGGTCAGCGAAATCACGGTGGCCGAGGGCGCGATGCTCGCGGCGCTGCCCAAGGCGCCCTCGCGGTACAACCCGCGGCGCTTCCCGGATCGCGCGATCCAGCGCCGCAACACGGTGCTCGAGTTGATGCGCCGGGCGGGCGCGCTCTCCGATCCCGACGCGAGCATCGCAAAGGCCTATCCACTGCGCCTCAACCGCGCCGCGCGCGGCGCGGGCGATCCGGCGCCGTACTTCGTGGAGTGGGTGCGCGCTGAGCTGGAGCGTCGCTTCGGCAAGCAGGTGTACGAGAACGGCCTGCGCGTGCTCACCACGCTGGACCTCGACATGCAGGGCGCCGCCGAGCGCGCGGTCGAGCGGCAGCTGAGGGCCATCGAGGGCGGCAACTGGGGCAACTACAACCAGCTGACCTACGAGGAGTATCTCGCGCGTGCCGCCGCCGGCGACGCCGCGGGCAGCGGCAACAACTCGCCGTACCTGCAGGCCAGCTTCATCGCGCTCGACCCGCGCACGGGCGCGGTGCGCGCGCTGGTAGGCGGGCGCGACTTCGACGACTCGAAGTTCAATCGCGCCACGCAGGCGCTGCGGCAGCCGGGCTCGACCTTCAAGCCGATCGTGTACGCCACGGCCGTGCGCTCCGGGCGCTCGCCGTCGTACTTCATCGACGATGAGCCCATCGAGGTGCCGCAGCTCGACGGTACGCTCTGGCAACCGCAGAACTACGACCTCAAGTTCGAAGGCCGCGTCACCATGCGGCGCTCCGTGATGTTCTCGCGGAACCTGCCGGCGATCCGCCTCACGATGGAGATCGGCGAAGGCAGCGTGGTCGAGATGGCCAAGGAGTTCGGCCTCACGACGCGCGTGCCGCCATATCCATCCATCGCCCTCGGCTCGGCCGATGTGTACCCGTTAGAGATGGTGGCGGCCTACTCCACCTTCGCCAACCTCGGCTGGCGGACGGCGCCGAATCCGATCCTGCGCGTCGAGACCCTCGACGGCCGGAAGCTGTTCGAGGCCGAGCCCGAGCGCATCCAGGTGCTCTCGCGCGAGGAGTCCTGGATCATGGTGGACATGCTCAAGGATGTCATCCGAGCGGGCTCCGGAACGCGCGTGCTCAGCGAAGGCTTCCGGTATCCGGCGGGCGGAAAGACCGGCACGACCAACGACTACACCGATGTGTGGTTCGTCGGCTTCACGGCCGATCTCGTCGCGGGCGTGTGGATCGGCTTCGACCAGCCCAAGGAGATCATGGCCAACGCGCAGGGCGGACGGCTCGCGGCGCCGGCCTGGGCGGGCTTCATGCGCGAGGTCTACGAGCGGAAACCGGCGCCGCCGGACTGGCCGCGTCCTCCGGGCGTGCTCGCGATTCCCATCGATCCCGCCACGGGACTCCGCGCGGGCTTGGGCTGCATCTCGGATTCCGTGCGCACGGAGTACTTCATCGCCGGCACGGAACCGCAGCAGGAGTGCCCGCGGAGATTGCTCCCCTGATGACCGCGCGCGTCCGCTGGCACGCGCGCTGGATCGTGCCGGTGGCCACGCCACCGATCGTCGACGGTACCGTCATCACCGAGGGCGATCGCATCGTCTGGGTCGGCGAGCGTCGCAGCGCACCCGCTGGTGGACGCGATGAGGATCTCGGCGACGCCATCCTCACGCCCGGGCTCGTCAACGCACACACGCATCTCGATCTCACGGTCCTGCGTGGCTTCCTCGGCGGGCTCGGGTTCTTCGACTGGGTGCGCACGCTCACGCGTGCCGTCGCGACGCTCGATGAGCAGGACCTCATCGCCTCGGCGACGCTCGGGGTGGCCGAAGGTCTCGCGGGCGGCGTCACCACGTTCGCGGATACGGCGCCGAACGACGCGGCGTTTGTCGCGATGCGTGCGCTGGGGGTGCGCGGCGTCTGCTATCGCGAAGTGTTCGGGCCGGATCCCGCGAGCGCAGGTGGGCAGATGGCGGAGTTCGTCACTGCGGTCGCCCGCATGCGCGCGGCGGCTACGGCGCTCGTGCAGGTCGGTGTCTCGCCGCACGCGCCCTATTCGGTCAGCGATGCGCTGTACGCGGCCGTCGCGGAGTTCGCGGCGCGCGAGCGCCTGCCGGTGGCGGTGCACATCGCGGAAAGCGCCGATGAGTCGCTGCTCGTCACGCGGGGGGAAGGGGAGTACGCGCGCTTCCTGCAGGGGCGCGGGATCGCCACGGATCCGCGCGGCAGCGAGCCGGTCGCGATCATCGAGCGCGCCGGCCTGATGCGGCCGAACACGCTCCTCATTCACGCCGTCCGCGTGACTGAGCCCGCGATCGGTCGCATCGCCCACGGCGGCTGTGGCGTCGCGCACTGTCCGGCGTCGAATGCCTACTTCGGTCATGGCATCGCGCCGCTCGCGGCGATGCGCCGCGCCGATGTGCGCGTCGGGCTCGGGTCGGACTCGATGGCCTCCAACGATCGCATGGATCTGCTCGAGGAGGCACGGCTCGCGGCCCTGGCGCAGCGCGCCGCGCTGGGCCGTCACGATGCCGTCACGGCTGAGGAGGCATTCCGCCTCGCGACGCTCGGGGGCGCCGCGGCGCTCCGCATGGACACCGACATCGGCTCGCTCGAGGCCGGGAAGAAGGCCGATCTCGCCGCGTTCGCCTTGCCGCGCGGCCCGCGTGAGAGCGTGTACGACGCCTTGGTGTTCGGCCCGCGTCCGCGCACCCTGCGCACAGTGGTCGCCGGCCGCGAGCTCATGCGCGATGGGGTGGTGCACGGCTTCGACCCCGCGCATGCCGCGCGAGTGGAGGACGCCGCCGTGCGCCTCAGGCGGTGGCGCGAGTCGCAACCGCAGGTTTAGGTTCAAGATGGAAGGTGGAAGACGGAAGACAGAAGACGGACAGCGGATGGACCCTTGAGGGGCATCCGTCATCCATCGTCCGTCAGATTTACGCCGTCACCCGTCCGCTCTCACGTCTCAACTCCCCCGTCTCAAGTCTCGCATCGTGACTCGCGGCTCCGGCGCAACCGATCTCATTTGGCGCGACGGCAAGCTCATCCCCTGGGATGACGCGCAGCTGCACGTCATGAGCCATGTCGTGCATTATGGCTCGAGCATCTTCGAGGGCATCCGGGCCTACAAGACGCCGACGGGTGGCGCGGTGTTCCGGCTCCGCGAACACATGCGGCGCTTCCAGGATTCGGCGAAGATCTACCGCATGCCGCTCAAGTACTCGCTCGACGAGCTCTGCGCGGCGGTGACCGATACGATCACCGCGAACGGCTTGGACCACTGCTATATCCGGCCGCTCGCGATCCGCGCCGGGCAGGAGATGGGCGTGCTCCCGACCAACGCGCCCGTCGAGACCTTCGTGATCTGCTGGCGCTGGGGCGCCTATCTCGGCAAGGACGCGCTCGAGGAAGGCGTGGACGTGACGGTGAGCAGCTGGCGCCGCGCCGCACCGGGGACGTTCCCGGCGATGGCGAAGGCCGGCGGCAACTACCTGAGCTCGCAGCTCTCGAAGATGGAGGCCCGCGGTGACGGCTACGTTGAGGGCATCATGCTCGACGTGCAGGGCCATGTCTCGGAAGGCAGCGGCGAGAACCTCTTCGTCGTGCGGGACGGCGTGCTCTACACCGCGCCGCTCTCGGCCAGCATCTTGAACGGCATCACGCGCGACGCCGTGGTCACGATGGCCCGCGATCTGGGGTATGAAGTGCGCGAACTGCTGATGCCGCGCGAGTTCCTGCTCATCGCGGACGAAGTGTTCTTCACCGGCACGGCGGCCGAGATCACGCCGGTGCGCAGCATCGACAAGAGTCCGATCGGCACGGGGAAGCGAGGCCCGGTGACGGCGGCGATCCAACAGCGGTTCCTCGCGATAGCCACCGGCCAGCAGCCCGATACCAGAGGGTGGCTGACCCCGGTGCCCCCGGCGAAGAGGAGTTGACCGTCGCGCCGACGGTCGTGCTCCCCCGAGCCCTCACCTTGCGGAGGTGGATGTGACCGTCGGCTGTCTCGCGCTCAATGCGTCCTTCGAACCGTTGACGATGGTGCCGCTCAAGCG
>CAZCIM010000007.1:0-56847 GCA_964498895.1 uncultured Gemmatimonas sp. | reverse complement strand
GCGCGAAGATGTGGATCACCAACGGCTCCACCGCGCAGGTGGCGATCGTCTGGGCTAAGACGGAGGACAACGACGACGCCGGCAAGAGCATCCGCGGCTTCATCGTCCCCACGGATACGAAGGGCTTCAAGGCCAACGGCCAGAAGGGCAAGCTCTCGCTGCGCGCGTCCGACACCAGTGAGCTGGTGTTCGACAACGCGCACCTGCCGGCTGACGCGATCCTGCCGAAGAGCGGCGGGCTCAAGAGCCCGCTCATGTGCCTCACGCAGGCGCGCTACGGCATCAGCTGGGGCGCGATCGGCGCGGCCATCGCCTGCTACGAGGAGGCGCTCTCCTACTCCAAGGAGCGCGTGATGTTCGGGCGCCCGATCGGCGGCTTCCAGATCCAGCAGGTGCGCCTCGCCGACATGCTCACCGAGATCGTGAAGGCGCAGCTGGTCTCGCTGCACCTCGGCCGCATGAAGGACGCCGGCACGTTCACGCCGCAGCAGGTGTCGTTCGCCAAGCGCAACAACGTGAACATGGCGACCGACGTGGCGCGCGAGGCGCGTCGCCTGCTCGGCGGCAACGGCATCGTGGCCGAGTATGCGTCCATGCGGCATATGGCCAACCTCGAGAGCGTGTACACCTACGAGGGGACGCACGACATCCACTCGCTGATCCTCGGGCAGGCCGTCACGGGGATGAACGCCTTCGGGGGCTGAGCGGCGCGAGTCGGACCTCGCCGCGGCGCTGGCGGGTCAGCGGCCGCGCCAGAGCCAGGGCGTCGCGGCGAGCGCCAGCAGCACCAGCGGCCAGAGGTGGCCCTTCCAGATCGCGTACTGCTCGAGCATCTCCGGCCACGACCGTCCACCGGCAATGCCGATGCCGAACTCATACGCGACGGTGAGCGCGAGCAGCACGGCGGCGTAGACCGCGAGCTGCCGGGGCGGCGTGGCTGCGGGAATGCGATACATCAGCCGCGTGACGACGAGGATCACGCCGATGCCGGTGAGGACGCTCAGCGTCTCCGCCGCCGTGGAGGACATCACGCGCTTGAAGCCGAACTCGCGGAGCGCGCCGTTCAGCGGCATCGCGACGGCGAGCAGCAGCCAGGTGACGAGCAAGCGGCGCATTGACATGGCGGGCTCCTGCGGAGGTCCAACTCCACGATGGGGAGCGCCGGGCATACTCGTCAGTCAGGCAGAGGCCGCGCGCGGTGTCAGGGAAACGCGCGGCGCGCCCTGGGGCTGCGGACGCGCGGCGTACGCGCTGCTCGCGGCCACGCTTGCTACGCCTGCCCGCGCCCAATCGGCCTCGCCGACCGCCGCCGACACGGTGCGGGCGAATCTCCGCATCGCGCTCTCCGACCTCCGCAACCTCGTCGTGGCACAGGAGGCCTACTACGCAGACCACGGACGCTACGGCGAGACGCTGCCCGCCATCAAGTACGTGCCGAGCGACGGCTCGACGATCGCCTTCACCGTGATCGAAGCGAACAGCTGGTCCGTGCGCCTGACGCGTCCGCGCCTACGCGGCAGCTGTGTGATCTTCGTGAACCTGAGCGCCGATCGCCGCCCCAGGACTGACGTCGATGGCACCGTGCCAGGCGAGGGTGAGCCGCGCTGCGATACGCAGCCCGAGATTGGCTCCGCGAGGCCCTAGGCGGACCAGCGCGCGCGGGCGCGCTAGATGCGCGCCCGCGCGTAGCGCTCCTGCAGCATGCCGCGTAGCCACTGCGGCATGTACCGTAGCGCGAGCACGAGGCCCTGGTACCGCTTGCCGGGAATCACCACCGTCGGCCCATCGCCGAACGCCGCCTTGAGCGACTCGCGCACCACGCGGTCGGCATTGAGCCAGGCCCAGCCCGGGATGCCTTTCGACTTGTCGATCTTCATGCGCTCGTGGAACTCGGTGTGCGTGAAGCCGGGGCAGAGGGCCTGCACCTTCACGCCGGTGCCGAGGAGTTCCATCGCGAGGCCTTCCATGAACACGCGCTGGTACGCCTTGGTCGCACAGTAGTTCACGTTGCCCATGCTCGCGGTGTAGCTCGCGACGGAGGCCACCGTGATCACGAAGCCCTCACGGCGCTCGATCATGCGGGGGATGACCGCGCGCGTGAGCAGCATCGGTGCCATGACGTGCAGCTCGAGCATCGTCGCCTGCTCGCCGACCGGCCGCGTAGCGAGCTTGCCCTTCGTCCCGAAGCCGGCGTTGTTGACCAGCACCATCAGCCGCTCTTCCTTGCTCAGCTTTTCGGCCAATGCGCGCATCGGCTCGTCGCGCGAGAGATCGCACTGGTAGGCGGTCGCCGTGATGCCATGCGCCTGCGAGAGCTCGTCGGCCAGCGCCTGGAGGCGGTCGAGATCTCGCGCCACCAGCAGCAAGTCGAAGCCACGCTGCGCGAGCTGAAGGGAGAACTCGCGGCCGAGCCCGGCAGAAGCGCCGGTCACGCAGGCGAGGGGGCGGGGAAAGGCCTGATTGGTATTGGTCACGGGGCTAATCTATCATTCTCGGGCCATGGGCATCATCAAGGCCTCCATTCCCCTGTTCTTCCTACTGATCGGCGCGGAGCTCCTCTGGAGCCGCGTGACGGGCCGGCGGGTGATGCGCCTCAATGACTCGCTCAGCGACCTGAGTTGCGGCATCCTGAGCCAGCTGGCCGGCATCTTCACGAAGCTGTTCACGATCGGGATCTTCATCTGGGTTGCCGATCGCCTCGCGGTGCAACACTGGTGGCCGGCGATTCCTGCGTGGCCTGAGCGCGCGCCGTTTGCGTCGGCCGAGGCGTTCCCGTGGTTCGGCGTGGATCTCGGCGCGCTACTCAGCTGGAGCGCGGTCTTCGTCCTCGTGGACTTCTGCTACTACTGGAGCCATCGCTACGCGCACGAGGTCAACATCCTCTGGGCGGGACACGTGGTGCACCACTCCAGCGAGGAGTACAACCTGCCCGTGGCGCTGCGGCAGAGCGCGCTGCACGGGCTGATGAGCTGGGTGTTCTACATGCCCTTGGCGCTGATGGGCGTTCCGTGGCGGATGTTCGTCGCTTGCAACGCGCTCAACCTCATCTACCAGTTCTGGATCCACACGCGGGCCGTGGGGCGCCTCTCGCCGATGGGTGAGTACATCCTCAACACGCCCTCGCACCATCGGGTGCACCACGGCGTGAACCCCAAGTACCAGGACAAGAACTACGCCGGGGTGTTCATCGTCTTCGACCGCTGGTTCGGTACGTTCCAGGTCGAAGAAGAAGAGCCGGTGTACGGGATCACGAAGCCATTGAAGAGCTGGAACCCGCTCTGGGCCAACGTGCATGTGTTCGTGCAGATCGCACGGGATGCGTGGCGGGCCGAACGCTGGCGCGACAAGCTGCGCATCGTGTTCGGGCGGCCCGGCTGGCGGCCCGCGGCACTCGGTGAACCGGAACGGCCGCGTGAGGTGAGCGCGGCGACGTACGAGAAGTACGACCCGCCGGTGCCGGCGCCGCTGGCCTGGTACGCCCTCGCCCAGTTCGTGGTGGCGCTGGTCGCGGCCTTCCTGCTGCTGCAGCGTGCGGACGCGTTGCCCCTCTGGCAGAGCGCGGCGGCGGCATTCTTCATCGCGGTGGCGCTCGCTGGGGTGGGGGGCATCTTCGAGAGTGCCAAGTGGGCCGGCACCTTGGAGACCGCCCGCCAGCTGACGACGGCGCTGGCCTGCGTGTACCTGCTGTGGACGGGTCTAGGACCGAGCGTCCTCGCGTGGGCGGGGCTGGGCCTGGCCGTGGCCTCGTTGGCGGTGTTGCTGCGCTACCGGTCGGCGCTCACGGCCACGGAGTTGGCGCCGCTGATGTGACTAGGACTTGAGACGGGAGACTTGAGACGTGAGCGCTCACGTCTCCCGTCTCGAGTCCCAAGTCCGCTATCTTTCAATCGTTCCCCAACGAGGATTCCGAGTTGAAGATCGCTGTCTGCCTCAAGCGCGTCCCCGACATGGACGTGAAGTTCAAGATTGCCCCGACCGGCAAGTCCGTGGACGAAACGGGGCTGAAGTTCGATATGTCCGACTTCGACGGCTACGCCGTGGAAGCCGCCATCCAAATCACCGAGAAGCTCAACGCCGGCGAAGTCACCGTGATTTCCCTCGGTGGCGACGTGGTGCAGGAGACGCTGCGCAAGGCGATGTCCATGGGCGCGCACCGCGCCGTGCAGCTCAAGTACGATGGCACCTCGGTGGACTCCTACGCCGTGGCCACGGCGCTGGCCGCCGAGCTCAAGGTCGGCGGCTACGACCTGGTGATGTTCGGCCGCATGAGCATCGACACGGCGCACGGCGCCACCGGTGCCATCGCCGCTGAGCTGCTCGGCCTGCCCTGCGTGACCGCGATCTCGAAGCTCGAGTTCGACGGCCGCACGGCGAAGATGCGTCGTGAGCTCGAAGGTGCGTACGAGTTGGTCGAGTGCGCGCTGCCCGCCGTCGTGACGATTGACGAAGGCATCGCCCGCCCCCGCTATCCTTCGCTCAAGGGCATCATGGCCGCCAAGAAGAAGCCGCTGGACGTGAAGCCCGCGCAGCTGCCCGCCGAGCGCCTGTCGCTCGACGCGATGGCGCTGCCGCCGGAGCGCGCGGCCGGCAAGATCATCGGCGAGGGCCCGGATGCGGTGCCTGAGCTCGTCCGTCTCCTCAAGGAAGAGGCGAAGGTTCTCTAATGTCGAACATTCTCGCATTCGCCGAGACGCGCGGTGGTGACCTGCGCCGCGCCGGTCTCGAGGCCGTGGCCGCGGCCCGCGTCATCGCCGACGCCAAGGGCGGCCAGGTCCACGCCGTGCTCTTTGGCGCCAGCGGCATCGCCAAGCACGCCGCGGCGCTCGGCGCGCACGGCGCCGACGTCGTGTTCGTCGTCGAGCACGCCGGCTTCACGCACAACAATCCCGAGGCGGTGAGCGCCACGCTCGCCGACAAGGTGAAGGGCGGCTACGCGGGCATCGTGCTGGCGGCCAGCGCGACGGGCAAGGACGTCGCACCGCGCGTCGCGGCCAAGCTCGCCGTCCCGATGGCGTCTGACGTCACGAGCATCACGGTGGGTGGCACCGGCATCACCTGCACGCACCCCGGCTACACGGGCAAGGTCATCCAGACCGTGACGCTCACGGCGAACCCCGCGGTGGTGAGCGTGCGGCCCGGCGCCTTCCTACCGAAGGAGAACGCGAAGGCCGGTGCGGTGGAGACGCTCGCGCCGAGCGGCGATCCGTCGGCGACGCGCGTGAAGGTCACCGAGACGGCCGCCGGCAACACGGCGAAGCTCGACCTCGGCGAAGCCCCGGTGATCATCTCCGGTGGCCGCGGGCTCAAGGAGGCGGCGAACTTCAAGCTGGTGGAAGATCTCGCGGCGGCCTTCGGCAATGCCGCCGTGGGTGCCACGCGCGCCGTGACCGACGACGGCTGGCGTCCGCACTCGGATCAGATTGGCCAGACGGGCCGTTTGGTCTCGCCGGACCTCTATGTGGCCTGCGGCATCTCCGGCGCGATCCAGCACCTGGCCGGCATGCGCACGTCGAAGACGATCGTGGCGATCAACAAGGACAAGGACGCACCGATCTTCAAGATTGCCGACTACGGCGTGGTGGGCGATGTGCTGACGATTCTGCCGGTGCTGACCGAGGCGGTGAAGAAGGCGAAGGCGTAGTCAGCGGCGGCGGTACGCGGTAAGAGCTGGACGGGGACCCAAATGGGTCCCCGTTCGTGCATTCCGAGGGTCTCGTTCGGATTGGTGCCGCACGGGCGCGCGAAGTAGTTTTTCGGAATGCCCCCCGTCAACTACTTGTTCCTGACGATCATCGCCCTCGCGCTGGGCTTCTTCAGCTACAACGTCCAGCGCCTCATCGGCTACCTGCAGCTCGGCCGGCTCGACGACGTCCGCTGGACGCAGATTCCGACGCGCATCGGCAACTTCCTGCGCATCGGCATCTTCCAGGAGAAGATCTTCCGCGATTCCATCGCGGGCCCGATGCACGCGCTGATCTTCTGGGGCTTCCTTGTCCTCGGTGCCTCCACCACCGAGTTCCTCATCGAGGGCGTGTTCCCGGGCTTCGGCTACGACCTCTTCCTCCCGGAGCAGGTCTACCGCTTGTACCGGCTCAGCCAAGAAGGCTTCGCGGCCATCGTGCTCCTCATGGTGTCCATGGCCCTCTGGCGCCGGCTCACCAAGCGCGTGCCGCGCCTCGAAGGGGCCGAGACGCACCCGAACGATCCGCTGCTCATCCTGAGCTGGATCGCCGCGCTGATGATCACGATGTTCGGCGCCGATTACACGCCGAGCCCGTCGCTGGCGCATTCGCTGTTCTGGTGGTCGCACGCGCTGCTCGTGCTCGGCTTCCTGAACTACCTGCCGTACTCCAAGCACCTGCACGTCGTCGTCTCGCTGCCGAATACGTTCCTGTCGAACACCAGCGGACCGGGCACCGTCGGCACGATGCGCGCGCTCGACTTCGAGGGCCGCGATGCCGAGCAGTTCGGGGCGTCCGACGTCGAGCACCTGAGCTGGAAGTCGCTGCTCGATGGCTTCGCATGCACGGAGTGCGGTCGCTGCACGAGCGTGTGCCCCGCCAACACCACGGGCAAGCTGCTCAGCCCGCGCAAGATCATGATCAACGTGCGCGAGCGGCTCGAGGAGAAGATGCCGTGGATGCAGCCGGGTACCGACGGTGGCTTCGCCACGCTGCGCGCCGATGCGCCCGCTGCGCTGCTCGAGAAGCCGCTGCTCGGCGGCTACATCACGGACGAAGAACTCTGGGCCTGCACCTCCTGCCGCGCCTGCGTCTACGAGTGCCCCGTGAGCATCGACCAGCTCAGCGTCATCAACGAGCTGCGCCGCAACCTGGTGCTCGCCGAGTCGCGCTTCCCCGAGGAGATGATGCCGGCCTTCGAGGCCATGGAAACCAGCGGCTCGCCCTGGGCCTTCGATCCCGGCGATCGCGGCAAGTGGGCCGAAGGCATGGAGATCCCGACGATGGCCGAGATGGCTGAGCGCGGGGAGCAGCCTGAGGTGCTGTACTGGGTGGGCTGCATGGGCAGCTTCGACGACCGCGCGAAGAAGACGACGGTTGCGTTCGCGCAGATCCTCAAGGCCGCAGGCGTCAAGTTCGCAATCCTCGGGCAAGAGGAAAAGTGCAACGGCGATCCGGCCCGCCGCATGGGCAACGAGTATCTCTATCAGATGCTCGCCAAGGACAACGTGGAAACGCTCGGCAAGTACGGCGTGAAGACGGTCGTCACGGCCTGCCCGCACTGCTTCCACCAGCTGGGCAACGAGTATCCGCAGTTCGGCGGCGAGTACGAGGTGATCCATCACTCCACGTACATCGAGCACCTGCTCGCCGAGGGCCGCGTGCCGATCCGCGAGGACCTCCACGCACCGGTGCGCACCTTCACCTACCACGACTCCTGCTACCTCGGCCGCTACAACGACGTCTACGAGGCACCGCGTGAGACGCTGCGGCGCGCGCTGCCGGTCGTGAACCTCGTCGAGATGCCGCGCAGCAAGGACAAGGGCCTCTGCTGCGGCGCCGGTGGCGGTCGCATGTGGATGGAGGAGAAGGTCGGGAAGCGCATCAACGTGGAACGTGCCGAGGAAGCGCTGGCCACCAAGGCCGATGCTGTCGCCGTGGCCTGCCCCTTCTGCATGACGATGATGGCCGACGGCGTGAAGGCGCAGGGCGCCGAAGTGCCGGTCTACGACATCGCCGAGGTCGTGGCGCAGCAGCTGGCCTGATGTCGGACGCCGCACAGCCCTCGTTGGTAGAGCTGCCACCGGACCATCCGGACCTGCCGGTCAAGCCGCCGTTCGTGTTCTTCTTCGCGATGCTCATCGGCGTGGTCGTGGACTGGTTCAAGCCGATGCCCGCCCGCCCTGATCGATGGGGCGGGCTGGGGATGATCTTCGTTGGCCTCTCACTCGCGCTGATCTATTGGGCCTGGTGGACCCTCAAGCGACACCGCACGGATGTCCGTCCGTGGAAGCCCACGACGGCCATCGTGACTGATGGCCCCTACGCCTTGACTCGCAATCCCATCTACCTCGGATTCGCGCTATTCCAGGTGGGGATTGGTCTCTGGGGCGACAAGCTCGCCGTGCTCTTGATGACGGTGCCTGCGATCGCCGCGACCAACAACTGGATCATCGCGCGCGAGGAGTCGTACCTGCTGCGCAAGTTCGGCGCGGAGTACGAGCGCTATCTCACGCAGGCCCGGCGCTGGATGTAGCGAATCTAGCGCCGCTGCTCCGCGGGCTCAGCGCCCCGGGCAGGGCACGCGGCCGTACAGGAAATCGATGCGCAGCGCCCCGCCTTCCGTGGGCCCCTCGATGAACGCGAGAAGTGAATCCGCGCCCCGGCGCTGGTAGGTGATGCGCTGCGGAAAATCGTGTGCCGCCTGGGCAAACACGACCGCGCTGTCGCTGAACGCGACGACCGGAAACGTCGCACCAGTCTGCCCCGACGGCTTCGCCACGAACGACAGGCGCCCATCCACCGGCCCCAAGAAGACGAACTCGAACTCGCGCAGCACGCCGCCGTTCACCGTGCGGCTCATGCCGAGCATGGCGCCGCCGGCGGGCGGCATCCACTGCTCCTGGGTGACGCGCGCCCCACGGCGCAGTTCCCAGCAACCGGCCATCCAGCCCAAGGCCGCGGCCGTGGTCGGTAGCGACGCCGAGGGCACGGCGCTGGTCTGCGCCGACGCCGGCGCTGCTGGGAGGGCGAGCCCGATTCCACCGGCGCAGGCCAAGGCGCGGAGTGCGCGACTCATCGTTTGCCACCCTTGATCTGGTCCCGCAGTGCGTTGCCCGCGCGGCGCATCACGTACGCTGCCGCCGCGACGATCACGACCGCCGCGATTGTGGCGATGACCTTCTCGTTCATGCCGACCTCCAGCGGAGTTCGTAGATCGTGATGCTCGGCTTCGCGATGCCCGGTGGCGGCTCCACGCGGCGCGCGGCGTGCCAGTCGAGCCCACGGGCTGACGCTTCCTCGAGGAACGACGATAGCCCGATGCGCCCCTGGTCCGCCAGCACGAACACGCCGCCGGGTTCGAGCGTCTTCACGGCGACATCGGCCAACAGCGCGGCGTATCGCATCTCGTACAGTACGTCCGCCGCAATGACCATCTCGAAGCGGCCGAGGTCTGCGGGGAGATGGTTCCAGTCCACCATCATCGTGGCGGGCCGGCGTCCCACATTGCGCTCGGCGTTGTGCGCGGCGAATAGCAGCGCATCCTCGTAGTAGTCCGTCGCAAGCACATCGAAGCCGAGTTGCAGGGCGGCGATGGTCGGCAGCCCAAGCCCGCAGCCGAGCTCCAGCGCCCGCGGCGCACGGCCGCTCCCGATCGCCGCGGCGAGCGCGGGCCAGGTGCTGAGCCGCAGGCGTTGGTCGAGCAGGAATCCCGCCAAGGTCTCCGACGACGCCCACAGGTCGGCCCAATAGGGCAGGCGCTCATCGCGCAGGAAGTCCGCCTCGGAGATGAGATCGTCCGAATTGCGCGGCTTGACCAGCGAAACGCTGAGCCCGGGCAACTCCACGCGCTGCTCGGCAAGCGTGAAGCGCCGCGCGAGGGCGTCCGGAACGCCGGAGGGCTCGCTCACAGTGCGAAGCGCTCACTCAAGGCGGCGTCGTCGCCGAGCAGCAGTGCGTGCAGGGTCTCGCCCGCGGGCACGGTGGTCGCGTCCTCGGGCACGATGAGCAGCGCGTTCGCCAACGACATGGACGTGAGGATGCCCGAGCCCTGCGGGCCGGTGAGTCGCGCGTGCAGTCGCCCATCCTCGCCCGGGGTGACAACCGCGCGATAGAAATGCGTGAGTTTCGCGCCGATGCTCACCGGTTCGTCGAGCAGCACCGGCACCGGCCGCCGATGGACGCGCACATGGCCCAGCATGCGGCGGATGGTCGGCCGGACGAACAGTTCAAACGTCACCATCGCGCTCACGGGATTCCCCGGCAGCCCGATCCACGGCACGCCTTGCACGCGCCCAAAGCCCAGCGGAGCGCCCGGTCGCATGCGCACGCGCCAGAAGTCGAGTGACGTGCCCATGGACTCGATGGCGGTTCGCGTGTGATCGTGCTCGCCCACGGATACGCCGGCGCTGGACACGATCAAGTCCGGCGATGCCTCCACGGCGCGCTGCAGCAGCGCCCGCACGGCATCGAGCGAATCGGCCGCATGCCCGAGGGAGATGGGCTCGCCGCCGGCGAGCCGCACCAAGGCCTCGAGCGTGTACCGATTCGAACTGACGATGCGTCGGCCCTCGAGGACTTCGGCGAAGTCCTCGAGTTCCACCAGCTCATCGCCAGAGCCGAAGATTGCCACGCGCGGTCGGCGGTGCGCCGACACCTGCGCGGCGCCGATGCTGGCCAGTACGCCGATCTGCGCTGCGCCCACCGGAGTCCCGGCGGGAATCGCGACCTGCCCCGCGCGCACGTCCTCGCCCGCGCGGCGGATGTTCTTGCCGATGTCGCGGTCCTTGAGGATGCGCACCGTGCTCCGGCCCGCGTCGCTGTCCTCCACGCGAATCACCGTATCCGCGCCCGGGGGCATCGGCGCGCCGGTCATGATCTGCATCGCCGCGCCGCGCGGCAACGCAGCCGGAACGCCCGCGCCGGCGGCAATGTGGCCGACGACCGGCAGCGTGCGCGGCGTCGCGTCGCTCGCGCCGGCGACATCGGCCCCGTGCACGGCGTAGCCGTCCATGGCCGAGTTGTCCCAGTGCGGCAGTGTGATCGGCGACGTGACGTCGTTAGCGAGCACCGTGCCCACGGCCTCGCCGAGCGGCAGGGTGACGGGCGGCAGCGGTGCGACCGCGGCCACGATGCGTGAGGCGGCGTCAGGGACGGAGAGCATCAGGGATCGACGAGCCGTTGCGAGGCCAACGCGCTCACGAGCGCGTCCTGCACGCGCTCGATCTCGCGCGTCGGCACGCTGTGGTTGTTGGCGAGCATCGAGAACAGCAGGATCTGTCCGTCGGCCGTCGTCACGTATCCGGAGAGCGCGCGCACGCGGTCGAGCGTGCCGGTCTTCGCGCGCGCGTTGCCGGCAGCCAAGCTGCCGCGCATGCGCTCGCGGATCGTGCCATCCACGCCCGCCACGGGCAACGCCTGGTACCAGGCATCGAAGCTCGGGTGAGTCCGCATGGTCTCGAGAATCTTCACCAGCGCGCGAGGCGAGATGAAGTTGCGCCGCGAGAGTCCCGAACCGTCCACCAGCGCCGCCTGCGAGGAGTCGATGCCCCAGGCTTCGAGCTGCCGCTTCACCACCGCGCGTCCACTGTCCGCGGTCCCGACGCCCGCAATGCGCTGGCCGAGCGTCCGCAGGAGCACCTCGCCGATCTGGTTCTGCGAGGGCTTCTGGAACGCCGGGAGCATGGCCGCCAGCGGCGGCGAGGTGCGCGTCGCGAGCAGCGAAAGGCCAAGCGTATCGAGCACCGTGTCCGCCGCGATGCCGCCGGCGACGACGATCCCGCGCGACCGCAGGGCCTCGGCGAATGCTTCGAGGAACGCGCTGTTCCCGTTGCGCAGCGCGACGTTGACCGCCACGGAGTCGCCGGCGCGCACGCTGCCGCTCAGGAGCAGCTGCGGCCGCGGACCGCGCATGTCGTAGCGTGCCTCGACGCGGGAGCGCAGCATGCAGCAGGCCCGCTCGGTCACGACGTCCACGCGCCCGATGCGTGGCTGCACCGTGCTCGGTGCCGTCTGGACCTGCACCGGATCGCCGGGCCGCGCGCCGCCGCGCACGATCACTCGCGCCATCCCCTCGTTGAACAGCAGTTCGTCCACCGGGGCGGCATAGCCGTCGTCGAGGTCGTCCCAGGCCCAGCCAAGGCCCAGTGTGTCGCCGGGGAACGTATTGGCACCCGACGCGAGGCGCCCCGTGATCCGACGCACGCCCTGCGCTCGCAGGGAGTCGGCCAGCGCAAGCATCGGCGCCATGGCCGAGCCGCTCAGGGAGTCGCTGAACGACGGGTCGCCATCGCCCACCACCAAAAGATCCCCGCGGATCACGCCTTGGCTCGGCGGGCGCCCGAAGAGGCGCGTGGTGTAGCGGAAGTCGGCGCCGAGTCGCTCCAGCGCCACCGCGGCGGTCACCAACTTCGTGTTGGAGGCCGGTACGAAGAGCTTGTCGGCATTGCGCGCGTACAGCGTGTCGCCGCGGAGGGGGTCCACGACGAGGATGCCCCAATGCATGGATTGGAACATCGGGTCGTTGAGCAGCGTGGCCGCGAGCTGGCTGAACAGGGCGCTGGCGCGCCGCCCCGGAGACATCGCGATCCGCGCGCCGGCATCGAGCACGATCATTGTGCTGTCGGAACGCGCAGGGGATGGCGATGTCACGGTCGCTGTCGCGGCCGCCGGCGCGAGCGGCGGCGCCGCTGCGGGCGAAGGCACGCAGGCCGCGACGATGCCGAGCGTCACGCCGACGACGAGCGAACGTCGCTTGCTCATCGCAGCACCTCGCGCTCCACCCAGTCGGCAAGCCTCGCCAACCACTCGGCGTCCTGCAACGAGAATACGGCGCCGCCGAAGTCCGCGGGCGCCGCATCGGTCAAGAAGGCCTTCCACGCCCCCGGATGCGCCGCCTCCCGCGGCCACAATGGCTCGGCGTGCGCCTCGCGGCGATGGATCTCGATCTTCGGCATCGGATGCGCCTTGAATCCCTCGCAGAGCACGATGTCCGCATCGCGCAGATGTGTCGCCACGATCTGCTCCGGGCTGCGCTCCTCCGCCCAGCGCTCGACCAGCGCGAACTTGTCCGGCGACACCATCGCCACGCGCTCGGCGCCGCCCTCGTGGTAATGGCGATACGTGTCCGTCGTGCTCGGGTCGATGTTGAACGTGTGGGACCCGTGCTTGAGCGTCATCACGCGATGCCCGCGCCGCGTGAGTTCCGCCGAGAGCCGCACGACGAGCGTCGTCTTGCCGGCGTGCTTGCGGCCGACGATGCCGAGCATGGGCGGGAGCGCCGCGGCGTGGTCAGGCATTCGGCCTGCCCTCCTGTGAACTCGGCGCGCCGAGGGCGGCTAGCTCCTCGCGGGTGTTCACGTTGGAGAACACCCGCGCCGGATCGCCGAAGTCGCGCACCCGCGCCACGGGAAGCCGCTGCACGCGCACCTGCTCGTGAAAGCCAACGACCCGCAGGTCGCCGGCATCGAGCGTGCGATCGATCGCGGGCAAGCAACGCTGCGAGTACCACGCACAGAGGGGCTCCACGCCGCGGCGCGACCCGTCGCTCTCGGGGATCACGACGTCAGGCGAGCCAACAATTGAGACGTCATGCGCACTCTCGTCGCGGCCGCCTTCGCCGATACGCCGCAACTCGCCGAGCAGCGCCGCCGAGACGAACGGCATGTCCCAGGCGACAAGCAGCACATCGCCCTGCGCGTGCGCAAGCGCCGCGTGCAAGCCGCCGAGCGCCCCGAGGCCCGGCCGCACATCCGACCGCGTGCGTACGCCCGGGAGCCACGCCGCGGCCTCCGGCGCATTGGCGATCAGCAGCAGGTCGTCGCTCACCTCGCGCAGCGCGCCCGCGACCCGATCGATCATGCGCCGGCCATCCACGCGCTCGAGCCCCTTCGGCGCGCCGCCGAAGCGCGACGAGGCACCACCGGCGAGGATCACGCCCGTGCAGCGCGGCTGCGCGTCGTCGCCCGGCGCGGCGTTGGCCGGCATCACGGCTCCCACACCTGCGGCTGCCCCGAGACCGCGCGCCCGATCAGCACCATGCCCGCGGCCTGCGCGATCTCCACCGCGATCGTGCTCGGCACGCTGGGCGTCGCGACCACCGCGATGCGCGCTCGCGCCGCCTTGAAGGCGAGCTCTCCCGAGATGCGCCCCGTCACGAGCAGCAACAGGTCGTCCGGCCGCTCGCCGGCCATGATCCGCGCGCCCATCACCTTGTCCACCGCATTGTGCCGTCCGATGTCCTCGGCGTGCGCCAGCAGCGTCTGGCCATCGCTGAGCGCCGCGGCGTGGATGCCGCCGGTGCTCTGGTAGCGCTCGCCGCGGGCGAACAGCTCCTTGAACAGCGCGCGCGTCTGCGCGAGGTCGGGAAGCGCGGGGCGCGCCTTTCGCCGCGGCACGTTTGAGAGCGAGCCGAGGATCGTCGTCACGGCGCCGCATCCGGAGGCGAGCACGCGGCGGCGCTCCTGGCCCTCCACCGTCTGGTAGCGTGCCTCGGGCACCGTGACCCAGAAGCCCGGTTCCTTGGCGCAGGGTCGCATCGAGAGCAAATCGGCCTTCGCGTCGATGTAGCCCTCACCGAAGCACCAGCCCACAACCAGCTCCGGCAACTGCTCCGGCGTGCACATCCACGTGACCGCCGGCTCGCCATTCACCTCGAGCCAGACGGGAACCTCGTCCACCGCGTCCTGGCGGGGCGCGCCGTCCGGCAGCCGCGTCATCCCGGCTCGACCTCGGCCCAGAGGCCCGGCGCCTCGGAGACGCGCACGCGCAGCACCTTCGTCGCGCCGCCGAGTGCGGCCTGCACCTTCTGCGCCACCCACACGGCCAGGTTCTCACTCGAGGGAATCAACTTGCCTTCCGCGAACTCGTCCACGTCGAGCACCAAGTTGCGATGGTCGAGTTTGTCGAACACCTCGCGCTTGAGCGCCGTGTCGAGCGCGAACAGGTCCGCGCAGAAGCCCGTCTGCGGGTCAATCTCCCCGCCGACGGTGACGTCCACGTTGTACGTGTGGCCGTGCCAGTTCGGATGCGCGCAGGGCCCGAAGGCCGCGGCATTCTGCGCGTCGGTCCACTCCGGCCGCCGGTAGCGATGCGCCGCCGAGAACGTGACCCGCCGCGTCAGCGTCGCGCGCATGGGCTCAACGCCCCCACACGCGCGCGATGCCGAACGAGAACATCGTCTGGCTCGCCCACGGGTTCAGCGTGCTGCCGCTCAGCACGGGGTCGCCGGCGATCGAACCGTTCTCGCGATACAGCGACGGATAGTTCATGCGATACAGCGAGCGTGTGAGGTCCGCGCGCCATTCCCAGTTCTTGCCCGTGACGCCGCGCAGGTTGAGGCCCATCGAGAACACGAACTTCGAGCCGAAGCGATACTGGCCGATGTCGTAGTCGGGGTCCATCGCGCCGATGTAGCCGACGCTCGTGATCACGCGCGGCGAGATGCCCCGCCAGGCCTTCTCGCCGGTCAACGACGCGCCCAGCCCGGCGTCGATGAGCAGCAGCGCATCGGTGGCGCTGCCGAAGTTGCGCTGCGGGCCGTCGAACAGGGGATCGATCACGTTCCGCTTCGCGCTCGGCACCAACCCGAGGCGCGTCGTGAGGAAGAACGCGCCCGGAAAGTCGTAGTCGTAGGTGCCGGCGATCATCGCCGCGCCTTTCGGCCCGACGCCCGCTGGGTCGCTGACGCTCGAGAGGTAGCCGAGGTAGGCCGAGAGCAAGTGGCGGCCGCCGGCATCGGTGTAGGGGCTCTCGGCCGGCAAGTTGCCGACGAGCTGCGCGCGCAACGGCGCGGCGGCGAGGGCCAGGGACAGGACGAGCGCAGGAAGTCGCAGGGTCACGCGGGCACTCCGATGAGTCGCAGGTCGCGGCCGGTCATCTGCGACGGCCGCTCGACGCCAAGCAGGGACAGTACGGTGGGTCCCACGTCGCAGAGCGCACCGCCACTGCGCAGCGGGACCGCCTCGCCATCATCGACGAGCAGGAAGGGCACCGGATTCGTGGTGTGCGCGGTATGCGGCCCACCCGTCTCCGGGTCGATCATCATCTCACAGTTGCCGTGGTCCGCGGTGATCAACAGCCGCGTCCCCGTCTTCTCGGCCGCGGCCACGATGCGGGCCAACTGTTCGTCCACCACCTCACAGGCGCGCACCGTGGCCGCGAAGTTGCCGCTGTGGCCCACCATGTCGCCGTTGGCGTAGTTGCAGAGCGTGAACTCGTGCGACTTCGCCTCGATGTGCTTGCAGAGGACGTCCGTGATACCCGGCGCGCTCATTTCCGGCATCAGGTCGTAGGTCGCGACCTTCTGCGAGGGCACGAGGATGCGCTCTTCCCCACGATACGGCACTTCGTTGCCGCCGTTGAAGAAGTAGGTCACGTGCGGGTACTTCTCGGTTTCCGCGGTGCGCAGCGTGCTCATCCCCGCGTCCTCCAGCACCTCGGCGACGATCTTCGCCATCGAGAACGGCTCGAAGGCGACGGGCAGTCCGAAGGTCTGGTCGTATTGCGTCATGGTCGCCACGTGCAGGCGCGGCCGGTCGTCCACGTCGAAGCCGTCGAACTCCTTGAGCGCCATCGCCCGCACGATCTGCCGCATGCGGTCGGAGCGGAAGTTCCACGTGATGACCGCGTCGCCATCGCGCATCGGGGCCACGGCACGCCCGTCACGGTGCACCGCGGCGGGTTCCATGAACTCGTCGGTGACCCCGCGCTCGTAGTTGCCCGTGATGAACGCAAGTGGATCGTCGGTGCTCGGCCCCGTGCCACGCACGGCCGCGTCGTAGCACTTCTGCGTCCGCGCCCATCGCTGGTCACGGTCCATGCCGAAGTAGCGGCCACCGATACTTGCGATCGTCGCGCGACCCGTGGTCTTGGCGATGAGCGCCCGCAGGTAGTCGAGTGCGCTCTTCGGGAGCGTGTCGCGGCCATCGAGCATGAGGTGCAGGGCCACGCGCGGCACCCGCTGGCGCTCGGCCAGCGCGACCAGCGCGAGCAGATGATCGTCGTGTCCGTGCACACCGCCGTCGCCGAGCAGTCCGAGCAGGTGCAGCGTGCCACCGGTCGCGCGAACCTTCGCGCAGGCCTCCACGAAGGCCGGCAGCTCGTAGAACGCGCCGCTCTTGATGGATTCGCCGATGCGCACGAGGTCCTGCATCACGACGCGGCCCGCGCCGAGATTGAGGTGGCCGACTTCGGAGTTGCCCATCTGGCCCTCAGGCAGGCCGACCGCGAGCCCGCTGGCGTCGAGCAGCGTCCGCGGCGCGCGCGCCCAGAGCCGGTCCCAGGTCGGGGTCCGGGCCTGCGCGACGGCGTTGCCTTCGGTTGCTGCGCGATAGCCCCAGCCGTCGAGGACGACGAGCACGACGGGGCGATCCACCCGGGATCCCATAGGGTTGGCCGGTGCCTGAGGATGGTGATAGCTTCGGGACTGCGACGCGCGAGGACGACGGCACGGCCGCTCGCGCAATCTATTCTCGCATCCGCCCCCCTTCCAGCGATGGGCCTCCTGCGCCGCTCCCTGATTCTCGCCGTTCTCGCCGTGGTTTCGCCGCTCGCCGCCGCGCTCGACGCGCAGCAGGGGCGCATCGCCGCCGACACCGACGCACGCTCCGCACCCGCGGGGGGCGTCGTGGCCCAGTTGCGCGGTGGTACGAGCTGGACCACCGGCACCACCCGGAATGGCTTCACGTCGGTGGTGATTGACGCCTGGGTGGACGCCTCGCGGTTCGGCCCGGCACGCGACTCGTTCCCGGTCACCATCGGTGGCACGGCCAACCTGCGCATCCGTGAGCAGCCGTCGCTGCAAGGCCGGATCCTCGGAAGTTTCCGCGCCGGCGCCGGCATGCGCATCATCGAGCGCCGCGACACCTGGGCTCGCATCCGCCGTGAGGTCTGGGTGCCCAGTTCGGCCATCACCGTGCAGGCCGCGACCCGTCCCGCGCCGAGCGGAGCCAGTACACAGCCCAATCGTCCCGCCACGACCCAGCCGAACCGACCCGCGACTTCACAGCCCAATCGCCCCACGACGGAGACGCCGGTGCCCGTCGCACCGCCGGAGCCCGTCATGGCGCCGAACGCGCAGGGCGCGTCGGGCGAGTCGGGATCTAGCGCGGCCCTACGCTCGGACAGAGAGGTTCCGCTGCGACTTGGACCGAACGGTCAGGTACTGGGAATGCTGGACAGCGGAGTAATCGTTACCCCCCAGGCCCGCGATCGCGGTTGGGTGCGGGTCCGCATCGAGGGCTGGGTGCCCGAATCGCACTTCATTCCCGCCGACACTGCGTTTGGGGCCACGCTCACTGCCGCCGACCTGCGCGCGGATCCCGAGGGCCACCGCGGCCGGCTCGTGCGCTGGCAGGTCCAGGTGGTCGGGATGCACACCGCCGACCCGCTGCGACGGGATATGGCGCGCGACGAGCGCTTCCTGCTGGTAATTGGACCGCCAGGCGAGAACGCGACGATCTATGTGACTGTCCCACAACGGCTTGTGGATGACGCTCGGGCGATTCCCGCCCTATCCAACATCATCCTGACCGCTCGGGTAAGAACTGGTAGGTCGAATCCGACCGGAGCGCCGATATTGGACATGGTTTCGTTCGCGAAGCCTTAAACTGGCCTATCGGTCAGTTGCGGAGATTCGCGTCGCTGTCAACTTCCTGCACTCCCGCTGGCTCCCGTATCGGGTATAGGTTGCCCCGATGCGATCGCCGTCCGTCGCCAGCCGCACCCTAGTTGTGGCCGTCATCGCCTTTGTGGCGATAGCGGCCGCGGCCTCGGCGCAGGCCCGCACGGCCGCTGCGGCCGCCGCGGCCGCGGACACGCTCCCGGTCATCGCCGATTCGCTGCGCGGGCGATCCGGCGCGCTGCGGGTGGCGCTGCTGATGCCGGGGGCACCTGCAGATTCAACGGCCGGCGTCACGCCCGACGCAGGCCCGGCGGCCTGGTCCGTCGCCGATCCCACCGCCGGCGGACTGTTCCACTTCCTGGAGCTGATTCCCTTCGCCGAAAAGCGCGAAGGCCGGGTCGGGGCTTACACGGTCGGGCGCTTCCCCGGCGAACGCCGCAATACGCGGCATCCGCAGTGGGGACTGCCGCTGGGATTCATCGCCGTCACGCCCGAGATGCTCTCGCTGCCCGTCTCCGCGCACTTCACGCTCGGCGAGTTCATCTCCCTGCAGGATCAGCGCGACGTCTGGCCGCGCGCGGTGGTCCTAGACCTGCGCTTGGTGGACAAGCTCGAGCTGATCCTCACCGCGTTGCGCGAGGCCGGGCACAGCAACCCCCGCCTGAAGATCATGTCCGGTTTCCGCACCCCCTCCGTGACCCTCCGGAACGCCCGGACGGCGCAGGCGCCGGACTCCCGCCATCAGTACGGCGACGCGGCGGACGTCGTGGTGGACGCCAACGGCGACGGCCGGATGGACGACCTCACGCGGGACGGCAAGGTGGATATCAACGATGCGCGCTACCTCGTGCGCATCGTGCTGGCCGTCGAGGAGGCCCATCCGGATCTAGTCGGGGGCATCGGCGTCTACCGCAGCCGAGGGCTCTCCGGCCCCTTCGTGCACGTGGACGCCCGCGGCGAACGCGCCCGCTGGGGCCTGCAGTAACCGCCACGGGGCCGCGCCCCGTAGTATTCGGTATGCACGACATCCTCCGCGACCGCATCCTCCGCCGCCTCGACGCCCTGCCCGAGGACCGGCTGTACCAAGTGCTCGATTACATCGAGTTCGTCGAGTCCAAGTACGCCGCCCGCCAAGCTCCGCCGCCGAACGTGCTCCAGCGCTTCGCCGAGGGGGTCGAGGACACGCTACGCGCCGGCAACGTCTCGGCCAAGACCGCCGCCGAGGCTATGGGATTCCTCAGCAAGGCCATGGGCGTGCTGAGCGGCGTGGCGGCGGCGGGGGCGAGTGTCGCCAGCGACATCGTGGGGACCGCGAAGGCGCCGCCGGCGCCTTCGACGCCGAGTTCTGAGCCCAGCGACAAGCGGTAAAGGGCAGACGGGGGCAGGGGCGGAGAGAGCGATACGCGAATGAGAGAGACGGGGGGACGAGGGGAGAGGCCGCGAGACGTGAGACGTCCGCCCCCCATCTCCCCCATTTCCTTCTCCCCATCCCCGCCCGTGCCCCCTCTCCCCTCTCCCGGGGTGGAGTCCCGCCACAGCGTCCGATTATCTTTCGCTATGGCTCCCCATCGTGTTCGCTCCGACGCCGCGCTGACCTTCGACGACGTTCTCCTCGTCCCGCGGCACTCGCTGGTCCATCCCAAGGACGTCAGCACCGCCACGCGCTTCACGCGCGGCATCACGCTCCAAGTGCCGCTGGTGTCCGCGGCCATGGATACCGTCACGGAATCCGAGATGGCCATCGCGATGGCCCGCGCCGGCGGCATCGGCGTGCTCCACAAGAACATGTCCATCGACCGCCAAGCGGCCGAAGTGGACCGTGTGAAGCGCAGCGAGAGCGGCATGATCCGCAATCCGATCACGCTGCAGCCGAGTGCGACGCTGCGCGAGGCCGTGGGCCTCATGGCCCGCTTCCGCATCAGCGGCGTGCCGGTGGTGGACGGGGCGGGCAAGCTCGTCGGCATCATCACCAACCGCGACCTGCAGTTCGAGCGCCAGCTCGACCGGCCGCTCAGCGAGGCGATGACCAAGGACGGGCTCATCACGGCGCCCGTGGGCACCTCGCTCGACGAAGCCGAGCAGATCATGGGCAAGCATCGCATCGAGAAGCTGCCCGTGGTGGAGAAGGACGGGAAGCTGGTCGGCCTGATCACGGTGAAGGACATCCACAAGCGCCGGCAGTATCCGAACGCCGCTAAGGATGGCGAGGGCCGCCTGCTCGTCGCGGCGGCGATCGGCGCCGGTGGCGACTACCTGCAGCGCGCCAAGGCGCTCATTGACGCCGGCGTGGACGCGCTGATCATCGACACCGCCCATGGCCATTCGCAGGGCGTGCTCGACGCCACCGCCAAGGTGCGCGAGACCTTCCCGCAGGTGCAGCTGATCGCCGGCAACATCGCCACCGAGGCGGCGGCCAAGGCGCTGGTCGCGCGGGGCGTGGATGCCATCAAGGTGGGCGTCGGGCCGGGCTCGATCTGCACGACGCGCGTCGTCACGGGCATCGGCGTGCCGCAGCTCACCGCGATCTTCGACGCCGTCGCCGGCGCCGGGGACGTGCCGGTGATCGCCGACGGCGGCATCAAGTACTCGGGCGACATCGTGAAGGCGATCGCCGCGGGCGCCCACACGGTCATGATGGGCTCGATGCTCGCCGGCACGGAGGAGTCGCCGGGCGAGAGCATCCTGGCCGAGGGCCGTCGCTTCAAGATGATCCGCGGCATGGGCTCGCTCTCGGCGATGCAAGACGGTAGCGCCGACCGCTACTTCCAGGACGGCGAGATGTCGGCCAAGAAGTTCGTGCCCGAGGGCATCGAGGGCCGCGTGCCGTACAAGGGCGGCGTGGGCGAGGTGTTGTACCAGATGGTCGGCGGGCTGCGCAGTGGCATGGGCTACTCGGGCTGCCGCACGATCGACGAGCTCCGAACGCAGGCGGAGTTCGTGCGTATCACTCCAGCGGGCCTGCGCGAGTCGCACCCGCACGACGTCACGATCACGCGCGAAGCGCCCAACTACTCGGTGTAGCCCATGGGACTCTGGACGACCAAGCCCCTCGCCCTCCTCATGCAAGAGGCGGGCGGGGACGGGGAACACACGCTCAAGCGGTCCCTGACCGCCACGAACCTCACCTTGCTCGGCATCGGTGCGATCATCGGCGCCGGCATCTTTGTGCTCACGGGCACGGCGGCCGCCCAGCATGCGGGTCCGGCCATCGTGATCTCGTTCATGATCGCGGGTCTCGGCTGCGCCTTCGCGGGCCTCTGCTACGCCGAGTTCGCGTCGATGATCCCGATCGCCGGCTCCGCGTACACGTACGGCTACGCGACGCTCGGCGAGCTGCTGGCCTGGATCATCGGCTGGGACCTGATCCTCGAGTACCTGTTCGCCGCGAGCACGGTGGCCGTGGGCTGGTCCGGGTACTTCACGCAGATGCTGCGCGACATCGGCATTGACCTCCCGGCCGCGCTCACCAGCGCGCCGTTCACGCTGGAGGGCACGCACAGCATCGTGCGCACCGGCGCGATCATCAACCTGCCGGCCGTGCTACTCGTGCTCCTGATGACGCTGCTGCTGGTGCTCGGCATCAAGGAGTCGGCGAAGCTCAACAACCTGATCGTGTTCGTGAAGGTCGGCATCGTCCTGCTCGTGATCGGCTTCGGCTTCTTCTACGTGGATGCCGCCAACTGGAGCCCGTTCATCCCGCCCCAGCTCACGGACAGCGCCGGCACCCTCATCAACGGCAAGTTCGGCTGGAGCGGCATCTTCGCCGGCGCGGGCGTGATCTTCTTCGCGTACATCGGGTTCGACGCCGTCTCCACCGCGGCGCAGGAGGCCAAGAACCCGCAGCGCGACCTGCCGATCGGCATCCTCGCGTCGCTGGCCGTCTGCACGCTGCTCTACATCCTCATGGCCCTCGTGATGACGGGCATGGTGCCGTACCCGCAGCTGGACGTCGCGGAGCCGGTGTACGTGGCGCTCGACGCCGCGGGCCCGTCGCTGGCCTGGCTCAAGTACCTCACGAACGTCGGCGCCATCGCCGGCCTGGCCTCGGTGGTGCTCGTGATGCTCATGGGCCAGCCGCGCATCTTCTACGCCATGAGCCGCGACGGCCTGCTGCCGCCGGTGTTCGGCAAGGTGCATCCCAAGTACCAGACGCCGTGGCTGGCGACGATCATCACGGGCCTCTTCGCCGCGTTCTTCGCCGGGCTCTTTCCGATCGGCATCCTCGGCCATCTGGTGTCCATCGGCACGCTGTTCGCGTTCATGATCGTCTGCGCGGGCATCCTGCTGCTGCGCTACAAGCGGCCGGAACTGGAGCGGCCGTTCCGCACGCCGCTGGTGCCCTTCGTGCCGCTGGGCGGCATCATCGTCTGCGGCTACCTCATGTACTCGCTGCCGCCGGACACCTGGTACCGCCTGGCGATCTGGATGGGCCTCGGCCTCGTGATCTACTTCGCCTACGGGCGCCGGCATTCGAAGCTGGCGCAGGCGGAGCGCGGACGCTGAGCCCCGACGTGCAGGAACTGCTGCTGGTCCCGCCCGCGCGCCGCGAGGCCATCGCGCGGCTCGCCGACGAACTCCGGCCCGGCATGACGGTCGCGCTCTCGACGCACGTCAATGCCGACGGCGACGGCTGCGGCTCGCAGACCGCGTTCGCGCGCCTGCTCGGGCAGATGGGCGTGCGGGCCGTCATCGTGAACCCCACGCCCTGGCCCGAGCTCTTCCGCTGGCTGCTCGGCGACGACGTCGAGGAGCGCTCGGCCGAGGGCGCCAAGGCGATCGCGCGCGTGGATCGCGTGGTGGTGCTGGACATCAGTGACCTCGGGCGCCTCGGGGCGCTGGCCGAGGCGGTGCGCGCGCAGCCCAAGGACGCGCTGGTCGTGGACCATCATCTGCCGGGCCAGGAGCCGCCGGGCCGCACGATGCTCAGCGACACCGCCGCCTGCGCCACGGCCGAGTTGGTGTACGACTTCGCCCGCGAGCGCGGGCTCACGCTCTCGCCGGCGATCGCCAAGTCCCTCTACACGGCGCTCGTCACCGACACGGGCGGGTTCCGCTTCGGCAACACGTCACCGCGCTGCCTCGCCGTCGCCGCCGACCTGCTGACGGTGGGCGTGGACCCCGAGGAGATGTACCACCGCATCTACGGCAGCGTGCCGCTGGGTCGGCTGCATTTGTTGCAGGAGGCGCTGGCGTCGCTGGAGGTGGACCCGGCGCACGGCATCGCGTGGGTGCAGGTGCGCGCCGGCGCGCTCGAGCGGCACGGCGTGAGTTCCGAGGATCTCGACGGCATCTCGGAGTATCCGCGCAGCGTGCGTGGCGTGCGGCTGGCGATGCTGTTCCGCGACCTCGGGCACGGGAAGGTGAAGGTGTCCTTCCGCAGCCGCGCCGGCGTGGACGTCAACGCGCTGGCCCGCGAGTTCGGTGGCGGCGGGCATACGCGCGCGTCCGGCGCGTTGGTACCGGGCACCCTCGACGAAGCGACGGCGCGCGTCCTCGCGGTCGCGCGCCGTCACGTGGAGCTCTCGCCCACCGCCTAGGCGATCAGGGGGCCGGGACCAAGCTGGCCCAGTAGGTCGCGATGTTGAAGTTCGTCGGCTCGACTTCGAAGTAGTGCGAGCGGATGAAGTGGCCGGTGGTGGGGAAGTACGGGGGCGGATTCTGCCCGGCGCAGGCATCGTACTGGTAGCGCTTCAGGTACCCGCGGCCGTCCGTGATGCCGACCGGACCGCGCGTGTTCTGGATGATGCCGCCCGTGAGGAAGAGGCAGCCGCGCTCGTTGTTGGCGCCCTGGCAGTCCTCGGAATCGGTGGTGCCTTGGTCATGCTCCGAGGCGCGGAACTGGTCCAGCGCGAGGACCACCGCATGCACCACCTCGTCGCCGCCGCGGGTGTTCCAGGTGCGGTAGGTGCCCGTGGTGCCCGGACCCGGTCGCCACGGCGAGTTGATCAGGTTGTGCGCCATGATGATGTCCTCGCCGCTCAGCAGCCCGAGGATGTCGCGCTCCGGCGAGTTACACGGCGTGGTGCCGCCGGGATTGGTGACGTAGCGGACGTTGTCGGCGATGATGATGTTGCCGGTCGCCGCGAGCGTGACCTTGCCACGCACGCGACCTGAGATCGCCACCTTGCCCGTGACGTGGATGACGCCCTTGAAGTTCGGGTTGAGGGCGCGGGACAGCGGCCAGAGGAACCCCGCGTCGCGCGGCCGCACGGCCGTCACGCGCGGATCCACCGTGCCCGTCCACGCCACCCAGCTCCCGAGGCCGGCGTCGTCGGAGCCCGCCGCGACCGTCGGCGAGGTCTGCGCGACGCGGAACGTGCCACGGGGGTTCTGGACCGTGTTGATGTTGTCGTTGAGCCGTTCGTCGCCGCCGAGGTAGCAGGCGCGGTTCTGGCCATTGTTCGGGGCCCAGGGCTTCTGGTCGGACGAGTTGCTGCTCCCCGTGTGGCGATTGAAGGTCAGGAAGTGCGAATGCGCGCCGGTGCCGCTGGAGAGCGTGTGGCCGCAGTTGACCGAGTTGCGCAGGCCGTTCGAGCCCCAGTTGCCGGTCGTGTCCGCCGTGACGTACCACGCGTTCGTGTTGCTGGTGACGCGGAAGACGCGGAAGAAGCCCTCGTCGGCGTCGGTGGAATCGCCGTCGGCGTTGAGGTCGAGGGCCACGAACTCGATGCGCATCGTCGCCTGGTCGTCGCTGCCGGCCGTGGAGCTCGTGAAGTTCGTGCCGCCGATCGTGGCCTGGGCCTGCAGGCGGGTGAGCTCGGCGGTCTCCGGGAAGTCGATGGTCGCCGCATTCTCGACGTAGCCGGCCATGTAGTTGCCGCGGCTGCGGTTGGTGATCGTGCCGCCGGTCTTCACCTGGCCCCAGAACGTGGCGCCGGGCGCGACGTTCTGGATGATGATGTCGTCGTTGGAGTGCACCGGCCCGTAGAGCACGTCGTTGGCGGCGAAGACGATCGTGCCTTCGATGTCCGTGAAGTACGAATACTTCGCGAAGCTCTCCTGCATGATCTGCAGGCGGCGTACGATGCGGTTGTTGAACCGGTCGCTGACCACGGTCACGACGCTGCCGAACACGCCGTACTGGCCGGTGCTGATGCCGGTCGGGCCGAAATACGTGGTCCGCCGGATGCCCGGAATCGTGGCGCCGCTCGCATCGGTGACGGTCACGTTGTTCTCGTACACGTAGCGGCCGCTGTCCGGGAAGAGCGCGCTGTTCCCGTTGAGGGCCGAGCGCGCCTGTTCGAGGCCGGCGTCGGCCACGCTCTCGAGCAAGGAGAGCCGGTCGTGGTACGAGGAGATGAGCGAGGTGTTGAGGCCGAGGAACGACGCCCCGGCGGCGATCGCCGCGACGGCCATGAAGACCATGAGCACGATCGCGAGGGCGATGCCGCGGCGGGCGCGGAACCGCGGACGGACGACGGTGGCGGGGCGGGGATGGGTCATGGGATGGTCACCGTGGTGGTCTGCTGGAGCCCGGACAGCGTCGGCGTGCAGTCCTGCGCCGCCACCGCGTAGCGGTAGGTGCTGTCCTTGATGACGGTCGCATCGGTGTAGACGTAGGCCGTGTCGCCGCCCGGGATCGTCGTGAACGGGTCGCCCCAGTCGGTGGCGCTGCCGAAGCGGCGGAAGATCACGTAGCGCTCGACGTCGCGCTCGCCGGAGGTCTCGTCCACCGAGCGCGCGAAGTTCAGCCGCACGTAGCGCGTGCTGTCCGGCGCGACGAGCGCCGAGATGCCGACGGTCGCCGTGAAGATCGGCGCGTCACCGCAGGTCTTGGAGTTCACCAGGCCCACGTTGGGCAGGCGGATGAGGCGCGAGATGGAACGCCGCTGCTCGTCCGCGCCCGTCCGGCCGTTCGTGACGGTGAAGCTCACGCGCACGGCGCGGATGCTGTCGATGCGCGCGAACGCGCCGGTGTCGTTGATGGCCAGGTGGATCGGCCGGCTGTGCCGCAACGGAAGTTGCGAGCGCGGCACGGTGTCCAGCGACTGCGAGTTCGTGCTGCCGAAGATCCGGAAGTAGCGGAAGAACGGCTGGTTGGTGGTGCGCAGCAGGTTCGTGGAGACGACTTCCGGGGCGAGGTTGTTGATGCGCCGCCACAGGATGTAGTCGTCCGTGCGCGCCGTGGACGAGTCGAGCCGGAACCAGAACGCGATCGTCTCGGCGTGCGAGTTCACCGCGCCGAGCCGGTAGTTGGTGTCCGGGTACTGGATGGTGGTGTACGGGATCGTGACCTTGGCGACGGTCCGCATCGCCGAGACGGCGCTGTCGGGCGCGTCCTCGGAGTAGTAGACGGCCTCGACGTCACCGACGGTGTTCGTCCAGTAGTTGGCGTTGAACACCAGCACGCTGTCGGCGGCGTACACGATCTGCGGCTGCTGGTCGGGCGCACCGGTGCCGGAGGTACGCAGGTCCTTTTCCATCTCGTTCATGGCGAAGCGGCCGTTCTGGTACATGGCCGCGCGCTCGCCGCCGAGCTGGAAGCGCTTGCCCTCGCTCCGCAACATGGAGAGCGCGCCCGCCATGATGAACGAGAAGATCACCAGCGAGACCGTCATCTCGACCAGCGTCATGCCGGCGCGCGCCTGGAGCGCGGCCGTCCGGACGGAGGTCGGTGCGGGAGACGTGCCAGCCATCGCGGGCCTCCTCATGGCGCGGCCACCGTGATGGTGCGCGCGATCGGCGCGTTCAGTCCGTTGCCGGTCACGCGGACGGTGATCCGCTTGTAGTTGTGGCCCGAGCTCGTCACGG
This sequence comes from uncultured Gemmatimonas sp., assembly GCA_964498895.1. Lineage (GTDB taxonomy): Bacteria > Gemmatimonadota > Gemmatimonadetes > Gemmatimonadales > Gemmatimonadaceae > Pseudogemmatithrix. Next base: position 29,793 of record CAZCIM010000007.1, on the reverse strand, counting down.
TCGTGATCGTGGTCGTGCGCGTCAGGCCCGTCAGCGTCGGGAAGCTCGTCTCGGTCGTGGCGTAGAGCGAGTCGAGCTTGGAATATCGCGGGTCCGCCAGGATCTGGTCTGTGCGGTCGGTCACCAGCTGCAGCGCGGCCTGCTCGCGGTCCGCGACGACGGCCGTGTGCATCGTGCGGCCGGTGAGCGTGATGAGCGCGAGCATCACCACCATGAGGATGGTGAGCGCGACGACGATCTCGACCAGCGAGAACCCCTGCCGTGCCTGCATCAGAACACCTTCCGCCAAGACCCGTTGAAGTAGCGATACGACGTCGCGCGCCCGGTGGCGCGCTCCACGACCACGAGCCGCGTGTGGTCGGGGAAGTTGCCGGTGCCCGCGGCGCGCGCCGTGGTCACATAGAAGCCACCGCCCTCGCTGGCCGAGCCGTCGCGGTGGAACGTCAGCGACCGGTCGCCGCTGACGCGCTGCGTAAAGGAAATCGGCAGGGACAGCGACCCGCGGGCCGGTGCGTCCCCGCGGCCGAACACGATGTTCTCGCCGAGCGGGATCGCCCGGATCTGCTCCCCCGTGTCCACCGCGCCGTTGTTGTTACGGTCGGCGTGCACGCGGAGCCGCAGGTTCAGCGTGTCGAAGCGCACGATCACGTCGTGCTGCTGCGTCAGCGCCTGCCGCTGCGCCGTGAGCACCGTGGTGCCCAGTACCTGGAGGGCCGTGTTCGCCCGGTAGCCGGAAATATCGATCTTGGGCGCCGCGATGCCGGCAATGAGGCCGATCATCGCGAGCACCATCACCAGCTCGATCAGCGTGAACCCACGGCGCAAATGCACGCGCATATCCTACCCTCGGGAAAACGGGCAACACGGACCCCGACGTGGGGACGACCCAACCCCAGCGCGGTCACCGCCCGTGCCGCTTTCGCCTTGTGCGGTCAACCTACCCCCCGCGCAGGGGGGCCGCAACGCGGCACTATCACAATCTGGCAGGGGCCCGCGGCGGGGCACGGCCGCGCACGGGCCTGCCGGGGGTGACTAGAATTCCCGAGTGGCACTCCCGTGGTTTCCGACGTCCCGTTCTCGCCCATGACCGATACCCTCCAGGCCCGCCTCGCCGAGGCGCTGGCCCCGCTCGCCAACCCCCGCACCGGCGCCTCGCTCTACCAGACGCAGCAGGTGCGCGACATCGCCGCCACCCGCGACGGCAAGGTGCGCGTCACGCTCCTGCTCGCGGCCCAGGACGATCCGACGCTCGCCCGCCAGGTGCGGCAGGCCCTCGAAAAGGTCGAGGGCGTCACAGAGGTCCGCGTGGACGTGAAGGACGCCACCGAACCCGCCGCCGGCGAGCAGTACCAGGCCGACGGCAAGCCGAATCACGTGGCGAAGTCGCGGGCCTTGCCCGTGATGGGCGGCGAGGCGCAGGCCCCCAAGGCGCCGGCCGTGCCGCAGCCCGTGACGTACCCCCAACTGGGGCGCATCATCGCCGTGAGCTCGGGCAAGGGCGGCGTGGGCAAGAGCACCGTCACCACGAACCTCGCCATCGCGCTGGCCAAGCAGGGCTACCACGTCGGCTTGATGGACGCCGACATCTACGGCCCGAACATCCCGCGCATGATGGGCGTGGATGAGGCGCCGCCGGTGGTGGACGACAAGATCCAGCCGCTCGTCGCGCATGGCGTGAAGGTCATCTCGCTCGGGTTCCTCATCGAGCGCGACCAGCCGGCGATCTGGCGCGGGCCGATCGTGATGAAGATCATCACGCAGTTCCTCAAGGACGTGAACTGGGGCCGCCTCGACTTCCTGCTCGTGGACATGCCGCCGGGCACGGGCGACGCGCAGCTGTCGCTGGTGCAGGCCACGCAGGTGGCGGGGGCGGTGATCGTCACGACGCCGCAGGAAGTGGCGGTCGGCGATGCCCTGCGCGGCGCCAAGATGTTCCAGCGCGTGGGTGTGCCGGTGCTCGGCGTCGTCGAGAACATGAGCTACTTCGAGTCGCCGGAGACGGGCAAGCCGATGGCGATCTTCGGCACGGGCGGCGGCAAGCGTCTGGCTGACGAGTTGGAGGTGCCGCTGCTCGGAGAGGTGCCGCTCTACCCGCCGGTGCTCGAGGGCGCGGATCGCGGCGCACCGATCGTCGTGAGCGGCGCGGGCTCCACGGCCGCCAAGAAGCTCACGGACGTGGCGAGCAAGATCGTCGCGTCGCTCGGCGTCGGGCCCGCCGCGGGCTGATCAGCCGGTCGCGACGACGCGACGACACTACGACGCACGAAGGCACGAAGGCACGAAGGAATCGGATTCCTTCGTGCCTTCGTGCCTTCGTGCCTTCGTGCCTTCGTGCCTTCGTGCCTTCGTGCCTTCGTGCCTTCCTGGCTTCGTGGCGTCTGGAGCGGCGGGCCCTAGCGCGGCGCCGCGCTCTCGGGCCGCGTCGGGACGGGGCGCCGGGCCGCGGCGATGCCGCCGATCGGCGTGGGCGTCTGCCAGCCCCCAGCCGCGCTCGGCGGGGTCTGGGCCCGCCGGCGCGTGGCCCGCGAGAGCAGCACTGCGCCGAGCCCCGCGCTGGCGGCCACCCATGCGACGGCGAAGGCCGCCGCGCGCGCGATGACGGCCGCGCCGCCCGATTCCTGCAGGGCCGCCGCGAGCAGCCACGGGGCGAAGAGCAGCACGGCTCCGGGCATCAGCGCCTTGATCATCGCGGCGCGATCGTTGCCGGCGCTGGCGCGGAACAGGGCGCGGCCGATCAAGAGCGCCGCCGCCAACCACCCGAGCGTGATCGCCCCGGCCAGCGCCACCGGCGCCGCCACGAGCACGAAGGGGATGAGCAGGATACCGAGCACCGTCACGGTCAGCGCGACGACGGCCAGCAGCACGACGGGCAGGAACCCGAGTTCCGCCGCGACGCCGACGAAGAACGCCTTCGCGAAGTCCTGCTCGAGCACGCGAACCGTCTCGTCGAGCTGCCGGCCGGCGACCACGAGCGCGAGCAGCCCGACGACGAGGACCATCGCGGCCCAGCCCGTGGCGAGGGCGACCGCTTCCGAGACGGTGCGGGGCGGGGCCGGCGGCGTTGCCGCGGCCACCGGCCGCGCGCCGAGGGCTCCGCGGACCCGCCCGCCTTCGACGACGACGCGGCCGCGATACGCCAGCGCGGCGCCATGCACGTCGGCCCCGTCGCGGATGATCACGTCGCCGAACACGGCCGTGACGTTCCCCAGCACCGTGCCGCGGATGTCGGCGTCGCCGCGCAGGACGACGACGGGCCCGCGCACGGTGTCGCCGGCGCCGATGGTCGCCGACTTGTTGACTTCGTAGAAGCCGCGGAACTGCAGCCCGTCGGCATCGAGCCCGACCGCCCGCAACGCGACGCGCGTGGAATCATCGAGGGCCGCGGACGAGACCTGTGCGGCGAGCGCCGCGGGCCCCAAGGCCAGCGCGGCGAGCAAGCAACGGATGAGGCGCATCGGGTCAGCCCCGATTTGCGCGGGCCGCCGCAGCCAGCCGGCGGAAGGCGAGGACGGCCACGATGGCCGATCCGGCGAGTGCCGCTGCCCCAGCCGCGATGGTCGTCCCATCGCCGAGCGCGCCCGCCATCGCGCGGACGCCGGCAGCGATGCTGCCCCACGCCCCGCGTCCGCCCTGCTCGAGCGCCGCGCCGGCGCTCCAGCCCAGGAGATCGGCCCGGAAGGCCATCCACAAAGCCGCGCCCGACACCGTCGTCGCCGCGAGGCCCGCCCCCGCCGCCGCCAGCACCCGAAGCCCGGTGCTCTGCGGTACGAGCCCCTTCGCCGACTCCACCACGGCCACGTGCCAAGGCTCGATCACCTGGACGTTGGCCATCACGCGGTCGCCGAAACCGTGCCGCGGGGCGAAGTGGGGCAGGGCATCGAGCTGCCCGACGATCGCCTGCAGCTCCGTCAGCCGCGCACGGCAGTCGGGGCAGGCGTCGACGTGCGCCTTCAGTGGCGCCAGGCCGAAGCCGGCGTCACCGTCGACGAGCAGGTCGAGTTCGTTGGGCAGTAGGTGGCGATGCTGCATTGGGTATCTCCTGGGGAGCTGTACGCGGGCGGCGGGATCTGGGTTTCAGCGTGTGTTGGGGACGGATGACGGAGGACGGATGCTGGAATCTACGGCAGTGTTGTTTCGGTCTTTGTTCGGTGTTCTCGCATCCGTTATCTCTCATCCGTCATCCGTCATCCGTCATTCCCTCAAGTGCTCCAGCGCCTCACGGAGCTGGTGGCGGGCCCGGTGGATGTAGGTCTTCACCGTGCCCAGCGGGAGGTCGAGCGTGGCGGCGATCTCTTCATATGAACGCCCTTCGACGTGCCGGAGCATGATGCAGTTCCGGTACTCGGGGCGGAGCTTGGCGATGGCGTCCTCGATGGCCGAGCCCAGTTCGCGGGCGGCGAGCTCGTCGAGCGGGCTCTCGGCGTCGTCGGCGAGCTCGAAGGACGTGGCCTCGACCTCGGAGGCGGAGGCGGCGTGGGGCGAGCCGTCCATGGAGACGGTGTCCAGCTGCCGCCGGCGCAGATAGTCGATCGCCACGTTGTTGGCGATCTTGAACAGCCAACTCGAGAACTTGAACTCGGGTCGGTACTTGTCGAGGTGGTTCAGGACCTTGATGAACGAATCCTGGGCCAAGTCCTCAGCCGCGGCGCTGTCGCGCACCATGCGGTAGATGAGCGAGAAGACCGGCCGCTCATAGCGACGGATCAACTCGCGGAAGGCGCCCTCGTTGCCGCGCTGCGCGAGGCTGACGACGTCCGCGTCGGGGAGATTGGGGAGGTCGAGAGTAGGGCGCGCCATTCGCTGGACAGAAACTTGCCCGCACGTCACGCCTCGGGCAACTTTCACGTCTATGACGACAGCGCTCGACCACGAGGCGCGCGAGGCAGATGCCGCCGCCGAGGGCGCGTCGGTGCAGGGGAAGCGCAGCTATGTGCAGCGCATCTTTTCGGAAATCGCGCCGCGCTACGACCTCCTCAACCGCCTGCTCTCGCTGGGCATCGATCGCCGCTGGCGGAAGGTGGCGCTGATGCGCCTGTCTTGGACGCAGTCTCCGCGCGGCAGCTTCCTCGATCTCTGCGCGGGAACGCTCGATGTCGGGACGGAGTTGTCCAAGGGCGCGGGCTTTGCGGGCACGATCGTCGGCGCTGACTTCGCGCAGCCGATGCTCGAGGCCGGTGTGGGCAAGGCGCCACGCGAGGTGCTCGTGCCGGTGGTTGCGGATGCGATGGCACTGCCGTTTCGCGCCGAGGCATTCGACGGGGCGATCGTCGCGTTCGGCATTCGCAACGTCGCGGATCTCGGGGCCGGGCTTCGCGAAGTGCATCGGGTGCTGAAGCCCGGGGCGCGGTTCGTGATCCTCGAGTTCTCGACGCCGCGCGTCCCGCTGGTGCGGGCGGCGTACCTGTTCTACTTCCATCGCATCCTGCCGTTGATCGGGCGCGCGATCAGCGGACACAAGACGGCCTATACGTACCTGCCGAAGTCGGTGGCGAACTTCCCCGAGACGGAGAAGCTCGCGGCGGCGATGACGGCGGCGGGATTCCGCGACGTGCGCTGGGAGACGCTGACCTTCGGCATCTCCGCCGTGCACGTCGGCACGAAGTAAGCGCTGCGATCGATCCACGAAGGTAATCCTCCCCCTGCCGTGACCCAGACGCTCGATACCCTGCAGGAGTTCATCGCCGCCATCGAGGCCGCGGGCGAACTCGTGCGCATCACCCGCCCCGTGTCGGTGCATCTCGAGATGTGCGAGATCGCCGATCGTACGATGAAGCTCCCGGGCGGCGGCCCGGCGCTGCTGTTCGAGAAGCCGATCCTGCGCGACGGCTCGGTATCGCAGTTCCCGGTGGCCATCAACCTGTTCGGCTCGATGTCGCGCATGGCGCTGGCCTTAGGCGTCAAGCAGCTCGACGAACACGGGGATCGCATCACGAAGCTGCTCGACCTCAAGGTCCCCGAGGGATTCCTCGGCAAGCTGCAGCTGCTGCCGCGTCTGCTGGAGGTGGCGAAGTTCCCGCCGCGCATGGCATCGGGGACGCCGGCCTGCCAGGAGATCGTCTGGCGTGGCGACGAGATCGATCTCGACAAGCTCCCCGTGCTGACGACGTGGCCGGAGGACGGCGGGCCGTTCATCACGATGACGGCCGTGGTCTCGAAGGACCCCAAGCGCGGCATCCGCAACGTGGGCATGTACCGCGTGCAGCAGATGGGCAAGAAGCACGTCGCGATGCACTGGCAGCGCCACAAGACGGGCGCCGAGCACTGGCGGCAGATGGCGGAGAAGGGCGAGAAGATGCCGGTGTGCATCGTCATCGGTGCCGACCCGGCGTCCATGTACTCGGCGAGTGCGCCGCTACCGCCGAACGTCGACGAGTTTATCTTCGCGGGCTTCCTGCGGAAGGCGCCGGTGAAGCTCGCGAAGGCGGTGACCTGCGATCTCGAAGTGCCGGCCGATGCGGAGATCGTCATCGAGGGCTACATCGATCCGCGTGAGGAGCTCGTGGTGGAAGGGCCCTTCGGCGACCACACGGGCTACTACTCCGAGGCGGACCTGTATCCGCGCATCCACGTGACTGCCGTGACGATGCGCAAGAACGCGGTGTACTCGGCGACCATCGTCGGGCGGCCGCCGATGGAAGATTTCTATCTCGGGCATGCGACGGAGCGCATCTTCCTGCCGCTGCTCAAGCTGACGACGCCGGAGATCGTGGACTATCACATGCCGGCCGAGGGCGTGTTCCACAACCTCGTGTTGGTGAGCATCAAGAAGCAGTACCCGGGCCACGCCTACAAGACGATGAACGCGCTGTGGGGCGCGGGGCTGATGTCGTTGGCCAAGGTGATCGTCGTTGTGGACGAGTGGGTGAACGTGCGCAATCCGCAGGAGGCCTGGTGGGTGGCGCTCAACAACATCGACCCCGAGCGCGACACGCGCTTCACGATGGGGCCGGTGGACGTGCTCGATCATGCGAGCCGCGCGTTCACCTATGGCTCGAAGATGGGCATCGACGGCACGAAGAAGTGGCCGGAGGAAGGCTTCACGCGGAACTGGCCGACGGTCATCGAGATGGATGACGCGACGAAGGCCAAGGTGGACGCGTACTGGGTCTCGCTGGGGATCGAGAAGCGGTGAGCGCGACCGCGACGCATCCGGGCGGCGGACGCGAAGGGCAGACCTTCGCGGGCGAAGGGCGCATTGCGCGTTGGATGAGCTTCGTGAAGCTGCCGCACACGGTGTTCGCGTTGCCGTTCGCGCTGGTCGGCGTGACGATCGCCTCGCTGGAGTGGGAGATCACGTGGGCGATGCTGGGCTGGGTGGTGCTGGCGTTCACGGCGGCGCGCTGGGTGGCGATGGCGGTGAATCGCATCGTGGACCGCGACTACGACGCCAAGAACCCGCGCACCCAACAGCGCGAGATTCCGCGCGGGGCGATCGCGGTGCGCGATGCCTGGCTGACGGTGGTCGTGGCCGCGGCGCTGTTCGTGTGGGCGGCCGGGCAGTTGAATCCGCTGTGCCTGGTGCTGTCGCCGGTGGCGCTGCTGTGGGTGTGCTTCTATTCGTTCACGAAGCGCTTCACGCGCTATGCGCACTTGGTGCTCGGGCTCGGCCTCGCGATCGCTCCCGTGGGCGGCTATCTCGCGGTGACGGGCGTGTGGAGCGATCCATGGTGGCTGCTGATCGCCATCACGCTCGGCGTGATGACGTGGAGCGGCGGCTTCGACGTGTTGTACGCACTGCCGGACATCGAGTTCGATCGCTCGCAGGGCCTGCATTCGATCCCGGCGAGCGTGGGCGTACCGCGGGCGATCGTCATCGCGCGGGTGCTGCATGTGGTCACCGTGCTGTCGCTTGGCGCCACGGTGTGGGCATCGGGACTCGGCTGGCTCGCGTGGGTCGGCGTGTCGGTCGTCGGCATCCTGCTCGCGTACGAGCACTCCCTGGTGCGTTCGGATGACCTGAGCAAGCTGGATGCCGCGTTCTTCACCATGAACGGCGTGATCTCGATGACCTTCCTGGGCTTCGTGCTCGCCGACCGAGTGTTCCTGCAATGACGCGAGCCGCAGCTCCCGACGCCCCGTTGGTGCTGGCAATCACCGGCGCCTCGGGTGCGCCGTATGGGATCCGCTTGCTGGAGCAGCTGCTCGTCGCCGAGCGCCGCGTGTCGCTGATCGTGAGCTCGCATGGGTTTCGGCTGCTGCGCACGGAGAGCGAGGTGGGTGATCTCGCGGGGTTGCGCGCGGCCGTGGGCGCGGAGCGTTTCGACCGGCTCGTGACGGTGTACGACGACGGCGACCGCGGGGCCGCGCCGGCGTCCGGCTCGTCGCTGGCCGGAGGCATGGTGATCTGCCCCTGCTCGATGGGCACGCTGGCCAGCATCGCGGCGGGGACGTCGCGGTCGTTGGTGGAGCGCGCGGCGGATGTGGCCCTCAAGGAGCGTCGGCCGCTGCTGTTGGTCACGCGTGAGACGCCGCTCTCGCTGATCCACCTCGAGAACATGCGCCGCGTGACGCTGGCGGGTGCGACCGTGATGCCCGCGGCGCCGGGCTTCTATAATCGTCCGACGACGATCGCCGAGTTGGTGGATTTCATCGTGGCACGCGCGCTCGATCACCTTGGCGTGCCGAATACGCTGGCGCCGCGCTGGGGCGAGCCCAGCGACGAGTGACCGGCCTGCGGCGGGCTGACGCATGACCGGCGACGCGATCCGCATCGGACTGATTTCCGACACGCACGGCCTGCTGCGGCCGCAGGTGCATGAGGTGTTCGCCGGAGTGTCGCAGATCCTGCACGCGGGTGACGTGTGCAGCGACACGATCCTCATGGAGCTCGGGCTGATCGCGCCGACGCTCGCCGTGTTCGGCAATTGCGACGCGCCGTGGGATCCTGCGCTGCGCGAAGCGCTGGACCTCAGCATCGGCGGCCTGCGCATCCATGTGCAGCATGGGCATGAACTCGGGCGCCCGAAGCCGGCGCAGGTCGCCGCGGCGTACGATGCGGACGTCTGTGTCTACGGCCACACGCACAAGCAGGTGATCGAGCGCGTCGGCGGGCGGCTGATCGTGAATCCCGGCGCGGCAGGGCCGAAGCGATTTGACCTCAAACCCTGCGTGGCGATCCTGACGATCGCGGACGGCGTCGCGGACGCCGAGCTGATTCCACTCGAGGGCTAGCGGCCCTTCGCGGGCGGGCCGTAGGCCTCGACCGCGTCAATGAAGGTGTCGGGATCGATCGGCTTCGCCATGAAGCCGGCGGCCCCCATCGCGAGCACCTTGTCGTGCATTGATGGGTCGCTGGTCGCCGAGACGACGAGCACGGGGATCAACGCGGTCTTCGCCGATTGCTTGAGCTTGGCGAGCGTCGTGGTGCCGTCGCCGGCGGGCATCTGGAGATCGAGCACGATCAGCTGCGGCGCGGGCGTGCGCATGGCCGCCATCATCGCGCTGGCCCCGTCGTAGGCGGGAAACGCCTGGTGTCCTGCGGCCATCAACATCTGGCAGGCCAGCTGCGAGAACTGGCGATCGTCGTCGGCCACTAGGATGCGCATGGCACCAAGTTCGACGCTGCTGAGCCGAGCGGCAAGGGCGTGGTGCGCTCCAGTTCTTTGGCGTGTTTGCGGAACCAGCCCGCCACCAACAGCACCTCGTCCACTTCGTGCCCCGGGACGGTCTGGCCCTGCCGCGACGTGCGCGGGCCGAGGTGGAGGCTGGCTTGGGCCTCGAAGGCGGCGCGTTCGGCTGGCGTGCGCGGTGCCGGGCCCTCGGCCCGCACGACGCCGCGGCGAATCAGGTAGGCGCGGTCGTCGCCGTTCACCCCGGGCACCACATAGGTGAACGAGAGCGACTCCAACGCGAAACGCAGCCGCGCGAACTGTTCGCGCAGGGCTTCGAGCCGCTGCAGCTTGTCGCGCCAGAAGGCGGCGCGCTCGAAGTCGAGGGCATCGCTGGCGGTTTCCATGCGTGTGCGCAGCAGCCGCACCGGTGCGTCTTCGGCGCCCTCAAGGAATCCGCGGGCGGCTGCGAACGCGGCGTCGTATTCTGCTTCGCGCACGGCACCCACGCAGGGGCCCAAGCAGCGCCCGATCTCGTGCCGGATGCAGCCGGGTGTGCGCGACGGGAGGTCGAGCAGGTCCGGTTGGTCGGCGAATACCATCGGTGTGTCGAGCGCGCAATCGCGGAGTCCGAGCGCATCGTTCAACTCGCGGATCGCCTCCGCCAGCTGATAGGCGCCGCGAAAGGGACCGAAGTACGTGCCGTGCTCGTCCGTGCCGGCACCGCGCACGACGTGAAGCCGCGGGGCGGGGCCGCGGGAGATGCGCACGAAGGCGTGGTACCGCGCGTCGCGCTTCATGGCCACGTTGTAGCGCGGGCGTAGCTGTTTGATCAGCCGCAGCTCGCGCAGCAGTGCGGCGAACTCGCTGGGCAACGGCTCCCATTCGAGCGCGGCGGCTTCGCGCAGGATGCGCGCGCCCTTGTCCGCTGGATACTTGGCGCGGAAGTAACTGAGCAGGCGCGTGCGCAGGGCCTTCGACTTGCCGACGTAGATGACCTCGCCTTCGGCCGACGTCATGCGATACACACCCGGCACGTCGCGCGCGTTGTCCTTGACGAGCGCAAGCATGTTGTCGATCCGCATCTCGACGTCCTTGGGCGGCGCGAGTGGGCCGCGGCGGCGACGGCGGCGGGGGCTCACCGCTGGCAGCTCCGGCACCAGACCGTCGAGCGACCTTCAAGCTTGTGCGTCTCCTGCAGCAGGGCGCCGCAGCGCGAACAGGCCTCGCCACCGCGCCCGTAGACCTTGAGCTTCGTTGCGTAACCCCCGCGGCCCCCGTACGCGTCCTGAAAGTCGCGGAACGTGGTGCCGCGCAGCGCGATGCTGGCGCTCAGGATCGTGCGGAGGTCATCGAGCAACCGAGCGGCCTCGGCGCGCGTCACCGCGCTGGCACGGCGGGTCGGCTTGATGCCGGCGCGCCACAGCGCTTCGTTCGCGTAGATGTTGCCCACGCCCGCGAGGCGCTTTTGGTCCATCAACACGGTTTTCACGGCGCGTCTCGACCCCCGAAGGATTCCCGAAAATCGCTCGGCGGTGAGGGCTGGGTCAAGCGGCTCGGGTCCGAGGCTGGCGTCCCAGGCGGCGAAGCGTGCGGGCAGCATGAGTTCGAGCGTCCCAAGGCGGCGCACGTCGACGTACTCGAGGTAGCGCCAGTCGGTGAGGCGAAACTGCACGCAGCAGTAGGGCAGCGGTGGTCGCAGCACGAGCGCGGGGCGCGGCCCGAGATCGTCCGCCGCGCTGCGCAGGAGCATGGCGCCGGTGAAGCGCGGCGTGACCACGAGGCGCGTAGCGCCCTCGAACTCCAGGACGATGGACTTCGCGCGTCGGGTGACGCCGAGCAAAGGACGCGAGAGCAGGCGAGCCGATTCGGGCGTGATCAGGCGCGGTCCGCGGACGACGTCGCGCCGGAGCACGGTGACGGTGCGAATGCGCGACCCGCGCAGTGCGGCGTCGAGGTCGCGGGCGATCGTCTCGGTTTCGGGGAGTTCGGGCATCGCGCGTCAGCGCGCGCGGGCCAACTCGCGCCAGCCGATGTCGCGCCGCAACTGCCGACCCGCGAACTGCACGCGTTCCGCATAGCCGCGGCTCTTGGCTTGCGCCTCCCCGAGCGTCGGCGCGACGGCTGTCACCGCGAGCACGCGGCCACCGGCCGTGACGAGCTCGCCGTTGGCATTCGTGGCTGTGCCGGCGTGAAAAACGGTCACGCCGGGTTCGGAGACAGGCAAGGTGATCACGTCGCCGCTGCGTGGCGTGCCTGGATAGCCCTCGGCTGCCACGACGGTCGTGATCGCCGCGCCGTCTCTCCACTGCAATACCGGCTGCGATGCAATCGAGCGGCCCTCGGCGATCGCCTGCATCGGCACAAGCAGCGACGACGCCATCATCGGCAGCACCGCCTGCGTCTCGGGATCGCCGAAACGGCAGTTGAACTCGACAACCTTGGGGCCGTCCTCCGTGAGCATCAGCCCAGCGTAGAGCAGCCCAGTGAACGGGCAGCCCTCGGCGCGCATGGCGGCGAGCATCGGCAGGATGATTGTCTCGCTAACGCGTGCGACGAGTTCCGGCGTGCACGTGGAAACGGGCAGGTACGCGCCCATGCCGCCCGTGTTGGGGCCGCTGTCGCCCTCGCCGATGCGCTTGTGATCCTGCGCGCCGAGCATCGTGAGTGCGTGCGTGCCGTCGGTGAGCGCGAAGAGTGAGAGCTCTTCGCCTTCCATGAACTCTTCGATAAGCACTTCCGCGCCGGCGTCGCCGAAGACCTTCGCGTCGAGCATGTCATCCACGGCAGCTTCGGCCTCGGCGACCGTCATCGCCACGATGACGCCCTTGCCTGCCGCGATGCCGCTGGCTTTCACCACGACCGGGGCGCCCAGCCGACGAATCTCCGCCTTCGCCTCGGGAATTGTGGTGAAGGTGCGTGCGCTCGCCGTCGGGATGCCGTGCTTGAGCATCAAGTCCTTCGCGAAGCGCTTGGACGTCTCGATGCGCGCGGCGTCGGCCGTGGGCCCGAAGATTGCGCGCCCTGCCGTGCGGAAGCGATCCACGATACCGAGCGAGAGCGGAGCTTCCGGCCCGACCACCGTGAAGGTGACCTGCTCGCGCTCGGCGAGCGCGAGCAGACCGTCCACGTCGGTGGCCTTCACATTGATGCAGCGGCCCAGTTCGGCGATGCCCGGATTGCCGGGAGCCGCGAGGATCTCGGCGGAGGGGTTGTCCTGCTTGAGCTTCCAGGCGAGCGCATGTTCACGCCCGCCCCCGCCGACGATCAGGATCTTCACCGAGCGCCGCCCTTCATGGCATCGGTGAAGGCATCCTTGGCCCGCTTGGCCGTGTCGCTGAGCTTCTCGACGGCGTCCTTCACCTGATCACCGTAGTAGGACGCACCCTTCTTGAGGTCATCGCCGAGCCCGTCGCCACGCTTCACGTCGGCGCGCTTGACGTACTCGCCGGCGATGATCTTCGCGTAGTCGCCGCCGGCCATCCAACGCTGCAGCTCACCGGCGCGCACCGTGAAGAACGGATGCGTGCGGAACGCCGTGTTGATGGCCTTGAGCACGGTGTCCCAGGCGGAGTCGTCCACTTCGTACTCGCGGGACTGCTCCTTGAACGCCTCGAGGCTGAGCGTGTCCCCGAACTCGCGGCCACCGGCCATCTTCATGAAGCTGGTGAGCACCACATCGGGATCCTGCGCGCCAAGCAGCGCGGCGCGGTCGCAGGAGAGTTCGCTCTTGCGGTACCACTCGAGCAGGGCGAGCTGGAACGGGAGGATGGCCACGCCGGCGAGGAAGGGCAGGTTGCCCATGCCCAGCATGAGGATGATCTGCGCGACGGTGCGGTACGTGACGTGCCCGCTCATCACGTGGCCGAGCTCGTGCGCGAGGATGACGCGCAGCTCCTCGCGCGTCAGATGCTCGATGGCCGCCGAGTTGATCACCACGAACGGTTCGCCAAAGCCCACGGCGCCAGCGTTGATCGTCGGCGTCTGCGTGACGTAGAGCTGCGGCCGCGTGGGCCAATCCATCGTCTGCAGGACTTCGGTCCACAGCGCATCGAGCTGCGGACGCTGCGTGGGGCCGACGCGCACCGCCGACGCGAGGAACAGGTGCCGGACGCCGCGCTCGCCGAAGGCCTTGGCGAAGGCGTTGACCGCGGCGTCGAAGCCCGGCAGCGCGCGCATGGCGGCGAGCGCCGCGCGGTCGGCCGGATGCTCCCAGCTCTGGGAGGCGATGTCAGTGAGTACGGTGCGCGCCATCGTGCACTCCTTGGGACTTAGAGTCCCTTGAACGCCTGCTCGAGGTCCTCGAGCAGGTCCTCCACGTCTTCGACGCCCACGGAGAAGCGCAGCAGGCCGTCCGTGATGCCGATCTCCGCGCGTCGCGCCGGTTCCACCGAGGCGTGCGTCATCCCCGCCGGCTGACATACCAACGATTCGACGCCGCCGAGGGATTCAGCGAGCGTGAAGAGCTTGAGGCGCGTGACGACGGTGTTGGCGTTGGCCTTGGAGCCCGTCTCCACAGACACCATGCCGCCGAAGCCGCTCATCTGGCGCTTGGCGAGTTCGTGCTGCGGGTGGCTCTCCAAGCCCGGATAGAACGTGCGCTCGGCGCCGAGGCGCTTGGCGAACCATGCGGCGACGGCGCGGCCGTTGGCGTCGTGCGCCTTCACGCGCAGCGCGAGGGTCTTCGTGCCGCGGAGCGTGAGCCACGCGTCCATCGGCCCGGGGACGGCGCCGGCGGAGTTGGCGTTGAACTGCAGCTTGGCCGCGAGTTCGTCGCTGTTGGTGACGGCGACGCCGCCCAAGAGATCGGAGTGGCCATTGAGGTACTTGGTGCTCGAATGCCAGACGATGTCCGCGCCGAGCGCGAGCGGGGCCTGGAGAATCGGCGACGCGAAGGTGTTGTCGACGATCGAGATCGCGCCGGCTTTGTGCGCGATGTCCGAAATCGCCTTGATGTCCGCGAGCTGCATCAGCGGATTGGTCGGCGTCTCGATGAAGATCGCGCGGGTGTTCTTCTTGACGGCGTCCTGCACCTTCTGGACGTCGCGCATGTCGATCCACGAGATTTCGATGCCGAAGTTCGTGAACAGCTTGTCCATCTGGCGATAGGTGCCGCCGTAGACGTTGCTGCCGACGATGATGTGGTCACCCGCCTTGAACATCAGCATGATGCTCGTGAGGCAGCCCATGCCCGAGGAGAACGCGAAGCCGTGCTGGGCGTTCTCGAGCGCGGCGACGTTGCGTTCCAGCGCCTCACGCGTGGGGTTCTTGCCGCGGGCGTACTCGTAGCCCTTGTGGACGCCCAGCGCTTCCTGCGCGTAGGTGGACGTCTGGTAGATCGGCGGCATGATGGCGCCGCTGGTGGGATCGGGGCGCTGGCCGGCGTGGATGGCGCGCGTGCCGACGCGCTGGGCGAGGTCTTCGGCGAAGATCTTGGTCATGCAGGGAATCTAGCCACACGGGGGCCCGGTCTGAGACCGGACCCCCGTGTCCCGCTCAACGCCGGCCGGCCGCGTACTGGGCCGAGAGCGCGGAGTCGGCGGCGATCTTGTACAGGAGCGAGTCGAATCCCGCGCGGGTGATGCTGTGCGCCTGCAGGACCGAATCCGCACGACTCGGCGCGGCTTGGATCCCCTCGGCGACGGTTTGCGCGAGCGTCACCTCGGGGGCCACCTGCGCTGCAGCGCTCGGTGGCGGTTGCTCCTGTCGCGGCTCACCGCCGCAGGCGGCGAGCGCGAGCGTGCTCAGGATGATGCGGCGCGTCATGGGCGTCTCCCACGGGTTGGCGGTTTGTCGGCCGAGTCACCCCGCGGACGCGGGGGCTGTGCGCCGGTTGCCGGGCGATTGCCTCGGACGTCGGGTCGCGCGGTCGAATCGGCGCGACCGCCGCGCACTTCTGGCCGACCTCCGCGGCCCTCGGGGCGGCCGCCGCGACCGTCCGGGCGTGCGCCCGCTGCTTCCGGTCGGCCACCGCGATCGGCAGGACCCATCCCGCGTCGCGCGCGCTCGGCGCGGATCGCGGCGGCGAGATCGCGCCCGCGCAGGCCGCTCTCGACCTGCGTGCGCACGAAGGCACCGAAGTTGTTGCGGTCACCGCCGCGCTCGACCGACTCGACTTCGAGCGTGACGACGTCAGACGCGTCGCCGGCGGGCAGGCCCCGCTGGCGCATGCGATCGACCGTGCCGCGGATGATGGAGTCTGGGACGCCAGCGGCACGCGCGCGCTGCATCACGCGCGGGAGGTCGATGGCTCGCAGCAGCACGGAGTCCACGACGCCGGGTATCGCTGCTTCGGTGGCGGTCGTCGCCGATTGCGCCCCGAGCGCCGACGCGGTGAACAGCGCGGCGCTGAGCGCGAGAGCGAGGAGATGCGACATGTGGCCTCGGGAGCGGGGGTCAGCAGATGATACCCCACGACTACGCCATCGGCGAGCCGCGTCACGCGGTGCGCGTGCGGCTCAGTGTCCGCAGTTGTCGCAGCCGGCGCCGTGGCCATGCCCGGCCTTGCGTGCGCGCAGGACGCGGCGGAGCAGGAACGCGACGGCACCCAGCACGATGAGCGCTACGATGATGGTGTCGGCGCTCATCCGGCGAACCCCATCGCGCGTCCGACGACCAGTACGAGCCAGGCCATGGCGTAGGCGAGCACGAGCATGTAGCCGAACTGGATCGCCGCCCAGCGCCAGCCGATGGCGCCACCGCCCGCCTCGCGGACCGTCACCGCCACCGTACTGATGCACATGAGCGCAAACACGTAGAACACCATGAGTCCCACGGCGATCAGCGGCGTGTACATCGCGCTGCCATCCGGCCGTTGCTGTGCGAGCAGGCGCTCCGAGAGCGCGGCTTCGTCTTCGCCACCCACGCCGTAAATCGTGCCCATGGTCGAGACGAAGACCTCGCGCGCGGCGAAGCTGGCCACGATGCTGACGCCGATCTTCCAGTCGTAGCCGAGTGGCGCGACGACCGGCTCCACGGCGTGGCCGAAGCGTCCGAGCACCGAGTGGGCGAGCTGCTGCTCCTGCTGTACCGTCTCCGGCAGCGTTACGTCCACCGTGGCCTTGGGATACGTCGCGAGCGCCCAGAGCACGATGCTGAGCGCGAGAATCACCGTCCCTGCGCGTTGCAGGAATACCTGGCAGCGCTGCCACACTGTCACCGTCAGCGACTTGAGCGACGGCATGCGATAGCTGGGCAGTTCGAGCAGCATCGGCCGCACGGGCCCCTTGAGCAGCGTGCGTCGGAACACGAACGCGACCACCAGCGCCGCGACGGTGCCGAGCAGGTACATCACGAGCATCGTGAAGCCCTGCAGGTTGAGGCCCGGGATCAGCGGCAGCGCGGGCACGAAGGTGCCGATGAGCAACGTGTACACGGGCAGGCGCGCCGAGCAGGACATGAGCGGCACGACCATGATGGTCGCGAGCCGATCCTTGGGATCGTCGATCGTGCGCGTGGCCATGATGCCCGGTACGGCGCAGGCATAGCCCGAGAGCATCGGGATGAAGCTCTTGCCATGCAGGCCGACGCGGCGCATCACGCGATCCATGAGATATGCGGCGCGGGCCATGTAGCCCGTCTGCTCGAGCAGGCCGATGAACGCGAAGAGGATGGCGATCTGCGGCAGGAACACGATGACGCTGCCGACGCCGGCGAACACACCATCCACGACGAGCGACCGCAGGTCGCCCTCGGGCAAGAAGCCCCCGACCCAGGCGCCGGCGCCGATGGCGGCGGACTCGAAGAGGTCTTGGATCGGCGCGGCCCAGCTGAACACGGACTGGAACACCAGCGCCATGATCGCGAGGAAGATCAGCGGACCGCCGGCGCGGTGCAGGAGGACGGCGTCGATGCGATCGCTGAGGGAGTCGCCGGTGCGCCGCACGCGCTCGACGCAGCGCGAGAGCACGCCGCCGATCCACGTGTAGCGCAGCTCGGACTCCAGGCGATCGGGCACGTAGCCCGCGGCGGCGATGGCCGCGCGCGTGCTCTCGAGGCGTGCCGCGAGCCCGTCCACATGCACGAGGTGCGGCTCGTCGCGGCGCACGCCGAGAAGGCGCAGCGCTTCCATGCCTGCGGCGGCGTAGTTGATGCCGCCGCGCTCGAGGAGCCCCTGCAACGGGGCCAGCGCGCCCTCGACCTCCGCCGGCACCATGAAGCGCCGCATCGGCGCCGGAAGCTCGGCGGCCGTGACCAGCGCACGCCGCAGCGGCTCGAGCCCCTCGCCGCGGTGTGCGACCGTGGGAATCACCGGTACGCCCAACTCATGGATGAGCGCCGGCACGTCGATGCGGATGCCCTGCGATTCCGCGACGTCGAACTGGTTGAGCGCGATCACCACCGGGAGGCCCAGCTCCAGCACCTGCGACGCGAGATATAGGTTGCGCTCGAGGTGCGAGGCATCCACCACCACGCACACTACGTGCGGCCGGTAATGCGCGTCGTCGCGGCCGAGCAGGACTTCGAGGGCGATCTGCTCGTCGGGAGAGCCCGCTGAGAGCGAGTAGGAGCCCGGCAAGTCGAGCAGCGTGGCGCGGCGGCCGTCGGGTAGCGGCGAACTGCCTTCGACGCGCTCGACGGTGACGCCGGCGAAGTTGCCCACGCGCTGCCGGAGGCCGGTCAGCGCGTTGAAGAGCGTGGTCTTGCCGGTGTTGGGATTGCCGATGAGGGCGACGCGCAGCGTATCCGTGGATTCGCGCGGCGCCGACGATGCGGGCGCGGCCACGTCAGGGGGCCGAGCGGTCTTGCGGCTGGACGGTGATGTCCTGCGCGAGATCGGTGCCGAGCGCGAGGCGCGTGCCGTGCACGTCTACCAGCAAGACGTGGCGCTTGTTGATGACGGAGACCGTGGCCCCTTCGTACACACCCATGGCGCGGAGCCGGCAGGCGTCCTGGTCGCCGCAGGCGATGGCCACCACCGTGGCCGGCCGACCCGCTTCACTCTCGAGGAGGGGGCAGCTGCAACCGGGAAGTTGGCGCGCGGAGGCGGTCATGCGTGAATCCGGAGGGTCAGGGCGAGTTGAGAATGGTTCTCAAGGCACGCACTTGGAGTCTAACCGCGTCCTGCACATCGGTGCAAGAGAGGGGAACAGAACGCTCGACATTCGCGGCGCCATCCGATTCTCTGGCCATGCTACTTTGCCCTCGTGCCTGACTTTGATTCGCTTCCCACGCCGAGTCTCCTGCTCGATTCGGATCGCCTGACGCGCAACCTCGGACGGCTGAGCTCGCATCTCGCGGCCCTCGGCGTGCCGCTGCGGCCGCATGTGAAGACGGCGAAGAGTCTCCCGGTGATTCGCCGCGCACTCCGCGGGCAACCTGGTGGCGTGACGGTCTCCACATTGCGCGAAGCCGAGGCCTGCTTGGCGGGCGGCATCACGGACATCCTCTATGCCGTGGGCATCGCGCCGCAGAAGCTCGGGGCGGTCTCTGCGTTGCAAGACCGCGGCGCCGAGCTCACGGTGATTTTGGATTCCCTCGAAGCGGCGCGCGCGGTTGCGGCGCATCGGCGCGCCACGCGCCGCGGCGTGCCGACGTTGATCGAGGTGGACAGCGACGGACACCGCGCCGGCGTCGCCCCCGATTCCGCCCTCCTCTTGGAGATCGCGGATCTGCTCGGCGACGACCTCCGTGGCGTGATGACGCACGCGGGGGAATCTTACCGCAGCATCACGGACGAGGCGAAGCGCGCGATGGCCGCCCAAGAACGCGATGCCGTCTTGAACGCCGCGCTTCGCCTGCGATTCGCCGGGCACGCGGCGCCCGTGGTGAGCGTCGGCTCCACGCCGACCGCACACTTTGCAGACGACCTGCATGGCGTCACCGAGGTGCGTGCGGGCGTGTACATGTTCCAGGATCTTGTGATGGCGGGGCTCGGCGTGTGTGCCGTGGACGACATCGCGCTCAGCGTGCTGGTGACCGTGATCGGGCATCAACGCGAGAAGGGCTGGCTCATCACCGACGGCGGGTGGATGGCACTCTCGCGCGACCGCGGCACGGCGGCGCTTCCGGTGGATCAGGCCTACGGGCTCGTGTGCGACGCGCAGGGCGCGCCCGTGGACGACCTTGTGATGATCGGCGCCAACCAAGAGCACGGCATGATCGCGCGACGCGACGGTGCGGCGTGGGACCTTTCGGCGTTTCCGATTGGGACGCGGCTCCGCGTGCTGCCAAACCACGCCTGTGCGACCGCCGCGCAGCATGAGGGGTATCACGTGGTGGCCGAGGGCAGGCTGACGGGCGAATATTGGGAACGCTTCAATGGATTCCACGCGCCGCTGACATGACGGCCGGCGCGAGCCAACGGCCACCAAGGAGCTGACGATGCGTCGCGTGATGCTGCTGGGCGTCGTACTGTGCGGACTGGCGATGATTGCCCCCGCGCGGCGCATCGCGGCACAGGAGCCTACGCCGGCATCGGCGCCTGTGGACAGTGTGGTGGAGGTGCGCCTGCGCGACGGGTCGGTGCTGGTGGGCCGCATCGAGCGTGAGACTGAGACGCAAATCGTGATGGTGACGCGCTCCGGCGCACGCGTCGAGATCCCGCGGGAGCAGATCGTCTCGATGCGCAGCGCCACGGTGCGCGCCGACGGCTTGGTGTGGTCGGAGGACGCCAATGGGTCGCGATTGTTCTTCTCGTCGACGGGGCGCCCGCTGCCGCAGGGCGAGGGCTACGTGTCGAGCTACTGGCTGTTCTTCCCCTTTGTCGGCTACGGCGTGACGGATTGGCTCACGATCGCCGGCGGGACTCCGGTGATTCCCGGGTTGCTCGGCGAGGTGTTCTACCTCGCGCCGAAGGTGACGCTGTTGAACCGCGGTAAGCTCAGCGTGTCGGGCGGGGCGCTCTCGTTCTTCGTG
Source organism: uncultured Gemmatimonas sp. (assembly GCA_964498895.1). Taxonomy (GTDB): domain Bacteria; phylum Gemmatimonadota; class Gemmatimonadetes; order Gemmatimonadales; family Gemmatimonadaceae; genus Pseudogemmatithrix. The sequence goes on along the minus strand of CAZCIM010000007.1, from coordinate 9,388 downwards.
ACGGAGGAAATCGATGAGGGCAATGCCGGCATCCTCTACGGCGTGGGCACGTACGGCACGCGCGACAACGCCGTGACCTTCGGGGCGGGCTGGTTCTACGCGCAGACGGACGGCTACTCCAATACGAGCAACGAGCCCGTGTTCATGCTGGGCGGCGAGCGACGGATCTCGCGGCGCGTGAAGTTCGTGACGGAGAACTGGTTCTCGGTGAATCCCGGCGTGAACGGCATGTTCAGCGGTGGCTTCCGTTTCATTGGCGACCGGCTCTCGGCGGACTTGGGCTTCGCGGGCATGTCCGGCGTGGAGTCGGCCTGCTGCCTGCCGCTGCTCAACTTCGTGTGGAGCTTTGGAGGCGGGGGGCGCTAGCCCGAGGCGAGCCAAGCCGTTCGCCCACGCCGCGCCCACGCCCGCCGGACCCCCCGCGCACTAGCGCGGGGGGTTCTGCGTTCAGGAGGGATGCGCAACCTCTTGCTCGTCCTCGGCGACCAACTCGCACCGGATTCCCCGGTGTTCGACGGGGCCGATCCCGACCGCGATGCGCTGTGGATGGCGGAGGTCGTCGAGGAGAGCACGCGCACATGGAGCAGCAAGCCGCGCACGGCGCTGTTCCTGAGCGCCATGCGGCACTATCGCGACGCGGCGCGCGCCCGAGGCTGGGCGGTGCACTATCGCGCCGTGGATGACCAGGAGAATCGCGGCACCCTTGGTGACGAGCTCGCCGGGGCGATCGCGCGACTCCGCCCGGAACGGCTCGTCGTCGTGGAGCCCGGCGAGTACGGTGTACGTGCGATGATCGAGCGGGTGGCGGTCGAGTCCGGTGTGCCGCTCGAGATCCGCACGGACACGCACTTCCTGAGCACGGTAGACGACTTCCGTGCGCATGCAGAGGGTCGAAAGCAGCTCCGCATGGAGTTCTTCTATCGGGAGATGCGAAAGCGCCATGCAGTGCTGCTGGAGCCCGATGGCTCGCCGACGGGTGGGGCATGGAACTTCGATGCGGAGAATCGCGAGAGCTTCGGCAAGCAGGGGCCGGGGTTGATGCCCGCACCGATTCGCTTCGCGCCGGACCACATCACGCGCGAGGTGCTCGCGCTGGTGGATGATGTGTTTGCCGGGCATCCGGGTGCGGCCCACGACTTCGACTGGCCGGTGACGCCGGAGCAGGCACGCGCGGCGCTGGACGACTTCATTGACCATCGGCTCGCGGACTTCGGCCGCTGGCAGGACGCGATGTGGACCGGCGAGGCCTGGCTGTATCACTCGCGGCTCGCGGCGGCCATGAACCTGCATCTGCTGAATCCGCGCGAGGCGATCGCCGAGGCGGAGCGCGCGTATCGCGCGCAGCGCGTGCCGTTAGAAGCCGCCGAGGGATTCATCCGGCAGATCCTCGGCTGGCGCGAGTATGTGCGCGGCATCTATTGGACCCAGATGCCCGAGTATCTCGAGCGCAATGCGATGGATGCGCAGGAGCCGCTGCCCGACTTCTATTGGGATGGGCGGGTGGAGATGACTTGCCTGCAGGATGCGATCGGGCAGACGCTGCGCTACGGCTATGCGCATCACATCCAGCGGCTGATGGTGACCGGGCTGTATGCGCTGTTGCTCGGCGTGCGGCCGCAGCGGGTGCACGATTGGTATCTCAGCGTGTACGTGGACGCCGTGGAGTGGGTGGAGCTGCCGAACACGCTGGGGATGTCGCAGTACGGGGACGGCGGCGTGATGGCGTCCAAGCCGTATGTGGCGACGGGCAAGTACATCCAGCGCATGAGCAACTATTGCTCGGAGTGCCGTTACGATCCCGCCGAGGCCGTGGGCGACGACGCCTGCCCGTTCACGACGCTGTATTGGGACTATCTGCTGCGGCACGAGCGCACGCTGCGCGGGAATCAGCGCATGGTGATGCAGCTCAAGAACCTCACGCGGCTGTCCGACGAGCGGCGCGCGGCCATCCGGGCGCGCGCCGCAGCGATCAGGGCTGCGGGCGGGCGTCCGCCGCAGGCGTGATCCAAGGGCCGAGCACCTCGCGCACGCGGCGCCAGGCGCGCCCCACGGCCCAGCCAGCCATCGCGGCGTACTCTTCGATGCTCGGTTCCGCTTCCTGGCCCAGCGATGTGAGGATGCGGCTCCGCATGCGCATCACGAGCGGCGTGCCGACCTGGATGGCGTTGAAGTACGGATCGTAGCGCGTGCCGATGCCTTCGATTAGCGCGGCGGTGCGGGCGAAGTACACGAGGTCGCGCGGCAGGATCACGGGGAAGTCATAGAGCGACGCCATGACGCGGTCGGCGAGCATGGTCTCGAGCCGTTGCTGCGTGGTGGTGCGCTGGACGCTGAGCTCGACGAGGATGCCGGCGAGGCGGCGGATCTCCGCGGGGTCCGCGCCCGGCGCGACGAGGCCGAGTGCGGTGAAACCATCGGCCACGGCGATGGGATCGCGGCGGATGGACGCGAACACCGTGCGGATGAGCGCGAGCCGGGTCTCCTGCGGCACGCGCACCATCATGCCGAAGTCGAGCAGTACGAGGCGACCGTCCGGCGTGAGCAACAGGTTGCCGGCGTGCGGGTCGGCGTGGAAGAGCCCGTCCACCAGCATCATCTGCACGTACACTTCCATGACGAGCGCGGCGAGCCGCTGGGCGTCCACGGAGCCGTCGGGCAGTCGGTCGACGCGCTGGCCCTGGATGAACTCCAGCACGAGCACGCGGCGTCGCGTGAGCTCGTGCATGATCTCGGGGATCACGACGCGCGGATTGCCGCGGAAGTTGGCGCGCACCTCCGTGGCGTACTCGGCTTCGAGGCGGAAGTCCATTTCTTCCGCGATGCGCGTGGCGAACTCCTCGACCAGCGATTGGAAGCCGAGCACATGCGGCACGGGCCAGCGGCGCGCAGCCCAGGCGGTGATGGCGCGGGCCGAACGCAGGTCGCGCTCGACGGTGTGTTCGACGCCGGGGCGCAACACCTTCACGGCGACGTCGCGACCACGCCAGGTGGCGCGATGCACTTGGCCCAGCGAGGCGGCGGCGATCGGCGTGCGGTCGATGTGGGTGAACGTGCGCTCGAGGGCCTCGCCGTAGGCGGCGCGCAGCTCTCGCTCGATCTCGCTCCACGGCACGGGCGGCACGCGGTCGGTGAGGGTGCCGAGTTGCGCGAGATAGGGTTCAGGGATGAGGTCCGCGCGTGCGGCGAAGACCTGCGCGAGCTTCACGAAGGTGGGCCCGAGCTTGGCGATGCGGGCGACGAGCGCCTTCGCGCGGCGGAGATGGAACTCCGGTGTGCGTGCGAGCGGCGCGCCGAACCAGAGCCACCGACGTTGGTCGCGAAGGATGGAGACGACGAAGGGCCCGAGGGCCAGCAGGATGCGGAGGGTGTGCAGCACGGGAGTGGGTGTGGCCTCGGATTAACTCCGTCAGCCCGCCCGCAGTGCCTCGTTCGGCTGGATGCGGCTCGCCCGCAACGCCGGGAGCCAGCACGCCGCGAGGCCAATCCCCGCGACGCCCGCCGCGACCAGCGCCAGCGTGAGGGGATCGTGCGGCGGCACGCCGTACAATAGCCCCTGAATCAAGCGCGAGAGCGCCAGCGAGCCGACGACGCCGAGCGCGAGCCCGATGCCGAGCAGCGTACCGCCCTCGCTGAGAATCATCCGCTGCACGCGACCGGGCGCGGCGCCGAGCGACATGCGAATGCCGATCTCATTGGTGCGCGCCGTCACGGAGAACGCGAGCACCGCGGCGATGCCGATGGTGGCGATGACCAGCGCGAGCAAGCCGAAGCTGCCGACCAGGAGGGCGTTTAAGCGACGCGGACCGATGCTTTCGTCGCGGATGGCGTCGAGCGGCAGCACGTTCTCGATCGGCTGCGTCGGGGCGATGGAGCGCACGATCTCACGCGCCGTGGGCGCGAGGGCAGTCGGGTCCACGTTGGCGCGCAGCACAATGCTGCCGGCCGGGAAGATGGCCTGTTCGGTGGGCAGATACACCGCCCCGATCGGTGCGGCGTCGAGGCCGCCGTCCTTGGTATCCGCGACCACGCCGACAACGGTGCGGAACTCGTTCTCCGCCATGCCGATGAACCGGAGCACGTCGCCGCTCCAGGCCAGCCGGCGCCCGACGGCACTTTGGTCGGGCCAGAGGCGTGTGGCGAGCGTCTGGTTGATCACGACCACCTTCTCGGACTCGGCGCGATCGGTGGTTTCGAGCCCACGCCCTTCGATGAGGCGGATGCCCGCTGCGCGAAAGTACGTCGGGTCCGCGGCGCGGTACTCGGCCGTGGGAATCGGCTCGCCGGGGTTCTGCGGGCGGCCCTCAACCTTCAACTCGAGCTGGAATCCGGCGCGGCGCAGCGGTGTGGTGCTGCCCATGCCGACGACTTCCACCTGCGGCAGTGCGTCGAGTTCGGTGACCATCTGGGCGTGCCGCTGCTTCGTGATCACGGGGTCGTCCGCGGTGAAGTCGAACGGCACCTCCATCGTGAGGACATTGTGCGTGTCGAGGCCGGGGTCCACTGCGGCGAGGCGCTGCATCGAGCGCACGAGCAAACCGGTGCCGGTGAGCAGGATCACCGTGACCGCCACCTGCGTGACGACCAAGCCCTGCTGCAGGCGCCGCCGACGCACGCCGCCCGTGGACTTCGTCGTGCCGGCCTGGAGGCCCGCAGCGAGGGCGTTGTCGTCGCCGATGCGCGGAACGAAGGAGAGGATCAGCGCGACGACCAACGAAAGCGCGAGCGTGAAGGCGAGCACCACGCCGTCCACGGCGATCTCGTCGGCGCGGGGGCTGACGCGGGCGGTGAACGCCGAGAGCAACCCGACGCCCGCGTACGCGATGCCGACCCCGAGCGCGGCGCCGGCGAGCGCCAGCACGACGTTCTCGGCGATGAGCAGGCGGCGGATGCGGTCGCTGCCGGCGCCAAGGGCGGCCCGCAACGTGAGCTCGTGCTCGCGGCGCACGCCGCGCATGAGCGCGAGGTTCGCGACGTTGGCACAGGCGATGACGAGGACGAACGCGGCGACGCCGACCAAGAGGTACAGCGTGAGCCGCGCGTCGGCGCCCAGCACTTCCTTGAACGGGGTGACGCTGACGCTGTAGCCCGAGGCCTTGTCGTACATCTCTGGGAAGAGTTCATGCTGGCGGGCCGTGATGGCCGCGACGTCCTGCCGTGCCTGCTCGACGGTGGCCTCGGGGTTCATGCGCGCGATGACCTGTGTCATGCGGTGCGTGCGGCCGTCCTGCATGAGCGCGCTCACATGATGCTCGCTGATGCTCATGTTCATGAGAGCGTCGAAGCGGCCGGGGAAGAACGGCGCGGGCTGCAGCACGCCGATGACCTCCACGTTGCGTCCCCCGATGCGTAGCGTGCGGCCGACGACGTCCGAGGCGCCGCCGAAGTAGGTCTGCCAATAGCCGTAGGTCAGCATGATCACCGGGGCGGCCCCTGCGCCGTCGTCGCCGTCGGTGAAGGAGCGGCCCATGATCGGGGCGAGACCCATCACGCTGAGGTAGTTGCCAGTGACGAGGCCCACGTCAATCTGCGAGGCGCTGTTCTCGTCCACGAAGTTGAGCGTGAGCGGCGAGTACTCGGCGATTTGCGCGAGCGTGCGCGACTCGCGGCGGAAGTCGTTGATCTCGGGGACGGAGAAGGCGATATCGTCGCCGCTGGCGGCCACCGTGTGGCGCAGGTAGAGCAGTTTGTCGCCGTCGCGGTGGGGCAGGGGCTTGAGCAGGACGCCGCGGACGACGGAGAAGATGGCGGTATTGGCGCCGATGCCGAGGCCGAGCGTGAGGATGACCGCGAGCGTGAAGCCCGGTGCGCGAAGGAGGCTGCGGAGGACGTAGCGGAGATCGAGGCGCATTGGGGGCTCCTGCCCGAGGGGGACGGCTGACCAAGAAACTACTACTTCTAGAGACAGATTGTTCTGGCGGCGGTGTTGCGGCAGGGTCGAACTCCCGTGCCATGTAGCGCCCCGTCCTCGGGCAGCCCCTTTCCCCGTTTGATAAGTTCCTCCCGTGTCTTCTTGGCTCGCGACCTTCCTGAGCTTGCTCGTCGTGACGGGCGTGCCGTTGCTGCTGCTCGCCTCCCTCGCGGCGACGGGGCGCACGCTCGGGCGCCTGCTGCCCACGCTGGTGTCATTCGGGGCCGGAGCGCTGATTGGTGCGGCGGTCTTCCATCTCCTGCCGGAAGCCTACGAGCGGCATCCCGCCGTGGGGTTCGTGGCGCTGTCGGTCGCGGTAGGTGTGGTGGGCAGCTATGCGTTGGAGCGCTGGCTGCATCGCTTCCAGCATACAGCGCACGAGGCCCCGCCACGCGGCGAGACGCTCGGCGCCTTTGACGATCCCGCGATGGTGGCCGTCAGCTTCGCCGCCGATGCGGTACACAACTTCGTGGATGGCGCGCTGATCGCCGCGGCCTTCCTCGCCGGAACCGGGCCTGGGTTGGCGACGGCCCTCGCGATGCTCGCGCACGAGCTCCCCCGTGAGGTGGGCACCTTCGGAGTCTTCGTGCACTACGGGACGCGCCCGCGGCGGGCCCTCGGCTACGCCTTGATCAGCGGCCTCTTGGCGTTCGCTGGGGCGGCGCTCACGCTGTGGCTCGGCGAGGAGGCGGCGCATGCGACCGAGATTGTCGTGCCGATCGCGGCGGGTGCATTTCTGTTCGTCGGCGGCGCCGTGATGCTTTCGCAACTCAAGGCGCAGCGCACTTGGGACCTGCCGCGTTCGCAGCTGCTGGCCTGCGCGGCCGGCTTCGCGCTGAGCGCCGCCGCCACGCTCTTTGGGGGAGCGCACTGATGACAACGCTCGATGAGAAGCTCTACCGGGACTTGGTCGGCGATGCGTGGGAGTCGCGGTACCGCGATCGCTTCGCCGAACTCGCCGCCGGCGGCCCGAAGCTCGGCTGGAACGCCGAGGCGGCGTGGACGCCCATGTGGGGGTTCAAGCGGCAGATTCCCGTGTTTCGTGGGCTGGTGTTGCTGTTTCCGATCATCGGCATCGTCGCGACGAACTTCCTCGGCCTCGTGTGGGGCTACGTGCTGCCCATCGTCATCACCGGCGTGATCTACGGCGTGTTTGGCGACTGGCTGTACTACGTGCACCTGCGTGGCGTGCTGACGACCGCCGCGCAGCAGTCGGACGCAACGCGTCGGGAACGGGTGCTCAAGCGCGCCCGGGTGGACGAAGGCGCGCTGCACATCTTCGCCACGGTGATCACCCTGGCCTTCACGGCGCTGCTTATCATGGCGTCCGTGCCTCCGGAGCCGCACGACAAGCACCGCCAACCAGTGGCCACCGTGAAGGCGGACCTCCGGAACCTTGTCACGGCGCAGGACGCGTTCTTCATGGACTCGTCCCGCTTCACCCTCATGCTACCCCCCGCCTACTATAGCTCGTCGACTGACGTGACCGTGCATGTGCTATATGCCGACTCAACGAGCTGGGGCGCCGAGGGACGCTACGAAGGCGTGGGCGTGCGTTGCGAAATCTTCGTGGGACGCGCGGTGGGACTCCGGCTTGCGACCATGGACGGTGAGCCGGCCTGCGAGGGCGGAACGAGCGAGCGGCACTAAGCGTGCTGCGGTTTGTACGCGTGCGCGTCGCGGCACGCGTCGCCCGTGCTCGTCAGCGCAGTTCGCGCCAGACCACTTCCGGCCGCGTGCTGCCCACCGCGTAGCCGAATACGCCACCGCCGAGCACGCCCACGGCACCCAGCGGCAGGATGAGCAGGTTGCCGAGACTGTCCTCGTCCGACTTGATCTCCGTCGCATAGACGGCGTACATCGCGCCGCAGCCGAGCAGCATGCCGATCGCCATCGACTGGCTCCGGAGCTGGCTGCGTGTGCGGATGATCTGGCGTTCGGCACGGCGCACGTCGCGGCGGGGAATGAGGCGAGGATCCGCCTGGGGGAAGGCGAGCCGCCAGAGTTCGGTATCGCGCTCGAGAAAGCTGCCGACCACGACATCGCCGGCATGCAGCGTGAGGCGCACGGAGTCGCCGGGGGCCTGCGCCGGCAGCGAGGCCGCGGCGCACAGGAGGAGCAGGGAAAAGAGTACGGGGCGCACCGGGGGATTCTCCCGCTGCGCCCCGCGTTGCGCAAGTCGCTGCGCTCGGATGCCGCGCTCGGATGCCGCGCTCGGATGCCGCGCGCGGATGCCAAACGCAGCTCGGCTTCTCGTTACCGCGGCGGACCGGCTCGCACCACCTGCAGCGTGTAGTTGCCGGTGGCCGCCGGCCGCGAGCTCCGCACGATCACGGCCAGCGTGCCGGACTCCAGCACATTGAAGCGCAGCATCGCGCTCGCGGGGTCCGCCGCCTCGACCATCACGCTGCCGCTCCCCTGGCGCCCCACGTGCACGGCCGGCGGAAACTCCGTGCTCTGCACCTGCACGTGGAGCGTGTCGCCGGCCGTGGCCTGCACGTACCACACCTCGAAGTGCGTGCCGTCATCCATCAGGCCGTCCTTCGCGTCCAGCTGCGAGGCGAAGCGTTGGTTGATGCCCAAGCGCTGCATCGGCTCGATCTCGCGCAGCGTGACGGTGGCCGGTGTCTTGGGGCCGCTCATGCCCGGCGCGGGGTCCTTGATCTCCAGCGAGAGCGTGTAGCTGCCGCGGCCCTTGGTCTCGAAGGTGTTGGCGACAATCACATACAGGTCGTCACCGGGCAGCGTCAGCTCGGCGGCGGAGTTGAGCCCGTCGTCGTCCGCGTCGTCGTTCTGCACCAGCGGCTCGTCACCGCCGTGGCGGCCGACGTGCAGGAAGGAATCGAAGTCCGCGGAGCGCTGCCGGACGGTCACGCGCTGGCCTTCCTTGCCCTCGAAGTACCAGAGCTCCACGCGGCTGCTGTCGTCGAGCATGAGACTGCTCTCGGCTAGTGCGCCCGTCTTGGTTTCGGCGTTCGCGATGCGCTTGCTGGCATCTGCCGGACGCTTGAGCAAGGCGCCGATTTCCTGCGGCGATTGTTGGGCCGCGAGCGGAAACGCGGCGAGGATGAACAGGGGAATGAGGCGAAATGCGCGCATCGATAGACCTCGTGCGAAGCGGAGTGAGATTTGTCGGCACAGCGCCCCCGCAACCGAAGCGGTTGCGGGGGCGCTGGCTCCATCTGGCTCGGCCTTAGGAGATCGTGACGGCCGAGAGCTGCTGCAGGGCACGCTGCAGCTGCTGGTTCTTGTTGTTGTCGCAGGCGTTGCGGGCATCGCGGTCGAGCGTGCCGGCGAGCGCCTGCAGGGCCTGCTGACGGGCCGTGCCGGTGGCGCGCTCCGCAGCGGCAATCGCCGTGCGGACCTCGCCCGCGCGGGCGGCCGTGAGGCAGCCGTTGCGCTCCGACTGGTCGAGGAAGGCCTTGGCCAGCGCGAAGCTCGGCGGCCAGTTCAGCTGCGGCTGGCCCTGCGCGTTGAACT
>CAZCIM010000006.1:0-58159 GCA_964498895.1 uncultured Gemmatimonas sp. | reverse complement strand
TCTTCACGTAGTTCTCGACGCCGACGTAGAGCCCCTCGGTGTTCTCGCGCACGAGGATCACGTCCACGTTGTCGAAGCGACCGCCCGTGAGGATCGTCTTGGCCGGTCGCAGGTTGGCGTAGAGGTCGAATTCCTTGCGCAGCGCGACGTTGATGGAACGGAAGCCCTTGCCCACCGGCGTCTCGAGCGGGCCCTTGAGCGCGAGCTTTGTGCGCTTGATGGACTGCAGCGTCGCCTCGGGGATGGGATCGCCATGCTCCTTCACGGCGGCCATGCCGGCCAACTGTCGGTCCCAGGTGATGTTGGCGCCGGCGGCCTCGAGCAGGCGCACGGTCGCGTCGGTGATGGCGGGGCCGATGCCGTCCCCAGGGATGAGCGTGACGTCGAGCGACTTAGACATGGATTTCGGGGGGTGTGTTACGGGTCTACGACCAAATCGGCCAGATGCGCCGCCAGCTTCGCGGCCGCGTCGCGGTCGCCCTCGGCGACGAGGTCCGCCGCCCAGACGACCGTCCGCATCCGCGTGTCCGCGATGATGATGCGCAGCACGGCGAGCTCCGCCGACCCGCGCAGCTCCACGGGAATCAGGGCGTAGCGCGTATCGCCAAGTGCGGTGACGGTGCGGAGGTTGTCCGCGACGAGCTGCGGCACGGCATCGCCGGGCTTGGGCGGCTGATTGCGCCAACGGCCAGCGCCCAGCGCGGTGGGGTCCGCACGCAGCGTGGGATTCCGCCGCGCACTGCGCACGACATCGCCGGCGAAGGCCCAGCGGGCGCCCATGCCGCGATCCCGGAACTCCCTGGTGATGGCGCTGTCGAGACCGCTGCGCAGGGCCTCGCCGTCCGCCGCGACGCTCCACCCCGTGGAATCCGCGCGCCAGTACTGCACCGGCGTCACCGCCACGCGCTGCGCCGCGAATGTGGCGAGGGGACGCTCGGCAGGCGCAGCATCCTGCGCCGCCCCGGCGGCGGGCAGCAGGCACAGAGCGAAAGCAAGCGAGATGCGCATCCTCGGAATCTAATCGTCGCCGCCCTTCCATCCGACCCTCCGGACGGGCTAGGATTTCCCACTGACAAGCAGGCGGTGCGATTCACGCGGCCGCCCTCCGGGCTCCCCTTCCCCTCCCCCGATGCCCCGCTGGCTCTCCGCCCTGCTCTGGGCGGCCGTCTCTATCACCGGCGCGTTCGCCTTCGCGTACCTCGGCCTGCGGCGCGGCGAGAGCATCTCGGCGGCCTGGCTCATCACGGCAGCGGTCTGCACCTACGCCGTGGGCTATCGCTTCTACTCGAAGATCATCGCGGCGAAGATCTTCGCCCTCGATGCCACGCGCGCCACACCAGCCGAGCGCCTCGCCGATGGGCGCGACTTCGTGCCGACCAACAAGTGGGTGGTGTTCGGGCATCACTTCGCGGCGATCGCGGGTCCGGGTCCGCTCGTCGGGCCGACGTTGGCGGCGCAGTTTGGATTCCTGCCCGGCGCGCTGTGGATCATCGTCGGCGTCGCCATCGGCGGCGCCGTACAGGACTTCGTGATCCTCTGCGCCTCGGTGCGCCGCGACGGTAAGTCGCTGGGGCAGATGGCCAAGGAGGAGATCGGCCCCGTCGCCGGCTACACCGCGCTCGTCGCGGTGATGGGGATCATGATCATCCTCATCTCCGTGCTCGCCCTCGTGGTGGTGAACGCCCTGCGGGACTCCGCATGGGCGACGGTCACCGTGGGGCTGACAATTCCCATCGCGATGCTGATGGGCGTGTACATGCGCTACCTGCGCCCAGGCGCGGTGCTCGAGACCTCGCTGATCGGTCTCGTGCTCTTGGCCGTCTCGCTGTATGTCGGCCGCTGGGCTGCGGAGCACGCCGTCTTCGGCCCGATGTTCACGCTCAGCGGCCCGACCTTGGCGTGGGCCGTGATGATCTACGGCTTCGCGGCGTCCGTCATGCCGGTCTGGCTGTTGCTCGCCCCGCGTGACTACCTCAGCGCCTTCGTGAAGATCGGCGTTGTCGTGGCGTTGGCGGTGGGCATCCTCGTGGTGCTCCCGCCGCTCCAGATGCCCGCCGTCACGCAGTTCGTGGACGGCACGGGCCCGGTGTTCGCCGGCAAGCTGTTTCCCTTCGTGTTCATCACCATCGCCTGCGGCGCGATCTCAGGCTTCCACGCGCTTATCGCCAGCGGCACCACGCCGAAGCTGCTCGACAACGAGGCCGATGCGCGCATGGTCGGCTACGGCGCGATGCTCACCGAATCGCTGGTCGCCGTGATGGCGCTCATCGCCGCCTGCGTACTCACGCCGGGCATCTACTTCGCGATCAATGCGCCGGCCGGCATCATCGGGACGACGGTCGAGGGCGCGGCCGAGGTCATCCGCGGCTGGGGCTTCGTGCTGAACCCGCAGGACCTCGTGGCGCTGGCTGCGCAGGTCGAGGAGAGTTCCCTGCTCTCGCGCACCGGGGGCGCGCCGTCGCTGGCCGTCGGCATGGCCAACATCTTCGCCTCCGTGCTCGGTGGCGAGGGCGCGATGGGCCTCTGGTACCACTTCGCGCTGATGTTCGAGGCGTTGTTCATCCTCACGACGGTGGACGCCGGCACGCGCGTGGGCCGGTTCATGCTGCAGGACCTCGGCAAGCACGTCTGGGAGCCGTTCGGCCGCGTGAGCTGGTATCCCGCGGTGGTCGCGGCTTCGTTCATCGTCTGCGGCATGTGGGGCTGGTTCCTGTACCAGGGCGTGACGGACCCGCTCGGCGGCATCAACTCGCTGTGGCCGCTGTTCGGCATCTCGAACCAGCTGCTCGCGACCGTCGCGCTCTGCGTGGGCACCACGATCATCATCAAGATGGGCAAGGCCAAGTACGCCTTCGTGACGCTAATGCCGATGACGTGGCTGGTGATCGTCACGACGACGGCGAGCTTGGCGAAGATCTTCGACCCCAACCCGCGCATCGGCTTCCTGAGCCACGCGCAGTGGGTGCGGGACAAGCTCGCGGCCGGCGAGGCCATCCCGGGCGTGAGCGACGCCGCGGGCGCGGCGCGGCTGATCCTCAACGACCAAGTGAACACCGGCGTGGCGGCGTTCTTCCTGCTGGCCACGCTCATCATCCTGCTCGACTCGGCGCGCACCTGGTACGGCGTGCTGAGCGGCCGGCGCGCGGCGGTCTCGACCGAAACGCCCTACCAGCGTTCAGCGCGAGTCGGCGCTGGCGCGTAGTTCTTGACGACGTTCACCACGAGGGCGCGATGACACAAAAGCTTGAGATCCGCGACGTGCGAGCTTTCGGACCACCTTCGACGCCAACTTGAGTCCAGCCCGAGTCTCGCAGCCCTTTTGTTGTGTACCTCCACTAGAGCCAGAGCACGATTGTATTTCCTTCGTGTCATTGTGCCTTCGTGGTGAATGCAGTTGACCACTAGCAACCGGAAGCCAAGTATGCGCCGTCTGCTCGCCCTCGCCCTGATCGCCGCCGCACCGCTCGCGGCTCAGCAGCAGTCCACGTTCGATCTCTCGGTGCGCAACATCATGCGCGGGCCGGAGCTCTACGGCCGCGAGCCGGCGCAGGTGCGCTGGACCGCCGACGGCCAGTGGGTCTACTTCCGCTGGCTGCCGCCCGGCACGTCGTGGGAGGCGCAGCTCAAGCCGTACCGCATCGCGCCGCGCGCCGGCGCGCAGCCCGAGCTCGTGAGCGAGGCGCACATGGACTCCGTCGCGCCGTGGCTCGCCACCGGCCCCCGCACGCGCGACGGACGCCTCCGCGTCGTCGCCGCGAATGGCGACATCTGGCTGCAGCAGCGCGATGCCCAGCAGCGCGTGACACTGCGCCGCATCACGCAGACGACGGCGAGTGAGGGCGCGCCGCGCATCGCGCCGGACGGACGCACGCTGTACTTCGTGCGCGACAACAACGCCTTCGCGTTCGACGTCGCCACGGGCCTGACGCGCCAGCTCACGGACATTCGCTCGGGCAGCGCACCGCGCGACCCAGAGATGCCGCGCGGCCAGCGCGCCGCGGTGGCGGAGCAGCAGAAGTTCCTCCTCGAGTACGTGCGCGAGCAGCTGCGGGCCGACTCCATCCGCCGCGCCGAGCGCCGCGACGCCGAGTCGCGCGCACTGCCGGAGGTGTGGATCCCGCAGGCGGAGCGCATCAGTGGGCTGAGCATCTCGCCCGACGGCCGCAGCGCCCTGCTCTCGACGTTCACGCCGGCGCAGGGCAGCAAGGGCTCGGACGTGCCGGACTACATCACGGTGGACGGATACCCGCGCATGATCCCCGGCCGCACCAAGGTGGGCGACGCGCAGGGCACGACGAAGGTCGGCCACTTGGACTTCGCGAGCGGCAAGCTCACGTGGCTCAAGCTCACGCCGGACTCCACCAGCGCCGCGGGCGGCGCCCAGGTCGGCGACTGGAGTGCCGACGGCCGGCACGCGATCCTCTTCGTGACCAGCGCGGACTTCAAGCATCGCTGGATCTGGAGCGTGGCCAGCGAGGGCGGTGCGACGGCGCTCGTGGACGCGTTGCGCGACGAGGCCTGGGTCAACGGCCCCTGCTTCAACTGCACCGGCTTCACGCCCGACGGTCGCGTGTGGTTCGTCTCCGAGCGCACCGGCTACTCGCATCTCTACACCGCTCGGGTCGACGGGTCGGACAAGATTGCGATCACCAGCGGCCGCTGGGAGGTGCTGGAAGCCAGCGTGAGCGAGGACGGCCGCGCGTTCGAACTCAGCACCAGCGAGCCCAGCCCGTTCACGCGTCAGGCGTATCGCGTGCCGCTCGCGGGCGGTGCGCGCACGCGGATTACCGCGGGCGACGGCGGCCACAGCGTGACGTATGCGCCGGACGGTCAGCGCTACGTCACCGTCTACTCGGAGGCCAACACGCCGCCCGAGTTGTATCTCGGGCGCGTGGGCCAGCCCACGACGAGCAAGCTGACGACCAGCACCAGCGACGAGTTCCGCCGCCATGCGTGGATCAAGCCGGAGATCGTCATGATCCCCGGTGAGGACGGCACGCCGGTACCCGCGCGCATCTACCGTCCGCAGGACGTCGGCGCGCAGCCCAACGGCGCGGGCGTGATCTTCGTGCACGGCGCGGGCTACCTGCACAACGTGCACAACTGGTGGAGCACCTACGCGCGCGAGTACATGTTCCACCACCTGCTCGCTACCAAGGGCTACACCGTCCTCGACATCGACTACCGCGGCAGCGCCGGATACGGCCGCGACTGGCGCACGGCGATCTACCGGCACATGGGCGGCTGGGACCTCAACGATCACGTCAGCGGCTCCAAGTACCTCACGGCGAACTTCGGCATCACGCCCGAGCGCATCGGCATCTATGGCGGCTCGTACGGCGGCTTCATCACGCTGATGGCGCTGTTCAACAAGCGCGAGTACTTCGGGGCCGGCGCTGCGCTGCGCTCCGTGACCGATTGGGCGCATTACAACCACGGCTACACCGGCCGCATCCTCAATCTCCCGCAGGACGACACGACGTCCTACCGCCGCTCGTCGCCGATCTTCTTCGCCGAGGGGCTCAATGACCCGCTGCTGATCGCCCACGGCATGATTGACACGAACGTGCAGTTCCAGGACGTCGTGCAACTCGCGCAGCGGCTCATCGAACTCGGCAAGGAAGGCTGGGAGATGGCCGTGTATCCGGTGGAGGACCACGGCTTCGTGCGACCGAGCTCGTGGACCGACGAGTACCGCCGCATCCTCGAGCTCTTCGACCGCACCATCGGCCCGAACGGGAGCAAGGCGCGGCCGTGATCGCGCGCCTCGCGGCCATCCTGCGGCGCATCATCGGGGCGCCGGACTACGCGGCGTACGTCGCGCACGTCCGGGTGCATCATCCGGAGCGCGAGCCGCTTGGCGAGCGGGAGTTCCTCGCCGAGCGGCTGGCCGCGCGGTACGAGAAGCCCGGCGCGCGCTGCTGCTGACGAATCAGTCGGCCGCGCGCGCAGCAAGCACGTGTGCGCAGCCCTGCAGCCGCCGCGCGCCGATGGCGCGCGCGCTGAGCTCCAACCATTTGCCGATCGTTTGGATCGGCGCACCGGGCTCGCGCCACGGCTCATCAGCGTACGTGGCGGGCAAGTCGAGGATCAGGCGG
This sequence comes from uncultured Gemmatimonas sp., assembly GCA_964498895.1. Classification (GTDB taxonomy): domain Bacteria; phylum Gemmatimonadota; class Gemmatimonadetes; order Gemmatimonadales; family Gemmatimonadaceae; genus Pseudogemmatithrix. The sequence goes on along the minus strand of CAZCIM010000006.1, from coordinate 52,061 downwards.
ACGAACTGCCGCTCGGCGTCCGTACGTGCGACGCTGTCCTGCGCATAGCGGAACGCGGCGCGCAAATCCTCGGCCGGGCCGAAGATCGCTTCGCCGAGCGTCGTGCACTGGGACATCGCCAGGGACTGGAGTTGGCCGAACTTGAAGGCCACCGGCAAGCTGGGATTCCGAAGGTCGCGAATCGCGCGGGCGCGGGCGGTCTCGCCGATGCCCCGCCGCGCCGCGTTGAGCTGCATCGACTCCACCATGGAGCGCGGGCGCACCAGCGAATCCTGGATCGCTGCGAGCCGATCGCCATCTGGATTCGGTCGCACGGCACTGAAGTCGCGCAGGAGCGCCCGCGTCACGAGCATCATCGTGTTGCCCGTGAGCATCGGCAGATAGTCCGCGAGCGTTGTCGTCACGCGGGCGAAGCCGATGCCGGCTCGCAACACGAATCTCGCGGAGTCGGTGTCGCCAACGTACGCGTAATACGCGGCACGGCTCGCGTTCGCCCGCACCAGCTCGCGAATGGCGATCGTCGACGGACCCCGTATCTGCCCCGCGGTCAATTCGGTGGGTAGCGGCGTCCCGTACATCCCACTCAGCGCATCGGCCACCGGCGCGCGCGCCAGCGAATCGAAGAGTGACCACACGGGATGCCGCGCGAGTTGCTCGAGGTGGCGGAACTCCTCGGCGGTTCGTCCGAGGCCGATCCGCGCCCACAGCGTGTCGGCGTCGAGCCAGCCGAGATCGCCGAGGAGCGCCACCGGGAGCGAGTCGACATCCGGACGAGCCAGCGGCGGCAATGACTGCGGCGCACGTGTCTGCGGGCGCTCCTGCGCGCGACTCGGCGCCGCAGCGCTCGGAGCAGCACCCAGTACGTCATGCAGGAGTCGCCCCGCAACCTCGGGTGTGATTCCCGAATCCAAGGGAAGCGCGACAGACGCATAGGCCGCGACTTGCCGCGTGGCCGCCAAGGTCGTGGCGGCGTCGCCGAAGGATACTTCGGCAAAGACTGCGGCCCGGGCAGGTATCAGCATCATCGGTGAAACGAACGCGAGGGTAGCGGGCGCCGCCACGAGGGCGACCGCGCCGAACCAGGGCACGATGCGATACCCGTTGCGCCGCGTTGGCGCCGTTCCACCCCCGGCACGCTCTAGACTTCCGTACCACTGCGCCGCGACATCGCCGAGCTCCCGCGGTGCCGCGGCAGAAGTGGCGCTCGAAGCGCCGGCACCGGCCCGTTCAATCATCCACACTGCGACCCGCACAAGCTCAGCCACGAACAGCGGCGCGACCGCCAGCAGCATCACGAAGCGCGGCGACCATCCTGCGGCCGCGCCGAGCACCATCCACAGTGCGGCCATCACCGGCGCCAACGCTGGCGCCACCGCGCCAAGCGTACCGGCCAGCACGCGACCGCGCCGGAGCGTGGCGCGCACAGGTGCCTCCAGAGACGCGAAACGCCGCGCGCCCGCAATGAGCGCTCCCGTGTCGCCGCGGGGATCAGTGGCCACTTCCAGCACCGTCGCCCAGCCGTAGCCGCCTCGCACGCTCTTCGCCATGCCACGGAGTGTCTCGAACAGCAACCGGAGCCGTACCACCGAGGCGACGCCGCCAAGGACGACCGCGACGATCAGCACCGATCCGAAGCCGACGTTGCCGACGTCCACTAGCCGAATGCCGAGGCCGAACAGCAGCGCGAGGGCGATCGTCATCACCCCCGCGGTCCAGAAGAGCCAGCGGCCCTGCGGCCGCGCAACGCCAAGCCATTCCTCCAGCCCTGGCGGTGGCCACTCCAGCACCGCGACGCCGCCCGGTGCGAGCCGCTGCGCGATGTCCTGGGCCGAGGGGCGCTTGGCAGGATCTTTCTCCAGCGCCGCCGCCACCAACGCATCGAGTTCGGCATCGGTCTCCGAACGCTTCACCGCCAATCGCGGCGGCACGTCGCGCAGGTGCGCGGCAATCAACTCACTCGGCGACTTCCCGCTGAACGGACTCACGCCCGTCACGAGTTCGTAGGCCAGCAACCCGAGCGCGTACACGTCCGTTCGATCCGTCGGCGGCTCCGCGAGCAGCTGCTCGGGGCTCATGTACTGCGGCGTGCCCACGCGCATGCCCGTCTGCGTCACGTTGAGCGCAGGCATATCGCCCGAGGTCCGTTCGACGGCGACGAGTCCGAAGTCCGTCACCAACACGCGCCCGCTGGCGTCGTCCTGCAGCACGTTCGCGGGCTTGATGTCGCGATGCACGATGCCCTTGGCGTGCGCCGCCGCCAGTGCCGACGCGACCTCCGCGACGATTCGCCGCGCCTCGGCGATCGGCAGCGCCCCGTCACGATCCACGCGCTCCGCTAGGCTCTGTCCCTCGACGTACTGCATGACGAAGTAGGGCATGCCGTCGTCGAGCTGGCCGACGCCGTAGATCCCAATCACATTCGGATGCGCCAGCGAGGCCACCGCTTGCGCCTCGCGCTCGAAGCGCACGTGGGCTTCCAGGTCAAGCACGAGCTCGGGTGAGAGCACCTTCACGGCGACGAGTCGCTTGAGCGAGGGCTCGCGCGCGAGGAACACCGTCCCCATGCCACCCTGCCCGAGGCGGCGCAGCAGCTGATAGCGTGGCGCGAGTGCGCGGGCGAGGCGGACCTCGAGATCCGATGTGTCGGTGGCGGGCGTCGTCACGCCCGAGAAGATGGCGCCCGTGTCGCAGGCACCACAAGCGCAAACAGCGCCGTGCAGACGCCCGCCACGCAGGCCGCCATCACGAACGCCGTCTCCGGCCCGCGCCAATCCCACACGAGCCCGAAGATCACGCTCGCCGGCAACGCGGCGATGCCCACCGCCGCATTGAACCATCCGAAGGCCGCACCGCGCCGGCTCGCCGGCGCCATGTCCGCCACCAAGGCCTTCTCGGCGCCCTCGCTCATGCCGAAGTACAGCCCGTAGACGATGAACAGCGCCCACGCCTGCCACTGCACCGAGGCGTAGGCGAAGCCGAGGTACACGAGCGCGTACACGCCCCAGCCGCCCATGATGATCGGACGGCGTCCCACACGATCGGAGAGCCCGCCCGCCCACACGGAACTCGACGACTTCACGACGTGCAGCGCCGCCCACAGGATGGGAATCAGCGCGGCGGGTACGCCCAACTGCGACGCGCGGAGCAGCAGGAAGGCGTCCGTCGACAGACTCAACGTGAACAGGAAGATCACCGCCAGCAGCTTCCAGAACGGTGCGCCCAGTGGCTCGTCGCTCTCAAACGGTGCCGCGGGAATCGGCGGGCCGTTCACGTCCGCCTCTTGCTTGGCACTCGCGCCGGACACGACGCGGGGTCGCGGCGCATCGCCTCGCTCGTGCACGAAGAGCACGAGGATGAGTACCGAGAGCAGACCCGGCAGCGCCGTCCAGTAGAACAGCGTGCGCAGGTCGGCCCAGCCATACGTCAGCACCGCCCAAGCGATGAGCGGCCCGAACACCGCGCCGAGGTTGTCCGCCCCGCGGTGCACACCGTAGGCGTACCCGCGCTGGTCCGGCGGCACGCTGTCGGCGATCAGCGCATCACGCGGCGCCGTGCGGATCCCCTTCCCGAAGCGGTCGCTCACACGGATGGCCAACACTTGCCCCGCGCCCTGTGCGAGCCCGATCAGCGGCCGCGCACAGGCCGCGATGGTGTAGCCGATCACCACCAGCGGTTTCCGACGTCGCGTGCGGTCACTCCACCAGCCGGCCGGAACACGCAGCAGTGACGACACGCTCTCGGCGAACCCTTCGATGACGCCAAGTCCTGCGGCGCTCACACCGAGCACTGTCGTGAGGAACACCGGCAGCAGCGGGTACACCAGTTCGCTCGCGATGTCCGTCAGGAAGCTGACGGCGGCGAGGATCTTCACGTTGCGCGGCAAGGTTGCACGCGGCGGGCGGGGCGATCCCATCACGTCAGCCACCGCAATCCATCCGCCGGACGCAGCTGCAGCCACTCGCTGCGTGACACGCGCGCCGGGAAGGCCGCCGCGTAGGAGGCACGCCAGCGCGCCACGGTCTCCGCGGCCGCCGCGGCGTCGCAGATCGCCCACACCGCCCCGCCGAACCCCGCGCCGAAGGCCGAGGCCGCATGTGCGCCTGCGGCCACGGCAGCTCGTGCGAGGAATGATGTTTCCGGCACCTGGTTCCGGAGCGCCGTCTCCGCGCCCTGCTGGGACTCGACCGCGCAGCGCCGTAGCGCGTCGGCGTCCGCCGCGTCGATGGCGGCGAGCGCCGTCGGCACAATGACCTCCACCTCGCGGCGGAACTGCGCGAGACGCGCAAGCAGCAGCGGTGCATCAGGGGACACGCTCGCGAGCCGCGTGACCCGCGCCCACGCATCGGGCCCAGACTCCAGCGCGGCGGCGAGCGAGCGATCGTCGCGCCGCTCGCGCGCGTTCCACGCGCTGAGCAGTCCGTGCACGAGATCTGCCGCGCGATTGTAGTCGGCCTGAGCCGCACCCGTCTTCGTCGCCCGCACTCCGCTCGTCGCCACGAGCAGCGACCAGGTCGACGGAAACCGCGCCTCACCCTCGCGCCGCGCCGGCAGGTAGCCGAAACTGCCGACACGATCCGCAGCATTGCACAGGATGGCGACGTGGTCCTGCGAGCCACCGCGCGTACCGACGCCGCGTTCACCCTTCCATGGACCGAAGGCAGAACCTGTCTCCACCGCACCGCAGTACTCCGCCAGCGCCAGCGGATCGCTGAGATGGCGTTTCCACTCACCGCGCCGCTGCAGGTCGTTGGCCTCGGCGACCGCCAGCACGAGCATCGTCACGAACGCCGAGGAACTGGACAGGCCAGCCGAGCGCGGTAGCGAGCTCTCTGACAGCACGCGCACGCCTTTGCGCAGCGGCCCGAAGTCGCGAGCCAGTCGCCGGGCCACGGCGGCGATATACGTACCGCCGTGCGCACCGCCGGGACGCGCGTCGCGGCGCAGCGGCACGCGCGCGCGGCGCCCCGTGCGCCGGTCCTCGAGATCGATCACCGCGACGTCCAAGGGCTCGACGTCCGCCGTGATGCCCTCGCTGATGGCGCAGGTCATGGACACGCCCCCGCCGTAGTCCACGTGCTTGCCGAACAGCTCGATGCGGCCCGGGACGAACAGTCGGCGCGTCATGGCTGCCTCATGCGCGCGTCACGGATGGGGAAGCACGCCACGGAGCCGCTCCTCCAGCGCCGCGACATCTCGCCGGTGCGTGAGATCCAGCACCGCCTCGGCGCGTGGAATCGCCACGAAACGCTCGCCCTGCCTTATGGCGGCACGCACGGCATCGGCGAGTTCGAGCTCGCCGCGCGAGGACGGCGCAACGGCCGCGCAGGCCGAGAAAATCGTCTCCCGAAAGCGCCAGAGGTTCATCGAGACCCAGCGGCGGGGCGCCAGCAAGAGGGCGTGCCCCGCCTCCGGCTTCTCGACGATCTCAGCCAGGGTACCGTCCGCCGCGAGCTGCAGCAACGCAAAGCGCGCGACGCGCGCGGCGTCGAGCCCGCTCTCACGCAACAGCGCGTCGGCCTCGTACGCGATGAGGCCGGGCCCAGGGAGCTCGACCAGCGCGCGTATCGCCGCGGGCGCGTAGAGGTTGTCCGCGTTGCACATCAGGAAGTGGCGATGCCCCTCGGCATCCACCGGCGCCCCCAACGGCGCGCACACGGCGTCACGCGCCGCGAGCAACGCGTCGGCAGTGCCGCGAGGCTCGTCTTGCACCGCGAAGCGCAGTCGCAGCCGCGTCGGCGGATACTCGCGCTCGTAGCGCTCGCGCAACGGCGAGTCGCCGGGCGCGACGACGAGCACGGCGTCAGTGACGCCGGCATCGGCGAGGGCGCTGAGGGCGTAGTCCAACAGCGGCCGACCAGCCACCGGCACCAGCGGCTTGCTACCGCGGAGCGCCGCCGCGCGTTGCGCCTCGGCGAGCGGCGTGCCGTCATCCTGTTGCAGGCGCGTGCCCAAGCCACGGGCGAGGACGACGGCGAAGGTGGCCCGCATCAGCTGGCCCGCCGGAACCCCTGCACCACGCGCCAAGCCCCCGCACCGCTCACGACAAACACCAGCGCCCACACCAGCGCCAGCGTCACATTGCCGAACAGCCAGGCGCCCACGCCGAAGAGCGCGGCGTACACGAACAGGATACCGCATACCCAGCCGATCATCGCCTGCGCGATCGAGTCCGGAGACGCCGTCACGCCGGCACTGGCGCGCACCGCCGTCCAGCCAGGACCGGCCGGCCGCACCAACTCGTAGAAGCGCCGGAGCACCGCCGGATCGGTCTGCGGACCGAGGAACGCGGCGAGCATCCAGATGACGGTCGTCGCCGCCACGGTGATCAAGAGCGCGTGATGTCCCGCGATCTCCACGCCGTTGCGCCGCGCGATCTCGAGGCCCACGGCGATCACGAAGGACCCCAGCATCGCGGCAATCTCCGCCGCGGCGTTCACTCGCCACCAGTACCAGCGCAGCAAATAGAGCAGGCCCGTCCCCGCGCCGATCGAGAGCAACAGCGAAAAGCCCGAGCGCGCCGTCTCCAGGTAGAACGTGAGCGCTGCGGCGATCACCATGAGCCCTGCCGTAACCAGCCGGCCCACGAGCACGTAGTGCGACTCGCTCGCCTCGGGCTTCACGAAGCGCCGGTAGAGATCGTGCACCAGGTAACTCGTGCCCCAGTTGAGATGCGTGACGATGGTGCTCACGTACGCGGAGAGCAGGCCGGCCACCATGAGCCCCAACCAGCCCGCCGGCAGGAAGGTCAGCATCGCCGGATATGCGATGTCGTTGCCGATGAGCCCTCGCGGCACCTCAGGGAACGCCCGCGCGATGTCGTCCAGCGACGGGAACACCAGCATCGAGCTCAGCGCGACGATGATCCACGGCCAGGTGCGCATGCCGTAGTGCGCCACGTTGAAGAACAGCGTGCCGAACAGCGCATCCTGCTCGCTCTTCGAGGCCAGCATGCGCTGCGCGATATAGCTGCCGCCGCCCGGCTCCGCGCCGGGATACCACACCGACCACCACTGCACCGTGAGCGGCAGTACGAACACCGTCAGCGCCACGGTCCAATCGGAGAAGTCCGGGAGGAAGGCCAGACTCTGCGCCGGCAGCTGGCTGATGAGGCCGGACAGCCCGCCGACTTCCGGGCGCTGCAGCGCGAAGTACGCCGCGGCGAACGATCCCGCCATCGCGATGCCGAACTGGATGAAGTCGGCCACCAACACGCCCCAGAGCCCGCTCACTACCGCAAAGAGCACGTTGAGCACGGCGCAGACGGCGAGCGTCTGCCACATCGGCCAGCCGAGGAGGATGCTGGCGATCTTCGCGGCCGCAAGGTTCACGGTGGCCATGATGACCACGTTGAAGATCAGCCCGAGGTACACCGCACGGAATCCGCGCACGAAACTGGCTGCCCTGCCCGAGTACCTGATCTCATAGAACTCGAGGTCCGTGAGCACGCCCGAGCGCCGCCACATACGCGCATAGAACATCACGGTGGCCATGCCCGTGAGCAGGAAGGCCCACCACACCCAATTGCCGGCCACGCCGCCGCCGCGCACGAGGTCGGTCACCAAGTTCGGCGTGTCGGTGGAGAAGGTCGTGGCTACCATGCTTACGCCGATCAACCACCACGGCGCGGCGCGCCCGCTCGTGAAGAACTCGGCCGTGCTCTCACCGGCCCGCCGCGCGAGCAGCAGCGCGGGCACGAAGGCGACGAGCAACGAAACGACGACGATCGTCCAATCGAGTCCCGTGAGCCTCATCGCTGCCACTCCCCGCGCGTGAAGTCCGGGAACCGCATCGGCTGTGAGCCGCGCGCGACACTCATCTGCGACAGCGGCAGCGGCGCACTCCAGGCGGCCGCATCGTAGACGTCGAAGTCCGGCGGCAAACCTTCGCGCATGCACTGCACGAGGCGGTACATCATCACGAAGTCCATGCCGCCGTGCCCGCCCTTCTTGCGCGCGAGTTCGCCGATGGACGTCCACAGTGGATGCTCGTACTGCGCCTTGTACTCATCGACCGGACTCCAGCGGTGCGACGGTCCGCGTCCTTCTATATAGATGCGCGCCGGATAGTCCTCGAAGCTGCCCTTGGTTCCGCTCACATGGTTGAGCCGCGAGTACGGCCGTGGGCTCGAGACGTCGTGCTGCAGGAGGATCGTGCGACCGCGCTTGGTGCGGATGAGCGACGTATTGAGATCGCCCGTCACGTAGCGCTCGCGCCACTTCGGATCCGCCTTGTCCGCCACCGTCGCCTCGCGGTGCAGCGTGAGCCCGCGCTCCTCGGTGCTCATCGAGACCACGTAGTCGAAGGCATCGCCGTTGTGGATGTCCATGTACCATGCCACGGGGCCCAAGCCATGCGTCGGGTACAGGTTGCCGTTGATGCGCGTATGCCAGTCGCGGCGCCAGAGGCCTTCGTCACGATTCTCGAACAGAATCTCCCGCAGGTCGTGGATGTACGCCGCGGCTCCGTGCTGGATCTCCCCGAACAGGCCCGCATGCACCATGCGGTTCACCAGCATCTCGTTGTAGCCGTAGTTGCAGTTCTCGAGCTGCAGGCAGTGTCGCCGACTCCGCTCCGATGCATCCACCAGCGCCCACAAATCCCGCAGGGTGATGCCGGTGGGGCACTCCGTGCCGCAGTGCTTGCCCGCGTTGAGCGCCGCCAGCATCACCGGTGTGTGCCAGTGCCAGGGTGTGGCGGTGTACACAAAGTCGATGTCGTCGCGCTGCACCAGGCGCTCGAAGTCCCGCTCCCCGTTGGTGTAGACGTCGGGCGCCGGCTGGCCGGCATCGGTGCACATCTTCACGGCGCGCGCGGCCTTCTCTGGTGCGACGTCCGCGACGGCGACGATGCGCACGTTGTCGATGGCTAGGAGCTCGCTGAGGATCGACCTCCCCCGCAGGCCCGTGCCGACGATCGCGAAGCGCACGGTCTCACGGCGCTCGAAGGGCACGCCCTTCATCGTGCGGGCGTTGGCCACGCGCGGCGGTGCCGCATCCGGGGCATGGATCGCATCCACCGACTCGGCCAGCGCGGGGAGCGGAGTGAGAGCGGAAGCGGCGGCCAGTCCTGCGCCTGCCGCCAGCGCCTGCTTGAGCAGGTCGCGGCGATCCATCGCGTCGGTCACGTGCGCTCCGGGGGCTTGCGGGTGTTCCGTGGGGTGCTGACCCGCTGAATCTGCGCTGGCTGAGGGCGGAGCGGAACCCGAGTGCGGCGCGCGCGGCTAGCGGCGACGCGCGTCGCGCTCGAGCATGGCCTTGATGATCGCGACCGCCTGGAGGTCCTTCGGGCGACCGGCGGCTTCCTTCATTCGCACGATTGCGGGAAGCGATGCCGCTGGAACTGTGACACCAAGTACGTCGTAGCGGTCGGCGGTGCGCGCCAGTTCGTCGTATCCTCCGGAACCAGCTGGCGCGAAGAGAATGTCGAGCCGACCGGCGGACGTCACGAGATTCCAGCCCTCTGCGCGCCCGAGCATCTGCGCCGAACAGTCAAAAGGCAGGCCCTCCGGCACAGAATCCGTATAGACCCTCGCCTCGAGTGCACGAAGCGCGGCCGCCAGCCGATCGAGATTCTCGGAGGTCCGCGCGGCCGTGATATCAGCGTCGGACGTCATGAGGGGATAGCCGCTGAAGCGCGCCGCCAACGCTCCGATCAGCACGTACTCGATCCGATGCTCCGCAAGCGTGCGGAACAGCAGCGCAGGATCAAGCGGCGGGATGCGCGCGGGCTCAGCCACGGCGCTTCGCTGCCGCGAAGAATGCTGACACGTTCGCAACCTCCTGCATTCGCGCCGCCGGCGTCATCGCGCGAATGCGATCCACCTCCTCCAACCACTCCGGCGCCACCACTGGCTCGGCAACGACCGGCTCGGCGACCACCGGCGCCGACGCTGCCTCTCCCCACGCCGCCGACCGCTCCGCGACCCGCCGCGTCGGCGCGCGCACGCCGTAGCGATACTCCGTGAGATCCAGTGTCGTGAGCCGGCCCCCGATCCGCGCCGAAATCACGAGCTCCCCACCCAGCGCCGCGATGTACGCACGCAGTTGCGCGACGGACAGGTCACGCCCGCCTTCCAGCTTCGACACCGCGGGCTGGGACACACCCATCGCCGCGGCGACACTCTGCTGCGTCGCGCCGCGGGCTTCGCGGAGTCCCTTCAATGAGCGGCGAGTCATAACGTTTACGAATATACCTAAAACGCATATTCCTAGCAAGGGCAGGTTGCCGGTGAAGCGGGCGATCGTCCCTACCGCTTCACCTCGGCATCATCCCCGAGCGTCACCGCGCCGGACAGGCCCGCGACCATCACTCGGTCGCCGAGCATCGAATCGTGCAGCGTGCAGCCGTCCAGCGTGGACTTGTCGCCGACGATCGTATCGCGCAACACGCAGCCCTTCACCGACGTCCCCGCGCCGATCACGACGTTCGGGCCGACCGTCGAGCCCTCCACCACCGCGCCAGCCTCGATGCGCACCGGCTCGATGATCTTCGAGTCCTTCACCGTACCCATCACGCCCGCGCGGCCCTTCTCGAGCATCGTGCGGTTGGTGTCGAGCAGCGTATCGAGCTTGCCCGCGTCGTACCATCCGGCCACGTCAATCACACGGATCTTCGCGCCGTGATCGATCATGTACTGGAAGGCGTCGGTGAGATAGAACTCGCCCTTGTTCGCCGGCTGCTTGAGCACGTGGGCGATGCCCTCGTAGAGCAGCTTCCAGTTCTTGATGTAGTAGAGCCCGATGTTCGCGCGCTTGCTGATCGGCGTGCTCGGCTTCTCGACGATCTTCGTCATATGGCCGTTGGCGTCGGTGACCACCACGCCGAAGCGCTGGTAGTCCTCGACTTCCTTGGTCCAGATGATGCCGTCGTCCGTGGACGTCTCGACCACCGAGAGGTCGGCGTCGAAGATTGTGTCCACGAAGATGATCAGCACCGGCTGGTCCACGTACGGCCGCGCGAGCTCCACGGCGCCCGCCGTGCCGTCCTGCACCTTCTGCTCCACGTACACACCGGGGATCTGGTACGCCGTCTTGGCGTGTGCTTCGACCTTCTCCTTGAGATGACCCGTGATGTACACCACCTGCTCGACGCCCTTCAGCTTGGCGACGTCGTCCATCACGTAGTCCATCACCGGCTTGCCGGCCACCTTGAGCATCGGCTTCGGCACGGTGTGCGTGTGCGGGCGCAGGCGCGTGCCCTTGCCGGCCAATGGAATGATCACCTTCATGGTGCGCTCGTCCCCTCGCGTCCGTAGCGGTCGGTGAGCCGCACCACGTCATCAAGGTGCGGCGTGGATGCCTCGAGCACGTCACAGTCGGTGACGGCTTCCATCTGATGAATCTGCCCCGGCGTGTTGCGGAAGCTCTCGCCGGCCTTCATCGGGAAATCTTCCAACCCATTCCCACGGTCGATCCGATAGATCATCTCGCCGCTGAGCAGGTGGATGGTCTCGTCCTTGATGTTGTGGTACTGCACGGAGAGCGCGTGGCCCGCCTTGATGTGCAGCACCTTGCCCACGTACTGCTCCGTGTGCGCCCAGATCACCTCGTGGCCCCAGGGCTTGGGCACGATGCGCACTTGTTGAGGGCCGGAGCCCGGCTTCATCACATGGCCTCCAAAGGCTGCGCGCGCAAGCTCGACGGCGTCGTCACGCACGCATTCAAGCACTGCCCGCAGCCGGTACAGGCCGCGCCGATCACCGGGCGACCACGGTCATCCATCTTCAGCGCGTCGTCCCCCACCGGGCACACTCGCGCACAGATTCCGCACTCCACGTCGCGGTACGTGATGCACCGCGACTCGTCGATCACCACCTGCGCCATCTTCGCGTCGCGCCAACCCCAAGCCGGCACCTCCAGCGCCGGCGTCGGACACGCCGCGGCACAGGGCATCGTCTCGCACATGATGCAGGCCATCGCCGCCACATCGAGCGTGGGCGTGCCCGCCGCCAGACCCGCCGACGACGGCAACTTGGCGATTGCATGTACCGGACACACATCCGCGCAAGCCCCGCAGCGCGTGCACGCTGCGAGGAACGCGGCCTCCGGCAGCGCGCCCGGCGGACGCACGTACTGGGCGTGCACCACTTTCTGCTCCACTGCGCCGACGATCTCGCGCAGGGCCCGTGTCAGGCCCTGCGAGAAAAACGCGCGGCGGTCCAGCGGTCCAGGGTCCGTCACGTCTCAAATCTGCCCGCGCCGCAGGGGAAACAATAGAGGGCCGCTCCTGAGGAACGGCCCCCTGCTGACCCACCATCCAGAAGCTGCCGCGCTACGCGACCTGCCGCCTAGCGCTGGCCGACCAGCGCCGTCCGCAGCTTGCCGAGCTTCCGGCGCACCGAGCCGTCCATCACCTGGTCGCCGACGCGGACCACCACGCCGCCCAGGATGCGCTCGTCCACCGTCATGTGCGGCACGACCGTCTTGCCGATCGCCGCACTCAGCGCCTTGGCCAACGACTCCGTTGCCGCCGCATCGTAGGCACGCGCCACGGTCACACGCGCGTGCACGCGACCCTCGGCCGCATCGAGCAGGTCGTGGTACTCGGTGGCGATTGCCGGGATGAGCATCTGGCGGCGATTGGCCACCAGCTTCTGCACGAAGAGCACGAAGGCACGCGGCGCCTTGTCAGCCAGCGCCTTGCCGAGCACGCTGCTCTTCTGCGCGGCGCTGATCTGCGGCGCCTCGAGGAAATGCTGCAGCGCCGCATCGCCGGTCACCGCGTCGCCCAGCGCGCTGATGAGGGCGCCAAAGCCCGCCGTATCCTTCGCCTTGCCGGCCAGCGCCAGCAGGGCCTCGGCGTAGTTGCGGGCGATCGAGGACTCGCGCATTTACTTCTTCCCGAGCGAGGCGAGGTACTGCTCGACCATCTGGCGGTCGGCCGCGGCATCGAGCTTCTGCCCGATCAGCTTGCCGGCGCCGGCGAGCGCGAGGTCCACCGCCTCGCGGCGGAGTTCGTCGATCGCCTTGGCCTTCTCCGCGTCGATCTCCTTGCGGGCGCGGTCAAGCAGCTCCTGCTGCTGCACGCGCGTCTGCTCGAGCATCTCCGAGCGCATGGACTCGGCCGTCGCGCGGCCTTCCGCGATGTAGCGCTGCGCCTCGTTGCGCGCCGCCTCGATGGCCGCCTTCTGCTCGGCGACCAGCTTGGCCGCCTCGTTGCGGTCACGCTCGGCCGACGCAATCGCGTCGAGCAGCGCCTGCTCGCGGCCCTGCACGGCCGAGAGGATCGGGCCCCACGCGAACTTGCGGAGGAGGAAGAACGTCACGAAGAAGACGACGATCGTCCACGTGATGAGGCCGTAGTGCGGGTCGAGCAGGTTCACCTTGCCGCCCTCGGCCGCGGCGAAGGCCGGCGAGGCAGAGAGGACGAGCAAGGCAGCGGCGGAGAGAAGCGTGCGCATCGGAGTATCCGAGTTGGAAATCGGCGGGGAGCCGAGGAAAGTCGCGGAGTACGGCGTTGGAAGGGGTGGCGAAGCGGAGCGCCGGTTAGCGCCCCGCTCCACCGGTCCAGCTTAGAACTTGCCCTGGATCGAGAACGCGACGACGATGCCGAACAGCGCGGCGCCTTCGATGAAGGCGGCGAGAATCAGCGCAGCCGTCTGGATCTTGCCAGCCGCTTCCGGCTGACGGGCCATGCCCTCGACGGCCGAGCCGCCGATGCGGCCGATGCCCATGCCCGCGCCGACGACGGCGAGGCCGGCGCCGAGCGCGGCACCGATGAGCGAGAGACCCTGGTTGTTGTTGGCGACCGCCGTGGCGGCTTCCTGGAGCATCGGGACGAGCGTGATCATTGGAGGAACCCTGTAGGTGATTGGTCCAGCGTGGTCCTGCGCGTCTTGCGACGCTACTCGCCGGCGAGTCTTGCGACTCAGCGAGATTCACCCGGCGCTCGCCGGGCTACGTAACGGCAGTTGGAAGTTGTGAGTTGGAAGTAGTGAGAGGTGTCGTTGCAGTCCCTCCCAACTCCCAACTGCCAACTCCCGACTGCCGTCTAGTGGTGCGCCTCCCGGATCAGCCCGATGAACACGCTCGACAGCAGCGTGAACACGAAGGCCTGGAGGAACGCCACGAACAACTCGAGGAACATGATCGCCACGGCCATGCCCAGCGGCGCCACGCCGATGGGGAGACCGAAGCTGAAGAAGAGACCCATCATCGCGAGCAGCACGATGTGACCGGCCGTCATGTTGGCGAAGAGACGGATGGCCAGCGCGAAGGGCTTCGTGAACTTGCCGAGCAGTTCGACGGGCGAAATGATCAGGAACATCAACGGCCGCATCACCACCGGCAGGTCGTTGTTCCAGTAGAAGATCGTGCTGAGGTAGCCCCAGCCGTTGGCGCGGATGCCGGCGATCTCGACCGTGAGGAAGGTCAGCAGCGCCAGCGTCGCCGTCACGGAGATGTTGCCCGTGGCCGTCGCGCCGTAGGGCACGAGGCCCAGCAGGTTCAGCGTGAGGATGAAGAAGAAGACCGTCAGCAGGTAGGGCACGAAGCCCTCGCCGTGATGGCCCACGTTCGGCAGGATGACCTCGTTGCGGATGTAGAGGATCATCGCCTCGAAGCCGTTCGCCGCGCCCTTCGGCGCGGTGCCCTGCGCCGCCGTCTTCGCGTGCGAGCGCGCGACCAGCGTCATCACGGTCACGAGCAGCGTGGCGCCGATCAGCAGGAAGTACACGTGCTTGGTCGGCGAGAGGTCGATCATCACGCCGCCGACGTGGAACTGCAGCGCCTCATACTTCGGGAGATGGATCTCCTTGAAGAAGGGCGGCAGGATCCACGGGATCTCCATGTGGTCGCCGTCGGTGATGTGCGGCGTGATGATGTCCACCTTCTCCGCGGCCTGCGGCTCCTCGGCGCGCAGCGGCGCAGCGAAGAGGACGAGAGCGGCCATCACCGTCAGTATGCGTGCGATCTTCATTGCTTCAGGAAGAGAGGCTCAACCAGCATCGTGACGAACAGGAATCCCACCAAGCTCATGAGCGCCGGGCCGGCCGAGAGCGCCAAGGCCTTCGTGCCAACCGTCGCGTAGAGCACCAGCACCAGCATCCGCAACAGCGACCCCAATCCCCAACCGGCAATCGGATTGGTCGCCACGAACGGCTTCGCGATCGCGAAGGACAGCACCTGCACCACCAACGCGATTACCGCCGAGGTCCAGACCGCCCGCGCCAGCTCGGGCTCCGGCCGCAGCACCGTGATGCCCCAGGCTGCGCCCAAGGTCAGCACGGCCGCGATGGCAAAGAACGCCAGCGCCTTCTTCATCGCCCATCCTCCGTCCGCGTGGCCTCGGCGCGCTTCCGCGCCGCTGCCGCCTCTTCCCGCGCCTGGTCCGCCATCAGACTCCGATAGATCGAGTAGAAGGCCGCTCCGAAGCCGAGAAACGCGCCGAGCACCGCGAACAACCCGCGGGTCCCGACCCGCCGATCCAGCCACTGCCCTGCGTACAGGAAGAGGAGGATCGAGAGCGCGAACTGGAGCCCCAACCCCGCGTACTTCCCGGCCGCTCCCATTGAACCGATGCCTTGGGAATGCTGGGCCAACCTCTTGAGGGGATCCTCGTCCGTGGGACGGGGGTCCTGCGAGCCTCCAGAGCGCGGATCGGACTCCATTTCAGCCTTGAAAAATATGAGCTTGTGAAATTTTTCGCAAGCAAAAACCCCCGCCCAAATCCCCGAGACGTGACCTCCTGCCCATCCGTGCGTCTAGCGCGAAACATCGCCACGCAACCCCAGCGGGATTCGGCCAAGGTCGCCCGTTTTCCACGAATCAGCTCGGTCGGACTCACTTTCGTGATGTGACGGCAAGTGACCATCCAGCAGTCAGTTAGCCGTGACGTCTCGTTTGACGAATCGTCCAACTGTTGATAAGTTAGTCACCACCCCCACCGGTGCTGTCTAGATGCGTGACAAGGTCCCTTTCTCTCTCGTGTGCATCGCGGTGCTCGCATTTGCGTGCGGACCTCGGCCACGAACGGAAGCGGCCACTGATCGCAACAGCGTCACACGCAATCGCCCAGTGGATGCGCGCGCGCCTCTCGCGCCCGCGCTCGCGATCAACGTCGAGAACGGCGTGCACTTCGCCTTCGACGTGAGCAACGCCAGCACGCGCAAGCTCGAGCTGCTCTTCAACGATGGCCGCACGCACGACATCGTCGTGCTTGATACGCTTGGCCGCGAAGTGTGGCGCTGGAGCGAGGGCCGCATGTTCACGCAAGTCGTGCAGAGCAAGGTCCTGCGCGCGAGCGATACGCTCTCCTTCTCCGAGTCGTGGAGCGATCCCAAGCCCGGCCGCTATGTCGCGGTAGCGACGCTGCCGTCTCGCAACTATCCCGTCGAGCACCGCGTCGCGTTCGTCGTGCACTGAGCGTGACCGCGCGCCCCGCTGCACCACACGCGGGCTCCACTTGATGAACGCCACGCCAAAGCCGACCACGCGGCCGTTCCTGCGCGCGCAGTGGCGCGATCTCGTGATGCTCAACTTCGCGGTGCCTCCCGCGATGCTGCAGCCGTTGGTGCCGCGTGGCACCACGCTCGACACCTGGCAGGGCGAGACGCGCGTCAGCGTCGTGGGCTTCCGCTTCCTCGACACGCGCGTGCTCGGCATCTCGATTCCCTTCCATCGGGACTTCGAAGAAGTGAACCTGCGCTTCTACGTCCGGCGCGAGGGGCCCGAAGGCCCGCGGCGCGGCGTGGTGTTCATCCGCGAGCTGGTGCCCCGCGCCGCGATCGCGTTCACCGCGCGGCTCGGCTACAACGAGCCCTACCGCGCGCTCCCCATGCGGCACGAGATCGTCGAGCGCGCGGCGCAGCGGCGAGTCACGTACGCGTGGCGCGAGGGCAGCGGCTGGGTGCAGCTTGCCGCGGGGTCGCAGGGCGCGCCCCAAGCACTCGTCCCCGGCTCCGAGGCGGAGTTCATCACGGAGCACTACTGGGGCTACACGCGGCAACGGGACGGCAGCACGTTCGAGTATCAGGTCGCGCATCCGCGCTGGTCGGTGTGGACTGCGGACACCTGTGCGCTCGAGGGCGATGTCGCCGCCACCTACGGCCCCGCGTTCGCCGCCGTCCTCCGCGGTGCGCCGCGTTCGGCCTTCGTCGCCGTCGGCTCGCCGGTCACGGTCTACGCGCCGACGCGGCTCTAGCCACGGCTACTCGCCCGGGTCCTCGCCCGCTGCCGTGAACCGATAGCCGACGCCACGCACCGTATGGAAATGGCGCGGGCGATCCGGCTCGCGCTCGAAGCGCTTCCGCAGCTTCACGATGAAGTTGTCGATCGTGCGGGAGCTGGGCAGCACCTCGCCGCCCCACACACGCTCGAGCAGATCCTCGCGCCACACGACGCGGCCCTCGCGCTTGGCGAGTTCGGCGAGAATCAGCGCCTCCTTCGGCGTGAGCTGTTGCTCCTGGCCGTCGAAGCTGCGGCCCCGGAAGCTCGTGAAGTCGAACTCGTTGCCGCCGAAGGTCAGCACTTCACGGCTGCCAAGCAGCGCGTCGAAGCGCGTACGCCGGCGTACGATGGCCGCCACGCGCAGCAGCAACTCGCGCAGGTGAAAGGGCTTCGGGAGATAGTCGTCTCCACCCGCTTCCAGCCCGCGGATGCGATCGTGCGCACCGCCCTTCGCGGTGAGAAAGAGCACGGGCGTATCGTTGCCCTCGCGGCGAACCGTCTCGCAGACGGTGAAACCGTCCATGCCGGGCAGCATGACATCGAGGACCACGACGGCGTAATCGTTGGAGCGGAGCTTGGCGAGTGCTGCGAGGCCGTCGCCCACGAGATCGACGTCGTAACCCTCGTGCACGAGGTTCTCGCGGATCCCGCGCGCGAGATTCGGCTCATCCTCCACCAACAGCACCTTGGCGCCAGCCGTACTCATGCCTGCTCCTCCCGGGGACGCGGCCAGCGCACCGTGAACACCGCGCCGAGCCCGTGCCCGGCGCTCTGCGCGCGCACGCGGCCGCCTGCGTGCGCCACGAGCCGCTCTACAAGGTAGAGGCCGAGCCCCGTGCCTTGCATGCGGCCGCGACCGTCGCCCTCCACGCGATAAAACTGCTCGAAGAGCCGCGTCGCCTCCTTCGGCGCGAAGCCCACGCCGTCGTCGCTGACCTCGAGCACCACGTCGTGCAGCTCGGACTCGCCGTGCACGCGCACGACACCGTTGCGCGGGCTGGCCTTGATGGCGTTGTGCAACAGGTTGCGCACCACGGTGCGCACGCCGTCGCGGTCCGCCAGCACCACGAGCCCGTGTGGCAGCGCGAGCTCGACGCGCACGCCGCACTCGGCGGCGAACTCGGAGAGCTCGTCCGTCATCTCGCGCGCGATCGCGTCGAGCTCCACTCGCTCGGGGTGCGCCTCCCCGCCGCTCGCCAGGCGCGAAGTGTCGAGCGTGTTCGCCACCATGCGCTCCAGGCGCCCGAGCTCCACGACGATGCGCCGCACCAGCTCCGCACGCTCCGCGGCGGCGGGATCGCGCATCGAGAGCGTCTCCACCGAGAGGCGGAGCGAGGCCAACGGACTCTTGAACTCATGCGAGACCGCGGCGAGGAACTGCTCTTGGCGGCGACGGAGCTCGGCCTCCTCACGGAGGGCCTTGAGCACCACGGCCATCGCCGCGAGCAGGACCGCGAGGAAGAACGCGCCTTCCCAGGCGTAGCGATTCAGGCGGTGCCCGCGCTCGACCTCGAGCTGCGCGATCTGCTCAGCCCCTGCGCCCGTCGCCGTGAGGGCTGCGGACAGGCGCTCGGTCATCATCGCCGTGTAGCGCCACTCGTCCCACATCCAAAAGGCCAGCTGCGCGGCGCAGACGAGCAGGAGCAGGAAGAACCCGACCTGGACGCTCCGCGTGGACGGCGACCGCGGGCGCGCCGCGCGCACGCCACGCACACTGCGCGTGTTCATCGCGGCACCATGCGCCGCCGGAGGTCCTGCGCGAGTTCGGGCTCGGCCACCGCGAGGAACTCCGCGGCGGCCTCGGGGCCCGCGCTCGCGGCGAGGTCGCGCAGTCCGCGCGAGGGCACGTGCGCGAGCTGGTGCGAGAGCTGCGCCGCCCAGCGGCGCAGCGCGTCACGTTGCGTGTCGTCCAGCGTGTGCAGCTCGTGTTGCAGGAGGCGCTCCAGTTCCAGATGCGTGCGGTCGGCGTAGCGCCGGCGCAGCGCGACGATGGTCGGATCCACGAGCTCGGTCCACGTGCGACTGCGACGCTCGTCGAGCGCGGCGTCCACGAGGGCGCGAGCGTCACCCAGCGCAGCGAGCGCGTCCTCGCGGTCGGACTCGGCGGCGCGGGTGATCGTGTCCATACCAATGTGTGCCATTCCCGCGCGTTCCGCCTCCTCGGGGCGAATCGCCGCCGGCACGCCGAGGTCCACGATGAGCGGCGGAATGCCCGCGCTCCCACGCTTGGCGAGCCGCGCGCAGTCCTGGGCATCGAACAGCGGCTCGGCGGCGGCCGTGGCAAGCAGCACCGCGCTCACCACATCAGGCGAGAGCCGGAACGCCTCCAGCGAGCGGACCTTCACGCCCTCGGGTGCCACGGCCATCGCGCGGTCCACGCTGCGGTTCACGAGGATCGTCGGAATGGCGCGTTCGCTCAGCGCATTGGCGCAGTGCACCGTCATCGGCGACACGCC
The DNA here is from genome assembly GCA_964498895.1 of uncultured Gemmatimonas sp. Taxonomy (GTDB): domain Bacteria; phylum Gemmatimonadota; class Gemmatimonadetes; order Gemmatimonadales; family Gemmatimonadaceae; genus Pseudogemmatithrix. The sequence goes on along the minus strand of CAZCIM010000006.1, from coordinate 32,440 downwards.
GACGAGCGCCACCGCGCCGGGCTGCGCGTCGAGCCGCGCGAGGATGTGCTGCAGCGCGATGTCCGCGAGCGACGCGCGGCCCACCTGCCCCTCGGTCATCGGGCGCACGCGCCGCGCGACGCGGAGCGCATCGTCCACGAGCGCGCGCAGCGCAGGGCCCAGCACGCCCGCGCCCGCGCACTCGCTGGCGGCCGTCTTGAGCTGGCCCGTGATCTCGCTCTCACCGGCGCGCGCCGAGTCGAGTCCGCTGGCCACGAGGTAGAGGTGCTCCACGGCGCCCTCGCCCGCCCAGGCGCGGAGCTGGCGCGGCGTGAAGTCCACGCCAAAGTGCGAGAGCAAGCGCTGGCGACGCTCGGGCACGCTGAGCGCTGCGCCGCCAGCAAAGGCCACCTCGACGCGATTGCAGGTCGCGACGTAGAGCAGCTCGTCCACCTCGAGCGCGGCGGCAAGCTGCCGCAACGCCTCGCTGCGATTCTCGCGCGGGAGCGTCAGGCGCGCGAGGTCGTCGGCGCTGGCATGGCGCCACGAGAGCCCCACGAGGCCGAGCGCGGGCTCGGCGGTCGTGGAGTCTTGAGCGTGATTGAGGACTTGCGACGCCATCGAACGGGCTGCGGCGATCAGGCGACGGCGAGCTGGGCCAGCGAGCGGATGAAGGCCGGGTGCGTGTCCACCGCCGGCACGCGGATGAAGCGCTCGCCGCCGGCTTCGATGAAGCTCTCGCGGCCACGATCGCCGATCTCTTCGATGGTCTCGAGGCCGTCGGTGACGAAGCCCGGCGTGATCACCGCCACGCTCTTGATGCCCCGCGCCGGCAGGTTCTCGAGCACCGCGTCCGTGGCGGGCGTGAGCCACTTCTCCGGGCCGAACTTGCTCTGGAACGTGAGCGTGGACTTCTCGACCGGCCAGTTGATGGCTTCGAGCAGCGCCGTGGTGGTGTGGCAGCAGTCCGAGGAGTACGCGCGGCGCTCGTTGCGATCGTAGCGCTCCGGGATGCCGTGGTACGAGATGATGATGTGGTCCGGCGGCGCCGGCTCGTTGGCGATCGCCTCGAAGAAGCGATCGGCCTGCGCCTGGATGTAGCCGGGGTCCGTGGCGGGGATCACGCGATCAATGACCGGCACGCCGAGTTGCAGCGTGACGGCGGACTCAAAGGCGCGACGGAACGCCGTGCCGGTGGTGCTCGAGGTGCGCTGCGGGAAGAGCGGCACGACGATGATCTTCTCGACGCCCTCGGCCTTGAGCCGCGCCTTCTCCGACGCGATGCTCGGCTCGCCGTAGCGGTACGCCGCGCTCACCGTGAACCGCCCGTTGGCCTCGGCGCGGAGTTGGGCCACGATGCGCTCCGTGCTCGCGCGCAGCGGCGAGCCCTCCGGCGTCCAGATGGACTCGTAGGCGTGCGCCACCTTCTTGGGCCGCGTGCGCAGGATGATGCCCTGGAGGATCGGCTGCCAGAACCACTTCGGAAAATCGATGACATCCGGGTCGGACAGGAACTCATCGAGGAAGCGGCGCACCGACTCCGGGGTCGGGGCGTCGGGGGTTCCGAGGTTCACCAGCAACAGATGGGGCCGTGGCATGCGTATATCATCGGTGGAAGGCCGCCCCCGAGTGTCATAGAAGTGTCACCGGGGGTTAGATTGCCGGACCCCCGCCGGACCCCAATCCGAGAGAGCTTGTGAGCCAGACTGGAGGGCGCGACGCCGCGGCGGACGCGCGAGACCTGGAGCTGTTGGCGCGGTTAGCCGAGGCGCGGCGTGAGATGGGCCGTCAGATCGCGCAGCGGATCGTCGGGCAGACGGACATCGTGGACATGATGACCAGCGCCGTCCTCGGCGGCGGTCACGTGCTGCTCGTGGGCGTGCCCGGGCTCGCGAAGACGCTGTTGATCCAGACGCTGAGCCAGGCGCTGGACCTCGAGTTCAGCCGCATCCAGTTCACGCCGGACTTGATGCCCAGTGACATCACCGGTACGGAGCTGCTGGAGGAGGACCACGGCACCGGCAAGCGCGCGTTCACGTTTGCGCGCGGTCCGGTGTTCGGGAACATCGTGCTGGCCGACGAGATCAACCGCGCGCCGCCGAAGACGCAGGCCGCGCTGCTGCAGGCCATGCAGGAGCACACGGTGACCGTGGCCGGCAAGACGTACGCGTTGCCGGAGCCGTTCTTCGTGCTCGCGACGCAGAACCCCATCGAGCAGGAGGGGACGTATCACCTGCCCGAGGCCCAGCTCGACCGCTTCATGTACGAGTTGCGAATCGGCTACCCGAGCCAGGCCGAAGAGGAAGCGATCGTCAGCAGCACGACCGGCGTGCAGAAGGGCGTGGTGAAGCCCGTGCTGAGCGCTGCTGAGGTGCTGGAGATGCAGAAGCTGGTGCGACGGTTGCCCGCCCCTCCGTCGATCGTGAGCTACGCCGTGGGCCTCGCGCGGGCGACGCGCCCGGGCGAGCCTGAGGCGACGCCGGCCGTGAAGAAGTACGTGAGCGTGGGGGCCGGTCCGCGCGCCGGGCAGAACCTGATTCTTGGGGCCAAGGCGCGGGCGGCGATGGATGGGCGTGCGGTGCCGGACCTTGAGGACGTGGATGCCGTTGCGTTCAGCGTGTTGCGGCATCGCGTGGTGCTGAACTTCCAGGCGGAAGCTGAGGGTGTGGGCGTGGAGCAGATCCTCGCGCTTCGAGGCCGCGGGGCGCGGTAGCGTCACTGCGGGTCGCGAGAGTGCGTACGCCGCCGGCCGAATGGTCGGCGGCGTATCTCTTTACTCCACAACATCTTGGAAACTCGGCGTCACCGGAGATCGCCCGAGACCGCCCAGCGGCGCGTTCGTGATGACGCCCGAGTGACGCCATTTGGTGGAATATTGGGCCATGGCGCGCAAATCGACGAAGCCCAATAAGATCGTGGTTCGGGTGTTCGGGACGGCTGAGATCCGCGTGGGCAACCGGACAATCGGCCTCGGCACTGAGGCGCTGTTTGCGCTCGCGCTGTATTTGACGACACGGGCCGGGGAGCGAGTGTCGCGGGATGAGTTGTTGGAGATGTTCTGGCCGGATGGGACGATTGAGGCCCGGCGGCATGCGATGCGTCAGATGATGTATCGGTTGCGGAAGGAGGGGATTGAGCCGGAGGTGGAGGGCAATGGTTGCACTCTAGACCCCCTGCTTGTCGACAGCGACCTTCGGGACTGCCTGCACCACGACTGGCCTCAGCATGCCACACTGGAAGGCATCGTGGGAGCGTCCGGTCGAATGCCAACTTTCTCGCCGAGGGTTCCAGAACCGTTCCACGAATGGCACGAGGAAGTTCGCACAGAGAGAGAGCGGCAGGTTGGGAAGGCCTCCGTGAGGATTCTCCAAGAAGCGAGGCGGAGAGGAGCGTGGGCAGAAGTTGACCAGTGTGCCCGGCTGATCTTGAACAGCGATCCGCTGAACGAGGAAGCGACGCTCGCTTCGGCCGAAGCCGCAGTTGTAGGCGGCCTGAAGGGACGCGCCCTTGAAATCCTTGATCAGTTCATCGAGGAGATCTCGCCCCTGAACCCTACGGCTGCGCGCCCAGCGGCTCTGATGCGCAAGCGCATCGCGGAACGTCGAGCACAGTGGGCTCAGCAACCCACCGCCGAGGTCCCGCTCGTGGGTCGATCAGAAGTCCTTGCTCTGATTGGCGAGTCAATCGACCCGTCAAGCCCCTCACCGGGAAAGACACTACTAATTGTCGGACCTTCAGGGTTCGGAAAAACGAGATTGCTGGCGGAGGCAAGCGACCTGGTGGCGCTCCGTGGCGGTCGCCTCCTCTCAGTACGAGCGGAACCTTCCCTTGCCGCGCATCCTCTGTCGACAGCTCGCGACCTTGTACGTCGTCTGCTTGAGCTGCCCGGAGCCGCGGCAGTACCACCGGTCGCGATGGAAATCGCCCGAACACTTGTCCGAGAGACCTCACTCGAGACCTCGCCATTTGGGTTCAGTGCGGCCCGACCCATCGACGATGTAGGTCGCTGCATTTCCGAGCTGATCTCGGCAGTGAGTCACGAAACCCGGCTTACGCTCTTGATAGATGATCTCCAGAACCTTGATGACCATTCTCTGGCGGCTGTCTCCTCAGTGATCCTTGCGCTTAAAGGCGACCGCTGCTCAGTGCTCCTCGCTGGCCGGTCGTCTGTGCTCTCTCGGATCCACATGCCGCCAGATAGCCGCTGGGGCCGCGTGATCAGACTGACGCCGCTGAGCCAAGAGGAGACGACCGTACTCGCGAGCGCAACCGCTGCCGCATGCCATCGCCGGCTGAGCGGTGAGGAGCTCTCGCGAATCGTCGACAGCTCTGCGGGTCATCCTCTATTTGCCCGCGAGCTAGCCATGCGCCGTTCAAAGGGAGCCTCTGACGATCGACTACCGCATACGCTCGCTGACCTAGTAGCGCGCGATCTAGCGTCTCAAGACTCGGACTCCCTTACAGTGCTGCGGATCGTCGCTCTTCTAGGGGACGCCGCCACCGTGTCCCGGGTGCAACAGGCAGCTCGCCTCGACCGAGAGAGGCTGATTGCTAGCATCGAAGGGCTCTCCCTCGATGGCATCCTCCAGACAAGCCACGAGCGCGCGCTAAGGCTACACGACAGCTGGAGAAGCGCCGTGCTTGAGGGCATTCCCGGCCCCACCGCTGCGCTGCTCGCGCTCGGGTGCGCCGAAGTCCTAGAAGCAGACCAGAGTAGCCAAGACTTCACAAGCCAGAGACGCACAGCAGAGCTGCTTGAGCTTGCAGGCGAATACGAGAAGGCCGCATCGTACCGCGTCGCGAGCATTGATTCGCTGATAGCGACCGGCCTCTACTCACCCGCGATTGACTCCGCGAATCATGCGCTCCTTCACTCGCACAAGCCGAGCACGTCCGCGCGCCTGCGGCTCAGGCAGGCGCTCGGGCATCTTGGGTCCGGCCGCCCTCACCTGGCACTCCCAGAATCGGAGTCAGTCTGGCGATCCCGACTACTAGCTACCGACGATCTTATGTCCGAGCACCTGGTCGCGCTCGGAGTGTCTGCGGACTGCAGGATCAAAACCGACGGGGCTGATCTCGGGCCACACGATCAGCTGTTGTCCCTTGCGAGAAGCGACAAGCTGAGCAGCAATGATCGAGCGCGAGCATGCCTCTGGGGAGTCCGGCTGGCTGCGAACACGGCCAACTTGTCTCTCTTGCACTCGTATTCAGAGGCGCTCTCATCGATAGGCAACAATCATGAACAATCACCGCAAGCCGCTCTTGCTCGACTCGTCATTTCGTGCGAGACGGGAACATTGGACGACGTGGGCCTAGCAATCGAGAAGCTGCGTCTGGTAGACCAGAAGAGCATTCCGCTCGCTGATCTCTGCTTATTGCTCCGCTGCGAAAGCCATGCCTTCCGGCTGTCGCACCGATTCGAGGAAGCCGACGCATCTGGACGCTCCGCATATGAATTGGCGAAGCGGCATGGACTAGCTTACGCGGCGCGTGTGGCTGCAGAGCAGATGTGCAACACTCACCTCGACTACGGAAGCCTGACGGGAGCTCAGTACTGGGTTAGTGCGATGCTTGCTGACTCAAGCACGGGTCCGCAAGGAACCACCACAACTTCTCACGAACACATTCGCGACAGGCTTGCTCTATCGATGGGCGAACCGGCAGATGCCGCCGAAAGAGTTCGCGCCCGCCTTCCCCGCATTCGCGCGCTCAGCAACTCACAGAGCCGATGTACAGAGTTGTCGCTCTCTGCCGCGATTTTGTCGCTTGCGGGCGATCATCTGGAGGCCAGGAGCCTGATCGAAGCTTCGCTGGAAATCGCCGCTCCGTTCGCTGGAAGGTTTGCGGGCGACTTTGTGGCGGATTCACTCTTAAGAGCGTCCGAGGCGTGCGGCCTAAGGGAGCAGGCTCTCGGTTTCGCGCGATCCCACTTGGCGGCGAGGACTCGTGCTCGAAGACTCCAGATACCGAAGGGCTTCCCAGCGCTTCTAGCGCTGAACGGCCCCAGCACCTGATACCATCAGCGCGAACTCACCCGTCTGCCCGGCGATTGCACCAGCGGCGTGCTCGGACGAGTCGTGAGCGGGCAACTCGAGTTGCGCGCGTAGAATCTCTGCGCTCAAGACCTGCCAGGCCTCGTCAGTCGAGATTGCGGCAGCTATCTTCGGGTCAAACTGACGGCCGCTGACGCGACGAATCTCTTCGCGGACCTCGGAGAGCGTCATTCCTCGTCGATACGGGCGTGACGTGGTCATCGCATCAATGGTATCCGCTACCGCAATCACTCTCGCTCCTAGCGGAATGCTCTCGGCTGCAAGCTGGTCGGGATACCCGCTGCCGTCCCAGTTCTCGTGATGCCCGCGGACGGAAGGAACGACATCGGCGAAGTGGCTAACCTTCCCAACCAGTTCTGCGCTCCTAACTGGGTGGAGCTTCATCAACGAGTACTCTTCCCCGGAGAGCTTACTCGGCTTTCTCAGAATCGCCGCGAACTCCTCATGTATCTTTCCGACATCATGGAGTAGCGCCGCAATTTCGATTCGTTCGATCTGACGAGCCGAGAGCCCTGCCATCCTTGCGATCACGGCCGCATACCGCGAAACACGTTGCGAGTGACCGGACGTGTAGGGATCACGCGCTTCAATTGAAGCGACCATCAGTTGGAGCAACTCCTCGTTCACCTTCTCAAGGGCGTAAACGGTACGATAGAGCTGCCTGACACCAAGCATCGGGAGAGCAAGAATCGCAGTCCAGCTCGCCCCGAGTCTCGTGTACGCGATAGCGAAGAAGATGATGAGCGGCATCGACAGTGCATCATACAACGCCGACCCTTTCATGCTCTTCAGCCAGTGCTGAAGGGTGCTGCCTCCAGCTGTTGAAGCCACAACAGTGCTGACCGCGAGCTTATTGACCGCGAAATATGTCGCGACAAGCAGCGCAAACGGAACAAACTTCGGAGTGGCCTGAAGTGCAGATTCACCACCGGCCGCTCGGAAAGCAGCGAGCCCAAGCGCAACGGCAAAAGTGTGCTGGGCCGTGTTGAAGACCAGCTTGAGGGGCGGGCGCCGGAGCACTACTTCAGCCACGAGCGTGCTTGCCATCACACCGCAAAGTGCGGCGATGTTTGGCGAGATTAGCGCAACGCTAAGGAAGGGCAAGAAGCTGATTGTGCCAACCGTCGCGGTCGATGTCTTGTAGGCAAGAGCCGCAGCGAGAACACCGAACGCGGTGAAGAACGCGGCTGCTTGCCACTCAGCGCTACTAGGGGGATCTACCAAAGCCGCGAAGGCCGCCAGCACCACAAGGGTGCCGGCGGCCACTACCTCGACGATCCGACGCGTTCTTTGGCTCATCTCAATGTCTATCTCTTTGCGAGTACCGGAGGACCCCTCGTCCCGTCCCTCTCTCCTCGAGCTGAGCCTTAGGCCCAGCTCGAAGAATCACCCATCACAAACGCCGCCATCGCAGCAATCAAGCTGGTGATGTACGCCATCGAGAATCACCTCCCATCAATGAGATCACCTGTCGCCAGGTGTCCATCATCTACTGGTCGGCTCCGCTCTCGACGCCATTACGACGCCACCGCTGTGTCCTCTCCGCTCTGAGAGAACGAGGGGTACCTCTTTTCGGCCCTTCATTTGTCAGCCCGCTATTCCCGCACGGCGCGCTCGCGCCGCTTCGTACCGTTCCCTGCCCGCGCCCTACCGCGACCCCCGACGCTCCGTCATCACCGGGGCACCCTCGCCCGCGGCCAACGTCGCCATCCACCGGTTCGTCGCATCGAGCACGGCCAACACCGCCGCCGTCTCGGCGCTATCACGGATCTCGGCGCTCCCGGTCAGCATCACCTGCTCCCGGCCGCTGCGCGCCATCACCGCGGCAAACACGAACTCGCGCTCGAACGCCGTGATCACCTTGGCGCCCTCCAGCGAGAAGATTCCGCCTGTGGGGCCCGCCAAGCTCAACGCCATCAGCGCCGCCCGCGCGCTCACATCCACGCGGCTCCGGTCGCTCTGCACCGTCTCCTCGGCCTCGCCCGCATACTGCTCGCTGCCGATGCGCAGGGTCACCTTGCAGGTCACGCCACGCGCCCGCGACCCGCGCACCTCCACATCCTCGAAGTAGACGGGACGCCCGCTGCCGACGCGCGGCGCCGAGGGCGCCTCCACGATCGGCTGCTCGCCCGTCGCCGGACGCCGCGTCGTCGCCGCCACCGAAATCTTCCGATGGTCCACCTTCAGCCCGAGCTGCGCCATCAGCGCACTCTCGATGTTCCGCACCACCGCCTTCGCGGGTGTCTCGCCCGTCACCAACACGTGGATCGCGTCCACGGACCCCGTCTCCGTTGCCGTGATGCGAGCTGACACCACGTCCTTCAGCGAGGCGATCAACTCCTCCGCCCGCTGCAACGGAAGCACAGAGCCGGCGATGGCTGGGTTCTTCTCGTTCGGCGCGGGCTGCTGCGACGGCGTCACGTGGTCCTGGGGCGAGACGGTGGGAGTCGGCCTAGGCATCCAACCGGACGAGTCCAGTTGACTACCTCAGTCTGTGCAATATCTGGTCAGTTGGGAAGGGGGCCTAGCATGTTTGACGGCCTTTTTACTCCCCGAACTGTTCAGGAACTTGATACTCCTTGAGCTTCCGGTAGAGCGTGCGCTCCCCGATATCAAGGATTTCAGCAGCCTTACGACGATTCCCCTTCGTCTCACGCAACGCGGCAAGGATCGCGGCCTTCTCGATCTCCGCCATGGTCATCCCTGGCGTGATCGTCACCGACGCGGTGGGCAAAGAGCCAGGCGCCTCAATGGCCCCGCCGAGCGCCGGCATGCCGACCGGAAGCCCCTGCGGAAACCCGGCCGACATCGCCGCCGCGCCTGCGCCGGACATCCCCGCGCCCCCGCCCGCCACCGCCATCCACTGATCCCGCTCCGCCCGCACCTCGTCCACCCGGCGCCGCAGCTCCTCGAGCTGCAGCTTCACTTCAACCAAGCTCCGGACGATGAACTCCAGTTCCCGACCCTCGGCCCGGCTCTCCTCCCGGAGGATCGCGCCCACGGGCACGGGCAGCAGTCGCTCCGCCCCGCCCTGCCGGATCGCCGCCGGGATGTCCGAGAGCCCGATCTCGCGGCCGGTGGCCAGCACGACCATGCTCTCGATGAGGTTCCGTAGCTCCCGTACGTTGCCCGGCCACGCATAGTTGGCCAGCGCCTGCATGGCCTCGGCCGAGATGCCGTGGAACTCGCGGCCATGCGCCTGCGCGAACTCCTGCACGAAGCGCCGCACCAGCAGCGGGATGTCCTCGCGACGTTCACGCAGCGGCGGGAGATAGATGCGCAGGACGTTGAGCCGGTAAAAGAGGTCCGAGCGGAAGCCGCCCATCGCCACCGACTCGCGCAGGGGGCGGTTGGTCGCCGCCACCACGCGCACGTCCACGGGGATCGTCTGCGTGCCGCCCACGCGGGTGACCTCGCGCTCCTCGAGCACGCGCAGGAGCTTCACCTGCACGTTCTGCGGGATCTCGCCGATCTCGTCGAGGAACAGCGTGCCACCGTTGGCCAGCTCGAAGCGCCCGATGCGCCGTTCGGCCGCGCCGGTGAACGCGCCCTTCTCGTGGCCGAAGAGCTCGCTCTCGAGCAGCGTCTCCGGCAGCGCGCCCACGTTCACGGCGATGAACGGCTTGCTGCGCCGCGGGGAGAGCTTGTGGATGGCCCGCGCGACCAGCTCCTTGCCCGTGCCGCTCTCGCCTTCGATGAGCACCGTGCTCGAGACCGGCGCCATCTGGCGGATGGCCTCCAGCACCTGGCGCACGGCTTCGCTCTCCCCCCAGAGGCCGGTCTCGCGCGTGATCCGCGCGCGCTCGAGCAGCACTTCCACGCTCTGCCGCAGGGCCTCCGCGGTGACCGGCTTGGTCAGCACATCGGCGAAGCCCACCACGCGCAGTTTCTGGTCGAGCTGCGGATCGCCGATGTCCGCCAGCCCGAGCACCGCCGCGCCGCCCCACATCTGCTCGCGTGCGATCGCCAGCGTCTGCGGATCGAGCAGACTGCCCGTGAACACGATGACTTCCGGCTTCGCCTTGCGCACCTCGCTCGGCAGGTCGTCGAGCGGCGAGACCATGGCCGTCTTGATGCCGTCGGCCTCGAGCAGCGCGTTGAGGCGGACGGCGGGTTCGACGTCGGCGAGAGTGATCAGGACGCTCATGGCTTCGACCCCGTTGGACCTGAGACGTGAGACTTGAGACGTGAGTGCTCAAGTCTCACGTCTCAAGTCTCACGTCGAGTTAGCGCTTCACAGTTCCCTGCTTCCAGAACGGGAACCCCGTGATCGTGCCCAGCACGCGCTTGCCGCGGATCTCCACTTCAAGCGTGTTGCCGTTGGCGGCATGCGTCGCCGGCACGTAGGCGGTGCCGAGTCCGCAGCCCACACTCGGGCTCATGATGCCGCTCATGACGATGCCGCTCGGCTGGCCGTTCACGAACACCGGATACCCATGCCGCGGGATCGCCTTCTCCTCGAAGGTGAAGCCCACGAGCTTGCGCGCGACGCCGGCGGCCTTCTGCGCCTCGAGCGCGGCGCGACCCACGAAGTCACCCTTCTTCATCTTCACGAGCCAACCCAGGCCGGCCTCGAGCGGCGTGATCGTGTCGTCGATGTCATTGCCGTAGAGCGCCATGCCCATCTCGAGGCGCAGCGAGTCGCGGCAGCCGAGGCCGCAGGGCGTGATGCGCTGCGTGGCCATGAGGGCCGCCCAGAGCTTCTCTGAATCCTTTGCGCTGTGGTACAGCTCGAACCCGTCCTCGCCGGTGTAGCCCGTGCGCGAGAGCGTCATCGGGATCCCGGCGACGGTCGTCTCGGTGAACCAGTAGTACTTGATCTCGTCGAGCGCCTTGGGCGTCAACGCCTGCAGGATCTCCTGCGCCTGCGGGCCCTGCACGGCGAGCAAGCCGATGTCATCGCTGACGTCCTCGAGCGTGCAGTCGAACTTGCCCTTGTACCGTTGGATGTGCGCGAGGTCCTTGTCCTTGTTGGAGCCGTTCACGACCATCATCAGGTGATCGGCCGCGTAGCGGTACACGAGGCAATCGTCCACGAAGGTGCCCTGCTCCGTGAGGATCGCCGAGTAGTGCACCTGGCCGTCCTGCAGGGCGGCCACGTCGTTAGACGTCACGTAGGTGACGAAGTCGATTGCCTGCTTGCCCTTGATGATGAACTCGCCCATGTGCGACACATCGAACACGCCGCAGGCCTTGCGCACCGCGTTGTGCTCGGCCGTGATGCCGGTGGCGTACTGGATGGGCATCTCGAAGCCAGCAAACGAGACCATCTTCGCGCCGGCCGCGACATGGATGGCATGGAAGGGCGTGCGCTTGAGCGTGGCGCTGCTATCGGACATCGCGAGGTATTCCGGGAAGGGTGAGACTGAACCGAACCTGCAATATGCCGAATCGGCAGAACCCAGACCAGCGGTCAAGGGTGAGCGCCGCGAGGCCAGCACTGCCATGTAGGCGAAATCCCGAGCATCGCGTAGGTGCGTCCCGATGGCGGAGGCCCGCTCGGGCGTGGTAAATCTCGTGAGGTACCGCGATGACCGCGGCCTAATGGAGCGACACATGTCCCCGTATCTCGCCCTCGTTGTCGCCGCGTTGTTCGACACCGCTGCCGTCGAGCCGGCGCCGAGAATCCCGAGTCCACTGGAACTCGCCCGGGCCAGCGCCGAGGCGGGTCCTCGCACGCAAGACGACGAGCCGTCCGACTGGTACTATCGCCGGCTCAAGATCCATCGGCTGACGAGTTATGCAATGCTGCCGCTGTTCGCGTTTCAGTACGCGGCTGGCGCCGAGCTCTACAAGAATGGCGGCGAGGGCGGCGCCGACTGGGCCGAGGACTGGCATGGCGTCGGCGCGGCGACCATCGCCGGCGTGTTCGCGGTCAACGTCGTCACCGGGGTGCCCAACGTCATCGAGATCTGGCAGGAGCCGCGGGACCGCAAGCGTCGACTGTTCCACGCGTCCGCCATGCTGATCGCCGCGGCGGGATTCACGGCTACGGGCATCATCGCGGATGAAGCGGAGGATAACTCTGGATCGGGCCGTGCCCTGCACCGCACGGTTGCACTCAGTTCGATGGCCGTGGCGACGATTGGCTACGCGTCGATGCTCGACATTCTCGGCCGAGACTGAGCGTTCAGTTTCGCGTCAGCGTTCAGTTATTGACGGTGCGCACACTTCGAAACGTGATGGCCGATACTGCGTCATTGAACGGTACGGCCTAGGCTTCCGTTACTCGGGGGCAGGGCTGTTCCCACCACGTTCCGCAGAGTCCATGTCAGTCCTGGTCCTCACGTTCGCGCTCGTCGCCGCCATCGGCTGGAGCGCGTGGCTGTACCGTCGCCTTCGCCAGCTCGAACGCCACGTGGCGTCGCTCGAGCCGCAGGGCGTGCCGGCGCTACTGACAGAGCACACGCGGAGCATGGCGCAACGCTCCAGCGGCGAGTGGCTGATGCTCCCGGCGCGCAGCGCGCAGGAAGCCCTGTGGGACTGGGACCTCGCCGACGATCGCATTCGCTTCTCCTCGCGCTGGCGCGAGCTCTTGGGCCACGCCGCCGAGGAGATCTTCGCCTCCGCGGAAGAATGGTGGAGCCGCGTGCATCCGGCCGACCGCGCGCAAGTGCAGGTCGACGTCGCCGCGCAGACCGCAGGGCGCGGCGACCGCTTCGTCTCGGAGCATCGCGTGCGGCACAGCAGCGGAAGCTGGCTGACGCTGCAGTGGACGGGCATGATCCTGCGCGACCAAAACGGCAAGGCGATCCGCGTGGCCGGATCCGTGCGCGACACCACCGCGCAACGCAGCATCGAGGAACAGGCGCGCCGCGAGGCCTTCTACGACAACCTCACCGGCGTGCCGAACCGCGCCCTGGGGCTCGACCTCCTGCGCCGCGCCATCACGCGCACGCGGCGCCAAGGAGAGCGGCGGTTCGCCGCCCTCGTCGTGGACATCGATCGCTTCAAGGCGCAGAATGACGGCTTGGGCCACGGCGCCGGCGACGAGCTCCTGCGCGCCTTCGCGCGCCGGCTCGGCACCGCCGTCCGGCCGGGCGACGTGATCGCGCGGCTCGGCAACGACGTATTCCTGCTGGTGCTCGACGCGGTGCACGAACCTGAGGAAGCCGAACGTGTGGCCGACCGCGTGCATCTCCTGCTCAAGGAGCCGCTGCGCGTGCTCACGCACGAGCTCGTCGTGACCGCGAGCCTCGGGATCGCCCTGCATGATCCATCCACCGAATCCGCTGCGGACTACGTGCGCAACGCCGAACTCGCGATGCTGGAGGCCAAGGCGCAGGGCGGCGGGCGGCACGTGGTGTATCGCTCGGAGATGCGCGAAGGCGTACGGCATCGCGCATCGCTCGAGCACGACCTGCGCACGGCGATCGCGCGCGGCGAGATGATGGTCTGGTACCAGCCGGTCTTCTCGGCGCGCGACGGCGAGTCCACGCGACTCGCCGGCTTCGAGGCGCTGCTGCGCTGGGCGCATCCCGCGCGTGGCCTGCTCGGCCCCGGCGAGTTCGTGCCCTTGGCCGAGGAGACGGGCATGATCGTGTCGCTCGGCGGTTGGGCGATCGCCGAGGCCTGCCGCCACATGATGCAGCTCTCGCCGAACGGTCCGCATGCCCCCTGGGTGAGCGTCAACTTGGCCGCCAAGCAGTTGATGGACCCAGCGCTGCTGACTGTGGTGGAGCGCGCGTTGGCCGAGACCGGCCTCGACGCGCGCCGCCTGCGGCTCGAGGTGACGGAGAACGTGATCCTCTCCGACGAAGATGGTGCACGGCGCACGCTGGCAGCACTCCGTGACCGCGGCATCGGCATCCTCATGGATGACTTCGGCACGGGTGCGGCGTCGCTGACGTACCTGCACCGCTTGCCGATCGGCAGCATCAAGATCGATCGCTACTTCGTGGGACGAATGGACGTGAGCAGCGAGTGCCTGGAGATCGTCCGCTCGGTGATTGCGCTCGCGAAGTCGCTGCGCATGGACGTGGTGGCCGAGGGCGTGGAGCAGGAAGCGCAACTGCGCCAACTGAAGGCGATGGGCTGCGAGCACGTGCAAGGCTTCCTGCTCTCGCATCCGCTGCGGCCGGAAGAGACGCTGCCGTTGCTGACGCCCGCGCTGCGCGCCGCCGCGAGCTGAGTCGCGCGGCCTACTCGCGGCCTACCGGGCGTCGACCGACGGCCTACCAGCGGCCGCCGAGGGCCTCACGGAACGCTGCGGCGTCGGGAAAGCGATCGGCGGGCTCCTTGGCCATTCCCCGCTCCAGCACCTGCGCCACCTGCTCGGGAATCTCCGGCCGAAGCTCGCGCGGCGGCGTGGGCATCTCGGTGAAGTGCGCCACCATCAGCCGCGCCCCGCGATAGTCGGCGAAGGGCGCACGGCCGGTGAGGATCTCGTAGCCGACCATGGCCAACGCGTACACGTCGGCGCGCGCGTCGGCGGGATCGTCCCCGTGAAACTGCTCCGGCGCCATGTAGCCGGGCGTGCCGACGGCGAAGCCCTTGTCGGTGAGCCGACCCGCCGAGTTCGTGAGACTTTTGCGGATCGCGCTCAGCGGTGCACCGCTGGACGAGCGCATCATCTCCAGTCGCGCGTGCGCGACGCCGAAGTCCGCGAGCACGGCGTGCCCGCCCTGGAACAGCACGTTCGCTGGCTTGAGATCGCGGTGCACGACGCCGATCGCATGCGCGTGCGCGAGCGCATCGGCGATCTCGTGCAGGACCTCGAGCCCGTCGCCGAGCGGCATCGCGCCGCGGCGCAGGCGCTCCTCGAGCGACTCACCCGCGATGTACGGCATCACGTACCAGATGATCTCGTCGGTCGCGCCCATGCCGAGGATCGGGACGATCAACGGATGCTGCAGCTTGACCATCACGGCGATCTCGCGCTTGAAGCGCTTCAGTGCCACTTCTCCCGCCAGTTCCGGCGGGAGCAGCTTGATGACCACTTGGCGCGGGAGATTCTCGTCGCGGGCGAGGAACAGTCGGCTTTGCCCGCCGGCGGTGAGCTCACGCTCGATGACGTAATCGTCGCCGAGCGCGGCCTGGAGAGTGGCGAGGAAGGCGTCCGCCATGCGGGGAAGCTACGACGAATCGCGCCGCGCCGCACGGCGACGCGGCTGTCGGCCGTCGCGCAGGCCTAGGCCGCGGCGGACGACGCCTTGCCGAGCAGGTAGGCGTTTACCTCCGCCGCGTGGCCGGCCTCCTTCACCTTCTCCCACACCCGCTCGACCTTCCCCGCCGCGTCAATCACGTACGTCGTCCGCATGACGCCCATGTACTTCCGCCCGTAGAGTTGCTTTTCCTGCCACACGCCGTAGGCCTGGCAGACGGCGGCATCTGCGTCGTTCAGCAGTGGGAAGCTCAGTTGGTTGGTGGCGGCGAACTTCGCCTTCGAACGCAGCGTCCCCGGCGCGACGCCGAGCACGACGACGCCGCGGCGCTTGAATCGGGCGAGATGCTCCTGGAACTCGCAGGCCTCCTTGGTGCAGCCGGGCGTAGAGTCCTTCGGGTAGAAGTAGAGCACGACGCGCTTGCCGCGGAACGATGAAAGCGACACCGGGCTGCCATCGATCGTGGGCAGCGTGAAATCCGGCGCGAGATCGCCCGGGCGAACGGCGGAGTAGAGCAACGGCATCATGGCACCCCGGCGGGGCGCGTTAGCGTCCGCCCTGGGCCTCGGCGAAAGTCTGGAATGCCTCGGCGGAGGTCTTCGACGGGCGGAAGCCGAAGATCTCCTTGAGGCGGCGATTGTCGAGCACGGGCCGGTAGCGCAGGAAGTCGATCTGCTCCGGTCCATAGCGGCTGAGGCGCAGCATCTGGCCGGCCTCGAGCCCCCACTCGATGAGGAACGCCGGAAGCACCAGCGTCGGTTTCCCGAGGGCCGCGGCAATCTCCTTGACGCTCATCGCCCCGTCGCCGGCCAAGTTGTAGACGCCGCTGCGGTCGCCCTCGACGCCATGCACGATGGCGGCGGCCACATCCTGATCCCAGATGAACACGAAGCGCGAGTCGCTGCCGTACACCCCGAGAATGCGGCGCTTCTTGAACAGCGCCGTGATCTGGTTGTCGGTGCGGGCGCCGATCACCGTGCAGATGCGCAGCACGAGCTGGCGCAGCTGCGGCGCGGTGAGGCGGTAGCGGGCGAGCAGTTCCTCGACCACGCGTTTGTGGTAGGCGTAGGCGAACACGTCGTTGGCGCGGAGCGGATGCTCCTCGCCGATCCACGCCGGATTGTCGGGCAGGTATCCATAGGCCGCCCCGGAGCTGGAGACCGTGAGGTGCCGCACGCCGGCCGCAATCGCGCACTCCACGACGTTGTGCGTGCCGCGCACGTCGATGTCGTAGTCGCGCTTAGGGTCCTTGCCGCCCTCGAGCACCGCCGCCAAGTGGATGACATGCGTGATGTGCAGGTCGGCCATGAGCTCGCGCATCTGCTGATCGCGCACGTCCATCGCGAGCAGCTCGAACGCGAGGTCGTCGCGCGCCTTGAGATCAGTCCCGATGACCTTGTAGCGCGCCGAGAGCCGCTCGCCGACGATCCGGCCCACATAGCCACCGGCGCCGGTGATGAGGATCCGCTTCTCGTCGCTCGGTGCCGTCATGCCGCCGCCGCGGCCACGAGTTCGCGCGGCGGCCGCCGTCCCCAGTAGGCGCTGAGCAACAGACCGCTCACCAGGTGCCACACGCCCCAGAACGCGGTGATGAGCATCATCGAGCCCGCCGTGGGGAAGAACGTGAACAGGATCGCGAGACCGAGCCCAGAATTGTGGATGCCCACTTCGATGGTCACCGCTCGGGTGTCGGCGTCATTGAGCTTCGCGAGCCGCGCGACGCCGAGTCCGATGCCCAGTGCCATCGCGTTCTGCAGGACCACGAGCCAGAAGAAGCTGCTGAAGCGCTCGAGAAACAGCCCCCGGTTCTCCCAGAACGCCCCCGCGATGAACGCGATGAGAATCACGAAGCTCAGGTGCCGCAGCGGCCGCTCAAGCCGCTGCGCGAGCCGCGGCGCCCGCGTGCCGACGACGATGCCGAGCAGCACGGGGAGCGCGAGCACCAACGCCACCTGCGCGAGGATGCCACCGACGGGCAGCTCGACATCACGCAGCAACTCGCGCGTGCGCGGGTTGAGCCACCCGTAGAGCGCGAAGTTCAGCGGCGTGAGCAGCGTCGCCGCCAAGCTTGAGACCGTCGTCATGCCGACCGACAGCGCGACGTTCCCGCGCGAACGCCACGTGAGCACGTTGCTCAGCGCGCCGCTCGGGCAGGCCGCGACCAGCATCATGCCGAGCGAGAGGGCGGGATCCACCTTGAACACCCAGCTCAGCAGGCAGGTAGCGGCCGGCGTAAGCACCGCCTGCGCCGACAGGCCCGCGATGATTCCCGCCGGCCGCTGGATGACGCGCCGCAGGTCGTCGACGCGCAGGTCCAGCGACGCGCCGAACACCATGAGGGCGACGATCGCATTGAGCACGACCAGCCCCGAGGGATCGAACTTCAGCGGCAGCGCGTCGTCCATCGTCGCTCAGCCGCGCAGGGCGCGCGCGTGCCGGCGCAGCGCCTTCAAGTAGCTGTCCTTGTGCACGTAGTACGCCATGCGGTCGAGCTTGAGGTACTTGAAGCCGCCGTCAATCCGCTGCGCGAACTTCGCGCGCTTCTCCGCTTGCAGGGCAATGGCCGCCGGATGCCGCTCCGCCAACCGCTTGAGGTACAGCGCCACCAACTCGGCCTGTTCGTAGCGGCCCTGCCAACCCAGTCCGCTGGCCTCGACCATGCCCATGAGGAACAGCGAATCGTCCGTCGGGTGCATCACGTTCAAGTACAGCGCGGGCGCGGCGGCGTCGGGGGCCCAGTTCAGCGCCGCGCGCTCGATGAACGGATAGTGCAAGGCGTAGCCCGTGGCCTGCAGGATGGTGTCGTACTCGGCGCTCGCGCCATCGGCGAAGGTGACGCGCCGACGGTCAACGTGCGCAAGATCCGGCCGTGCTGTGATGTCGCCATGCGCGAGATGGTGCAGCACCAGCGAGTTCATGACGGGATGCGACTCGTACAGCCGATAGTCGGGGTCCGGCAGGCCGTAGTCGGACGGCTTGCCGACGACCATGCGCACCATCAGGCCGTCAATGCGCTGCTTGAGCGGCCGCGGCAGCTTGATGAGTCCGCCCAGCGTGTCGATCGGCCGGCCCTTGAGGAACTTCGGCAGGAACCAGTAGCCGCGGCGGACGCTCAGGTCTACCGAAGCCGCGCTACGCACGGCGTCCACGGCGATGTCCGCGCCGGAGTTGCCGCACCCCACCACGAGGACGCGCTGGCCCCGCAGTTGCTCAGGCGACTTGTACTGGGCCGAATGCATGACGCGGCCGGCGAACGCGCCCGGCAACGCGGGCTTGTGCGGATGATGCAGCGTCCCGGTCGCGATCAACACGCCGGCAAAGCGGCGTGTCTGCGTCGCACCCGCATGCTCGGTCGTGACGTCCCAGCCACCGTCCGCGCGCGTGACGCGCAGCACGCGCGTCGAGAACTCGTAGTTCGCGCGCAGGCCAAAATGATCGGCGAAGTCAGCGAAGTATCGCCGCAGCTCGTCGTGCCGCGGATAGGGCGCCACCTCGTCCCGCATCGGGAACTCAGCGAACTCCGTCATCCGCTTCGACGAGATCAGGTGCGCGCTTTCGTAGACCGTGCTCTGCGGGTTCGTGATGTCCCAAAGCCCGCCGACGTCGGCGTGCAGCTCGAATCCCGTGAACGGCAACCCGTGCTTCTGCAGGACGCGCGCGGTCGCGAGCCCCATCGGTCCCGCGCCGATGACGGCGTACACGGCTCAGCCCAGCGGTTCGCCGCCCATCAGCACGGCCATGACAGCCTTCTGCACGTGCAGACGGTTCTCGGCCTCGTCCCACACGCGACTCTGCGGCCCGTCGATCACCTCGGCGCTGACCTCCTCGCCGCGGTGTGCGGGCAGGCAGTGCAGGAAGATCGCGTCCCGCTTGGCGCGGCCCATCATCGCGGCGTTCACCTGGAACGGCGCGAAGGCCTGCTCGCGCACCGCCTGCTCCTCCTCCTGTCCCATGGAGGCCCACACATCGGTGGTGACGACATCTGCGCCATCGCAAGCGGCATGCGGATCGCGCAGCAACTGCACGTTCCCACCCTTGGCCGCGCGTGCGAGGATCGCGGCGTCCGGGTCGTAGCCCTCGGGGCAGGCCAGCTTCAGCGTGAAGCCCAGCAGGTGCGCGGCGTCGCACCAGCTATTCGCCATGTTGTTACCGTCGCCGACCCAAGCAATCGTCTTGCCCTCGAAGCTGCCGAGGTGCTGCTGGACCGTGAGCAGGTCGGCGAGGATCTGGCACGGATGCTGCAGGTCCGTGAGTCCGTTAATCACGGGCACCTGCGAGTGCCGCGCGTACTCCTCGACGTCGCTGTGCGCGTAGGTGCGGATCATCATGCCCTGCACCATGCGGTCCAGCACGCGGGCGGTGTCGGCCACGGGCTCGCCACGGCCCAACTGCACGTCGCGCGGCGAGAGGAAGAGCGCGTGCGCGCCCAGCTGCCAGGCGCCGACCTCGAAGGACACACGCGTGCGCGTGCTCGACTTCATGAACAACATCGCGAAGGCCATGCCCTCGAGCGGCCGCTTGCGGTACTCGCCGCGGCGCATGCGGTCCGAGAGCGCGAAGAGCGCGCGCAGTTCGCCCGGCGTGAAGTCCGTGAGCGCGAGGAAGTCGCGATGCGCGCTCACGGGAGCTTGCACCCGTCGGGCTCATCCTGCCACGTGGGCAACGAGTCCGGGTTCGGCTGCCCGCGCTGCGGGAATCGCTCGCGCAACGAGAAGCGCCGGAGCGCCACGGCCGTGCGCGCGGAGAGCTCCTGGCGATTCCGGAGCCGCAACGACGGCGCGTAGGTAACGGCGAGCCGCCAGTTGCCACCGCGATCGAACTCGATGACGGACAGCGCGAAGCCGGGGCCCGCGACGCTGACGCAATGCGGGGTCGCGCCCGTCTCATTCCGGATGCGCCGTGCCGTCTCCTGCCAGGCCTGCCTGGCGAGACTGTCAGACGCCATCTGCTGCGTGGCCTCCACTTCGAGGATCTGCACGTCCTCGCGCGGCCACGACTCGTCGCCGCTGCCGTCGAAGCCGGGCACGCTGAACACCACGTCCCAGTCCCCGATGCGCTCGCGGTAGCCCTCGAGCG
The DNA here is from genome assembly GCA_964498895.1 of uncultured Gemmatimonas sp. Classification (GTDB taxonomy): domain Bacteria; phylum Gemmatimonadota; class Gemmatimonadetes; order Gemmatimonadales; family Gemmatimonadaceae; genus Pseudogemmatithrix. The sequence continues at coordinate 12,228 of CAZCIM010000006.1, read as the reverse complement.
GCGCGCGCTCGATGTTGCGGCGCATCGCCCGCACTTGGCCGGAGCGCAGGTCCACGATGTTCATGCCGCGCAGCTCGGTGAAGGGCGCAAGGTTCGCCGCGACGTCCGCGATGTCGCGGCGTTCACCACAGCCCGTGACGCCGAATGCCGCCAATGCCAGCCCGAGGCCAGCCAGTGCACGCCGCATCATGATCCTCACAGGATGTACTTCCGCAGGTCCTCGTCCTCGGCGATCGCGCCGAGGCGCTGCTTCACGACCTTCGCGTCCACGGTCTCCGGCGCGGTGCCGCGGTCCGGCAGCTCGTAGAGCAGGTCTTCGAGCAAGGTGGTCATCACGGTGTGCAGGCGACGCGCGCCGATGTTCTCCATCTTCGCGTTAAGCTGCGCGGCCACGCGCGCGAGCTCGGCGATGCCGTCGGCCGTGAAGCTCAGCTCGCAGCCCTCGGCCTTCACGAGCGCGGCGTACTGCTTGGTGAGCGCGTTCTCCGGCTCCGTCATGATGCGCACGAAGTCCGCCTCGGTGAGCGGCTTGAGCTCCACGCGGATCGGGAAGCGGCCCTGCAGCTCGGGGATGAGGTCGCTGGGCTTGCTCACGTGGAACGCGCCGGCGGCGATGAACAGCACGTGGTCCGTCTTCACCATGCCGTGCCGCGTCTGCACGTTGCTGCCCTCCACGATCGGCAACAGATCGCGCTGCACGCCTTCGCGGGAGACGTCCGGCCCGCCGAAATCGCCCTTCTGCCCCGCGATCTTGTCGATCTCGTCGAGGAAGATGATGCCCATGGTCTCGACGCGTTCGATGGCGTCGCCGATCACGTCGTCGAGGTCGATGAGCTTGTCGAACTCCTGGTCGAGCAGGATCCGCCGCGCCTCGCTCACCTTCACGGTGCGCTTCTTGGTCCGCTTCGGCAGGAGGTCGGCGAGCATCTCGGTGAAGTTCTGCATCCCCTCGGGGGCACCGGGCTGCGAGAGCGCATCCATGGCGGGCGGTTGCTGCGCAACCTCGACCTCCACCTCACGCTGCTCCAGCTGCCCGTCGCGCAGCAGCTGCTTGAGCTTCTCGCGCGTGCGCTTGTGGCGCTCCTCGGCCAGCGCCTGCTCCTGCTGCACGTTGCCCTCGGGGCCTGCCACGAACACGCGATCCGTGCCGCTCACAGGCGTGCTCGCCGGCGCGGGCGGCGGGAGCAGCAAATCGAGCAGGCGTTCATCCACGCGGTCGTTGGCGAGATCCTCGACCTCAAGCTCGCGCTCGGTGCGCACCATCTCGATGGCGCTGTCTACGAGATCGCGGACCATGCCTTCCACGTCTCGCCCGACGTACCCGACTTCCGTGAACTTGGAGGCCTCGACCTTCACGAACGGCGCGCCGGAGAGCTTGGCCAAGCGCCGCGCGATCTCCGTCTTGCCGACGCCCGTGGGGCCGATGAGGATGATGTTGTTGGGCGAGATCTCATGGCGGATACTCTCCGGCGCGCGCTGCCGGCGCCAGCGATTGCGCAGGGCGATCGCCACGGCCTTCTTCGCATCCGCCTGACCGACGATGTAGCGATCCAACTCGGCGACGATGCGGCGCGGCGTGAGGTCCGCGAGCCGCGCCAGCGCCTGCTCGGTGCGCGGGCCGGTCATCAGCTCGCGGGCTCGACGACGGTGATGTGCGTATTGGTGTACACGCAGATCTCGCCGGCGATGGTGAGGGCGCGCTTCACGATCTCCGTCGGCGGTAGCGCCGTCTCGCGCACCAGCGCACGTGCGGCGGCCAGCGCGTACGAGCCGCCGGAGCCGATCGCCAGGATGCCGTCGTCCGGTTCGATGAGCTCGCCGTTGCCGGAGATCACGAAGCCATGCTGGGCATCCACCACCACGAGCAGGGCTTCCAGGCGGCGCAACACCCGATCCGAGCGCCATTCCTTGGCCAACTCGACGGCCGCCTTGGGCAGGTTGCCCGGATGCCGCTCGAGCTTCTCCTCGAACTTCTCGAACAGCGTGAAGGCATCGGCGGCGGCGCCGGCAAAGCCCGCAAGCACGCGCCCACCCTTGAGGGCGCGGACCTTCACGGCGCCCGCCTTCATCACGGTATCGCCGACCGAGACCTGACCGTCGCCGCCGATGGCAACCTTGCCGTCGCGGCGCACGGCGAGGATGGTCGTGGCATGGAACGTGGGGAGCGGCATAGACGGGAAATATACTCTCGCCGGCCCTCGCTCCGGCGTATGTTTGCCCTATGGACGCGCCGCCCGAGACCCGCCCCGCGCCAGCTGGCCAAACAGCCACCCAGCGGCTGCTCCTCCTCGGCGTGCTCGCCCTGGGCATCCTCACGCGACTCAGCGTCCTCGACGCCGACGAAGGCTGGTTCGATGAGATCTTCACCATCTACACGGCCATGCAGCCGCTGGGCGACCTGCTCCGCGACGCGCTCATCGAGCAGACCAATCCGCCGGGCTACTACCTCGTGGCCCACACCTGGGGCGCCCTCGCCAACGGCGATGTCAGCATCGGCTGGCACCGGCTGCTCCCCGCCCTCGCTGGCGCCATGACGCCCGCCGTGCTCATGCTGGCCGCTCGGCGACTCGGCATGAGCACGGCGGCGTCAGCGCTGGCCGGCGTACTGGCCGTGGCCGCACCACTGCCCTGGCAGATGAGCCTAGAGATCCGGGCCTACGCCGGCGTCGCGCTGCTGACCAGCGTCGCGATCTGGGTGGCGGCAGGCCTCGCGACGGCCGAGCAGCCACCGACGACAGCGCAGCGCAACCGACTCGCGGCGCTATTCGTCGGCATGGTCGCGTTGCACTACGTCGCCGCGCTGGCAGTGTTCGGCATCACGCTGGGCGTGCTGGCCGCACGCCAGCGCCGCGACGCTGCATCGGCAACAGACATGCTGCGCCGTGCGGTCGCACTCGGTGCGCCTGCCGCGCTGATGCTCGGCACGTGGATGGTCGTCGCCGCACGGTACGCACCCGCGCTCGAGGGCCGCAACATCGCCTGGATTCCCGTGACCTCAACTTTGCGCGTGCTGTCCGAGATCCCGGCACTCATCCTCGGCTCGCTCTCACCGCTGGGCCCACTGCTCTCGGCCGCGGCGTTGCTCGCCGCGGTACTCCTGCTGCTTCTCCAGGTCGGCAGTGGCAGTTCGGCCAACTTCGTGCCTGAGGATGCCGGACCACGCAGTCACGCACGACGTGACGCGGCGCGCTTCCTCCTCTTTGCCGCCCTGCTGCCGATTGCGCTGTTGCTCGCCATCCATCTCTGGCGGGACCAGCGCTTCTGGGTGCCGCGCTACGCGAGCACGTTGCTGCCCGCGTTGCTGTTGGTGGCAGCCAGTGGCCTCGATGCGCTCCCGCTGCGCTGGCAACGCAGTGCCGCTCTCTGCGCTGGTGCGTGGTGGCTCACGGCGGGGGCATTCGGCTTCGCCGAGCGCTGGCCGAAGCCGGAGTGGTCCGCACTCATGGCGGCGCTCGCGCCCAGCGGCGCGGCACAGCTATGTGCGGACGGCAGCTACGCCGGCCTCCCGTTCATGTACCACGCACGACTCGCAGGGCGGGACGAGATCCGCGTGGTGAGCCCATCGCGCTGCGCGCCGCAACCGGGGCTCACGTGGTTCGTGTATGAGGCGCGCGCGGGGTCGGAACCACCGACGCCACCGAACCTCGTACTCGGGCCGCGCCTCGTGCTGTCGCGGGGCGTGCAAGACCTCGATGCGCGTCGTGTGGTCGGCTGGCGCGTGCCCGAACCCGAGCTCGCGCGCTAGCTCAGGCGCGCGGATGCGCGCCGCGATACACCTGCTTGAGCCGCTCCACCGACGTGTGCGTGTAGATCTGCGTCGTGCTCACGCTGGCATGGCCGAGGAGTTCCTGCACCGCGCGCAGGTCGGCACCGCCATCGAGCAAATGCGTGGCGAACGTGTGCCGCAGCGCATGCGCCGAGAGCCCGGCGCCTTCGTCCACCTCCGCGAGTCGCTGCGTGACTGCGTTGTGCAGCGCCTTTTGGCTGATGCGTGTACCGCGCGTGCTGAGGAAGCAGGCGCTGCGGTCCGCCTTGGGGCCGAGCCGCGCGATGAGCGCGTCGCGCACACGCTCGTACTCGCGGAGGGCCCGCTGCGCGGGCGTCCCCACGGGCACGATGCGCTCCTTGCGCCCCTTGCCGCGCACCTTCACCGACCCGGCGAGCAGGTCGAGGTCGCGGCGATCGATGCCGCGGAGCTCTGACAGGCGGAGACCGGTGGAGTAGAACAGCTCGAGGATCGCGAGATCGCGCACGTCGGCGTAGCGACCCTCCTGGGCCCGCGTCGCGGCGGCCTGTAGCAACGTCTCGATCTGCCCACGGTCCAAGTGGCCCGGGAGGTGCTTGTCGAGCTTGGGGGAGTTCACGGCCCGAGCCGGATTGGCCTCGACGAGATCGTTGCGGTGCAGCCAACGGAAGAACGAGCGCGCCGCCGAGAGGGCGCGTGCGCTCGAGCGCTTCGAGAGTCCGCGGCGCGAGAGATGGGCCAACCACGCCCGCAGCGCGAGCCGGTCGACACTCGCCCAGTCGAGGGCCTCGACGCCCAAGTGTCGGGCCAGCACGAGGCAGAGCTCATCCAGGTCCCGCGCGTAGGCGGTCACCGTATGCGGCGAGACATCGCGCTCCTTCGCGAGATGCGTCAGGAACTCCGCGACGAGCGCATCGCGCGCGGGCGCCTCGGACGCGGCGGCCTCGGTGGCACCTGCAGCGGGCACGCCGCGCTCAGCCGTGGCGCGGCGTGGCGACTTCGCCAAAATGCGCCCCGAGGGACGACAGATACGAGTCGATCGTGCGGTACTTCCCGCGCAGCTTCATCAGCGTGCGGAAGATCGGCGAGTCCACGAAGCCCTCCTCCGTGAGCAGCACCTCGGTGCCCGCCGCGCTGCTGATCACCTCGTAGTACCACACGCCGCCCCAGCCCTGCGCCTCGGCGTTGAGGATGTGCACTTCCATCGTGCGACCCGGCACCACCTTCTTGACCTCGACCTCGATGATGCCCGCCGGCCCCATGTCCTCGCGCCACTGCTCACCGCGCACCCCGGTGATGCGCTCCACGGACTTCACGTCGTCCCACCAGGTCGCCGAGTTGCCGACGTTGCGAATCACCTTGAACACCGTGTCCGCCGGCGCCACCAGCACGATGCTGCTGGTGACCACGTGCTCGCGGGGCAACCGCGTGCCGTAGATGTAGGCGCCCCCGAGCACGAGGAACGCGAGGATCGCGATGAACTTGATGAGGAACTTCACGCCGGGACTCCGCTGGGGGAGAGGGACACGATGCCATACTCTTGACGCCAGTCGGCCAGCGCACGTAACGCGCGCTGGGCGTACGCCTCGCGCTTGAGCGCCTTGTCCCGCGGCGGCTGGGCGAGCTCGTCGAGCAGGCCGAAGTTGGCGTTCATCGGCTGGAAGTGCGCGGCATCGGCCTCACGCAGATGTCGGTACAGCGCGCCGAGCATCGTGGTGGGGGGCGGAAGCGCCGGGCCCTCCCCGCGCAGCAAGCGGTCCAGCGTGATGCCGGCCATCAGCCCCGTGGCCGTGCTCTCGGTGTAGCCCTCCACGCCTGTGATCTGCCCGGCGAGCAGCGTCGTGGCGGAATCCTTGAGCGACAGATGCGGCGTGAGCGCCGCCGGCGCGTTCACGTACGAATTGCGATGGATGCTCCCGAAACGCAGGAACTCCGCGTTCGCGAGCCCCGGCACGAGTCGGAATACCTTCGTCTGCTCCGGATAGCGCATGCGCGTCTGGCAGCCGACGAGGTTCCACATGCGCCCGGCCCGATCCTCCTGCCGCAGCTGGAGCACCGCCCACGGCCGCTTGCCGCTCCGCGGATCGCGCAGGCCCACCGGTCGCATGGGCCCGTGGCGCAGCGTCTCCGGCCCGCGACGCGCCATTTCCTCGACCGGCATGCAGCCCTCGAAGTACGGGATGTCCTCGAACTCGTGCGAGTGATACAGGTCCGCCTCGACCATCGCCGCGATGAACGCGTCGTACTCCTCCTGCGTCATCGGGCAGTTGAGATACGCACCCTCCGGCCCGGCCTCGGCCATCGTCTCCTTGCCCCAGCGCGCGGCGCGGAACGCGATGCTCGTGTCGATCGACTCGGACGCGATCACCGGTGCGATCGCATCGTAGAACGCCAGTGACTTCTCGCCAAGCCGCGCGGCGATCGCGGCGGCCAAGGCATCGCTGGTCAGCGGACCCGTCGCGACGATACCGACCTCAGGTAGTGCGGTGACCTCGTCGCGTACGACCGTGATGTTCGGATGCGCGAGGATGCGCGCCTGCACCGCGGCCGAGAAGATGTCGCGGTCCACCGCGAGCGCCGTGCCTGCGGGAATGCGCGCAGCATCCGCGCACTCGAGGATCAACGAGCCAAGCGCGCGCATCTCGGCCTTGAGGAGGCCGTGCGCGTTGCTCACGTCGGTGCTCTTGAACGTGTTCGAGCACACGAGCTCGGCCAGGCCCTCCGTGCGATGCGCCGGCGTGCCCTTGTTGCCCGCGGCCCCGCGCATCTCATGCAGCAGCACGCGGTGCCCGCGCTCCGCCAATTGAAAGGCGGCCTCGCTGCCGGCGAGGCCGCCTCCAATGACGTGGATCTCCGTCCTCGTCGTCACGCCGTCGCGGCCTCCGCGCCTTCCGTCGTCTCGGCAACCTCCACATCCCACTCGTTGCCGCACTTCAGGCACTTGCGGTAATGACCGCGCGTCTTGTTGCTCTTCGCCTCGGCGCCCTCGAAGCCACACTCCGCGCACTTCTCGGCCACCGGCTTGTCCCAGCAGACGAAATCGCAGTTCGGGTAGTTTTCGCAGCCGTAGAACGCCTTGCCACGCTTCTTCGAGCGGCGCGCCGCGATGTCGCCGCCGTCCTTGGGGCAGAGCACACCCGTCGGCATGGACTTCGTGCCCTTGCACTTCGGGAACGTCGAGCAGCCGAGGAACTCGCCCGAGCGTGAGCGGCGCACGACCATCGGCTTGCCGCAGATCGGGCAGGCGTACTTGGTCAGCACCGGCGGCTCCTTCTTGCCCTTCAGCGGCCGCGTGAACTTGCAGGTCTTGGGATGGTTCTCGCAGGCGACGAACGGCCCGAAGAATCCGCCCTTGGGAATCAGACGACCGCCGCACTCGGGGCACTTCTCGTTGTCGAGCGCGGAGAGATCGTGCGCCTCGCGGATCAGCGCCTCGGCGTCCACCGATTCCAGGGAATGCTCGAACGGTCCCCAGAACTCCTCGAGGACGTCCTTCCAGCCCATCTGGCCTTCTTCGACCTTGTCGAGCTCGCCTTCCATCTGCGCCGTGAAGCCCACGTCGAACTCCCGCGGGAACTGCTTCACCATCACCTTCTCGACGCTCTCGCCGAGTTCGGTGGGGAAGAAGCGGCGCTGCTGCAGCTCGGCATAATGCCGCTCCGTGAGCGTCGAGATGATGCTCGCGTACGTGGACGGGCGCCCGATGCCGCGCTTCTCCAGCTCCTTCACGAGCGAGGCTTCCGAATAGCGCGGCGGCGGCTCGGTGAAGTGCTGCGTCGGGTCGATTCCGCGCACCGGCACCTGCTCGCCGGGCTCGATGGCCGGGAGCGCCTGCTCATCCTCCAGCGCCTTCGAATCGCCTTCCTCGCGCGCTTCCTTGTAGAGCGCGAGGAAGCCCTGGAACTTGATGACCGAACCCGTCGCGCGGAACAGATATCGGCCGAGGTCGAAGTCCACCGTGGTGGTATCGAAGATCGCCGGCGCCATCTGCGACGCCATGAAACGCTGCCAGATCAGCGTGTACAACTTGAGCTGCTCAGGGGAGAGATACTTGGCCACGCTCTCGGGCGTGCGCGCCGGGTCCGTGGGGCGAATGCCTTCGTGCGCGCCCTGCGCCGCATCGTCCTTTGCCGCGGGGTACAGCCGCGGACCGTCGGCGAGGAACTCCTTGGGATACTGCTTGCCCAGGAAGTCGCGCGCCGCCGCGGCCGCGGTCTCCGCCACGCGTACGTGGTCCGTACGCATGTACGTGATGAGACCGACCGAGCCCTCAGCCTTCCCGAGCTCCACGCCTTCGTAGAGGTTCTGCGCGAGCCGCATGGTGCGCTTGGAGCCGAAGCCGAGCTTCTTGGCCGCTTCCTGCTGCAGGGTGCTCGTCTTGAACGGCGCCTCGGGATTCTTGCGACGCTCGCGCCGCTTGATGTCCGTGACGTCGAAATGCTTGCGCCCCGCCAGATCCTTGAGGATCGCGTCGGCCCCGGCCTTGTTCGGGATCTCCGGCTTCTCGCCGTCGAGATGGTGCAGCTTGGCGATGAACTCCTGCCCCTCGTGCTCGAGGCGCGCGGCGATCGTCCAATACTCCTTGGGCTTGAACGCGCGGATCTCGCGCTCGCGCTCCACCAGCAGCCGCAGCGCGACGGTCTGCACGCGGCCGGCGGAGAGCCCCTTCTTCACGGTCTTCCAGAGCACCGGACTGGCCTTGTAGCCCACGAGGCGGTCGAGCACACGACGCGCCTGCTGCGCGTCCACCTTCTTGCTGTCGATGGCGCGCGCTTCCGTGAGCGCCTTGCTCACCGCGTCCTTCGTGATTTCGTAGAACAGCGCACGCTTGATCGGCGGCGCCTGCTTGCCCTTGATCTGCGACTCCACGTGCCACGCGATCGCCTCGCCCTCGCGGTCAGGGTCGGTGGCGATGAACACGGCCTTCGCCGTCTTCGCCGCGCTCTTCAGCTCGGCAACGGTCTTTTCCTTGCCGGGAATCGTGACGTATTCAGGCTCGAACCCGGAATCCGGATCGATGCCGATGCTCTTCACCGGCAGATCGCGGATGTGCCCCACGGTGGCCTTCACGGCATACGCGGAGCCCAGGTACTTGCCGATGGTCTTCGCCTTGGCCGGCGACTCAACGATCACCAGCGACTTGCCGGCCGCCGAACGGGCGGCCTCCTCGTCGTGGGGCAGCTCAGGTTCGGCGCCACGCGCGGCCTTGGCCGAGCCCCGCTTGGGGGCCGACTTGGCGGCGGTCGCCTTCTTGGTGGTCGCCTTTTTGGCGGTGGTCTTCTTGGAGGTAGCCATTACTCAGGGGTACGGGCGGAACAGGGAGGTCATCCTAGTCCCCCGTTCCCCCCGTCGCAAGCGCAACTATATAAGACGCGACTTCGTCTCTAGACAGCAAATCTACGCTAAGTGTATGATCTGCTTGCAGATACAAACTCTCGCGCCGGTCCAAAAGTTCCTGCAGGCGATTCACCGGATCAGCCCCCGCCAGCAACGGGCGGGGCTCGGTGGCACCCGCCAACCGCTGGGCGGCCACGGCCGGGGACACCTTCAGATAGAGCATCACGGCATCGCGCCGCATCACCCGGACGGTCTCCTCGAGATGGATCCAGCCGGCGCCTGTGGCGAGGATCAGCCGGTCGCGGGCGAACTTCTCGGCCGAGACGGCAAACTCGAGCTTTCGGAACGCCGCTTCGCCGTTGCGCGCGAAGATCTCCGCCACCGTGCGGCGCGTCCGTCGCTCGATGTCGCGATCGAGGTCCTCGAAGTCCCACCACAGCTCGTCACGGCCCTTCCGCGCCTCGTCTTGAAGCATGCGGGCCGCGGCGAGGCCGGCCGTGCTCTTCCCCGCTCCACTGAGCCCGACGAGGATGATCTTCCGCGGGATGGTCATCCGAGGCGGTCGGCCACGCGCGCGAGGTAGGCCGCGTGATTGCGCTGCAGCTCGCCCAGCGAGTCGCCGCCGAATTTCTCGAGCACGGCATCCGCCAGCACCAGCGCGGTCATCGCCTCGGCGATCACGCCCATGGCGGGTACGGCCGTCACATCGCTGCGCTCGGCCGCAGCCGAGGCCGCTTCGCCCGTCTTTACGTCCACGGTCTGCAGGGGGCGCATGAGCGTGGAGATCGGCTTCATGGCGACGCGCAGCACCAGGGGCTCGCCGGTGGTCATGCCGCCCTCGAGGCCGCCCGCGTTGTTGCTGCGCCGCCGCACGTTGCCCGTGCGCGGGCTCCCCGGGGCTGGCTCGATCTCGTCGTGTACCTCCGCGCCCGTCCGCCGCGCCGCTTCGAAGCCGATACCCATCTCCACGCCCTTCACGGCGGGAATCGAGCAGATCGCGGCCGCGAGGCGTCCGTCGAGCTTGCGGTCCCAGCTGACATGCGCGCCAAGTCCAACGGGCAGGCCGGTGACCACCACCTCGCAGATGCCGCCCAGCGTGTTCCCGTCCTTCTTCGCCGCATCGATCCGCGCGATCATCTCCTGCTCGGCGATCGCATCGAGGCAACGCAGCGGCGAGGCATCGGCGGCGGCGTTCAGGTCGTCTGGCAACACGGCAGGACGCGCGGCGTCCACGCCGCCCAAGTGCACGAGATGGCTCCCGATGCGAACACCAAGCGCGGCGAGCAGCTGCTTCGCCACCGCACCGGCGGCGACGCGGGCCGTCGTCTCGCGCGCCGACGCGCGCTCGAGGATGTCGCGGGCGTCCTCGCGATCGAACTTGAGCAGGCCGGTGAGATCCGCGTGGCCGGGGCGCACGCGCGTCAGCTGGCGCTTCCGTCCCTCCGGCGTGTCGTCCTCGGGCCGCGGCGCGGGATCCATGATGGCCTCCCAGTTCGCCCAGTCCTTGTTGCGGATGAGCATCGCAATCGGCGCACCGATGGTCTCGCCGGCGCGGACACCCGCGAGAAACTCCACGCGGTCCGTCTCGATCGCCATGCGGCGACCGCGCCCGTAGCCCTGCTGCCGCCGCGCCAGCTCATGATCCACGTGCGCCGCCAGCAGGGGCAGGCCGGCTGGCGCGCCTTCGACGAGCGCGACGAGGGCCGGGCCGTGGGATTCACCGGCGGTGTGGAAGCGGAGGTGGGGCATGGAAAACCAGTGGACGTGAGATGTGAGACGTGAGACTTGAGATTGGGAGACGGACTCTCACGTCTCAAGTCTCAAGTCTCACGTCTCATGCCCGAACGGAGAGGGCCGCCCCGCAATATCGCGAAGCGGCCCCCGGTCCTGCCAACCTAACGAGGCTTACGGCTGCGCCTCGGGCTGATTCGAGTTGCGCACGGCCTGGCCCTCGTCCACGATGTGCGGCGTCACGAGGATGAGCAGGTCCTGCTTGCGCTCGACGACGCGGGTCTCGCGGAAGATGCGGCCGATCCACGGCAGCTTCATGAGGTACGGGATGCCGCTCTCGAAGCGCGTGACCTGCGTCTGCGTGAGGCCGGCGATCACCGCCGTCTCGCCGTCGGCGACGAGCACCTCGTTCTGCGCGGTGCGCTCGGAGATTTCCGGGCCGGCGACGGTCACGCCGAGCAGCGCCTGCTGCACCGCGCGGATTTCCATCGAGACCTGGCGGTTCGCGGTGACGCGGGGCGTCACCTCGAGCGTGATGCCGATCTTCTGGCGCTGGATGACCGGCGCCACGGCCTGGATCTGGCCCGGGATCGTCGGCGGCGTGAGCAGGAACGCGATTTCCGTGCCGGCGAACAGCGTCGCCTTCCGGTTGTCGATCGTCGTCGTGCTCGGCTCCGCCTGCACGTCCGAGAGGTTCTGCGAGCTGAGGGCGTCGAGGAAGGCCGTGAGGCTGTTGCCGCCCATCACCACGTTGTAGACGAGGTTGAGCGAGCTGGTCCCGCTGAACGAGCGGTTCGAGTTCGCCACGCCGATGAACGCATCGCCGCCGAGGCCGATGGTGTACTCGCCCGTCGTGCCGGGGCGCGTGTACAGCGAGTTGCTGAAGTTCGTGGCCGAGCCGAGGTCGTAGCTGATGCCCAGTTCTTCCGTCGCGGTGCGGTCCACGGCGATGATCTTCGCCTTGATGGCCACCTGCGGCGTGCGGAAGTCCAGGTCGCGCACGTAGCTCACGATCTCCGGCAACCGCGAGACGGTCTCGGTGATCAGGAGCGTGTTGGTCTTTTCGTCGAAGGCGACCACGCCGCGTCCGCAGGTCTGCGGCTGCGCGGGGTTCGCCGACCCGGCGGCAGCGTCCGGCGCGGCGCCCGCAGCGGCCGGCGCAGCGGCGGGCTGACCGCCGGCCGCGAGGTCCACCACCGCGCTCGCCGAGCCCACCGAGCCGGACGAGCAGGCGGCGATCAGCTCGCGGATCGTGCTCGCCAGCGTCGCGGCCTTCGCGTAGTTCACCGGCACGAGCTGCGTGACCAGCGGCTCCGCGGCGACGCGCTGCGCGAGGTTGTTGTAGCTGTCGATCGTGATGATGCCCGTCGAGTCCTCGACCGCCTGCAGGCCGTTGGCCGCGAGCACCTTGCTGA
>CAZCIM010000005.1:0-77421 GCA_964498895.1 uncultured Gemmatimonas sp. | reverse complement strand
TACTCGGTGCCGCAGGTCGGACAGACTTTCTGTTCGCTCACAAGCTCTCCACGCGGAGGGTCTGGTCGCCCAGCAGGATGCGTTGGCCGGCCTTCACGGGCCGCTCGCCGCGCACCGCCACGGCAATGCCGTTGCGGCTGCCGAGATCGAGCACGATGAACTCGAGGTCCTCGCTGCGGATCTCGGCATGCCGGCCGCTCATCGTCTGGTCATACGGGAACAGCCAATCGCCCTCGGCGCGGCCCACCACGACCGAGCGCGCGGGCGACAGGTGGCAGCTGTCGCGCGCCGAGCCATCGGCGCGGAGCTGCTGCAGGACGGCGACGTCGGCGCTGGGCGTCGCGGAGCCGAGGCGGCGCGTGGCGTCGGCTTCCGGCGGATTCGGGCCGGGATAGCCCAATCGGCGGAAGCGGATGATCTGCGAGCCGATCAAGACCATGTCGCCGTCCTGCAGCTTGTAGGGCTCGGTGGCGTAGAGCCAGGTGCCGTTTCGCGAGCCCAAGTCGCGGAGGAAGAGTTGCCCGTCGCGGAACGAGAGCTGCGCGTGCACGGGACTCATATAGACGTCGTCGGGAAACCGCAGTTCGCCGTCGGCGCGGCCGATGGTGGCGTCGCTGCTCTCCATCGTGACCGTCTTCTGCACTTGGCCGCTGCGGTCGAGGATGGCGATCTTCGGACCGCTGACCGTGTTGCGCGCCGAAAACACGGCGGTGCCCATGGGCGGCGTGGGCGGCGGTTCGGTGGTGCTCGCGACGCGCGCGCCGCAGCGGGCGCAGAACACGTCCACCCCCGGCGTGACCGGGTTCTGGCAGGACGCACAGACTGCGGAGCTCTTGAGCGGTGCCGCCGCGGCGACGCGTCCGCCGCACTTCGGGCAGAACGGCAACGCCGGATCCACGGGCGTCTGGCAGTAGCGACAGGGCGTCTTCACGGCCGCGCCTCCAACTCTCGCCGAGACCCGCGTCGGCGGGACGTCACCGCCCGCCGCAGCGGCTGATGCGCTGGCTGGCGCCACCGGGACGGGGATGATGCGCGCCCCGCTCGCCACCACGGGCTTGCCGCAGTCGAGGCAGAACTTGGATGCCGGGTCATTGTCGCGGCCGCAGAACGCGCAGCGGGTCACGGGGCTCGGGAAAGAGGGGGAGTGGGCGAATATAGGGCGGCAACAATAAAGGGGCGAGAGGGGAGCGGGGGAGGACTTGAGACGGAAGACGGAAGACGGAAGGTTTTGGGGGCGAGTTCCTTCCGTCTTCCGTCTTCCGTCCCGAATCGGCACCAATGCTCGCCCCCGGCCTCGACTCCACTCCGCTCATTCCCAGCTCCGCGTGGGTCCATCCCAGCGCCACCATCATCGGTGCCGTCACGCTTGGCGCGCATGTGAGTGTGTGGCCTGGGGCGGTCCTGCGCGGCGACCGCGATGCGATCACCGTCGGCGACGAGACGAACATCCAGGACTGCTGCGTGCTGCACTGCGATCCCGGATTGCCGCTGCGGATCGGCGCGCAGGTGACGGTAGGGCATCGCGCCGTCCTGCACGGCTGCACCGTGGAGGACGGCGCGCTCATCGGCATCGGGGCCATCGTGCTGAATGGCGCGGTGATCGGTGCGGGCTCGTTGGTCGCGGCAGGCGCTGTGGTGGGGGAAGGCGTCGTGATCCCGCCGGATTCGCTCGTGGCGGGCGTGCCGGCGCGGGTGCTCAAGCCCTTGAATGAGGAGCAGCGGCGACGTGTGCGTGGCGGATACGTGACGTACGTGGAGCTGAAGGAGCTGTATCGCGCGCGGGGCTGAGGCGTCGGTATTGTGGAACCTGTGGATGCGAGCAAAACAAGGGGCTAGCGCGCGGCGAAATGCTGGGGTACGTTGCGCTCCCTTCGTGAACAGCGGCTGCTGGATCGTCGCCGGGAACGATTGTATAAGTTGTTGATTTATAATGATATAAGCTGTTGTGACTGGTAACGCGTGAAGTGTCGGGTCGCTGTCGTTCGTGTGCTTGTGCAGGGGCCAGTGACCTAGGCGTGGAAAAGCCCACCCGTGTGACCATTTCGTGATTCCAGTCGTATAAGTCGTTCGTTTCGAGAGGGTTACCGAGTTCTTGCGCGGTTTCACAAGCGCCGTAGCTTGGACGCCCTCGACCCCTGAGCCGGACAGTCTCTCGACGAGACATTGCCGGAATCGCCTCAGGTTTGGCCCAATACCCTTCGTTGGAGAAGTAGCAATGCCGCTGCCCGTCAACCCGCCCGCCACGCCGGCGACGCTCTCCCAGAACGCGCGCACCGTTCTCGAGAAGCGCTACCTCGTCAAGGACAAGTCTGGCAAGCCGGTCGAGACGCCAGAGGATATGTTTTGGCGCGTCGCGACGACGATCGCCGAGGCGGATCGCAAGTACGGGGCGACGGACAAGCAGATCGAGAAGACGGCGAACCAGTTCTATGAACTGATGACGCAGCGTCGCTTCGAGCCGAACTCGCCGACGCTCATGAACGCCGGCCGTCCGCTCGGGCAGCTCTCGGCTTGCTTCGTGCTGCCGGTCGACGATGCGCTCTCCAATGGCCAGTCGGGCATCTACGACACGCTGCGCTCGATGGCGCTTATCCATCAGTCGGGCGGCGGCACGGGCTTCTCGTTCTCGCGGCTGCGTCCGCGCGGCTCGATGGTGCGCTCGACGACGGGCGTGGCCAGCGGCCCGATCTCGTTCATGCAGCTCTACGATGCCTCGACCGACGCGGTGAAGCAGGGCGGCACGCGTCGCGGCGCCAACATGGGCATCCTGCGCGTGGATCACCCCGACGTGATGGAGTTCATCACGTCCAAGGAAGACCTCACGAAGATCACCAACTTCAACATCTCCGTCGCCATCACCTCCAAGTATATGGAGGCCTTGAAGGCCGGCACGTCGTACGACCTCATTGACCCGGTGTCGAAGAAGGTCGTTGGCCAGATGGACGCGAAGGAAGTCTGGGACAAGATGATCGAGGGCGCCTGGCGCACCGGCGAGCCCGGCGTGTTCTTCATCGACGAGGCCAACAAGTACAACCCGGTGCCGCACCTCGGCGCCTACGAGGCCACGAACCCCTGCGGCGAGCAGCCCCTGCTCCCGTACGACGTCTGCAACCTCGGCTCGATCAACGTCGGCTACTACGTGGTCGACGGGAAGATGGACTGGAAGTCCTTCGCCAAGGACATCCACCTCTCCACGAAGTTCCTCGACAACGTCATCGACGCCAACAAGTACCCGCTGCCGGAGATCGACGCGCTGTCCAAGCGCATCCGTCGCATCGGCCTCGGCGTGATGGGCTTCGCCGACGCGCTCATCAAGCTCGGCATCGTCTACGACTCGCCGGAAGGCGTGGAGTTCGGCCGCAAGGTGATGGAGTTCGTCGACGTCGAGGGCAAGAAGGAGTCGGCCCGCCTCGCCGAAGAGCGCGGCGCGTTCCCGGAGTGGGCGCAGTCCATCTGGGGCCCCGACGCCACCTGCGCGCGTGACGAGAACGGCAACCGCATCCGTCCGGAGATGAAGCTCCGCAACTGCAACGTCACCACCGTTGCGCCGACGGGCACGATCTCCATCATCGCCGGCTGCTCGTCGGGCCTCGAGCCGCTGTTCGCGGTCGCGTTCATGCGCAACCAGGCCGGCGTGATGATGCCGGACGTGAACGAGGACTTCGTCGCGATCGCCAAGAAGGAAGGCTGGTTCTCCGACGCGCTCATGGAGCGCATCGCGAAGACGGGCTCGGTCATCCAGCCGGAAGTGCCGGAGAAGTGGCAGAAGGTGTTCGCCACGGCGAACAACATCGCGCCCGAGTGGCACATCCGCATGCAGGCCGCGTTCCAGGAGCACTGCGACTCGGCCATCTCGAAGACCACGAACTTCTCGCACGCCGCCACGCAGGACGACGTGCGCAAGATCTACGAGCTGGCGTACGAGATGAAGTGCAAGGGCGTCACCGTGTACCGCGACGGCTCGCGCGACGGCCAGGTGCTCTCGACCGGCGCCACCGCCGAAGCCGCCGCCAAGCGCGATGGCAAGGCCGACGAAGCCTCGCGTCAGGAACTCGCGGACCTGAACGAGCGCCTCGCCGAGGTCACGGCCGCCAACCAGCGCCTGCAGAAGCTGCTGTTCGACGCGGAGGCCGAGAACCTCCAGCGCCGCCAGAAGCGCTCGCGCCCGGACGTCCTCAAGTCCACGGCCATCCGCAAGGAGACGCCGCTCGGCACGATGTTCGTGCACATCACCGAGGACGACAAGGGCCAGCCCTTCGAAGTGTTCATCAACCTCGGCAAGGCCGGCGGTTCCGCGATGGCCGACGCCGAGGCGATGGGCCGCCTGATCTCGCTCTCCCTGCGCTCGGGCATCCCGATCCAGCAGGTGCACCGTCAGTTGCGCGGCATCTCGTCGGACCGCGCCGTGGGCCTCGGCCCCAACAAGGTGCTCTCCGTGCCGGACGCGATCGGTCTCGCGCTCGAGGATTGGATGCGCACCAAGCAGGGCGTGCAGCAGGAGTTGCTCACGACGGCCGAGACGCTGGCTGCGCCGGGTGCCAAGCCCGTCGTCGCGCAGGTGGCGCCGGTCGCCGCCGGCAACGGCGCGCAGATGGCCTTCGAGTCGGTGAACACCGGCGAGAACTTCATCGGCACGTGCCCGGACTGCGGCTCGCAGCTGGAGTTCGCGGAGGGCTGCGTGAAGTGCCACGTATGCGGGTTCAGCGAGTGCGGCTGAGTTCGCGCGTCGGTTGAGATGAGCGGAGCGGGTCGGCCCACAGGGCCGGCCCGCTTTCGTTTGCTCTTGTGCGACGGCGATCGCCGATTGAGCGTTCAGTGTGCCCCGCGTCTCCGCCGCCCGCAGCCGCATCATGGCCGCCATCCGCGGCAAGAACACCAAGCCCGAGCTCCAAGTGCGCCGCGCCATCCATGCGGCTGGCCTACGCTACCGCCTGCATCACAAGGATCTCCCGGGCTCGCCGGACATCGTGCTCAGCGGCCTCAAGACGGTGGTGTTCGTACACGGCTGCTTCTGGCACGCGCACCATTGCCAAACGAGCAAACCGAAAACCCGCGCCAAGTTCTGGGCACAGAAGTTCGAGGCGAACCAGGCGCGTGATCGCCGCGTACGGTACTTCTTGAAGGCCGCCGGCTGGCACGTGCACGTGATCTGGGAGTGCGAGCTCAAGCGCGAGGCCCCGCTGCGCAAACTCGTCCGCAGCCTCAAGCAACGCCGCGCGCAGATGCGGTGACAGAATAGCTCCCACGTCTCAAGTCTCACGTCTCAAGTCTTGTCGCATCCGTCCTCCGTCATCCGTCCAGCATGTCTTGTCACGTCTTCATCGCCACCAGTCTCGACGGCTACATCGCGCGCCCCGACGGCGCCATTGATTGGCTTCCCACCGACGACAGCGCCGGCGATCACGGCTACGGCGCGTTCATGGCCGGCATCGATGCCGTCGTGATGGGGCGCAACACCTATGAAGTGGTGCTCGGCTTCGGCGGCTGGCACTTCACGAAGCCCGTCGTGGTGCTCTCGTCGCGCGGCGTGGACGTGGCGCCGGACCTCCGCGACAAGGTCTTCCCCATGGCGGGAACGCCGGAGGAGATCGTCGCCCGGTGCGCGGCGCGCGGCTGGCGCGAGCTCTACATCGACGGCGGCGTGACGATCCAGCGCTTCCTCGCGGCGGGACTCATCGAGCGGCTCATCATCACGCGGATCCCGGTGCTGATCGGGCAGGGCCTTCCGCTCTTCGGTACCGTGCCGCAAGATATCCGCGTCAGTCACGTCCGCACGGACGCCTTCGCCAACGGCTTGGTCCAGAGCGAGTATCGCGTGCGGCAACCGTAGCCGGAGGAACCGTGCGCGTACCGACCGCCCTCGCCACTGCAGTGCTGCTCGCCATCGCCGCCGATGCGGCAGTCGGCGCTCCTCTCAAGGCGCAGGTATCCAGCGAAGGCTATCCGATCACGGTGACGGCGCTCGGCGACGTGCGGGTGGACCGCGCGTACCTCAATGAAGTGGCACGCGCCGTGGCGCATCGCTGGGAGACGCCGAGCGCGCAGCGCGCCACTTATACGCAGTGGCGCCGCGTGCGGGAGCGCACGCTCCCCGACATCCCGCGCTGGGCCGATGACTGGACGCCGAATGTGACCCACCGCGCCAGCACGGTGATCGTCCTCCGGCGCCGCGGGCGCCCCACGATGCGCGTCGAGTCGGCGTCGGATGACCGCCTGTTCGATCGCTCGCTGATGACCATCGTGCGCGATCCGATGCCGGCGAGTCCGATCCTGCCAGAGCTACCGGCCAGCGTCGAGGGTGACACGCTGGCGCTCCAGGTGAGGTTTGGTGTCGAACCCGAGGGTCCGGAACAAGGGCTCATTCGCTTCGCCGGCGTGCAGCAGCCCGCATCGCTGATGCCGGGCTCGCTGCTCATCGATTACCAGCAGCGCCGCTCCGTGAGTGTGGGGCAGCGCATGCAGTCGTCGGTGGCCGTGATGGAAGGGTTCAACATCATCTACAAGTACGACATCCAGGTTGACGGTACCGTGGACCCGCGGTCCATCCAGTTGCTCGAGGCCAACGACCGCGATCTCGCACGGGCGATCCAAGACGCCTTGGTGAAGGCGCGCTTCACGCCCGCCACGACGAACGGTGTGTCGGTGCGCGTTACGGTCGTGCAGGTGTTCGGAGGCTGACGCGCGGCGTCACCGCATCATGGCCTACCCCAACCGCAAGCCCTTCGACGACGAGATCGACGTCCACGGGTTGACGCATCCCGGCAAGCTGCGGCCCGCGAACGAAGACCAGTTCCTGCTGGCGACGGTGCACAAGCGCCTGCGGGTGCTCTCCACGAGCATCCACCTCGAGGCGCTCACTGTGCATGAGGACCGGCTGGCCTTCCTCGCGATGGTCGCCGACGGCGTTGGCGGCCTCGAGCGCGGTGACGAGGCCAGCGCCACCGCGCTCGAAGCCGCCATGCGCTACGTGGGCGAAGGCATAGACTGCTACTACAAGGCGCTCTCCGGCACCGAGGAGTTCGAGCGCGAGTTGGTGGCCGCCGCGATGCGCGCGCACGACGCGGTGCGCGCCAAGGTGAGGCCCGACGGAAAACCCATGGCGACGACGCTTACGATGTACATGGGCGTCTGGCCCACGTATTACCTCGTGCAGGTGGGCGACTCCCGGTACTACCAGTTCGTGGACGGTCGTCTCACGCTGGTGACGCGCGACCAGACGGTCGCGCAGGATCTCGTGGACCAAGGCGTGCTGACCCCCGAGAGCGCGAGCACGTCGCGGCTTGCGCACGTCCTCTCATCGGCCATCGGGGCTGACGACGCCGCGCCGGTAGTCACGCGCCTAGAGTCCCAGTGGGGTCGCGCGCATCTCATGTGCACCGACGGGCTCACCAAGCACGTGAGCGACGCCCGCATCGCCGAGGTGCTCGGCGCGATGACCAGCGCGAAGCAGGCGGCCGAGCAGCTGCTGCAGGATGCGCTCGACGGCGGCGGCTCGGACAACATCACGATCATCGTGGGGCGCACGGCGCCCAAGCCGGGGCGCGACTAGCTGCCGGGCCGTGGGTATCTTTCGAGGTCTGCCACTCCCGACCTCCAAACCACGGATGGCCATGCGCTCCCTCGTCCTCGCCGGTCTGCTCGTGACTGCTCCGCTCGCCTCGTTGCCACTCGGGTCGGCAGCGCTCCACGCCCAAGGTCTCACGCCCGCCAACCCGAACGATCCTTTCCTCTGGCTGGAGGAGGTCGAATCCGAGCGCGCGCTCGCCTGGGTGCGCGAGCGCAACCAGCGCTCGCTCGGCGTGCTGCAGGGCGATCCGCGCTTCGCCACGCTCAACGCGCAGGCGCTGGAGATCGTGAACGCCACGGATCGCATTCCGAGCCCGAGCTTCTGGGCCAAGGGGATCTCGAACTTCTGGCAGGATCGCGCGAACGTGCGCGGCCTCTGGCGCCGCACCACGCTCGACGGCTATCGCGGCACGTCGCCGGTCTGGGAGACGATCCTCGACGTCGACGCGCTGGCGCGCAGCGAGGGCAAGAACTGGGTGTTCCGAGGCGGTAACTGCCTTGAGCCGGATGAGCGCTACTGTCTGGTGTCGCTGTCCGACGGCGGAAAGGACGCAGTGGAAATCCGCGAGTTCGATGCCGTGGAGAAGCGCTTCATCCAAGGCGGATTCCGCTTCGCCGAGGGCAAGCAGAGCGTGGCTTGGATCGACCGCAACACGCTGTTGGTGGCCCGCGAGTGGGCGCCCGGTGAGCTGACCAACTCCGGCTACGCGTATGTGGTGAAGCGCGTGACCCGCGGACAGCCGCTGGAGCGTGCGGTGGAAGTGTTCCGTGGCGAGAAGACGGATGTGAGCGCGTCGGGTTTCGCGCTGCGTGACGCCGATGGCGTCGTGCGGGCGACGCTGCTCGTCCGGGGCCGCACGTTCTGGGAGCGGGAGATCCACCAGCTGACGCCGTCCGGGCCGCGGCGGCTGCCGTTCCCGGCACGGCATGAGCTGCACGGTCTCGTGGACGGCCAGCTGCTGTTCACGGCGAACGAGGCGTGGAGCGGCTTCAACGCCGGCGATGTGCTGAGCTACGACTTAGCGGCGTTGTTGCGCGATCCCGCGACCGCGAAGGCCGAACTCGTACTGCGCCCCGGCGCGCGGGAGTCGGTGGAGGGTCTCGTGACCACCAAGCGGCGCGTCGTGATCGCGCTCTACGAGAACGTACGCGGTTCGGCGTACGCGTATCAGCGCGGCGCAGCCGGCTGGACGCGCGCGCGGCTGCCGCTGCCTGAGAACGTCACCGTGTCGCTGGGCTCAGTGGAGCAGGGCAGTGACCGGCTGTTCGTGAGCGTGACGGGATTCCTCACACCGCAGACGCTGTATCTCGCGGACGCGGCCGCCGGCACGGCGGAGATCGTGAAGCAGGCGCCGGCCAAGTTCGACGCCACGGGGCTCGTCGTCGAGCAGCATGAGGCGACGTCGGCGGACGGGACGAAGATTCCGTACTTCCTCGTCCGCCGCGCCGATGCCCCGCGCGACGGCACCACGCCCACGCTGCTCTATGGCTACGGCGGTTTCCAGCTCTCGCAGTTGCCCGGCTACTCGGCCATTCGCGGCAAGCTCTGGCTCGAGCGCGGCGGTGTCTACGCCGTGGCCAACACGCGGGGCGGCGGCGAGTTCGGACCGGCGTGGCATCAGGCGGCAATCGGGCGCAACCGTGACCGCGCGCATGAGGACTTCGTGGCCGTGGCCGAGGACCTGATCGCCAAGCGCTTCACCTCGCCGCGGCGCCTTGGCATCCAAGGCGGGTCGCAGGGCGGGCTGTTCATGGGCGTGGCGATGACGCGGCGGCCGGAGCTGTTCAATGCCGTGATCATCGGCGTGCCGCTGTTCGACATGCTGCGCTATCACCTGCTGCTGGCCGGTGCGAGCTGGATGGGCGAGTACGGCAATCCCGAGGTGGCCGAAGAGCGCGCGTGGATCCTCAAGTACTCGCCGTATCAGGCGCTGGCGGCGGGCCGGAGCTATCCCGAGCCGTTCATCTTCACGTCCACCAAGGATGACCGCGTGCATCCGGGCCACGCCCGCAAGGCGGCGGCGCGCCTGGAGCAGCTCGGCTACCCGTACCTCTACTACGAGAACACCGATGGCGGGCACTCCGCGGCGGCGAATCTCGTTGAGAGTGCACGGCGTAATGCGCTCGAATACACCTATCTCACGCGCAAGCTGATGGACAACAATTGATGCGGGGCCCCCAGTGACTCCGTGGGTGACGCGGCTGCTCATCGCGAACGTCGCGATGTTCGCCCTGAGCTATACCATCCTCCCGAACATGATCACCGAGCTGCTCGTGCTCGTGCCGCGGTTGGTGATCGTGCGGCCGTGGACGCTGGTGACGTACATGTTCCTGCACGGCGGCCTCTCGCACATCCTCTTCAACATGCTCGGCCTGTTCTTCTTCGGCTCGCGCGTGGAGCAGCGGCTGGGCGAGCGGCGCTTCATCACGCTGTATCTCATCAGCGGCGTCGCGGGCGCGCTCGCCTCGCTGATCTTCACGCCGCGGGCGGCGGTGATCGGCGCCTCGGCCGGTGTGTTCGGCGTGATGATGGCGTTCGCGCTGTTCTGGCCGCGCGAGCGCATCTACATCTGGGGCGTGATTCCGGTGGAGGCGCGCGTCCTGGTGTTGATCACGACGGCGTTCGCGCTGTTCGCCGGCTGGACTGGCCGTAGCGGAGGCGTGGCGCACTTCGCGCACCTGGGGGGCTACGTCGGCGCCTACGCGTACCTCTGGTACCTGCAGCGCAACAGCGCCCAGCGGCGCTTCCAGGCGCGCATGCAGCGCGTGGAGCCGGCCGTGAAGCGGAGCATCGCCATCAATAAGGATGCCCTCGACTTGCGCGACGTCCACGAGCTGACCCGCGACGAAGTGAATCGGATCCTCGACAAGATCAACGCGAGCGGGATGGAGAGTCTGACGCCCGAAGAGTTGCGGTTCCTGTCAAATTTCGCGCCACTTGATGACCGGCGGCCGCCGGTCGCCTGACGTTCGGCTGGTATTACAATGTGACCTAGGCCCTAGGCAGAACCGCCCGTGTTGGCAAAATTGACACTGTACCTAGTGCATCCGGTTTCCGTTGCGTTTCGGTGCTGTTCGGCGTCTAACGTCGGTGTCCGCCACTCGCTGCTTCGTGTCTCGTCGCTGTTCCCACTTGTTCGAGGATTCAATGCGCACGCTTCGTTTCGCCTCCATGCTCGCCGCCGCGACCCTGCTGGGCGCTGCGACCCTTTCCGCCCAGGCCACCTGCGGCGCGACGGCCGCCGGTACCGCCAGCTGCGCGCCGACCGGCACGAACATCACGGTGACGGTGGACAAGATTGTCCGCATCACCGTCACGCCGACCTCGGCGGCGCTGACGGCCCCGACGGACGCTGACTTCACGGCCGGCGGTACGACGACGAAGGATGACATCAACCTTCAGGCCATCCTGATCCGCGCCAACGTGAACTGGTCGTTGACCGCGACGGCGAGCGCCTGGACGGCGCCGTATGCCAAGCCGATCGGTGACGCGGCGTTCTCCACGTCGGGCGCCCCGCCGTTCACGGCCTTCACCGGCAGTGCGCAGACGCTGACGACCGGCGCCGCGACTGCCTCGACGACGGTCAACGTCAGCTACCGCGTGAACTGGTCGCTGGCCAGCGACGTGCCCGGCACGTACACCCTGCCGGTGGCGTTCACCGTCTCGTCCACCTGATTCGCCAGCAGGCCGGCACAGCGCCGGCGGAGCGAGCATGACGCGCAGTCTCTTGTGGCGCCGACTCCAGCGAGCACGAACTCTCGTGCTCGCTGGTGTCGTTCTGGTCCTCGCGGCGATGGCGACCCCCGCATCCGCCGCGGCCCAGTTGGACGTGGATGAACTGGAAGTGTTCGTGTCGTCGGGCGGGCGTGAACGGGCCGCGAGCTTCCGCGTCCGCAACACATCCGCCGCCCCCGTCACCGCGCGGTTGACGCTGGCGGATTGGCGGCGCGAGGTAGATGGCACGAACGTCTTCACCGAGGCGGGCTCGGTGCCCGGCACCTGTGCCGACCGCCTGACCCTGTTTCCGCAGTTGGCGAGTCTGGCGCCAGGCGAGTCGCAGATCGTGCGCGTCACGTACACCGGTGACTCGCTCGCCACGATGTGCTGGGCGGCGGTGATGGTCGGGGTTGCGCCTTCCGCGCCGACGACCGTCGGCGGCGCCGGCATCGCGGCCGAGATCCGATCGGCCGTGAAGGTATACGTCGCGCCCGTCGCCGAGCAGCGCGCCGTGCGCGTCGAGGACATTGACGTCGGGATGCACCGGCCCCGCGCGGGTGAGTCTCCTGCGGACACACTCGGCACGGACGTCATCGCGCGCTTCCAGAACCATGGCAACGTGCAGGTGCGTGCGAAGGTCCGGGTCGAGTACCGCAGCGCCGCCGACAGCGTGGTGGCGCGCGCCGAAGACGGGGACGTCCCGATGCTGCCAGGCGCCGAGCGCCTGTGGCGCACCCGCATCCCCACGCTCGCGCCGGGACGCTACGTCGTCCTCGTCGTGGTGGACTTCGGTGGCGCCGAACTCGTCGCCGGCCAGCTGGAACTGGAACTCACGCCGTGATCGGCGACTGGCGGCTGGCGCTGGTGCTTGCCGCGGGACTCTCTGTCGCGGCGCCGTCGGCGCACGCGCAGAACACGCAGCTGTCCATCGCCGGCTTCAATGGCGCCTTCGGCAACTCGACGGTCGCCAACTTCGATGCCGGGTTCGATCAAGCCGGCTCCAACATCACCGTGACCGTCACGAGCACGTCGGGGGCGCAGTCGCGGCGCGCCCGCGTGTACATCTCGGCCTCGGCCGCCACGATCGGCAGCAAGCCGATTTCCGACGTGCAGTGGCAGCGTACCGACCTCGGCGTGTGGAACTCGCTGAGCACGAGTCTCGTGCTCGTGGACGAGCAAGTCATGGGCGGCACTGGCGCGACGTGGAGCCGGAACATCCTGCTGCGCATCCTGTACCCGTGGGCGACGACGCCCGCGGAAGCGCTGAGCGGTCAGGTGCGCTTCACGCTGCAGGTGGTGGCGCCATGAGCGCAGCGCTGCGCGCCACGAGCGCTGTCCTGTCCGGCGCCCTGCCGATCGCGCTGGCCACTGCGTTGGCGTCTGGCGTCGCGACGGCCGAGCTCGGCGCCCAAGCGACGCGGCCGTTGGCGAGCGCACTGGGACAGCCCACGGGCGGCGCGGCAGCGGTCGCCGCGCGTGGGATGCCGACGGCGCGCGATGTGGCGGCGCGCGATCTCCGCGGTCTCACCCCGGTCGTGGTCATGCCGAGCCGGCCGTATCCGACCGCCGAGCCCTCGTCACTGCGCTCGATGTTCGTCAGCATTCCCGCGGCCGTGGTCGCGAGCGGCGGCACCTTCTACGTCGCGGAGCCGGGGCCATGGCGCAGCATTGGTCCGCGCGCCGGTATGCTGATACCTGGCGACTCGGCGCCATTGGCCTACACGCTCATGGTGCCGGCCATGGCGACCGCCGGCGAGAACATGGTGGGGCTCCTGCGCTTCGTCCCGACGGGTGGACGCGCCTACTACGACGTGCCGCTCATGGTGGACGTGGCGTCGCGCACGCAGCTCTCGCTCGAGCCCACGCAGCCGGTACTCGGCGCGCGGCCCGGGGAGCGGCTTCGCACGGGCTGGGTGCTGCGCAATGCCGGCAACGCGGACGTTGAGGTGGAGTTGACCTTCACGGCGGCGAGCGGGTGGATGGCGCGGCCGGCGGCGGGCGGGACGATCCGGGTACCGCGCGGGAGCGCGGTGACCGTGCCGGTGGACCTCGCGCTGCCGTTCGAAGTGGGCGGTGGAGACTTCTCGGTGGTCGGCGTTGCGCGCACGATGACCGGCGACGCGGTGTCCACGCAGCAGGGCGTGTTCGTGGACGGCGTGGCGCGGTCGGGGTCGGCGGGCTTCGCCAACGTCCGTGTCGCGTCGGTGCGCGACGATGCTGCCGTGGAACGGCAGGCGGTGGCGGTGGACTTCTCGACCGGACTTGCGGCCGGGCTGCAGTTGAGCGGCCGCGTGGGCGGGCTCTCGGCACCGGCCACGGGCCTCGGCGCCAACACGCTCGGCGGACTCGGGTTCACCGATCGCATGCGTCAGCTGGAGTTGCGCGGCGACGGATGGTCCGTGATGGGGGGCAACGTGGGCGCGCGCAGCGGCGGGCTCAGCGGCGTCGGGCTCTTCGGTGATGGCGTTGTCGCCGCGCTCGAGCGCCGCGACTGGCGCGGGGATGCCGTCGCGCTGCAGCCCGTGCTCGCCGAGGGGCGCTATCTCTACGGCCGCGGCCAGCGGCGCGTCGGCGACGGCTGGGTCGGCCTGCTGGTCAACGATCTGTCGGACGGCCTGTTCGTCGAGCGGGCCGCGCGCACGGTGGCGCTGGATCTCTCGCTGCCGACGGCGCTCGGGGCCGTGGACCTGCAGGGTGGCTACCGCCAAACGACGTTCGGAAATGGTGCGGCGTTCCAGCTCGACATGGGCAACCGCGTGGGGCCCTGGAGCTACTCGTTGGCGGCGGGGCACGCGCCCGGTGGTGCCGCGGCCTTTGCGAATGCTGAGAACACGTGGCTGCTCGATGGCGCGCGCGAGCTGGGGCCGCGCGCGGCGGTGACGGCCTCGGTCTGGGGCAACGACGACGGCGCGCGCAGCGATCGCCGCTTCTCCTCCCTCGGCTGGTCCACCGGAGCGCGCTGGGCGCCGCGGCCGATGCTGCAGCTGGAGGCCGACCTGCGCCACAGCGCCTGGGAGAACCGTTCCTCGCTCGGCGACGTGGCCAACGGCGAGACGGCCCTGTCCATGGCGGCCTCGTGGCTCCGCGGGATGTGGCAGCTGCGCGGGCATGCGCGTGCCGGCTCGGTGCGTCGCGAGGCGGATCTCCTCGGCCTCGGCGGCGTGACGACGACCGCCGGCCAGCTCTCGACCGGCCTCCAGGCCTCGCGCAGCTTCTCGACGGCGACCGTCTCGGCGAGCACGTCGGTGGAGCGCACGGGCGGAGGTGTCGGGCTCCCCGCACAGCAGAC
Organism: uncultured Gemmatimonas sp.; assembly: GCA_964498895.1. Taxonomy (GTDB): domain Bacteria; phylum Gemmatimonadota; class Gemmatimonadetes; order Gemmatimonadales; family Gemmatimonadaceae; genus Pseudogemmatithrix. The sequence goes on along the minus strand of CAZCIM010000005.1, from coordinate 62,848 downwards.
GTCGTTCGAGTTGCGCGCCGAGCGCATCCCGCTGCTCGCGCCGCGCGTGTTCGCGTACGCTGAGTACGGCGTGTTCGTGCTGGGCTCCACCGGCGCGCGCCTCGACGCGCAGTCGCTCGGGCTCGACATCGAGCTGCCGCTGGCCTTGGCGCTGCGACTCGAGGCAAACCGGAACGCACTGTTCCGCCGGGCCGGCGGTGACGCGACGCCGTGGACCTTCGCCGTGCGCATGGAGCGTGCCCTGGTGTTGCCGAGCGCGACGGGACGTCGGGTGCTCGGGCGCGTGTTCCTGGATGAAAACGCCAACGGCCGCTTCGACCGCGGCGATCGCGCCCTGCCAGGTGTCGTGGTCGAGGTCGGTGGAGTGCCGACGAGCACGGACCGCGATGGCAAGTTCCGCGGCATGGATGGCGCGGAGGCCCAGCTCGACGTGCGGTCGTTGCCGCCCGGCTACCTCGTGGCGCCGGGCAGCGTGTCGGCGTCTGGCGACATCGCGGTCGTGAGCACGGCGCCGGTGGAGATTGCGCTCCGCGTCGAGAACCCCGAGCGCGTGCCGCTGGGGCCGCTCGACCTGCGCCGGGCGATCGTGCGCTTGCGCGATGAGCGCGGACGTGTGTGGAGTGATGTCGCGTCGGCGGAGGGCAGCGTGCGCTTCGATGCGTTGCCGCTGGGCCGCTATCGCGTGGAGGTCGAGACCGCCGACGTGGGCGAGGCGATCGTGCCGCTCTCGACGCTGCCGACCGTGGAGGTCACCGACGACCGTCGTGGCACGCGCTTGGCGATCGTGCTCGGCCCGCGTCCGATGCGGATTCAGCCGCTGCCCAGCGGGCGTCGCATCCAGCTCGACGGCGCGGGCCAGCGTGAGGAGCGCCGCTGATGACCAGCGCCGAGCCTCGGCGTGCGCCGCGCAGACGCGTCTCGCGGCGTGCCCGCGGGATGGCGGTGGCGGCGCTGCTGGTCGCGCTGTTCGTTGGGTGCACGTTGGGACCGACGGACGCGGGGACGTTTCCGTTTGGCGGCAGCTGGACGTACGCGGGCGCGCAGGAGACGCCGACGATGCTGTCGCTGGCGGGCCCAGTCTCGCTCGTCGGCGCCGGTGACGGCGGGGACTTCGAGGGCACGGTCGTGCTCACCGAGACGGCGCCAGGCGGCGCGGTGCGCGTCCTGAGCGGTCCCGCGTCGGGCGTCGTGCTGCAGGATACCATCTTGGACTTCACGGTGCAGTTCACGGGTATCGCGCGGCGGCATGTCGGCATCGCGCGTGGCGATTCGATCAGCGGCACCTGGGCCGACGGCGCCGGTTCCGTGGCCACGGGGAGCTTCGTGTTGCGCCGCGTGGGGGGCAGCTGATGCGCACGCGGCTCCGCGTGCTCGCGGCCACCGTGGGCGCGCTCCTCGTGGGGGCGCCGGCGCTCGGTGCGCAGTGCACCGTGGCCGGCCTCACGGGCGCGACCTGCGTGCAGACGCGGAACATCACGGCGACGGTACGACGCACGGTCCGCGTCACCATCACGCCGACGAGCACGGTGTTGCCAAAGCCGAACGACACGGACTTCAACGCCGGCTTCTCGGTGGCGGCGGGGCCGGCGGTCGAGGTCCGCGCAAATCGCTCGTGGCAGGTGACGGTGCGCAGCACCGCCACGCTCTGGACCGGCACAGGCGGCGCGCGCACGGACAAGCCGCGCGCCGACCTGCTCTGGGGCACGTCAGCCGGTGGACCTTGGACGGCGATGAGCGGCACCAACACCGTGTTTGCCACCGGTGCCGCCACGAACTCGACGATCGCGCCGCTGTTCTACCGTGTGAATTGGTTCTTCGCGCTCGACCGCCCAGGCGTGTACTCCATCACGCTGCAGTACACGATCTCGTCCACCTGACGACCCGTCAGCGCGTCACGGGCTCGAGGCGCACGATGGCGGTTGCTGCGCCCATGCGGTCCTCGATCGCGAGATACACCAGTCCGTCGGGGCCCTGCCGCACGTCGCGGATGCGGCCGCGGCGCGTGTAGAGCTGCTCCTCCTCCACCACGCGGCCATTCTCGAGCTTCACGCGCCACAGCACCTCACCCACGAGTCCGCCGGAGAGGATGCTGCCGCGCCAGCCGCTGAACGCCGCGCCCGTGTACTCGATCAGCCCCGAGGTCGCGATGCTCGGCACCCACACCTTGAGCGGCTGCTCCATGCCCGCCCGCGTGGTGCCGCTGTGGATGTTGCTGCCGCTGCGGTAGTTCACGCCGAAGCCGATCACGGGCCAGCCATAGTTCTTGCCGGGCTGGATCAGGTTGAGTTCGTCACCGCCCTGCGGGCCGTGCTCGGTTGCCCAGATGTTGCCGTCGGCATCGATCGTGAGGCCCTGCGGATTGCGATGCCCGTAGCTCCAGATCTGCGGTAGCGCGTCCTCTCGGCCCACGAACGGATTGTCGCTCGGCACGCGGCCGTCATCGTGCACGCGGATCACCTTGCCGTTGTGGACGCGCAGGTTCTGCGCCGGGTGCGCCTCGAGGTCGCCGGTGGGCGGCACCTGCCGGTCGCCGACGGTGATGAACAGGTAGCCCTTGCCGTCGAAGGCGAGGCGCGAGCCGTAGTGGCCTTGGCCCTGCGACCACGCATTGGCCTCGAAGATCTCCTGCACGTCGTTCAGGCGGTCATTCTGGAAGCGCGCGCGGATGACCGCGGTGGTGCTTTGGTTGCCTTCCGCGTTCGGCTTCGCGTAGGAGATGTAGACGAGCCGGTTGCGCGCGAAGTCCGGATGCGGCACCACGTCGAGCAGGCCACCCTGGTTGCCCACGCGGATGGCCGGCAGGCCCGGCACGGGCTCTGCGACGAGTCGGCCGTTGCGGATGATGCGCAGGCGGCCCGGACGCTCGGTCACCAAGATGTCGCCGCCGGGGAGGAAGGCGATGCTCCACGGATTCACCAGCCCCTCGGCCACCGTGACGGCGCGGTACTGGTGATAGGTCGAGCGCATCGGCTCCGTCTGCGCGGAGGCGGCAGCGGGGACGAGCAGGGCGACGGCGAGCGAGAGGCGGCGGAACGACATCGGGGCTCCAGAGTGCGGGAGGGTGATGCACGAAAACTGACGCGCGCTTGCCGGAGGGCAAGCGCGCGTCAGGGCAATTCGAGGCGCCGCGGCTCAGTTCCCGCGCGGGCTCCGCGAGCTCCCGCCGTTCCCGCGGCTGCTACCGCCGCCCCCGCCACCACCGCGCACGGAACCGCCGCCACTGCCGCCGCCGCGCGGTGCGGAGGCGCGTGGTGCGCTCGAACCGCCGCCGCGCGGTGCAGAGGCGCGCGGGGTGCTTGAGCTGCCCCCGCGTGGAGCTGAGGCCCGCGGCGTGTCACTGCCGCCGCGGGGCGCCGACGCCCGCGGCGTGTCGCTCCCCCCGCGAGGCGTCGAGGCCCGCGGTGTGGCGCTGCCGCCGCCGCGCGGGGCCGAGCCCATGTCACTGCGCGGCGTCACCTCCGGGCGCGTGGGGCGCGGCGCGGCCGCGCCGCCGGTCCCGCGGGTGCTCGGGGCCGGGACCGCGCGCTCCGTGCTGGGCCGCGGGTTCCAGGTCCCGTTGCTGCTGCGCGTGGTCTCGCCGGCACGCGGCGGCACGGGCCGCGTGCGCGTCATGCTGCTCGCCGCGGCCTCGCCGCGCGCGACGCGGTTCGATCCACCGCTCGGCAACGGCACCACGCGATTCCCGTTCGCATCCTCGCGCGGGCCCACGCGGCGGCCACCGCCACCGCGCTGCGGATCGTCCGGCGGCCCCACACGGCGGCCGTTGTTGCCGTTGTTCCCACGGTCGGCGTAGCCGCGCCCGCCGTCACGACGGTAGCCCCGGTCGTGCCGGTCGAAGCTCGTGTTGCGATGCACCACGCCGTAGCGGCGCCCGTAGCGCGTGTCCCAGCGGCGATGCACGACGCCACGGTTCACGACGATCACCGTGTGGCGCGGCGCGACGTAGATGGGGTTGATCACGATCCACGGGCGCGCGACCACCACCCAGCGCGGGCCATGCACATGCCAGCCGTGATAGTAGACGCGATGGCCCCACCAATCGAAGTCATAAGTGAGCCACACGCCCACCGGATACGCCACGCCCCAGCTCCAGTACGCCGGATGCGCGTGCGTCACGTACACCGGCCGGTGGTAGACGACGGCCGGGTCATACGTAGGCACGTAGATCACCTGCGGCTGTGCGGGCTCGATGCGGATGACCTCGCGCTCCACCACGACCTGCTGCTGCGCGGTGCTCTGCAGGTTGCCTTGGGCGTTCGCCATCTGCCGCAGGCGCTGCACGGCGTTCATGACGTCCACCGGCTGCGTGGCATAGGCCTGGCCGAGGGCAGTCATCCAGTCTTCGCCGTCGGCGAGGAGGTTCAGCACCGGCTCGTAGCGGGCCACGGCCTTCACGCTGATCTCCCAAGGCATCTGGTCGATGTTGTCGCTGCCGAAGGCCTTCACGTGGGCCTGCGCCGCGAGGACCTGGTCAGGGTAGGTCGCCGCGACGAGCACCTGCGCGAGGATCGGGTCGGGATACAGCGCGATGGGCGCGAGAAGATTATCGAGCTCCTCCGCGGTCCAGCGCTCGTCGGCGACGCTCGCCGTGGGCGCGGCCTGCGCCGGCAGGGAGGTCGCGGGGGCCGCGAGCGCGAGCGCCGCGGCGAGCTGCCAACCAATGCTGCGATACCGCATAGGGTCTCCTGGTGGTGCGGTCGCTGGGTGATACCCGTCACGCGTGGGGTGTTCCGGAGGTTCCCTCGCCGCCCGGTGCCGCCGCGCCGCGGCGCCGTTACCGAGCCGTTGCCTGCCCGTGCGGCCGCGGGCACCGCGCGCCCGCATGATTGTGGCCATCCGGCAACGCCCCTGTCCACCACCCGAGCCCTTCGATGGCCACCGCTGCCCTGACGCACGACTCCAACAACCTCCGCAAGTGGGAATACGGGAACGCCTTGTATCAGCGCGTGCTGGCCCGTTACCTGGACCGCATGGCCGCGCAGGTGCAGGCGGTCGCACCGGCGCGCGTGCTCGATGCCGGCTGCGGCGAGGGGTACGTGTACCGAGGGTTGCGCGAGCGCGGCGTGCAAGCCGCGTGGGAGGGCTACGATCTCAGCGCCGGTGCGGTGGCCTTCGCGGCCGCGCGCCATCCCGAGGCGCAGTGGGCGGTGGCGGACCTGCGACGCATCCCCGTGCCCGAGCGCCAAGCCGACCTCGTGCTCTGCTCGCAGGTGCTCGAACACATTCCGTCACCGGAGCTCGTGCGGGATGAACTCCGGCGCGTCACGGCGCGCTGGCTGCTGATCTCCGTTCCACTCGAGCCGCTGTTCCGCAACATCTGTGCGCTCACAGTCGCCGCGGGCGTGGGGCAGGATCCGGGGCACGTCAACTTCTGGACGCCGTCGCGATTCCGTGCTTTCTTGGCTCCGATCGGCCGCGTGGTCCATTGGGAGTGGACGTCGGTGTATCAGATCGCCCTCGTGGAGCGGCGCTGACGCAGCGATTGACGCGGGAACCTCAGGATATCGCCGCATGTCGAAGGCCTTGGTCAGTCATGTGCTCGCCGCGCTCGCGTATCGCACGCAGAAGGCCTTGCGCGACGCGCCGGCGGGATACCCCGCGTTCAGCGCCGGCGCGCAGGTGCGCACCCCGGTCGAGATTCTCCGCCACATGACCAGCGTGCTCGGCTACGCGCGGACCTTCGCCATCGGGGGGAGCTATCCCATCAAGCCCGAGCCGTTGGCGGACTTCGCGGCCGAGCAGCAGCGATTCCACGAGATGCTGGAATCCCTGCGGGACCATCTCGGCGCCGATGGCTCGCTGGGGACGCTCACGGCGGAGCAGCTCTTGCAGGGGCCGCTGGCCGACGCGATGACGCATGTCGGCCAGCTGGCGATGCTGCGACGCCTCCACGGGGCACCGGTCGCGCCGGAGAACTTCATCTTCGCGGATGTGCGGGCGGATCGGCTCGACGCGGCCCAGCCGTTACCGGCGCGGCCTGATGCCGACTGGCCTGAGCGGCCGGTGTAGACGACGGTACCGCGTGGCGGCGGCACGCTGACACCGCCGCGCCCCTCTGGACGTAGGACGCTCGACCCCCACCGGAGTCTGCGATGGAAGAGATCAAGGTCAACGGCGCCAAGCTCGTCGAGAAGATCAAGGCGCTCATCAAGGAGGGCAACGTTCGGCGCATCGTCCTGCGGAACCCGCAGGGACGTGTGCTCATGGACGTGCCGCTGAACGCGGGCATCGCCGCGTCGGCGCTGCTACCTCTGTGGGCGACCATCGCCAGTGTCGCGGTCTTGGCCACTGACTACACGTTGTTGGTGGAGCGGGATTCAGGCTCTGCCCCGTGACGGCTGTCACAGTCTTTACGCCCGACGCTGGTCCATCGTATATCATGAGCAATCCGGCAGGCGCGCGTGCGTCTGCCGTCACCCCTCTCCGACGGAATCCCCACATGCTGGCCACTTTTCGTTCGCGGGCCCTGCTGGCCCTCACCGTGTTCTCGCTCGCTGCGTGCAGTGAGGAGACCGAGTTCCTGACAGATCTGTCTACCGCCGAGGCGACGGCTGATGTGGAGCTGACGGCGGCGGCCTTCGAGACGCCGCAGACGGAGGCGCTGGTCGAGCTCGGCTACGAGATTGACGCGGCGCTCGGTGGCGGTGTGGCCGTGATGAGCTCGGTGGTGGCCGCTGGTCCTTCGCCCGACGCGCGCACGGCGGCGCGTCTCCTGGAGACGTTCGAGTCGGCCCCGGCCGAGCCGATGGCCGCGATTCCGGCCGGTGCGTTGGGCAAGACCTACGCCTGGGACCTTGGGCTCGAGCAGTATGTGCAGACGGCCGCCACGGGCGCGCCGGCGAATGGCGTGCGCTTCCTCCTGTACGCAATCGACACGATGACGTATCTGCCGGCGGATCCGCTGGTGCAGGTCGGCACGCTCGACATCACGACCGGCGGGACGCAGTCGCGCCCGACGGGCACGGTGACGGTGAAGAACAACGCGGGTACCACGGTGCTCGAGTACACGGCGACCGTGGGTGGGACGCAGCAGGCGCCGTCGGTGAGCATCGCCGGCACGGCGGGTCTGGGTCCGAACGCCTCGACCTTCTCGCTCACGGTGGGTGTGAACCTGATCAGCCAGAACGTCACGGCCACGTGGCGCACGGCGGTGCCGAACCGCGGGCTGACCACGCGCACGACGCTCGGCTTCAACGAGGAAGGTTTCACGATGAACGGCGTGATGCAGCGTGGCCTGCGTCGCATCTCGATCAGCGGCACGCTCAGCTTTGCCAGCGGCGGCACGCTCACCGTGAAGGTCGGTGACCGTACCTTCGCGCAGATCACGACCGACGCCGAGTTCAACACGACCGTGACCAACGCGGACGGCGAGCCGCTCACGCCGGAAGAGGAGGCCACGCTCGAGCTGATCTTCGAGTGGTTCTCGCGCACCTTCGACTGGATGGACGCGCTGACGGGCCCGCTGGGCGCGATCCTCGGCGTGGAGGCGCTGGCGCCGTAAGGCGCCACGCCGCCGCCCGGCACGGCCGGGGGGGGCGCCGCAGGGCAGTGAAACCTTTGGGGGACCGCGCCTGTCAGATGCCCTGACAGCCGCGGTCCCTCAAATCGTTTCCCCTGGTCCCCGATGCGACACCTCAGCCTCGCCTTGCGGATGTTGCGTAAGACGCCGTTCGTCTCGACGGTCGCGGTGCTCTCGTTGGCGCTCGGCATTGGCGCGAACGCCGCGATTTACTCGATGTTCGACCAGCTCTTGATCCGCGCGTTGCCCGTGCCGAATGCGCAGGAGTTGGTGAGCTTCTCCTCGCCGGGCCCCAAGCCCGGCAGCACCTCCTGCAACCAGCAGGGTGAGTGCTCGGAGACCTTCTCGTACCCGATGTTCCGGGACCTCGAGCGCCAGCAGACGGCGCTCGCCAGCATCGCCGCGAGCCGCATCTTCGGCGCCAGTCTCTCCATCGACAACGAACCCAGCGTGGGCGAAGGCGCCTGGGTCTCCGGCGGCTACTTCCCGACGCTCGGCCTGCAGCCCGCATTGGGCCGCCTCCTCGGCCCTGACGACGATCGCGTGCCCGATGGGCACGATGTCGTCGTCATCAGCCACACACTCTGGCGCGATCGCTTCGCCCTGCGGCCCGACGTCGTCGGGCGGACGATGATCGTGAATGGCCGGCCGATGGAGATCGTCGGCGTGCTGCCGGAGGGCTTCACCGGCACCACCGTGGGCTCGCGGCCGCTGGTGTACATCCCGCTGGCCATGCGCTGGGCGTTCTCGACGTCTGGCTACAAGGGCTACGAGAATCGGCGTGACTACTCGCTGTACCTGTTCGGCCGGCTGAAGCCTGGCGCGACGGCCGAGGCGACCGAGGCGGCGCTGAACACGCTGTACCAGCCGATTCTCACGGAGATCGAGGCCCCGCTGCAGGAGGGCATGAGCGCGACCACGCTCGAGGCCTTCAAGGCGAAGCGCATTGCCCTCGCGCCGGGCGCGCGCGGCCAGAGCCGCATCCATGAAGAAGCGCAGACGCCGCTCTTGCTGCTCTTCGTGATCACCGGCACGGTGCTGCTGATCGCCTGTGCGAACGTCGCCAATCTCCTGCTCGCGCGCGGCGCCGGACGCGCCACGGAGATGGGCGTGCGCCTGGCCCTCGGCGCCTCGCGTGGTACGTTACTGCGGCAGCTTCTCACGGAGTCGTTGCTGCTCTCCATCCTCGGTGGCCTCGCGAGTCTGCTCGTGGCGCGCTGGACGCTTGCGGGCATCGCCGCGCTCTTGCCGCCAGAAGCCGCCGCCACGATGGGCTTCCACGTGGATTGGCGCGTGATGGCCTTCGCCGCGGCGCTGGCGGTCGCGACCGGCTTCGTGTTCGGACTGTACCCGGCGCTGCAGAGCACCCGGGCGGACCTGATCGCCGCGATTCGCGCCGGCGCGGGGCAGATTGCCGGCGCGCATGGCACGGCGCGGCTGCGCAACGCCTTGGTCACGCTGCAAATCGCGCTGTCGATGGCCCTGCTCGCATCGGCGGGTCTGTTCGTGAAGTCGCTGCGGCAGGTGTCGAAGGTGGACCTCGGCATCACGGTGCAGGACGCCATCACGTTCTCGACGTCGCCGGGGCGTGTCGGCTACGACACGCTGCGGGCCGGCGTGTTCAACCGGCGGCTCGAGGAGGAGTTGCGCAGCCTGCCGGGCGTCACGGGCGTGACGTCGTCCATGGTGGGGCTGCTCGCCGGCAACGACTGGGGCAACGATGTGCGCGTGCAGGGCTTCGATTGTGGACCGGACACGGACTGCAACGCGAACTACACCGAAGTGGGCCCGGGCTTCTTCGAGACGATGGGCGTGCGTATGATCGCCGGCCGCGACTTCACCGAATCCGACATCGCCGGCGCCACGCAAGTGGCGGTGGTGAACGAGCGCTTCGCCGAGAAGTTCGGCCTCGGCCGCGACGCCGTCGGCAAGTTCATGGGGCGCAGGGGAAACGGCGACTCGCTGAACATCTTGATCGTCGGACTGATCCCGAACATCGCGTACAACAACGTGCGGCAGGACGAGCCGTTGCCCGTGTTCTACACGCCTTGGCGCCAGGATACGCGGACCTCCGCCATGAACTGGTATGTCCGCTCGTCGCTCCCGCCCGAGCAGCTGTTGCCGCAGATCCCCGAGTTGCTCAAGCGGCTCGATGCGTCGCTGCCGGTCGAGGAGCTCAAGACCATGCCGCAGCAGATCCGGGAGAACGTCTTCCTCGACCGCATGATCGGCGTGCTGGCGAGCGCCTTCGCGCTGCTCGCCACGCTGCTGGCCGCCGTCGGGCTCTACGGCGTGATGGCCTACAGCGTCACGCAGCGCACCCGCGAGATCGGCGTGCGCATGGCGCTGGGCGCGGATGCGGGGCGCGTACAGGCCTTGGTACTGCGGCAAGTCGTCTGGATGTTGGCTATCGGCGGCACCGCTGGGTTGCTCGCGGCATTTGCGCTCGGGCGGGCGGCGCAGTCACTTCTCTTTGAGATTGAGCCCTACGACCCGCTGGCGTTGGGCATCTCGGTGGTGTTGCTGGCCGTAGTGGCTCTGGGGGCTGGCTATCTGCCGGCGCGCCGCGCCTCCCGTGTGAATCCGATGCAGTCTCTTCGCTACGATTGATCGACATGGATATCGTCCGTACGCCCCCCGCCCGCACGGGCCGCAAGGTCGCCATCGCTGGCGGCATCGCGGCCGCGTTGCTGCTTACGATCGCCGTCGCGCGGTTGGATCCTGCCGTGCCGACGGTGGCGCGCGCGGGCGTGATCATCGATTCCGTGCGCCGCGGCGATGTCACGCGCGAAGTGCGTGGGCCGGGTTCGCTGGTGCCAGAGCAGGTCCGTTGGATCACGGCGCAGGCCTCGGCGCGCGTCGAGCGCCTGTATGTGCAGTCCGGCGCGACGATGGGCGGCGGACAGTTGATCCTCGAGCTCTCGAATCCGGACCTGCAGATCCAGACCATGCAGGCCGAACAGCAGGTGCGGCAGGCGGAGATAGAGCTGCTCAACTTGCGCACCAACCTGCGTTCCGCGCTGCTCACGCAGGAGGGCGTGGTCGCGACGACGCGCACGCAGTACGTGAGCGCGGTGCAGGAAGCCGCCGCGGCGGATTCGCTGGTGAAGCGCAACCTGGTGAGCGAGTTCGATCTCCGGAACCGCCGCGCGCAGGCCGAGGAGATGACGACGCGCCTGCGCATCGAACAGGAGCGGCTGCAGCTGATGGCGGCGGCGATCGACAGCCAGATCGCCGTGCAGGCAGGGCAGGTGGAGCAGTTGCGCGCGATCGCGGCGAACCAGCAGGCGCGCTTGCGCTCGCTCACGGTGCGTGCGCCCGATGCCGGCGTGCTGCAGGAACTCGACCTCGAGCTCGGTCAGTGGGTGCCGGAGGGCACGATGCTCGGCAAGGTGGTGCAGCCCGGCCGCCTGAAGGCCGAGCTGCGGATTCCGGAGTCGCAGGCCAAGGACGTGGCGCTGGGGCAACCGGCGATGGTGGATACGCGCAACGGCATCGTGCGCGGCCGCGTGGTGCGGAAGGATCCCTCCGCCGTGGGCGGCAGCGTGTTGGTGGATGTGGCGCTCGAGGGGCCGTTGCCGCCGGGCGCCGTGCCCGACCTCAGCGTGGATGGCACGATCCAGATCGCGCAGATGAACGGCATCCTGTACACGGGCCGGCCGGCGACGGGCGCGGCCAGCGGGCGCGTGACGATGTTCAGGTTGGAAGCGGATGGCGTGCACGCCGCGCGCGTGCAGGTGGAGCTCGGGCGGAGCTCGGTGAATACCATCGAGATCCTCAGCGGACTCCAGCCCGGCGACCGCGTGGTGCTCTCGGACATGACCCAGTACGCGAACGTGGATCGCGTACGCATCAAGTGAGGCGAGGATGACGACGTTGATCCGCATGGAAGGCATCAAGAAGGTCTTCACCACGGACGAGGTGGAGACGCATGCGCTCTCCGACATCCACTTCAGCATCGCGAAGGGCGAGTACGTGGCGATCTCCGGGCCCTCGGGCTGCGGCAAGACGACGTTGCTGTCCATCCTTGGCCTGTTGGATGCGCCGAGCGGCGGTGTGTACGAGCTCGCCGGGCACCGCGTGGAGACCCTCACGCCGGCGGACCGGGCGCGTGTGCGCAATCGGCAGATCGGGTTCATCTTCCAGGCCTTCAACCTGATCGGCGACCTGACGGTCGCCGAGAACGTCGAGCTGCCGCTCACGTATCGTGACGACATGAGCGCCGGTGAGCGGCGGGATCGCGTGGCCAAGGCGTTGGAGCGCGTGGGCATGAGCCACCGCGCCAAGCACTTCCCGGCGCAGCTCTCGGGCGGTCAGCAGCAGCGTGTGGCCGTGGCCCGCGCCGTCGCCGGCGATCCCGCGATCCTGCTCGCCGACGAGCCCACCGGCAACCTCGACTCCAAGAACGGCGAGGCCGTGATGGCGTTGTTGCAGGAGTTGCACGCGCAGGGAAGCACCATCTGCATGGTCACGCACGACCATCGCTACGCGCAGCATGCTTCGCGCGAGGTGCACCTGTTCGACGGCAAGGTGGTGCAGCCGGCCGGCGTGGCCTGAGCCCGCGCCCTCGCCAAACGCTTCGACGGGGTGCAGCGTAGAGGACGCCAGACAGTCCCTCTCCACGCCACCCCCGAGGCACGACGATGTTGATCCCGATGCGGCGGTTCCTGACGCGCATTGCGCTGCTTGCCGCCGTGATGCCCGCGATCTCCCCGCTGCGCACGCCGCTCGCCGCGCAGGGGCGCACGGCGCGCCTCGCGCCGCCGGCGCCCACCGCCATCAGCGAGCTGCGCGACACGGTGCTCGTGTTCACGCAGGATCGCGGCGCGCTGCTGCGCCGCTGGACCGTGCCGTACTCGGCCGACCGGGCGACCCGCCTGCGCGCGTTCTACACGGACTGGCGGGCGCGCCTGCAGCGCGTGGACTTCGCGCGGCTCTCGCAGGAGGGGAAGATTGACTACCTGCTCCTCGACAACCGCCTGCAACAGGAGCTCGACCAACTGCGGCGCGATGAGCGCCTAGCGGGCGAGATGCGGCCCTACGTGCCGTTCGCGGCGACGATCGCGGGTTTCGAAGAAGCGCGGCGTCGCTTCGAGACGCCCAACGGCCAACAGGCCGGGCGGGCACTGGCCGACATGGCCAAGCAGATCGACTCCCTCACGAAGGCCGTGCGGGCGCGCGCGCCGCAGAGCGCGCAGATCCCGCGGGCCGAGCGCATCGTCGGCCTGCGCACGGTCGAGTTCCTCGGCGACTTGCAGACCGAGCTCCGCAACTGGCATCGCTTCTCGGCGGGGTATGATCCGGAGTTCACCTGGTGGACCGCCGATCCGTACCGGCGCGTGACGGAGAACCTCACGGCCTACCAGCGCGCGATCCGCGAGGTGGTGATCGGGCAGAAGCAGGGCGAGGAAGAGCCGATCATCGGCGATCCGATCGGTGCGGAAGGCGTCGCGGCCGATCTCCGCTTCGAGATGATCGCGTACACGCCGCAGGAACTGCTGGAGCTGGCCGAGCGGGAGTTCGCGTGGATCGAGGCCGAGCAGCGGAAGGCGGCGCGGGAGATGGGATTCGGCGACGACTGGCGGGCGGCGCTGGAGAAGGTGAAGCAGGCGTACGTGCCGCCGGGCGACCAGCCGGCGATGGTGCGCGACCTCGCGCGGTCGGCCGTGAAGTTCATCACGGACCACAACCTCGTGACCGTGCCGCCGCTGGCCGATGAAGTGTGGCGCATGGAGATGATGCCGCCGCGGCAGCAGCTCGTCTCGCCGTTCTTCTTGGGAGGCGAGATCATCCAGGTAGCGTACCCCACCGACTCCATGCAGCACGACGACAAGCTCATGGCGATGCGCGGCAACAACCCGCACTTCTCGTTGGCGACGGTACATCACGAACTGATTCCCGGGCATCACCTGCAGGGCTTCATGACGCAGCGGTACAACGCGCACCGGCAGGCGTTCAGCACGCCGTTCTGGGGCGAGGGCTGGGCCCTGTGGTGGGAGATGCTGCTCTGGGACAACCAGTTCGCGCCGACGCCCGAGGACCGCATGGGCATGCTGTTCTGGCGCTCGCACCGGGCGGCGCGGATCATCTTCTCGCTGCGCTTCCACCTGGGCACGATGACGCCGCAGGAGGCGGTAGACTTCCTCGTGACTCGCGTGGGCCATGAGCGTGCAAACGCCGAGGCGGAGGTGCGGCGCTCGTTCAACGGGACGTACTCGCCGATGTATCAGGCGGCGTATATGCTCGGCGGCCTGCAGTTCCGCGCCTTGCACACGGAGCTCGTGAAGAGCGGCCGCATGACCGACCGCGAGTTTCACGACGCGATCCTGCAGGGTGGGCGCATGCCGGTCGAAATGGTGCGCGCGCGGATGCTCGCCCTGCCGTTGACGCGGGATTGGGCGCCGGCCTGGCGCTTCTACCGCTGAGGGCCGCGCGCGCGGAGACCGCGCTCAGCGTGCGGACTTGAGCGTATCGATGCGGATGTCCGCGAGGGCATCCGCATCGTCGTTCAGCGGGGTGTCGCCGGGCGGATTGCCGGTGAGCCGCAGCAGATACGCGGTGACGGCCGCGTACTCGGCCGGCGTGAGCGTGCCGGGGTCCGTCTGTGGCATTTCGGTGGCGATATACCTTGCCAAGTCGCGCAACGACTTCCCCTGCCACTTGGCATAGAACCCGACCTTCTCGTGCCAGCTGGGCAGGTGGCACTGCAGGCAGACTTGCTCGAAGATCACGGCGCCCTCGTCGGCTTGGGCCGCGGTGTACACGCCGTCGCCCGTGGTGCGGGGGGCGGCGGAGGTCGCTGCGGCGACGAGGAGCAGGCTGATGGGGAGGAGGCGGCGGCGCGACATGTACGTAAGTTAACTGGATGCGCCACTCGCCCATTTCGTTCGCGGACGTCGAGGCTGCGGCGGCGCGGCTCGCGCCGCATCTCGCGCCGACGTCTGTGCGGCAGTACCCACGGCTCGACGCCGACATCGGCCACGGCATCTCGGTGTTTGTGAAGCACGAGAACCACCAGCCCACGCAGAGTTTCAAGATCCGCAACGGACTGAACGCGGTGCTCGGGCGCAGTGCCGAGGCGCGGGCGCGCGGCGGGATCGGGGCGAGCACCGGCAATCATGGCATGGGCATCGCGTACGCGGGACGCCTCACGGGCACGCCAATCACCGTGTGCGTGCCCGAGGGCAACAATCCTGAGAAGAACGCGGCGATTCGTGCGCTCGGCGCCACGCTGGTGGAATCGGGCGCGACGTACGACGAGACCATCGCGGCCTGCCGTCGCCTGCAGGAGGAGCAGCAGCTGGCGTTGCTGCACTCGACCAACGATCCGCTGGTCGTCGCCGGCGCCGGGACCATGACGCTCGAGTATCTCGCGCAGGCGCCGGAGCTCGACGCGCTGGTGCTGGCCCTCGGCGGCGGCTCGCAGGCGGTCGGCGCGCTGACGGTGGCCGCGGCGCTGCGACCGACGCTGAAGGTGTTCGCGGTGGGCGCCGCGGGCGCCGCCGCGCAGTACGAGAGCTGGCGACGTGGCGAGCGGCTCGAAGGCCAGCCGATTTCCACGTTCGCCGAGGGCATTGCGACGGGATCGGCGTATGCGTTGACCTTCGACGCCCTGCGCGAGGGTCTGGCCGGCTTCGTACAGGTGACGGATGAGCATCTGCGCGCGGCGATCCGCGACCTCCTGCGCTACACGGGCAACCTCGCGGAGGGCGCGGGGGCGGCGGGTCTGGCCGGGCTGCGCGTGCTCGCGCCGCAGCTCGCGGGGCAGCGCGTGGGCATCGTGGTGTGCGGCGGGAATCTCAGCGTCGCGGAGCTGCAGCGGACGCTGGCGACGGCGTAGGCCCGTCGGACGCGGCGGGCGCATCGGGCAAGTCGGCGCGCAGGAGCACGGCGTCCACGAGCCGTCGCAGGACGTCGGGCCGGTTGCCCTGCATGTGGTTGCCGGGCAACCACACGAGTTCCTTGGGCTCGCCGGCGGCGGCGTACAGGATCTCCACCGAGCGCCGCGGAATCTTCTCGTCTTCCTCGGCGTTCAGCATGATCACGGGCCGTGGCGCGACCTGCGCGATCCAGCGTTCCGGCGTGAACCGCGGGCCGCTGGCGAGCAGGTTCGCGAGCCGCGACACCGGTGCCCGCAACCACGGCGAGGCGATTTCCTTCTCGAGACCGCGGTCGATCATCGCGAAGGTGTCGCCGCCGCCGTGAGCCAGCCACAGCCGCGTGACGCGCAGATCGCGGGCCGCGGCGATCGTCGCGAACGGTGCGCCGAAGCTGGCGCCCACGAGTTCGACGCGCGCGGGGTCCACGTCGGGTCGCGAGAGCAGGTAGTCGAGTGCGAGTTGCACGGCCGGCGGCGTGTCGTACAGGGCGCGGCGAATCAGCGGCACCTGCGCCACGATCGCCACGCCCTTCGCGCGATGATTGCCCTCGAACGGATACTCCAGCGACGCAAACACGGCCCCACGCGTATCGCCGATCAGCGCGCCGGCGCCTTTGCCGCGCTCGTGCCCTCCGAGGATGAGGAACAGCGGACGCCGCACGTTGCCGCTGTCGCCGGGCGTGTAGCTCGGGCGACGAATCGCCAGTTCAATGCCGAGCCCGCTGCTGCCGACGACGCGCACTTCCTGCTCGCGGGTCCCGGCGGAGTCGTGAGTGGGGCGCTCCTCGGCGCGCTGGAGCGTGCCGCGCCTCGCGTCGAAGTATGGCGTGGGGTCGCGGAGCAGCCAGGCGCGGAGGGCAAGCGCCGACGCGAATGCCAGCGTCGCGGCGAAGCCGAGCCAGCGCCCCCAACGCGACGCGCGCGCAGGGCGGGGCGTCGAGCCCGCTCCTGCGCGCGCGCGGTCCTGCATCATCACCAGCTCAGGGCTTGAGCGCCTTGACCTCGGCCGGCAGCGCGAACAGCGTGGCCGGCTGCGGGCCGAACTCCACCGACGTCGTGGTCATGACCATGGCCATGCCCATCATCGTGGACTCCATGCGATGCGGCACCATGATGCCATTCACGCTGCGGTAGTCCTTCACGAACATCTCGACTTCCACCTCGCCCTGCGGCGTCACCTGGCGGCTCACGGACTTCGTGATGAGGCCCGTGGCGTTGGAGAAGCAATCGGTGGACTCGCGGCCGGACTTCCACGTGAACTTCACGCAAGTCGCGGCATCACCGCCGACGTCCGCCGTGCCGGCGAGTTCCATCGCGGAGTAGAGGTCCGGCGTGCGGCGCATCGAGCTCAGCGACGAGTTGTCGATGAGCGCGGCGGCTTCCGCGCCGGTCACGAGGCGCGGGCCCTGCATCGGATCCGAGGCCCAGGTGGTGCTGCCGTCATGGCCCTGCTTCATCGTGCCCATGCCGGGGATGTCCATCTCGACGATGAACAGGTTCGGCCGCGCCGCGACCGCATTGACCGAGATGGCCATGCCGGCAGCCGGGACTTCCATGGTCGTCGTGGTCTTCATGCCCTGCAGGTTCGCCAGCGCGCCCTGCGGATCGATGGTCTTGTTGTAGCGCTCGAGGATCTCCTGCGGCGTCTGCGCGCTGGCGAGCGGCGCGGCCATCAGCAGCGCGGCCACGGCGGCAAGTGCGGGACGGATCGTGCGGTGCATCGGTGCTCCTGTGTGGGGTGGGTGGGGCGAGACGTGCAACGATCGTGCTATGGACGAGCCAGTGTGTCGGCGAGCCACGCGCGCGCGGCCTCCAGTGCGGCGTCGCGGCCGGCCGCGACTTCACTACGGACCAGCGGGGTGCGGGTGTCAGGTTGTACCCCACGACCCTCGATCCGGCGCCCCGACGCATCCTCGTGGTCGCCGATCGGGTAGAGCAGGATATCCCCCGAGGGCAGGCGGACCGTGGCCGCCGGCAACGATTGCCCCGCGGTGACCTCCCCGAAGATGCGCGCGCGCCCGAGGGACTGCATCCCCGCCGCGAAGAACTCTGAGGAGCTGGCGCTCATGCCGTCCACGAGGATCGCGACGGGCCCCGTGATCACGCCCACACGTTCGCCGGCGCTCGTTGCGCGACGGGGATTCGCCGTGAGCCGAAGTTCGCCGTTGCGGCCGCGCATGCGACCCAGCGACCACGCGGAGTCCGAAAAGTGTCCAGCGAATCCGCCGATGATGCCGATCACGCCACCGAGGTTGCCGCGCAGATCAATGATGATGCCGGGTGCGCTGCGCGCACTGAACGCGAACCGATCGAGATCCGCGATGATGACCGGAAACCAGGCGCTGAAGCTGATGATCGGGATGGCGACGTCGCGCCTGGCGCTGCGGACGGTGGTGCTCTCCATCGTCGCGCGGATGGGCATTGGCGGCAAGTTGCCATAGTTCGAGATGCGGCCCGCGAAGGGACGCGAGACCACGCGCAGCGTCCGCGGCCGTCCGCGGAGGCCGCGCCGCCGGATGCGCAGCGTGTCGCCTGCGGAGCCGTCGAGCATGCTGCCCAACATCTGGAGCGCAATCAGGTCCGCTTCGCGCGATCCTCCCGGATAGGCGCGGCGCAGCCGCTGCCGGAGACTGTCCACGTCCACGTCATCGATGCGCAGGATGGCGTCGCCGGCGCGCAGGCCCGCGTCCGCCGCGGCGGAGCCGGGCTCGACGCGCCATGCAATCAGCGTGTCGGCGGCGAATCGCGCGATGATTCCGCTCGAGCCGCGCTCCGCGCCATCGCGCGCAGTCCGCGCCGACGTCGGCAGGGCATCGGCGGGAATGAGCGCGAAGTGCGACTGTCCCGGCACCTTGATGAGCGCACGGAGCGCCGCGCGGACTTCCTCGAGCGACGGCGAACTCCCCAGCGCGCGGCGCAGGGAGTCGTGGCTTTCGCGCCAGCGTCCATTCACCAGCGCGGTATCGAAGTACGCGCGCGACATCGCGGCCCACGCCGTATCGAACGAGGCGAGCGGCGGCGCGTCCTGTGCCGCCAGCGGCGCAGGGAGCGGCAGGCCGAGGAGCGAGCAGGCGAGGAAGGCGGGGAGCAGGTGTCGCATGGGATTGGCGAGGGAATCCGAGCCGTGTGCGCCGTCTCAAATATCGGGTGCGGACCGGCGTCGCGCATCCAGACGGGGCGGGGAGGCGCTACTTTTCAGCCGTGCACCGCACCATCCTCCCCCCCACGGATTGCGCCGCCCTCGTCCCTGAGCTGGCGGCCACGCGTAATCCGAACGTCTGGGTCTATCGCTATGCGCACCCGGGCGCCGGTTGGACTCTGTCCATCGCCACGCATGCGCCGCCGGGCTCCGGCAAGCTGTCGCTCGGCGGCTTTCGCATCGCGCCACTGGAGCGCACGGAGTCGCCGGGCTTCACGACGGACCGCGAGAGCATCGCGCTCGCCATGGGCATGGAAGAGAAGGTGCATTGGTCGCGGGTGATCCGCGTGGGCGGCCCGTTGGCGCTCCGCGATCTCACGCGTGTGGTCGGCGGGAAGTGCGTGCTCGCACCCACGCCAGACTCGCGTGTGGGGAATCCCCGCGACGCGGAGATGCTGGAGTGGGCCGCCGAGTGCCTGCGCGACTGCGAGCGCCACGCGGGCATCCACATCACGACGGGGCAGGACCTCGGCCACGGGCGCATGCATGGCGGCGCGATGGGCTCGCTGGAGTTCCTGAATGCGCGCTTCGCGGGCAGCGTGGTGGCGGATACCTCGGTGCCAACGGGCGAGGGCAACTATCAAATCCTGCGCGGCATGCTCCGTGCCTTCGCGCTGCCGCTCGAGCGCGCGACGGTCGGGCTGATCGGCTGCGGCAACATCGGCATGCACATCATCCGGCAGCTGCGCACGCATGCCGGCGTGACGATCCTCGCCTGCGAATCCCGCGAGGAGCGGCGGGCGGAGCTCGAGGCGATGGGGATCCGCAGCTGGGGCCCCGAGCGCAAGCACGAGTTCCTCGCGCTCCCGATGGACGCGCTGGTCGTGAACGCCGCCGGCGGCACGCTCGACGCGGCGGCGATCGCGACCGTCGTGATGAATGCGCGGGTGAAGGTCGTCTGCGGCAGCGAGAATTTGGTGATGCCGGATCACCAGCACGGCGTCGAGGCGCTGCGCGCCGCGCACAAGGTGTATGCGCCCACGGAGCTCGGCGGCATGATGGGCTATCTCACCGCGGTGGAGCAGTACCTCGCGGCCATCGAGGGCCAACGCTTCGACGTGGCGACGATGCTGGAGGCGGCGCGGCGCCTGGAGATCGCGGGCTACGAGACGACCGCGCGCATCGTGGCGGGCGGGCACGCCGAGGACTTCGAGACGGCGGTGACGGCGCTCTACGCCTGAGCGCCGCGCCGCGACGCGGCCGTCAGCGCGCCCGGAACTTCTGCAGCGCGTCGCGCGTGAAGTCGCTGAGCACCATCCGCCCGCTCATCGCCGCACGCTCGGCCATCTGCGCTTCCCAGCCGTCGATGTCGCGCCAGAACACGCGCTTCATCTCGCGCATCGCCTCGGGGTTGGCGTTCGCAAGGCGCTGCGCGAAGCCGTGCACGATGGCATCCAGGGCGTTCACGGTGTCCACCACCTTGGCATACAGCCCGTGGCGTTCGCACCAGGCGGCATCGTGCCAGTCGGCGTGGACGGCCAAGTGCTGGAACGGCGCGAGTCCGAGCTTGCGCTCGAGGACGACGCCGACGACGAAGGGGCCGATGCCGACCTGCAGCTCCGAGAGCTTGGCCTGGGCGGCTTCGGTCGCGAACGAATAGTCGCTGGCCGCGATGACGCCGAGCGCGCCGCCGGCGGCGCGGCCATGCACGCGCGTGATGACGAACTTCGGCGCGCGCACCATGGCCATGATCACGCGCGAAAAGCCGAGGAAGAACTCCTGGCCGGCTTCGGGCGTCGCGATAGCCGTGAACTCATCGAAGCTCGCGCCGGCGCAGAAGGCGCCTTCGCCACCCGAGCGCAGGACGATCACCCGGGCCGCGGGATCCTCGCCGAGTGCGGTGATGCCCGCCGCGAGCTCGCGCAGGAGCGAGCCCGGCAGCGAGTTGCCCTTGGGGTGGAAAAACTCGACAGTTCCGATGCCATCGGCGACGGAAAGTTGGACGCGTCCGTCGCGGAGGGCGTCGTGGGCGGGGCTGGTCGGCGTCATGGCCGGAAACATACTAAATTCTCCCGTATGGCCCAGACGACCGTTCCCCATGAGGATCCGGCGCTCCTCGCCGCCTTCGAGGCGCGCATCGCCGCCGGCGAGAGCATCGAGCCCAAGGACTGGATGCCCGAGCGCTATCGCAAGCAGTTGACGCGCATGATGGCGCAGCACGCGCACAGCGAGATCGTCGGCATGCTGCCCGAGGGCAACTGGATCACGCGCGCGCCGTCGCTGCGCCGCAAGATGTCGCTCATCGCCAAGGTGCAGGACGAGGCCGGGCACGGGCTCTACATCTACTGCGGCACTGAGACGCTGGGCGTGGATCGCCACGACCTGTTCAACCAGCTGCTCGACGGTTCGGCCAAGTACTCGTCCATCTTCAACTATCCGACGCTCAGCTGGGCCGACATGGGCGTGATCGGCTGGTTCGTAGACGGCGCGGCGATCGTCAACCAGACCGTGCTCGCGAAGGCCTCGTACGGCCCCTACGCGCGCGCGATGGTGCGCATCTGCAAGGAAGAGAACTTCCATAAGCGCCAGGGCTTCGAGATCTGCGCGACGTTGGCCAAGGGCACGCCAGCGCAGAAGGAGATGCTGCAGGACGCCGTGAACCGCTTCTGGTGGCCGTCGCTGATGATGTTCGGCCCGTCGGACAAGGACAGCCCGAACTCGGCCGAGCTGCTCAAGTGGCGCGTGAAGCGCAAGACGAACGACGAGCTGCGTCAGCGCTTCGTGAACCTGACGGTGCCGCAGGCGCAGGCGATCGGCGTGACGCTGCCGGATCCAGACCTCAAGTTCAATCCCGAGACGAAGAACTGGGAGTTCGGCGAGATCGACTGGGCCGAGTTCTGGGAGGTCGTGGGCGGCAACGGGCCCTGCAACGCCGAGCGCTTGGCGGCGCGCAACAAGGCGCATGCGGACGGCCAGTGGGTGCGCGAGGCGGCGCTGGCGCATGCGGCGAAGCGGTCGGCGAAGTCCTCGGCGGCGTAACTGCGTTTCACCACGAAGGCACGAAGACACGAAGGGGTCGTTTCGATGAGCGCTGAACAGTCCTGGCCGTTGTGGGAAGTGTTCACCCAGGGTAACCAGGGTGAACCCTTCGAGCACGCGGGGTCGCTGCACGCGACGGACGCCGAACACGCGCTGCAGAATGCACGCGACGTGTACACGCGCCGCGGTGAGGCGGTGAACCTCTGGGTGGTGCCGTCGTCGGCGATCGTCGCCTCGGCGCCCTCGGACGCGGGGCCGTTCTTTGAGCCGGGCAACGAGAAGGCGTACCGCCATCCGCAGTTCTATAAGGTCCCGCAGGGCGTGCGCGTCTTCTGATGGCCGCCCACGAGGAAGAAGAAGGCGGCATCGCGGCCGGTGAGGCCAAGGCGGGCGTAGGCGCGGTGGCCGGCTCGCGCGGGCCCGCGCTCGGCGCGCCGCTGGTCGAGTACTTGCTCCGCTTGGGCGACGATCGCCTCATCCTCGGGCATCGGATGTCGGAGTGGACGGGTCACGGGCCGATCCTCGAAGAGGACATCGCCACCGCGAACATCGCGCTGGACCTGATTGGCCAGGCGGCGCAGCTGCTCAAGCTCGCCGGCGAGACCGAAGGCAAGGGCCGCGACGAGAACGCGCTGGCCTACTTCCGCGACGGTGTGCAGTTCCGCAACTGTCTCTTGGTCGAGCTGCCGAAGGGCGACTTCGGCGACACGATGGTTCGGCAGTTCCTCTTCGACGCGCACAGTGTGCTGCTGCTCGACGAACTGACCAAGTGCGGGCATGTCGGGCTCGCGGCGATCGCGGCGAAGGCAATCAAGGAAGACAAGTATCACCTGCGGCACTCGAGCGAGTGGGTGGTGCGTCTCGGCGATGGCACGGCGGAGAGCCATGCGCGCGTGCAAGCGTCGCTGGATCGCCTCTGGAAGTACACGGGCGAGCTCTTTCTCACGGACGAAGTCGATCGCGCGGTGGAGTCGGCGGGCATCGTGATCGACATGGCCGGCATCAAGGCCCGCTGGGACACGATCGTGAGCGACGTGCTCGCGCGCGCGACGCTGACGCGGCCCGCCGATGGCCCCATGCAGCGCGGCGGGCGACGTGGCCGGCATACGGAGCACATCGGGCATCTGCTGGCCACGATGCAGAGCGTGGCGCGCGCGCACCCCGGCGCGACCTGGTAAGCGCGAACGCGGCGTCCACGCGCCGCGTTGATTCCATATGACGACCTTCAGTCGCGACCGGCTCTACGAGATTCTCGGGACCGTGCCAGATCCCGAGGTGCCGGTCATCTCCGTGGTGGAGTTGGGCATCGTGCGCGACGCCGTCCAGCGCGCGGACGGCACCGTCGAGGTGACGATCACGCCGACGTACAGCGGTTGCCCCGCGATGTTCGAGATCGAGCGCGACGTGATCACCGCGCTCAAGGCCGCGGGCGCAGCCGTGGTCGAAGTGAAGACCGTGCTCTCACCCGCGTGGACCACGGATTGGATTCCGGAGACCGCGCGCGAGAAGCTGCGCCGGTATGGCATCGCCCCGCCGGGGCAGGCGAGCGATGGCGGCTTGGTCGCGCTGGTGCGCGCCAAGCCGCCCGTGCAGTGCCCATGGTGCGGCTCGCGGAACACGACGCTCAAGAGCGAGTTCGGGTCCACGGCCTGCAAGGCCATTCACGTCTGCAGGGACTGCAAGCAGCCGTTCGACGAGTTCAAGGCGATCTAGACCCGCTTCTGCTTCCAGCGCCCACGCCGGAACATCACCGCACTCACGATCGCGAGCGCCGTGTACGCGAGCGGCACCGCGATGAACACCCCGCGGAAGCCGAGCGCCGTGCGCTGGGACATCCACCACGCGAGTGGGATCTGCAGGGCCCAGAACACGCCGAAGTTGATCCAGCTCGGTGTCCGCGTGTCACCGGCGCCGTTGAAGGACTGCTCGAGCACCATGCCGAGCGCGTACAGCGGGAAGCCGAGTGACATCACGCGGAGGCCATACGTGCCGACCTCCTGCACCGCCGCCACGTCGCTGAACCAGCTCACGAGCGTCGGCGCGAAGATCCAGAAGAGCACGCCGGTGAGGCCGAGCACGACCATGTTGATGCGGGCGGCCACCCACACCGAGCGTTCAGCACGGTCGGGATTCTCGGCACCCAGGGCTTGGCCGACCATCGTCGCGGCGGCCGCCCCGACGCCGTAGGCGGGCATCAAGGCGAACAGCAGCACGCGGATGGCGATGGTGTAGCCGGCCATCGCGGCCGCCCCGAACGTGGACGTGAGGCGCACGAGGAAGATCCAGCTCATCGAGCTCAGGGCCACTTGCACGGTGCCCCATCCGGAGAGCCGCGCGATGTTGAGCATCGTCTCGGGCTCGACCTTCAGGTGCTGCTTGTGCACGTGCAGGTTCCCCTCGCCGGTGCTCAAGTGCCACAGCGCCCAGAGGAAACCCACGCTGCGTCCGATGAACGTGGCCCAGGCCGCGCCGGTGACGCCGAGTTCGGGGAAGGGGCCGATGCCGAAAATCAGCAGCGGGTCGAGCAAGATGTTGATGGCGTTGCCGAGCATGAGCACGCGCATCGCCACGGCGGCATCGCCGGCGCCGCGGAACGCCGCGTTGATCAGGAACAGCAGGAAGATGGCGCCGTTGCAGGCCAATGACACCCGCGCGAAGCCAGTGCCGACCGCCACCACTTCGGCATCGGCGCCCATCACCTGCAGCAAGTTCGGCGCAAAGATCGCGCCGAGCACGCCGAGCACAGACGAGAGCAGCAGGCCGAGCAACAGCCCTTGCACCGTCGCCCGCGCCGCCGCGTCGGGATCCTTCTCCCCGATGCGACGCGCGACGGTGGCAGTGACGCCGATGCTCAGGCCCATGCCGACCGTGTAGATCACGATCATCAAGGATTCGGTGAGCCCGATGGTCGCGACTGCGGCGGGGCCGAGCTTGCCGACGAAGAACGCGTCCACGACCGCGAAGACGCTCTCCATGGACATCTCGAGCACCATCGGCACAGCGAGGAGGAAGATCGCGCGGCCGATTGCGCCCTGCGTGTAGTCATGCTCGGCGCCGCGGATGGCATCGCGGATGTCGCGCCAGAGGCCCGGGGTCGGCGCCGCCGTGGCGTCCGACGATGAAGATTCTTTATGCATAGCAACACTCACGGAGTCAGAAAATGAAGACGCCCCAACCGCTCAGCGAAGCAGGTGGGGCGTGGAATCCGCGAGGCGCGGCCGCGTTGGCGCGACTACCCGAGGTGCCCTGCTTCGTGCTGCACTGCCGCGACGACGACAGTCGTCTCGGGCAGATACCGTCCGGCGGTCCGGAGTGTCAGCAAGCGCACGTTACAGAGCTCGGGTTAGGGCAACGATTAGGAAAGTAGGGCTGGGGCTGGCATTCGGCAACGTGTCTTGCTCGGATGGATGACGGATGACGGAGGCTACAAGCGTCGGTCATCCGTCCTAGTACCGCAACATGCGCTCGACGGCCGCCTTGATCTCCGCGTCCCCGGGCAACACCGCCGCCAGTAGGTCGGGGTGGTACGGCATGGGGATGTCCTGCGGCGCCAGGCGTTCCACTGGCGCGTCGAGATACCAGAACGCCTCCTGCGTGACGGTGGCGGCGATCTCGGCGCCGAAGCCCGCGGTGATGTTGTCCTCGTGCACGATCAAGCAGCGGCCCGTCTTGCGCACGCTGGCAAGCACGGCCTCGCGATCCCAGGGCGCGATGCTACGCAGGTCGATGAACTCGACGGTATCACCCATTGACGACACGGCGTCTGCGACGCGATGCACCATCGCCCCCCAGCTCACGAGTGTGAGCGCCTTGCCCTGCTGCACCACGCGCGCCTTCCCGAACGGCAACACGTAGTCGTCACCGGGGTACCGCGCCGCGCCGTCACCGGTCATCAGCAGCGCACGATGCTCGAAGAAGATCGTCGGGTTGGGACTGCGCATGGCGGCGCGCAGCAGGCCCACTGCGTCTGCCGCGTTGGACGGCATCGCCACCTGCCAGCCGTAGGCGTGTGCGAAGCGCACCTCGTCACTCAAGGAATGCCATGGATCGCCGACGTCCTTACCGAATCCGCCCGGCATGCGGACGACCATCGGCGACGCGAAGCGGTTCGCCGTGCGCCAGCGCAGCGTGCCAGCATTGTTGAGCTGCTCGGTGGCCGGATCCGCATACTTGCGGAACTGGATCTCGGCCACGGGCATCAAGCCACTGATCGCGAGACCGGCGGCGCGGCCGATGATGCCTTCCTCGCTGAGCGACGTGTCGAACACCCGATCCTTGCCGAACTGCTTCTGCAACCCTTCGGTGACCAAGTGGACGCCGCCCTTCTTGCCGACGTCTTCACCGAACACCACGACCTTCGGGTTCACGCTCAACTCGTGGCGCAGCGTTCGGCGCACGGCTTCGGCGAAGCGCAGCAACTCGCCGTCCTCGGCCGCGGCGTCGCTGCCGCCAAGCTTGCGGCGTTCGCTGCGGCGCAGGCCGCCGAAGGCCTCGGGCGCATCGTCGGCGTCGTTGGCGTAGCGGTGCTCGGCGATCGTGCTGGCATCCGGCTTCGGCCGATTGCGGGCCGCCGCCAACGCGCGCTCGACGTCCCGCGCGACTTCCGTCTCGAGCTGGCTCCACTCGGCGGCGCTCATCACGCTGGGCACGAGGAAGCTGCGCAGTTTGGGCAGCGGATCGCGCTTCTGGTCATCGGCGATCTCGGCATCGCTGCGGTAGCCCTTCTGGTTATCCGGCCCTGAGTGCGACGAGAGCCGCGGCACCGTGAGCCGAATCAGCGCCGGCCCCTCGCCGCTGCGGACGTGGCTCACGACCTCGCTCAACAACCGCGCGGTCTCATCGGGATCGGTGCCGTCGCCGTTGCGAATGAACAGGTTCTTGAACGAGGCCAAGTTCTCGGCGATGTTCGCGCCAGGCGTCTGGAAGTCGCCGCTGACGGAAATGCCGAGGTTGTTGTCCTCGACGTAGAACAGCATCGGCAGCTTGAGCGTCGTGGCCATGGTGAGGGCGGCCCAGAAGCCGCTCGTGGCCACGGAGGCATCGCCACCGAGGGCGACGCCGATCGATCCATTGAAGCGATAGTCCTTGAGGATGTCGCGATGGTACGTAATGCCCTGCGCCCAGCCCGCCGTGGGGGTGTACTGCGAGCCGACGTCGCCGGCCATCGGCAGCACGATGCAACCGTCCTCACGCGGGAAGTTGCAGACCACGCCGATGTCGCGGCCGTCGGAGAATCCACCGGCGCGGCCGAGGGGAGAGCCCAAGGCGTCGTCGAGCGAGAGGCCGAGCGAGAGCAGCAGCGGCCGGCTCCGGTAGTAGGCGCCCGCCGCATCACGCTTGCCCGTGAGGAGCTGGCCGAGGATGACCTGCGCCATGTCGTGGCCGCGAGCCGAGAACTGGTAGAGGACGACGTGGTCCTTCGGAACCGTCGCGCGGTTGCGGTTCGTCTGTTCCTCGACGTCGTCGAGCGCACGCGAGCAGAGGACGTGGTAGGCGACCTTGCGCCAATCGAGGGCGGGCCCGGCGGGCGTCTTCGTCTTCGGAGGCATTGGCGGGAAATCTAGCGACCGGAACGGCTTTCACCACGAAGGCACGAAGACACGAAGGAAACCGGTCCGCGCGAGGAACCAAACAAAGAAAAGGGCTGCCGAAGTCTTGACCTCGTGGCTCTCGAGGTGCGCGGCAGAGTGCGGCGATTGAGGGTACTCGGACGCGCCTGCCGGAAGATGGCCTCCGTGTCTTCGTGCCTTCGTGGTGAGGCCGTTTGCCGTCCCGAGCCACTGCTCCGCAGGCTAGATTTCAGGCCTATGCCGAGCATCCTGAGCGAACTGAAGGACGGGGTCCTGGAGCTGACGCTGAATCGGCCAGAGGTGCTGAACAGCTTCAACCGCGAGATGGCCCAGGCCCTGCAGGCCGAGTTGGCACGTGCGGCCGCGGAACCGGCGATCCGCGCCGTGTTGCTCACCGGCGCCGGCCGCGGATTCTGCGCTGGACAAGATCTGCAGGAAGCGCTTCCCGAGGGCGATGGACCGATGCCGGACATCTCGGAGATCGTCCGCGCGAGCTACAACCCGATCATCACGGCGATCCGTACGCTGGAGAAGCCGGTGGTCTGTGCGGTGAACGGCATCGCCGCCGGTGCGGGGGCCAACCTCGCCTTCGCCTGCGACCTTACGATCGCCGCCGAAGAAGCGAGTTTCGTCGAGAGCTTTGCCAAGCTGGGGCTCATTCCCGATACCTCCGGAACGTTCTTCGTGCCGCGACTCGTGGGGCCGCAGCGGGCGACGGGCATGTTCTTCCTCGCGGGCAAGGTGTCGGCCAAGCAGGCGAAGGACTGGGGCCTCATCTGGGACACCGCGCCGGCCGCCGAGTTGATGGCGACGACACGCGCGCTGGCTGCCTCGCTGGCCACGCAGGCCACACGCGGCTTCGGCCTCACCAAGCGCGCGATGAACGCGTCGTGGGCGAATGGCCTCGCCGAGCAGCTCGAGATGGAGGCGCGCTGCATGCAGGAGGCGGGGCGCACGAAGGACTACGAAGAAGGCGTTCGCGCCTTTCTCGCCAAGCGGGCCCCGACCTACACGGGGCAGTGACGGTGGCGCTCGAGTTTGCGACGGACACTGTCATCGGCGTCGTGGGCGCCGGTACCATGGGTGCGGGCATCGCGCAGGTCGCGGCCAGCAACGGGCATCGCGTCGTGCTGGCGGATGCCTCGGCGAGCGCCGTGGCCCGTGCCAAGGACGGCCACGCGAAGGCGCTGGCACGAGAGGTCGAGAAGGGCAAGCGCCCGCAGCATGAGGCCGATGTGATCCTCGGCCGCCTGACGTACGTGCACGGCGTCGCGCCGAGCGATCTCGAGGCCTTCGCGGGCTGCGGGCTCGTCATCGAAGCGATCGTCGAGGACCTCGGCATCAAGCAGACGCTGTTTCGTTCGCTCGAGGCCGTGGTCGCCCGCGACGCCGTGCTGGCCACGAACACCTCGAGCCTGAGCATCGCGGCGATCGCCGGCGGCTGCCAGCATGCGGAGCGGGTGGTGGGTGTGCACTTCTTCAACCCAGCGCCGGTGATGGCGCTGGTGGAAGTGATTCCCGCGCTCGCCACGGACCGCGGCGTACTCGACGCCAGCCGAACGCTGGTCGAGCGCTGGGGCAAGCTGCCCGTCATCGCCTCGGACACGCCGGGCTTCATCGTGAATCGCATCGCGCGTCCGTATTACGGCGAGTCGCTGCGCATCCTCGAAGAAGGGATCGCCGACGTCGCGACGATCGATTGGGCGATGCGCACGTTGGGCGGCTTCAAGATGGGGCCCTTCGAGCTGATGGACCTGATCGGCAACGACGTGAACTATGCCGTGACCTGCAGCGTGTTCGAGGCGATGTACTTCGATCCGCGCTACCGGCCGTCGCTTACGCAGCGGCGGCTCGTGGAGAGTGGCTGGCTTGGCCGGAAGGCCAAGCGCGGCTACTACGACTACCGCGAAGGCGCCGCGGCCGCCGCGCCCACCGAGGACGAGGTGCTGGGCCGCAGCATCCGCGATCGCGTGGTGGCGATGCTCATCAACGAGGCGGTGGACGCGGTGCAGCTGCGCGTGGCCTCGCCGGAGGACATCGAGTTGGCGATGACCAAGGGCGTGAACTATCCGCGCGGCCTGCTGAGCTGGGGCGACGCGCTCGGGCCTTCGGCGGTGCTCGCGACCTTGGAATCGCTGCAGCAGGAGTACGGGGAGGATCGCTACCGGCCGAGTCCGCTGCTGCGGCGCGTGGCCAGGAGCGGCGGGAAGTTGCTGCCGTGAGTGAGCATCGCGCAGCGGCCGGAGCGCCAGACGCTGCCGCGCACGGCGCCGAACGTGCGCAGGCGGTGATCGCGCGGATGTTCTCGCAGGATGCCTTCTCGCAGTGGCTGGGCGTGCAGGTGCTGGAGGTGCGCGAGGGGTTCTGCCGCCTGCAGATGACCGTGCGCGACGAGATGACCAACGGATTCGGCACGGCGCACGGCGGCATCGTGTTCTCGTTCGCCGACACCGCGCTGGCCTTCTGCACCAACGCCAGCGGCGAGGTGAGCGTGGCCCTCGACTGCACCATCAGCTATCCCGCAGCAGTGAAGCCGGGCGACGTACTGACGGCCGTAGGCGAACAGGAGACGACGTCGCGCAAGGTGGGATTCGCGCGCGTCACCGTGACGAACCAGGACGGCGTGACCGTGGGCCACTTCCGCGGCACTGTCTACCGCACCCAGAAGCCCCATCGATGATCGACGCATTCCTCGTAGACGGCATTCGCACGCCGATCGGCAACTTGGGCGGCGCGCTGAGCGCCATCCGCCCCGACGACCTCGGCGCGCACGTGATCCGCGAGTTGCTGCGGCGGCACGCAGGCCTCGATCCCGCGCGCATCGCCGACGTGATCTTCGGCTGTGCCAACCAGGCCGGCGAGGACAACCGCAACGTCGCGCGGATGGCGCTGCTGCTGGCGGGCCTGCCGCAGACCGTGCCGGGTGAGACGGTGAACCGGCTGTGTGCCTCGGGCTTGAGCGCGGTGGCCAACGCGGCGCGGGCGATCAAGGCTGGCGAGGGCGATCTGTACATCGCCGGTGGCGTCGAGAGCATGACGCGCGCCCCGTACGTGCTGAGCAAGAGCGCGCAGCCCTTCGGCCGTGACATGCAGCTCTTCGACACGGCGCTCGGCTGGCGCTTCGTTAATCCGTTGATGAAGCAGGCGCACGGCACGGACTCGATGGGCGAGACCGCCGAGAACGTGGCGGCGCGCTATCACGTGAGCCGGGACGACCAGGACGCCTTCGCCCTGCGTTCGCAGCAGAAGGCACTGGCGGCGCGGAACGACGGGCGGCTGGCCGAGGAAATCGTGCCGGTGCTCGTCCCGCAGAAAAAGGGTGATCCGCTGCCGGTGCAGCACGACGAGTTCATCCGGCCGGACACCACGCTGGAGAAGCTGGGCAAGCTGAAGCCAGCGTTCCGGTTTGACGGGCAAGGCAGCGTGACGGCCGGGAACAGTTCTGGGCTGAACGACGGAGCGGCGGCACTGCTGATCGCGAGCGACGCGGCGATCCAACGCGAGAAGCTCACGCCATTGGCCCGCGTGGTCGCAAGCGCGGCGGCGGGCGTCGAACCACGCGTGATGGGCATGGGGCCGGTGCCGGCGACGCGTCTGGTGCTCGAGCGCGCGGGGCTGACGCTGGAGCAGATGGACGTGATCGAGATCAACGAGGCGTTCGCGGCGCAGGGCTTGGCCTGCCTGCGCGAGCTCGGGGTGGCCGATGACGACACGCGCGTGAATCCGAACGGCGGTGCGATTGCACTGGGACATCCGCTGGGCATGAGCGGCGCGCGCCTGGCACTCACCGCGGCGCGTGAGCTACAGCGCCGCAAGGGGCGCTATGCGCTGGCCACGATGTGCATCGGCGTCGGGCAGGGCTACGCCGTCATCCTCGAGCGCGCCTAGGGGCAGGCTGCCGTGAGCATCTACGCCTTCGACGGCTTCATTCCCGTGGTGCACGAGAGTGCGTTCGTGCACCCGAAGGCGTCCGTCACGGGCAACGTGATCATCGGCAAGGACGTGTACATCGGTCCCGGCGCGGCCATCCGCGGCGACTGGGGCGGCATCGTCATCGAAGATGGCTGCAACGTCCAGGAGAACTGCACCATCCACATGTTCCCCGGCGTGACCGTGGTGTTGGAGGCCGGGGCGCACATCGGGCACGGCGCGGTGGTGCACGGCGCGCGCATCGGCGCGAACGCATTGATCGGCATGAATGCGGTGATCATGGATAACGCGACGGTCGGCGCCGGGAGCATCGTCGGTGCGCTGTGCTTCGTGCCGACCGAGATGCAGATCCCGCCGCGCAGCGTGGTCGTGGGCAATCCGGCGAAGATCGTGAAGGAGGTCAGCGACGAGATGCTGGCGTGGAAGAGCGAAGGCACGGCGCTGTACCAGCAGCTGCCCGCGCAGATGCGCGCGAGCTGGCAGGAAGTCGAACCGCTGCGCGAGGTCCCCAAGGACCGGCCGACGCAGTCGAACGCACTCAAGACGTGGAAGCAGACGCGCGGCGACCAGTGAGTCCCGCGCAGAACCCCCTGAGGCAGTCACGATGAAGCTCAAGAACTACGCGCTCGGCCAGTGGGTCGAGGGATCGGGCAAGTCGACCACGCTGTTCAACGCGATCACCGGCGAGCCCGTGGCCGAAGCGTCGAGCGGTGGCTTGGACTTCAAGGCGATGGCGGAGTACGCGCGGCGCGTTGGCGGGCCGAAGCTGCGTGCGATGACCTTCCACCAGCGCGCCGCGATGCTCAAGGCGGTGGCGAAGTACCTCACGGAGCGGAAGGACGCGTTCTACGCGATCAGCGCGTACACCGGCGCGACCAAGATCGACAGCTGGATCGACATCGATGGCGGCTTCGGGACGTTCTTCGCGTACGCCAGCCGCGGGCGGCGCGAGTTTCCCAACGAGACCTTCCACGTGGAGGGTCCCACCGAAGCGCTCTCGAAGGGCGGCAGCTTCGTCGGGCGGCACATCTGCGTGCCGCTGGAAGGCGTGGCGATCCACATCAACGCCTTCAACTTCCCCGTGTGGGGCATGATGGAGAAGCTCGCGCCGACGTTGCTGGCCGGCGTGCCGGCGATCGTGAAGCCGGCGACGGCGACGAGTTATCTCACCGAGGCGGTGTTCAAGGAGATGATCGCGTCAGGCATCCTCCCCGAGGGGGCGGTGCAACTCATCTGCGGCAGTGCCGGCGACTTGCTCGATCACGTCAGCGAGCAGGATGCCGTGGCTTTCACCGGCTCCGCCGCGACGGGCCGCATGCTCAAGGAGAGCAAGGCGATCGTCGAGCACGCGGTGCGCTTCAACATGGAAGCGGACTCGCTCAACTGTGCGATCCTCGCGCCGGATGCAACGCCGGGGACGGAGGAGTTCGAACTCTTCGTCAAGGAAGTCGTGAAGGAGATGACGGTGAAGGCGGGCCAGAAGTGCACGGCGGTGCGCCGGACGATCGTGCCCGCGGGCATGGAGGAGGACGTCATCAAAGCCATCCGTGCGCGGCTCGAGAAGACGACTGTGGGCGATCCGTCCGTGGAGGGCGTGCGGATGGGGCCACTCGCCAGCAAGGGCCAGGTGCGCGACGTGGGGCTGGCGGCGGAGCGCATTCGCAGTGCGGCTGAGCGCGTGGTGGGCGGCGGCGACTTCGCCGTGATTGGCGCGGACCGGGAGAAGGGCGCGTTCTACCAGCCGGAACTGATGTACTGCGCGGATCCGCTCGCGAAGACCGAGCCGCACGATGTCGAGGCCTTCGGCCCCGTGAACACGGTGATGCCGTACCGGAATCTCGATGAGGCCATCGAGTTGGCGCGTCGCGGGCGCGGCTCGCTCTGTGGATCGCTGGTCACGGCGGATCCACAGACGGCGCAGAAGATCGTCCTTGGCGTGGCGCCGTATCACGGCCGACTGCTCGTGCTGGATCGCTCTAGCGCGAAGGAAAGCACGGGCCACGGTTCACCGCTGCCGAACCTCGTGCACGGCGGTCCGGGCCGCGCCGGTGGCGGCGAAGAGATGGGCGGCGCGCGCGGCGTCCTGCACTACATGCAGCGCACGGCGGTGCAGGGTAGCCCCAGCGTGCTCACGGCCATCACGCGCGAGTGGACCAAGGGTGCGGCGGAAGCGAAGGACAGCGTGCATCCGTTCCGGAAGACCTTCGACCAACTGCAGATCGGCGACACGCTGCTCACCGGCACGCGGACGATCACGTTGGACGACATCGTGAAGTTCGCGGAGCTCTCCGGCGACAAGTTCTACGCGCACATGAATGACGAAGAGGCGCGGTCGAACGGCATCTTCGAGGGGCGCGTGGCGCACGGGTACTTCGTCGTGTCGGCGGCGGCGGGCCTGTTCGTGGAGCCGTCGCTGGGGCCGGTGCTTGCCAACTATGGCCTGGAGAATCTGCGCTTCACCAAGCCGGTCTATCCCGGCGACAAGATCCAGGTGCGGCTGACGGTCAAGCAGAAGACCGCCAAGGACACGCCGGAGGGCGGCATTCCGCAGGGCGTGGTCGAGTGGGACGTCGAGGTGATGAACCAGAACGCCGAGGCAGTGGCACTGTACTCGATTCTCACGCTCGTGCGGAGAGACGGATAACTGCGCTCACCACGAAGGCACGAAGACACGAAGGGATTCATCTTCGCGAGTCTTACCAATCGTTTGGGGGTCCACGCCGAGCTTTCAGTGCGGACCCCCAAACCAGTTCTTCCCTCGACGCGGAGCAATGACCTTCGT
The DNA here is from genome assembly GCA_964498895.1 of uncultured Gemmatimonas sp. Taxonomy (GTDB): domain Bacteria; phylum Gemmatimonadota; class Gemmatimonadetes; order Gemmatimonadales; family Gemmatimonadaceae; genus Pseudogemmatithrix. The sequence goes on along the minus strand of CAZCIM010000005.1, from coordinate 28,990 downwards.
GTCTTCGTGTCTTCGTGGTGAAGCTGTTGGCAGTTACGCCTGAAGCCAGCGCGCCGCGTAGAACCCAGCGGCGCTCACGCTCGCGGTGAGCACGACGCCCCACGCGAGGTCCACGGGCACGACGCCGCCGGGGAATCCCTTGAGCAGGGCCAGCGAGGTCAGGTCGAACGCCGCGTACGCCGCGAGCCCAAAGACGGCACCCAGCGCCAGCGCGCGGGCGACGCTCTGCTTCTCGACCGCCGGTAGCACGCACAGGATCACGATGGCGGCGACGTAGATCAGATAGAACGCAATCGCGGCGCCCCACTTCGTCTGGTCCGCCAACAGGTGCCCCATCTGCCGCTGGTAGAAGCCCTTGGCGACGAAGCCGAGCCAGGCGATGTCGAGCGCGAAGAACGCGGCCGTGCACGCGGCGTAGAGCTTGAGATAGAAGGCCATCGGTCGCCCTCCGGGGCGTGGGGTCAGCGAACCGTGATGCGGATCGGGGCCGACACGAGTTCGCGGGAAATCACCTTGTGCTCGTGGTCGCCGAGGACGGCGCGCAGCGTGTAGGTGCCCGGCGTCAGCGTCAGCGTGGTCTCGATGGCGCCCGTGCCGAAGTGGCGGTGCAGCGAGTCCGCGGGGATCACGGTGCCCACGGCGCCGGCGTCGGTGTTGATGAGAATATGGAAGTGCCCGGTGCGCGGGAAGTTCACCGAGGCCGGGGCGACGCCCCAGTTGCGGAGGCCGAATACGACGGGGAAGCTACGCGGGACGACGGCGCCGTCCCGGGGCTCGCGGATGAAGATCTCAGGCGCCGGCGGCTGGGCGGCGGGCGTCGTGGTGGCTTGGGCAGGCAGGTCAGCGCCGAAGGTGAGCAGCGCGGCGGCGGCGAGCAGGGCAGGGCGAAGCATGGGAGTCCGAGGAGCAAGGGGTGGTCGGGGACGCGTCGGGCGCGGCCTAGGGCAGCAGACGTCTGCTCTGTGAACCCCGCAAGCTAGCGACAAGTTCGCCGCGTTGCGCCTTGCGGTCTGCAACGTCGGGCGGCATCGTCTAGCAACCTCAGCCGCCGGAGTTTCCGTGACGCGCCGCCTGCTTGTTCTCGTCGCTGTCGTTCTCAGTGCCTCTGCCTTCGTGACGGCCACGGTGCGTGGGCCTCGCGAGACACCCGCCGCGCGCCGCACGGTGCGGACCATCGGCGTGACGCTCAAGTGCGAGACGCAGAGCGGATGGGTCACGGACTCGTCCCTGCACGCAGCGCCCGGCGACACGATTCTCTTCGAGCTCAGCGACGAGTCGGACGTCACGGACTTCAAGATCAAGAAGAAGCGAGTCCTCGGGCGCTGGCTCTTCGAGCGCAACGAGCTCAACGGCGCGCGTGGCCGTGCGGCACGTGGCGATGACATGAAGCGCGACGCGCGCGGCACCTACTCGTATAAGGTCGAGGGCACGTGCCGCGGCGGCCCGAAGGCGATCATCGACCCCGACATCATCATCGACCTCGACACCTAAGTGTTCCGCGACGCGCCGCCCGCTCCCGAGCGCATCGGCCCCTATCGGATTCTCGACGTCCTCGGTGAGGGCGGGATGGGCGTCGTCTACGAGGCCGACGAAACAGGCCCCGTCCGGCGGCGCGTCGCACTGAAGGTCATTCGAGCGGGCCTCGCGACCCGCGAGGTCGTGGCCCGGTTCGACGCCGAGCGGCAAGCGCTGGCCATGATGGACCATGCCGGCATCGCCAAGGTGCTGGCCGCGGGTGAGTCGGAGCAGGGGCTGCCGTACGTCGTGATGGAGCTGGTGCGCGGTATGCCGCTCACGCTCTACTGCGACACGCACCGGCTGAGCATCGCGCAGCGCATCGACCTCTTCATCCAGGTCTGCCATGCGGTGCAGCACGCGCACCAGAAGGGCGTCATCCACCGCGACCTGAAGCCCAGCAACATCCTGGTCGTCGAGGAGGACGGCGTCCCCAAGCCGAAGATCATCGACTTCGGCATCGCCAAGGCGGTGGGGCGTCGGCTCACGGAGAACACGCTCATCACGCACGCCGGCGTGGCGCTCGGTACCGCGGCCTACATGAGCCCCGAACAGGCCGAGGGCTCGGGCCTCGACGTGGACACCCGCTCGGACATCTATTCGCTGGGCGTCATCCTCTTCGAGCTGCTCACGGGCAAGTTGCCGGTGGACCCGGAGTCCATGGGCTACCACGCGTTTCTCGTGCGCCTGGCCTCGCGCGAATGGCAGGTGCCGATTCCCAGCGTGCGCCTGGCGGCATTGGAGTACGAGAAGAGCACCGTCGCCCACCTCCGGCGCAGCGATCCGGAGCGCTTGGTGCGCGAGTTGCAAGGCGATCTCGATTGGATCGTGCTCTCGGCCATGGAGCCGGACCGCGCGCGCCGGTATCCGACGGCCAATGCCTTGGTGCTGGACCTCCAGCGCGCGCGGCACGATGAGCCGGTGTCGGCACGGCCGCCGAGCGCGGCGTATCGCGTGCGCAAGTTCGTGCGGCGCCATCGCACCGGCGTGGCGACGGCGGCAGTCGCGGTGACCGCGTTGATTGCGAGCGCCGTGATGGCGACGGTCGGCTTGGTGCGGGCGCGGCAGGCGGAAGCGCGGGCGTCGGCGGAAGCCGAGACCGCACAGTCGGTGAGCGACTTCGTCGTCGGGTTGTTCAGCGTGTTCGACCCCGAGGCGCCACGCGGCTCCGTCCCGGCGGGCGACATCACCGCTCGCGAACTCCTGGGCCGCGGCGCCACGCGCGCCCGCGAGGAGCTTGAGGCGCAGCCGGAGCAGCGAGGCCGCATCCTCTACACGATCGGGCGCGCGTACCTCTCGATCGGGCTCTTTCCCGACGCGATCGAGCAGCTGCGCGACGCCGCCGCAGCGCGCGAGGCGGTATTGCCCGCCGATGCGCCCGAATTGATCGAGACCTACTACGCGCTCGGGCAGGCGTATCGCGCCGTGCAGGACTACGCCTCGGCCGACACGCAGTTCCTGCGGGTGTTGCGGGCCTATGAGGCGCAGTACGGGGTGAACAGCAGCGAGTCGTCGAAGGCGCTCGGCGCGTTGGCGCTGGTGCGTTGGCGTCAGGGTGAGCTCGCGGCCGCGGAATCGCTGTTCATCCGGGCGGTGCGCATCAACGAAGCCTCGCTCGAGCCCGATGATCCGCGCCTCGCGCGCGACTACATGGGACTCGGCATCGTCTACTGGACCCAAGGCCGCCACGCGGATGCCGAACCGATGATGCGTCGGGCGCTCGAGGTGCGCGAGATGAAGCTCGGGCCGGACCATCCCGAGTTGGCGAGCATCAACAACAACCTTGGCGCGGTGTACTACTCGCTGGGGCGGTATCCCGAGGCGCTGGAGCGCTACGAGCGCACGCGCAGCATCTACGCCCGGACGCTCGACGCCGATCATCCGAACATGGCGTCGGTGCTCAACAACATCGGGGAGACCCAGTGGCGCCTAGGCAAGCTCGATGAAGCCGAGAATCTCCTCCGCCGCGCGCTCGCCATCAAGGAACAGCGGCTATCCGCCAATGACCCCTCGATGGCGATTACGTTGCAGGCGCTGGGAGGCGTGATGCTTGCGCGCGGCGATCGCCGGGCCGCCGAGGCCTTCTGGCGGCGAGCGCTGGCGCTGCGCGTCGCGGCGTATCCGGCGGGGAACAACTCCATCCGCGAGACGGCGGGCACGTTGGTGGAGCTGCTGCGGCAGACGGATCGAAGCGCTGAGGCCGCCGCGCTCGCGGCACGGCATCTGCCGCCGACCTGAGGGCGCCGGTTCGCGGCTGCCATCACGTCGCGCCGTCGTGCCGCGCCGTTGCTGAATCCCGTGGCGAGTCCGTGCCGTAGAGCCAGCGTAGCCGCCCCCCTCCTTCACGTGCTGACCATGCAAGACACGCCGACCCCGCCTCCCGCGCCGACGACCGCGCCCTCCACGGCCGCCCAGCAGACCGCGCCCGTGCTCGCGCCGAGCGGCGGTCCCTACACGGCGCGCGAGATGTACGAGGCCGCGCAGACGCAGCGCCGCCTGATCCGCGACCAACTCTCGAACGCGGAAGGCGAGCGCGAGGAAGTCGCGCGGCAGTTGCGACAGCCGGAGGTCGTCGGCTTGGACCGCCAAGGATTGGAGCAGCAGCTGCGATTGCTCGACACGCGCGTGCTGGATCTCCGGCAGCAGCTGGCCGACGCGCAGCTGCGTGAGTCCCAGGCGGCCGCCGTGCCCGGGTCGACGCAGCCCTCGCCGCAGGATGTGGCGAACGACCGCTGGGAGATGTTCATGGTGGGCGGGACGGTCCTCATGCTGGTGCTCGGATTCCCGCTCGTCGTGGCCTACGCGCGACGCCTCTGGAAGAAGTCGGCGGTCACGCTGTCCATGACGCCGGAACTGGACCGCCGGCTCGACTCAATCGACCGGGCTATCGAGACCACCGCGCTGGAAGTCGAGCGCATCGGCGAAGGGCAGCGATTCGTCACGCAGCTCTTGGCCCAGCGCAAGGCGGCGGAGCCCGCGCACCTACCACCGGCGCAGGACTCGCGCGGGGGCTGAGCGTTCGCGGGGCGCGCTGCGTAGCTTGGGAGATGCCAGCGTCACAGATGTTCGCGTATCCCCGGCAGGACGTCATCGCCGGGTTGGTGGTCTTCTTGGTCGCGCTGCCGCTCTGCCTCGGCATTGCCGTGGCCTGCGGCGCACCGCCGCTCTCGGGGCTCGTCGCGGGCGCCGTCGGTGGATTGGTGGTGCCGTGGATCAGCCGCTCGCCATTGTCCGTGACCGGACCCGCGGCCGGCCTGACGGCCATCGTGCTGGCCGAGGTGCAAGCGCTCGGCTCCTTCGAGCTCTTCCTCACCGCCACCGTCCTCGCGGGCCTGCTGCAAGCGGGCATGGGGCTGCTGCGCAGTGGCCGATTCGCGGCGCTGGTGCCGTCGGCCGTGATCAAGGGCATGTTGGCGGCGATCGGCATCACCATCGTCTGGAAACAGCTGCCGAACCTCACGGGGTTTGACCGCGACGCCTTTCACGGCGGCGCGCTCAGCATCGGGCTCGGCGCGCTGACCCTGCTCGCCGGCTGGCGCCGCACGCCGCTCGCCAAGATTCCGACGATTTCCCCGGCTCTTGTGGTGGTGGTGCTCGGGAGTCTGGTTGCTCCACTGCTCCGGCTCGACGCAGTGCACTTCGTGGCCATTCCGCAGGGCGGCCTGGACGCTGTGCTGGCGGCACTGCCGCGTCCCGACTGGACCGGCCTCGGCGTGACGGAGGTGTGGGTGGCCGCCGTCACGGTCGCGATCGTGGCGAGCATCGAGACGCTGCTGTCGCTGCAGGCGGTAGACCGCCTGGACCCACTCCGCCGCAGCAGTCCGCCGGACCGGGAGTTGCTCGCCCAAGGCGTCGGGAACACCGCGAGCGGACTGTTCGGGGGCCTGCCGGTGACGTCGGTCATCGTGCGCAGCGGCGCCAACGTGGCCGCGGGTGGTCGCGAGCGGCTGGCCGCGGTGGTGCATGGCCTGCTCTTGGTGCTCGCGGTGCTGTTCGCGGCGCCGTTGATCGCGCGCATTCCGCTGGCGGCGCTGGCGGCCGTGCTGGTGGACGTCGGGCTCAAGCTCTGCACGCCGGCGCTGTTCACGTCGCAGCGGCGGCTGGGCTGGACGCAGTTCGCGCCGTTCGCCCTGACCATCGCGGCGGTGCTCGCGCTGGATCTGCTCAAGGGCGTGGTGGTCGGCATCGTGGTGGGCGTGTTGTTCGTGCTCTATCAGAACTCCCGCGGTGCCGTGATGCAGGAGCGCAGTCCGAGCGGGCAGCTCGTGCTCCGCTTCACGCGCGATGGCACCTTCCTCTCGAAGCCGTCGCTCGTCGCGATGCTCGATGCGATTCCGGAGGGCGAGCGCGTCCTGATTGACGGGACCGGAGAGTACCTCGACCACGACGTGAAGGAAGCGCTGGCGACGTTCCTCGCGGACGCGCCACGCCGCAGCATCCTCGTGACCGTGACGGGCATCGACTTATCGATGGCGACCGTCGGCGGCGGACACTAGAATCTCAGGACCTCAACCCTTTCGACCGATGCGACTCGTGCTTCGTGCTGCGCATGCTGCGCTCTTGTTGGCCATCTCCGCCGCTGCCCTCGTGGCGCAGTCTGCCGCGCCCCTGCTCGGCGTGCGTGTGGATGCCGATCGAAACAAGCTGCTCCTCGAGATTCCGCAGGCGCAGCTCAATAAGGACCTGCTGCACCAGGCCGTGCTCGCGACCGGCGCCGGCGTGAACGCTCTTGGCCTCGACCGCGGCCAGACGGGCGGCGAGACCATCGTGCGCTTCGAGCGCCGCGGCCGTCGCGTGCTGATGGTTGCCGACAACTGGACGTCGCGTGCGCCAGCCGCGGATGCCGCGGGACAGCGCGCCGCGGCCGAGGCCTTTCCGCGCGCCGTGCTGGCGTCGTTCCCGATCGAGAGCGACACGGACGGCAAGCTCACCGTGGACGCGACAGGGTTCTTCCTGACGGACACCTACGGCATCGCTGAGTCCCTGCGGCGGAGCCAGCAGGGCAATGCGCGCGTGGATGCCGCGCGGAGCTGGTTCGAGGAATCGCGCACGAAGGCCTTCCCGAAGAACGTCGAGATCCATGCCGTGCTCACGTTCAACGTGGATAACGCGGGCCCGGCGCTGCGCCGCTGGGCGGCCGATGGTGCGAGCCCGGTGTTTGAGGTCCACCACTCGATCGTGGCGCTGCCAGAGGCCGAAGGATTCCGCGCCCGCGCTGGTGATCCGCGCTCCGGCTACTTCGGGCAGGGCTTCCTCGATTTCTCGCAGGGCCTCGACGGCACGTACCGCGGCAGCGTGATCAACCGCTGGCGGCTGGTGCCGAAGGATCCCGCTGCGTACCAGCGCGGCGTACTCACCGAACCGGTGAACCCGGTCATCTACTATCTCGATCCGGGGATCCCGGAACCGTACAAGTCCGCGTTCCGCGAGGGCGGCAACTGGTGGAACACGGTGTTCGAGGCCGCAGGCTTCAAGAACGCCTTCCAAGTGCGCGATCTCCCTGCAGATGCCGATCCGATGGACGCGCGCTACAACGTGATCTACTGGGTCCATCGCAATGGCCCTGGGCCCTCCGTGGGCCCGTCGTTCTCCGACCCACGCACCGGCGAGATCGTGCGCACCGTGGTGCGCATGGACTCCTACCGTTCGCTCATCGACTACAACATCTGGGCGGGCCTCGTCCCGGCGGCGGGTACGCGCGGCCTCAACATGACGGCGGAGGCCTTCGCGATGGCGCGGCGTCGGCAGCACACGGCGCACGAGATCGGCCACACGCTGGGCCTGTCGCACAACTTCATCGCGGCCTCGCAGGGGCGCTCCTCGGTGATGGACTATCCGTTCCCGCTCATCTCCGTGACGGCGAACAACACCTTGGATCTCTCCAAGGCCTACGCGCCGATGGCCGGCGCCTGGGACTCGCTCGCGATTCGCTATGGCTACACTTGGTACCCGACCGCGCAGGCCGAGCGTGCTGGGCTCGAGCGCATCACGCAGGAGATGATCCGTCGCAATGTGCGCTTCATCGCCGACCAGCACGCGGGCGCCGAGGGCTCGATTCCCACGGCGACGCGCTGGGTCGAGGGCGAGACGATGGTGGACGCCGTGCGTCGCACCTCGGCCGTGCGTCGCGTCGCGATGCAGGCCTTCGATGAGCGTGCCATCCAGCCGGGCGAGCCGATGTACCTCCTGTCGATGCGCTTTCTGCACGTGTACCTGCATCACCGGTACTCGCTCGAGGGCCTGATCAAGACGGTAGGCGGCATGGATTTCCGCTACACGATGCGTGGCGACGGGCAGGTGCCGACGACCGTGATTCCTGTGGCCGAGCAGCGTGCGGCACTGCAGATGGCGCTCGATGCCCTGCAGCCGGCGGAGCTCGAGGTGCCGGAGAAGGTGCTGGCGCTGATTCCCCCGGTGCCGCCGGGCGGCGATGCGTCGTACGACTGGTTGCCGCGTGCCGGCACGACGGTGGATCAGGTGGCGCTCGCCGGCGGATTGGCCACGGAAGTGCTCGAGGGCCTGCTGGAGCGCGATCGTGTGCAGCGCGTCGCGCTCTTCTATGCGCGCGATGCGCAGCAGATGAACGTGAACGAACTCGTCGGCGCGATCTTGGATCGCACCTGGCACGCGCCGGACGCGACGACGCCCAGCCAGCAGGCGATGCAGCGCACGGTGCGCCGCGTCGCGCTCAATGCGATGCTCGATCGCGCAAGCGATGCGCGCGCCTCGGCCGACGTGCGCCAGGTCATCGCCCTGCGGCTCACGCAGTTGCGGCAGCGCCTCGAGGGCGCAGCGCCGTCGGGCAACGTGGCCAACGATGCGTTGCGGGCCGCGGCCATCCGGGACATCCAGGCCTTCGAGGCCGGACAGGATGACCCGGCCAAGCGCACGCGCTACCAGGTGATCGCGCTACCCTGGCCCTGAGCGGCGCGAGCCCATCAGGAAGCGGCAGGCAGAATCGCCGCGCGCTGAGCAGGACACCTCCTCGGCCCAGCCCTCCGGGCCGAGGAGGGCTTGGGCGAGTCTGGCGAAGGTGCCGGTGTAGAAGTCGCAGACCGGTTCCGACGCCTCGCGATGCAGGCAGATTGGGCAGCGCTCGACGGAGATGAGCGCTGGATCGCCGGGCGTGATGTGCACGTGCGCAGAACCTGCGAAGGTCCAGGTGTGGCGCCCGATGGCGGTAAGGAGCAGGCGCATGCCGGTGCTGGGTGGCAGCGCACCGAGGAGCCACTGCGCCGGGCGAGGAATGCGGTGCGCGAGCAGGTAGTCGCCGGTACGGCGCCCTGCGTCGCGCATGACGCTGCGGGTGAAGGCGAGCCCGAACTCGCGATCGAGTGCACGGAAGAGCGCGTTTGGCAGGCGCTCGTCCACCATGTCGCCCGGCAAGCTGCGCAGACCATGGTCCGTGCTGTCGCGGAGAATGCGCTCCGCCTGTGCGGCCCCGAGGCGTTCCTGCAGCGTGTGCGCCGTCTGGATCAGGATGTTCGGGCCGATGCGGCCGCTGGCGACGGCGCTCACAGCGTGCGGCTGAAGACGCGCTCGGAGGTCCGTTGGGGCAAGTAGGCGTCGAAGGGCAAGCATAGGTTCCGCAGGAAATAGCGGCCGAGCTCGGTGACGGTGATGCGCTGTGCTTCGACCGTGACGAGACCATCGTCTGCGGTGGCGGCGAGGGCGTCCACGGCGGGTTCGAGGGATGGCGGCACCATCGCCAGTGGCAGCTCGAGGTTGCAGAGCAACTGCTTGATGATGCCGCCGCGGAGGCGATCGTCGTCGCTGAGGTGGTGGCCGCGGACGATCGGCAGGCGGTCGCCACGCACGGCCTCGCGCCATTCGTTGAGGCCCGCCGCGTTCTGCGCGAAGCTCCCGTTCACCTCGGAGATGGAGCTCATGCCGACCCCGAGGAGGTGCGGCCCGGTCTCCGTGGTGTAGCCCATGAAGTTCCGGTGCAGGCGTCCCGCGCGCTGGGCGGCGGCGAGCGGATCGTCGTGGCGCGCGAAGTGGTCGAAGCCGATCCACTGGTAGCCTGCGGCGGTTAGGCGATCCACGATGTGCCGGAACAAGGCGACGCGGTCCAAGGTGCCCGGCAGCGTCGCCAACGGGATCGCTCGCTGATGCGGACGCTGCGTCGGCAAGTGCGCGTAGCCGAACGAGGCAATGCGATCGGGATCGAGGGCGAGGACGGCGTCGATCGTCGCGTCCACGCTCTGCATCGTCTGGTGCGGGAGACCGTAGATCAGATCCACGTTCACCTGCCCGAAGCCCGCCTCCCGTGCGTCCTCGACGACGTGGCGCACGAGCTCCAGCGGCTGGATGCGCCCGATGGCCTTCTGGACGTCGGCATCGAGATCCTGCACGCCGAAGCTGACCCGCGAGAATCCCACGCTCCGCAGATGGGCGAGCTGCCCATCCTTCACGACGCGCGGATCGCACTCCACGGAGAGTTCGGCGTCGGCCGTGAACTGGAAGGCATCCTGGAGGAGCCGCAGGGCGCGCTCCGTTTGCACGGGCGAGAGCAAGTTCGGGGTGCCGCCGCCCCAATGCATCTGGTGCACCGGACGACCCCAGCCCAGCGCGTCCGTGAGCAGCGCCAGCTCGTGGGCCAGGTCGTCGAGGTAGGCGTCAATCTTCTCGCCACGCTGGGTGGGGATGGCGTTGCAGCCGCAGTAGAGGCAGCGCGTCGCGCAGAACGGGAAATGCGCGTAGAGCGCGAAGGGATCGCCCATCGGGACACGGCGCAGCGTCTCCACCCACTCCTCGCTCGTGAAGCTGCTGCTCCACGCGGGCACCGGCGGATAGCTGGTATACCGCGGCCCCGGCACGTCGTAGCGATGGATGAGGGGTTCGGCGATGGCGACCATGGAGACCGTTGCTGGAGTTCGCCCGAACATCGCCCGCCGGCGGCGGGGCAACAATGCGGGGAACTCCGCGAGTGGCGTAGGGGAATCACCGCGCCGTCAGCGGCGACGGCAGCCGGCACCGGTACATCGTTGCACTCCCGAAGTCGCGCAACCCGTTGCAGTATTGAGGTATGCCGCTCGCCGCCGCTCACATCATCGAGGACCCCAAGCGACTCGCGAAGCTTGAGGAGACGGGCCTCCTCGACTCGCCCGCGAGTCCTGCGCTGGATCGGCTCACCCGGCTCACGACGCGGTTGTTGGGCGTGCCGACGGCAGTCGTGAGCTTGGTGGACCGCAACCGGCAGGTGTTTGCCGGTGCCAACGGGCTCGACGGTGAGCTGGCGGTGACCCGCGCCACGTCGCTGGACTATTCGTTCTGCCAGCATGTGGTGGCGCAAGCGGCGCCGCTGGTGGTCCCGAGCGCCGCCGAGCACCCGCTGGTCTTCGACAACCTGGCCCACACGGAGCTGGGCATCGCCGCCTACGCCGGGATGCCGCTGATCTCGTCCGATGGCCAAGCGCTCGGTTCGTTTTGCGCCTTCGACACCAAGCCGCACGAGTGGTCCGAGCAGGACCTGCAGATCCTGCAGGACCTCGCGCAGGCGGCGATGACGGAGATCGAACTCCGCTTCGCCGGGCGATTGCTCGAGGAGCAGGGTGGCCAGTTGCGCGAGTTGCTGGAGCACACGGACGAGCTCGTGGCGCAGTGCGGGCTCGACGGCGCGCTCGTGTATGCGAACGCCGCCTGGCGTCGCCTCTTGGGTGAAGCGCCGAGCACGCCCGAGGCGGGATTCGTGCAACGGCTGGTGGTCGGCGCGAATCGTGCGGCCTTCGAGACGGCGTGGAGCGACGCGCAGCAAGGCGAGCCCAGTGACGACATCGAACTGGCGATGCGATTGCCGAGCGGTGAGCAGGCGCTGGTGGAGATGCACCTTGTGCCGCTGGTCACGCGCGGTGTGGCGCGGGGCATCCGGCTCTACGGACAGGACGTCACGGACCTCCGCCGCGCGCAGCGTGCCAAGGACCAGGTGATCTCACTGGTCAGCCACGAACTGCGGACGCCGATCGGCGCGGTGCAGGGCGCGATGCAACTGTTGGATCGTCTCCTGCCGGACAGCAGTGCGCCGAAGACGCGGGAGTTGGTCGCTTTGGCAAAGCGGAATGCCGACCGCCTGCTCGGCTTGGTGAACGATCTGCTGGATCTGGATCGTCTCGAGGCGGGCTCAGCCCCCTTCGAGCCCAAGGACGTACGGCTCGCCGACGTGTTCGCCCCCGTGCGCGACGCGACGGCGCCGCTGGCGGAGCGCGCGGGTGTCACGCTGCATAGCCACGATGGCGAACTCCACGTGCGCGGTGATGCGCAGTGGCTCGCGCATGTGTTGATCAACTTGGTGGGTAACGCGATCAAGTTCACGCCGAACGGCGGGACGGTGGACGTCACCGCGACGCGCGAGTCCGGTTCCGTGGAGGTGCGTGTTCGTGACACCGGCCGCGGCATTCCACCAGATCAGGTGGATCGCGTATTCGAACGCTTCACCCAGGTCGAGCGCGGTGATGCGACCGAGAAGGGCGGGAGCGGGCTCGGGCTCGCCATCGCGCGGGCCGTCGTGCAGCAGCACGGCGGCCGGATCTGGGTGGAGAGCGAACTCGGGAAGGGCAGCACCTTTGCCTTCACGCTGCCCGCGAGCGACGCCCTCGGCTAAAACGTGATCTGCACGCCCGTCGTGAAGATGCGGTCGGTCTTCTGGAACCCGGGCTCCGGCAGATGGTCGAAGCGCACCACATAGGCGAGCTTGAGGCCGATGCGCGCGGAGATAGGCGCCACCACCGCAGACTCGGTGTTCACGCGGAAATCTTCCGTGTCCTTGAAATTCGGGATCGCCTCGAGGGTCTGCAGGAAATACGACGTTTCCGAGAAGAGGTGGCGATACGCGAAGGCCGCGCGGGCCGCGGGGAAGTCCTGGACCACGCCGGCGGTCGAGCGCTGCTGCGTGACGCTGGCACCGGCTTCGATGCGCAGCGTGTCGCGCGGGGCGCCGATCGCGCGCCAGGCGATGCCCAAGTTCTCTTCGAAGCGCCGCTCGATGCCGGCGAAGCTGTTGCGGTCGTACGCGACGGATGCGAAGCCCGAGAAATGACCGCCGAGCTTGTAGTCTCCGCGGAGGCCCGCACGCAGGAAGTTCGTGTTCACCACGCCTTCCTGCTCACCGTACACGAAGTTGAACGTCTGCTCGAGCCCGAGGCGCCCGCGGGACTGCGTGAGCTTCTGCCCGACGCTGGTCGTCGTGACCTGCGAGTTGCCGGCCGCCTGCACATAGCCGAAGTCGGCCGTGATCTTCGTGACGACGGGCGCGGGATCTTGCGCGGTCAGGGCCGTGGCGGCAAGGGCGAGCGCAAGGGGCGCGAGCAGTACCGAGCGACGCATAGGTCTCGTGGATGAAGGGTTGGAAGAATCTAATGCCTACGCTGGCTGCGCGCGGCTCCACGCGCTACACTCTTGGGCATGGCCGCCTCCGTCTACAATGCCGCGCGCCGCGAGGAACTCGCGCGTCGCCTGAGCGCGATTCCGTTCGATCGTTCGCCACGCTGGGGGCGCATGACGGCGCCGCAGATGGTCACGCATCTCCTCGAGGCCTATCGGATGCCGTCGGGCGAGCTGCACATCGCGGCGCGCCCGTTGCCGCTCAAGCCGCTGCTGCGCTGGGTCATGCTGTACCTGCTGCCGTTCCCGAAGGGTGCGCCAACTGCACGGGAGTTGCTGTCTCGGAAGCCCCAGAGCTGGGACGCTGATGTCGCGGCGCTGCGGGAAACGATTCTCGCCGTCCGGGAGCCAGCCCCCGGGGCCAAGGTCGGGGAGCATCCGATCTTCGGACAGATGTCCGCGAAGGATTGGGGCGTGCTGCTCTACAAGCACACCGATCATCACCTGCGGCAGTTCGGGGTCTAGGTAGCGCGGAGACTGGCGCGTCCTCCGATTTCTACCAGCGCCAGTCCTTGTAGAGGTCGAGACCGACCTGGTAGATCTGCGCAAAGCTGCCGATGCGGTTGCAGGGCGCCGATCCCGGTGTCAGTGACAGCTCCGCGCTCAGGCGCTCGCGTGGGCGATACTCGCCGGCGATGCCGAACCACGCTGGCAACGACTGGGCCGCCCGATTGTCGCCACGGCACACGCCACCCGAGAGCCGTAGGTAGGAGTCCGGGCCAATCTGCGTGCCGGCGGTGAGGGCAAAGGAGTTGAGCAGGCCTTCGAACGAGTTCAGCGTGAAGTCGCGCGGCGAGTCGCCGGCCACCGTCACCACTTGCAGCTCGCTGAGGAACGGCAGCCGCGCGCCGAGGGCGCGTTCCGCCGCACCGCCGAGCGAGGGCACGAGCGCCGCCGTCGCCAAGCGTACCGCGGACGCGCTCTGCCCGTCGAGCACGAAGCTCGGCGCGCCGAACAGCAGGTAGGAGATGATCTCCGTCTCCGACGCCGTGGTGCCCAGATCGCCGGAGGAGAGTGTGAGCCGCGGCGCGTCCACCGTGCCGCTGAGCCGCGCACCGATCTTCACGTCCTCGCGATCGGCCTGCCGCACGATGTAGCTCGTCTGGATGTCCATCGTGGGCGGGTTCGAGAGCGGCCCGTTCAGCCGCACGCGACCGCTGTCCACTTGGAAGGTGCGTTGCAGGAGCCCGAGGTCGAGGCGGAACGTGCCACGCGTGGCCTGGATCTCGCCGCGGACATCCGGTTCATCGAGGGTCCCCGCCGCGGCGACCTCGCCGGTGAGCTGCACGCTGGCCTCGGGCGAACGCAGCCGGACCTCGTTGCCAAGCCGGAGGCGGATGCCCTCGAGTCGCGGCGAGAACTCCGACGCTGCTTCCTCAGCGGCGAGATCTTCCTCCAACGCCAGCGCGCGGCGTCGCTGGCGCCCGATGAAGATGTTGGCTTGCGGCACCGTCACGTCGCCCGCGATGCCGAGCGCCGCGAGCGGGCCTCGCATGGTCAGTTGCCACGAGACGTCCGCCTCGGCGCTGCGCGGATCGTCGATCACCCGAAGGTTGCGTGCGCTCGTGCGCAGGTCCGCGCGCCAGCCGCTATCGCTGCGCACGATGGCGCCTTCGACGGTTGCCGAGTCGTCCTCCGAGCGCTCGTCCACGAGCCGCGCGCGCTGGATGACGATCGAATCGGGAGCCAACGAGACGTCCATCAGGAAGTCCCGGAAGCCAGTGTTGAGCGTCGGCACCGAGAACGCCCCGTCGCGGACGAGCACGATGCCGCGCGGCTCGATGTTGCGCCACGTGCCCGTGACCTGTATGTCCGCGTCGAGGCCACCCTGCAACTCCCGCAGCTCTGGCACCAAGGCCTCGAAGCCGGCGAGCGGCGTGCCACTGGCCGAGAGGCGGACGTAGAGAGGACGCTCCAGCAAGCGTTCTTCGAGGGATACGGCGTCGAAGGACAGGTCGACCGGCAGTTCCGCGGTCAGCGCGATGGCATCGCGCTGCAGCATGCGGGTGTCGAGCTGCAGGTCGGCGCGCTGCGACGCGTAGGTGGCCTGCAAGCGCAGCTCCGGCGCTTCCCGTCCTTCAACGCGGGTGGAGTCGAGGCGCCACGTCGAGGTCAGGCGCGGGTCGGCGAGCGTGCCGCCGAGCTCGGCGTCGGCGGTGAGCAGCCCATCGATGCGCGGCGGAATCATGCCGGTGAATCGCGCGTGGCGCAGCGGGACGCGCAGCGCAGTGGCCTTGAGCGCCAGCGGGCCGGCGGAGTCAAGCCGTGCGCTGAGCGCGAAGCGCGCGCCATCGCGGCTCAGCAGCAGGAGCGAGTCCACGTCCACGCGCGCCGGTGAGCGGAACAGTCGGCTCGGCCGTGCCAGTCGCCAGTCGGCGTCTCGGCTCGTGACGGTCAGGGAGTCCAGTAGGACTTCGAGACTGTCGCCCATGTAGTGCACGTCCGCGCGGCCCTGCGTGTACAGCGTGTCCAGCGCGATCGCGCGGAAGGAGGCATCCACCCACGTGGGACTGCGGACGGTGGCTTCGGCGCTGAGTTGATGCAACTTGGACGCGCCCACCGAGGCATCGCGGAGATCGAAGGTGGCGAGCCCCTGCGTGGCGCGCGGAACGCCGTCGAGCAGCAGTTCACCGCGCATGCTGGCGACGCCGATGTCCCTGACGCGCAGGGAATCACCGCTTAACGTCGCCGCGACGGCGACGGTGTCGAGCGATCCCAGCGCGATGCCCTCGAGCCGCAAGTGCCCGCCGAGTGAGTCCCCGAGGATCTTGGCGAGCGTATCGCTGAAGAGCGGGGCGAGGGCGGGAACGGAATCCAGGGTCGCGACGAATCGCAGGGTATCGCGCAGGGTCGGATCGCGGGCAAGCCGTCCCTTGGCGCTGAACGTGCCGGCGTCGAGCGCGAGCTGCAGTGAATCCACCCGCAGGCCGCCCGGCTCCAACGCCAGCTGTCCGTACGCCTGGCGCAGCGGCATCCCGAGGATCTGCGAGCTGCTGTCGAGCGTGAAGGCCAGCGGTCCGCTGGGCTCCTCCCAGGCGCCGTCGAGGCCGAGGTCGATCGTCCCGCTGATCGCATGCGCCGGGAGCGACCGCGCCGCCAGGAAGCGACCCGCGTCGAGGTCGCGCAGGCGCAGGCGCCCCAGCGCGACGAGGCGCGATTCGTCGAGCGATGTCGCTCCGGTGAACGCCAGCGTGGCGCCCTCGCCTTCGAGCGCGACCTCGATCGCGACGGAATCCCCGCGGATTGATGTTTCCAGCCGCCCGCGCAGGATGCCGCGGAGCGGCTCGCTGCTGATGGCGGGCCGCAGTGGTGCGAGTGAGACGGTATCGAGCTCCAGCGACGCCTCGAGCCACGTGCGCGTGGTGTCCTCGGCGATGCGGCCGCTGCCGAGCACGCGCGAGCGCGGATACGCACCGTCCACGTGGAGCAGGTCGAGATCGCGGAAGCGGAAATCATCCAGCGGGCCCTCGAGCGTCACGCGCCCGCTGAGGTAGCCCGAGAGTGAATCGGCCACGTCGGTGACGGCGCCGGCGCTGCGGACATCCACGGAGTCGAGGCGGACGTGCAGGGGCTGGAACGTCGTCTGCACCGCCTCGAGATCCACACGTCCGTCAATGGTGACGCGCGAGCGGGCGCCGCCGACGCGGCGATCTTCGAACTCCACTGTGGACGCGGCGAGCGCGAAGTCGCGCAGCGGCCCGCCGGGCGCGCGGAGCTGTCCGCGCAGCCGCCCGTCCCAAGGTGGAGGTGGCGACGAGTCGCCGAAGAGCGCATGCAACAGCGCGAAGTCCAGCGGTTCCGCGCGGACGTCAACGTCGCGGATGACAATGCTGTCGCCCGTTTCCGCGATGAGCCGTCCCTCGAGATGCGAATCGAAGGCGTCGAGCGTGAAGCGCTCGACGACGGTGCGCAGCATGCCGTCGCTCGCGCCGTTGAGGACCCGGAGCGTTGCCGTCGCGCGTCCCTCCTTGGGCACCAGCGGGTCCGCCCATGCGATGTCGGCGAGGTCCACCTGCGTCGCCTCGACGCGCAGGTTCACGCGGGCATCGCGGGTGCTGTCGGACCAGTTCACGCTGCCGCGCAGCGCAGACTCCGAACGTCCGAAGGTGAGCGCAGCGCCGCCAAGGGCCGCGGAGTCCGCACTGACGCGGACGTCGGCGTCGCGCAGTGCGATGGCGAGGTCCGGTGTCGCGCTCTTACCCTCGAGTCTTGCGATGCGCAGGCTGCCCTCGGGTCCATCGCTGGTGAACGCCGAGGCGCCGAGTGCGATGCGCAGGTCGCGCAGCTCGTCGCGGCGCGGGGGCAGCGTCGGCAGTGAATCGGGGCGCGTGACGCGGATGCGGCCATCACGCCAGTCCAACGAGTCCAGCCGCAAACGCCAGGGCGGGGCGGCGCGTGCGCTCGGCGCTTCGGCTGCGCTAGTATCGGCGGCCGCGAGCGCGGCGACGTTCCATCGCCCCGTCGCATCCTGCACGAGGTCGAGACTGCCGCGCTCGACCGTCACCTGCGAGAGATGCAGCTCGCGGTCGAGCAACGCGCGCAGGGAGAAGTCGACGCGCAGGCCGTCGAGCCGCAGCACTTCGGTGCCGCTCGCATCGCGCAGGGAGAGGGAGTCGAGTCTCAGTTGGCCGAGCGGCGTGAGTCGCAGGCCGTGCAGGCCGAGCGCGACATCCGGCGCCAACGAGGCCCGCAGCGCGTGCTCGACGCGGGCTGTCGTCCACGCGCGGCCCGCCTCGCTGCGCAGCGCGAGCGTCGCGCCGGCGACCACCGTGAGCACGGCGATCGCCAGCAGCGCGAGTGTCACGCGCAGGAGCAGACGAAGGCGCCGCCGCACCTAGAACGCCTCGCCGATGCTGAAGTGGAACGTCAGCCGCGGGAACAACCCGCGTGCTTGCGGCGGACGGAACGAGGCTGGGCAGGGCACCGGTCCGAGCGCAGTGGCTGCACCGTCGTCGAGGGGTTCCGTGGAGCCCGGCGACACGCAGATCGCGCGTCCGGCGGTCGTGGCCGTCGCACGCTGCAGGTAGAACGCCGGCCCGGCTTCGCGTGGATGCGGATTGTAGCCCACGTCCACGCGGAACGGTCCCAGCGGCGTGACGAGCCGCACGCCCAAGCCCGGCGTCGCGCGCAGTCCGGTGACGGCGTAGTTACCGGAGTTGTTCCACACGCGGCCGGCGTCGAGGAACAACACCCAGCGCAGGAGGTCACTCGGCCAGCCGACGCGTGAGCGCAGTTCGAGGTTCAGCAGGGCCGTGGCGGTACCGCCGGCCGGTGCGGTGCGATCGAATCCCGCCGCGGGGTCGGCGAGGCCGACGAGTTCGCCGCCGACGGACACCGTGTCGCTCGGCGCCCGCACGATGTAGACGGTGGGGCCGAGCTGGCCTTGGTTGTAGCCGCGCACGGAGTTCTGGCCACCGGAGTAGAAGCGCTCCTGCGGCGGCACGAAGGCCTCGAGGTCCCGCCGCGTCGCCACCACGCCCGCCGAAAGCCGCGCGGCACCGACGAGCGTGCGCGTGAGCGGGCGGTACAGCGCGTACTCCAGCTGCGTGCGGTTGAAGTTCACGCGCGTGCCGGGCCGCCCGACGTTCACCGTGCCGAGTCGCGACTCGATGGCCCAGCGCTCGTCGTTGCTGGCGAAGGTGGCGATGGCGGGCGCGGACCGCGAGAACGTCACGCCGGCGGCATGCAGCACGCTGGGGCTGTTCAGCAGAAAGCGATCGTTGAACCGGCAGAGGCCGAAGGTGGCGCAGGACACGGCTGCGTCGGAGGTGGTGCGGCCGGCGTCGAAGCGATACGTGAAGGTCGTGTTCACGCGCGGCACCAGCGGACGATCGAAGGAGCCGATCGCGCCGACGCTCGTCTCGCGCACATAGCTCTGGAACTCCGTGCGCCGCTCGCTGTAGAGCGTGCCGACCGGGTGCCAGCGGTCGCCGATCACGCCGCGCAGCGAGACCGTGGCGCCGACGTAGTAGTTGAGCCGCAGGCTGAAGGTGTCGGCGCGTACCATCGGGGCGCAGAGCGACGGCGCCCCATCGAACGGTGCGCCGACGCCGAGCTTCGACAACCGGAGGTCGAGCTGCAGGCGATGGCCGCGTCCGAGGAAGTTCTGCTCCACGAAGCGCGTCTGCGTGCGCAGGCAGTCGATGGTACCCCAGCCACCTCCGACGCGCAGCGAGTTGTGGCGACCTTCCACGAGCCGCACGCGCACGGGCAGGGTGTCGCCGCTGGCCGCATGCGGCAGCGTATCGATCGCCACCGTGCGGTAGAGATCGTACGAATACAGCAGCTGCTGGCTCGCACCCACGGCGCGCGAACTGTACACGTCGCCAGGCTCGAAGCGCAGGAGTTCGCGGACGTCGTCTTCGCGCAGCGCGGGCTTGCCCTCGCGATTCGGCGTCATGGCCACGTCGATCTCGCCGACGCGGACCAGCGCGCCCGGCGCGAAGCTCAGCGTCACGCGGGCGCGGCGGGCCACGCTGTCCACCGTGACCTCGCGCGTCGGCGGTCGCGCCCGGGCGTAGCCCTCGGCGCGAAGGATCTGTTGCACGGAATCCATGGTGGACACCAGCACGGAATCGTCGAGCGCGGCCCCGCGCAGGTTGCGCATCAGCTTGGCTTGGTCCACGAGGCCCCGCGGCACGTTGAGCAAGCGCACGGTGTCGATCACTACCGGGGGCGCCTCACGCACCGTGAATGTCACCTGCGCGGTGCGGCTGCTCGTCCGCCGGATCGCGGCCTGCGCCGTAGTGCCGGGATATCCGCGCATCGCGTACCATGCTGCGATGCGTCGCTCGTCGCGGCTGAGTTCCAGGGTGTCGAGGCAGGCCGTCGGCCCGACATTCCAACCGAACCAGCGGCGCAGCCGCCCCGCGCGCTCGGTATACAGGATCTGCGTGAGATCGAAGTCACGGATCGCGCGGTTGCCTTCGAACGCCAGACGCTCGACGCGCGGCCGGAACCGCGTGCAGCTCGCGCCCTGTGCCTGCGCCGCCGTGGCGGCGGCCAGCAGGAGAAGCAGCGAACAGGTGAGGCGTCGGAGCATGCTCGAGGGTCGGGGCGATGGCCGGCGAGCGGTCGCGCGCGCGGGTTCTATATTCTAGTACCCGCGCCCCGCCATCCTGAACCGGAGTCCTCCCGATGCGTCGCCTCGCCCCGCTGCTGCTCCTGTCGCTGACCGCTGCTTGCGCCAAAGAGGCGCCGGCCCCCGTCGCCGATACCTCGTGCTTCGGGACGCGGATCCTCTCGTACCGCGACCTCGTCGCCGAGGTGCTGATTCCCGCGGGCGAGTCCTGCGCGAGCGGCAGCTTCCAGGTGGTGTTCACCCGCGGCGCCGACACGCTGCAGACGCTCACCGAGACGCGCGTCGGCACGGTGGGCTTCATCGGCACGGCCGACGTCAACGGCGACGGCCGCGGGGAGTTCATCGTCGCGACCTACGCCGAGGACTCGGCACGTACGGGAACGCTCTACGCGTACACGGACGGCGGCAGCGAAATCACGCGATTCCCCATCGCCGATCTCGCCGCCGACCAGCGCGAGGGCTACGCGGGTGGCGATCGCTTCGGCTTCGGCGGTGCGGATCAACTGGTGCGCGCCTATCCGCGTGGTACGGCCGGCGACACGGCGTGGTTCGCGTACTCGCACGGCGAGTCGAAGTGGACGGCCATCGCGCGTCCGGCGTGGGTGCGGTAGCCACCGCGTGCGACGCGCCGCGGGCCTACGCTCGCGCCGCGCCGCGGGCCTACGCTCGCGCCGCGCCCTTCAGGTCCCGCGCGGCTTCACCCGGCGCGTCGCCGCGGCCGCGAGCGGATCGTCGGGCCACGGGTGCCGCGGGTAGCGGCCCTTGAGATCCTTCCGCACCTCGAAGTACCCGTGGCGCCAGAAGCTCGCGAGATCTTTCGTCACCTGCACCGGCCGACCGGCCGGTGACAGCAGCTGCAGCGTCACCGGCACGCGGCCCTCGGCGACGCGCGGCGTGTCGCTGAGCCCGAAGCACTCCTGCAGCTTCACGGCCAGCGTGGGCTGCATGGGGTCCGCGTAGTCCACGCGGATGCGGGAGCCGCTCGGGACCTCGAGGTGCGTCGGCGCGAGGCGATCGAGCCGCTCACGCGCTGCCCAAGGCAAAGTGGCGAGTAGCGCGTCGCCGAGCGAGACGCTGCCGAGATCGCTCCAGCGCCGCGCCTCGCCCAGCATCGGCGCCAGCCATGTGTCGAGCGTTTCGAGCAACGCGGCATCACTCACGTCGGCGTACGGCGCCCCGATGTGTCGATGCGCGAACGCGAGCCGCTGTCGGGTGCTCACATCGCCCTCGCGCCACGGCAGCGCCGTGATGCCGCGGCGGCGGATCGCCTGCAGCAACGCCGCGCGCAGGTCGTCGCTGGTCACGTCGCGCAGGGGCCGCGTGCGGAGCACCAGCGCTCCCACTCGCTCCACCTCGCGTGCCTGCACGCGCTCCGTCGCCTCGTCCCACTCCACCTCGCGCGTGGTCTCGATGCTCGTGCGGAGCGCGGTGCGCAGGTCTGACTCGTCGAGCGCCGCCGCGAGCCAGATGCGGCTCTCGGCAGGATTACCGTCGAGATCGGCTATCGCCACATAGGGCGCGCGGGCGATGCCCAACGGCGTGTCGAAGCGCGCGCCGCGACCGTTGCGCAGGAGATACCGCGCAGCCTCGCCGTCGCGGCGCTGCGCGATGCGATCGGGATACGCGAGCGCGACGAGCCGGCCCAGCATCGCGGCATCGTCCTGCGCATCCGAGGCCTCGCGCGGCAGGGCGCGGCGCAGTGCACGGGCCTCCTCGCGCACGCGCTGGAGGCGCGTCGCGTCGATGCCGTCCCGATGCCGGCCGCGCAGCGCATCGAGGCGCGTGCCGAGGTCGGCATCGTGGGCGGCCTGCTCGCGGCGCAGGATGTCGCGCTCTTGCAGCAAGGCCGCCAGTTCGCAGGCCATCGTGCTCAGTCCCAAGGCGCTGCCCTGCAGCACCAAGTGCGCGAGCCGCGGCTCGATGCCCATCGCGGCCATCGCGCGGCCGTGTGCGGTGACGCGCGAGGCGGCATCCAATGCGCCGAGGTCGCGCAGGAGTTGGCGCCCGAGCGCGAGCGCCGCGCTCGGCGGCGCGTCGAGCCAGTCCAGCGAGTGCGCGTCGGAGACGCCGGCGCAGGCCAGTTCGAGCGCGAGCGCCGTGAGGTCTGCCTCGAGGATCTCCGGCGTCGCGCGCGCGGGCAGCGACGCCTGCGTGGCGTCGTCCCAGAGCCGAATACAATGGCCCGGCGCGGTGCGGCCCGCGCGGCCGCGCCGTTGGTCGGCCGAGGCCAGCGACACGCGCACGGTTGCGAGTCGCGTCATGCCGCTGCGGGCGTCGTAGCGCGGCACGCGAGCCAAGCCCGCGTCCACCACCACGCGCACCCCGTCGAGGGTCACCGAGGACTCGGCGATCGCCGTGCTCAACACCACGCGCGGGCCGGCGTCGCGCGGCCGGAGCACGCGGTCTTGCTCGTCGAGCGCGAGTGCGCCGTGCAGGAGTTCCACGCGTGCGTCGAGCGGCTCGTCGGCCAGCGCATCGCGCACGCGGTGCAACTCCGCCACGCCGGGCAGGAACACCAGCACGTCACCGGCCTGCGTGCGGCGCGCGTGGCGCACCGCGCCGGCGACCGCTTGGGGCAGGGGCTGGCCCTCGCGCAGCGGACGCCATTCCGTGGTCACGGGAAACGCGCGGCCTTCGCTCTGGATCACGGGTGCGCGCGCGCCGTCCCCGAGCAGCGTGGCCACCGGGCTCGGCTGCAACGTGGCGGACATCACGAGCAGGCGAAGGTCGGGCCGGAGGAGCTGCCGCGTCTGCAGGGCGAGCGCGAGCCCGAGGTCGCTCGTGAGATGCCGCTCGTGGAATTCGTCGAAGAGCAGCGCCGACACGCCCTCCAGTGCCGGATCGTCCTGCACCATGCGAGTGAAGATGCCCTCGGTGACGACTTCGACGCGGGTGTCCGCACTGACGCGCGACTCGTGCCGCACGCGATAGCCGACGGTGGCACCGGCGCGTTCACCGATGAGGCGTGCCATCTGCTCGGCGGCCGCACGGGCCGCGAGCCGACGCGGCTCGAGCACGAGGATGCGCCCCGTGCACCACGACGCAGCGAGCAACGCGAGCGGCACGCGGGTCGTCTTGCCGGCGCCTGGCGCCGCGACGAGCACGGCTGTGCCGACGGCGGCCATCGCCTCCTGCAGGGCAGGAAGCACGGCGTCGATCGGCAGGGCAGGGGCGTCGCGCAGGAGCACGGAAACGGAGGTGGGTCGCGAGACGTAGGAACCGAGGCGGACGCTGGGTAAGTTAGACGATCACACCGCGACCGCGTCCCTCACCGCGACCTCGACTGCGCCCTTGATGCCCGATACCCCTGTCTCGTCCACGCCGCTCGGCGCGCCGCGCAACCGCGTCTTCGCGGCGGCGTTCGCGAGCATCCTGCTGCTCGACGTGGTCACCAAGCGTTGGGCCGAGGCTTCGCTGGCGCTACATGTGCCGCAGGAGGTGCTCGGCCGCAGCCTGCGCTGGACGCTGACCTACAACACCGGCGCCGCGATGAGTCTGTCGGTGGGGGACTTCTCGCGGCCGTTCTTCAGTCTCGTCGCCATCGGGATGGTCGCCTATCTGCTGGTGCTGCTGCGCGAGGCGCCCGCGCGCGCGCGGGCCGTGCCCTTGGCGCTCGGACTCCTCTGCGCGGGCGCGATCGGCAACCTGATCGATCGGCTCCGGCACGACCGCGGCGTGGTGGACTTCATTGATGTGGGCACCGCCAGCTGGCGATTCTGGACCTTCAACGTGGCGGACATCGGCGTCACCTGTGGCGCCGTGTTGCTGGCGCTGCTGCTATGGCGCGATGAACGTGCCGCACGCAACTTGCAGCAGGCATCTCCCTCTTCACCGGGCCCGGACATCCCATGACGCAGCGTCGCGAGTTCCTCCGCCAAGCTTCACTCCTCGCCGCGGGTACGATGGCTGCGGCGCCGTTCGCCGCGGACGCCCAAGCCGCCGCCGCGCAGGGCAGCTGGGACATGTCCTGGACCGAACGCGTCACTGGTCGTCACAGGATGTGCTTCGATGCCCACGAGGTCTCAGAGGGCGTCTGCCTGCATCAGGCGCGGTCGTTCCTGCAGGGGTACAAGGATGTGTACGGCCTCGCCGACGGTGACGTGAGCGCAGTGCTCGTCATCCGGCATGCCGCGGTGCCGATGGTCATGAACGACACGCTGTGGGCGGACGGCTTCCTCGGCGAGGAGACCAAGCTCAAGGATCCGGAGTCGGGTGAGATCGCCAAGCGCAATCCGTTCGTGAACGTGCCGGCCGGCGCGCGTCACGCGCTGACTTGGCCGGACGGCGCCCTCGACACGCTGATCTCCCGCGGCGTGATCGTCCTCGCCTGCGACCTCGCGCTGCGGAACTACACCGGGCGCATCGCGAACCACCGCAAGATCCCGCGCCAGGATGCCGCGACGTTGGTCAATGCCAACCTCATCCCGGGCATCTATCGGATGCCGACCGGCGTGTTCGCGACCTGCCACGCCCAGCAGCTGGGCTGCGGCGTGCTCAACGCGGTCTGAGGTCGGCGAGCAGCGCCTCGGCGGCGCGTCGGCCGCTGCGCAGCGCGCCATTGATGGACGGCGTCTCGAGATAATCGCCGCAGCCGTAGAGCTGCGGCCCGAGGCGCACGGCCGCCGAGACCTGCTCGGGTCGCGGCACGCTTCGTGGAAGGGCGTACGGCACACGCACGACGCGCAGGAGGCGCCACGCGCGGACCGCGCTCTCGCCAAACCAGCGACTGAGCTGCGCACGGGCGTCGCGGTCGAGCATGGCGTCGTCGGCATGGCCGTGGCCAATGACGGTGGCCGAGATGAGAGCCTGCCCCGGCGGTGCATAGCTCGGGCTGACGTCACTCGGCACGCACACATGATTCACCGGACCGCGACGATCGTCGGCGTCGAGGACCAACAGCGCGGCATCCAGGGGCGACTCCGCTGCGGCGTAGTACAGCGTGACGCAGCTCGCCCACTGCGTCGCGCGCGCATCCGCCATGAGCACCGGCGCGTTGCGGGCATCCGTGGCCAGCACGATCGCCTCGGCGTCGAGAGTCTCGCCGCTCGTGAGCTCCACGCGCGTGCCCTTGAGCGCGCGCACCCGCGCATTGGTGCGGATGGCGTTCGCGGGCAGCGCGGCCGCGAGCTGACGCGGCAAGGCGCGCATGCCGTCGCGGGGAAGCGTCGCATGGCCGATCGCGAACATGCCGAAGAGGAATTCGAACCAGTGCCGCGGCGCGCCAAGCTGCGCATCGAGGAACACGCCCCCGAAGAACGGACGGAAGAAGCGCTCGATGGCGAGGTCCGAGAAGCCGAGTCGGTGCAGGCTGCGCGCCGCCGTCTCGTCGCCGTACGCCATCGGCTCACCCTCCAGCGCGAGGATGGATTCCGACCGCAGCCGGAGCATCCGCAGCGCATCGCGCGGCGTGAAGGCGCCCGACACCAGGGAGCGCAGGCCCGAGGCCGGCGCACGCCACGGGTCGGCGACGCGACCGAAGCGTCCGTCGCGGTAAATCAGTGCACCGGGCAGGAATCGCCCGAGCTCCAACGCCGTGAGATCCACGCTGCGGCGGAGCTCGGGATACGAGTCGAGCAGGACTTGGAAGCCGCGGTCCAGCAGGAAGCCGTCCACCTCGTCGGTCGCGACGCGCCCGCCGACGTCGGGATTGGCCTCGAGCAGCAGCGGCGTCACGCCGGACTCGTGC
Organism: uncultured Gemmatimonas sp.; assembly: GCA_964498895.1. Lineage (GTDB taxonomy): Bacteria > Gemmatimonadota > Gemmatimonadetes > Gemmatimonadales > Gemmatimonadaceae > Pseudogemmatithrix. The sequence goes on along the minus strand of CAZCIM010000005.1, from coordinate 3,329 downwards.
AGCGTTCGCGCGGCTGCGAGTCCCGCGAGGCCGCCGCCGATCACAATCACGTCGTGTTGGCTCATATGCCTCCAATGATAGCGACGCGCCGCTAGTTTCCTGCAGATGCCGAAGCGCTACGACCAAGCCTACTACGACCAGTGGTACCACGATCCGGCACGGCGCGTGATCACCCCCGCCGCGGTGGCGCGGAAGGTGCGCCTCGTGCTGGGCATCGCGGAGGCCTTGTTGGAGCGGCCGGTGCGCTCGGTGCTCGACGTGGGCTGCGGGGAGGGTGCATGGCGCGAGCATCTGCGGCGGGAACGCCCCAACCTGCGCTACACCGGTGTCGAATCCAGTGAGTATGTGATCGGCCGCTACGGCCGTACGCGCGACATCCGCGCCGGCAGCTTCGGCAGCCTGGGCTCGCTGGCACTCGAGGGGCCATACGATGTCATTGTCGTCTGCGACGTCCTGCAGTACGTGCCCGATGCCGAGCTGGGGCCGGGGCTCGCGGCGCTCGCGTCCCTGCTCGGCGGCGTGACGTACCTCGAGGCCTACGCGGCCGAAGATGCCATCGAGGGTGACCGCGCGGGCTGGCACGAACGCAGTGCCGCGCAGTACCTCACGGCGTTCTCCCGCGCCGGCCTCGTCGGTGTCGGCATGCACTGCTATGTGGGCGAGGCGCTGCGCGATCACACTGCGGCGCTCGAGCGTCGCTGAGTGTCTGCGCGCATGAGACCCGTACCCTGGCCACTCCTCCCGTGACGCAGCTGAAGGTCTGCTGCATCGCCTCGGTCGAGGAAGCCGAGCTCGCCGTCGCTCACGGGGCATCGGCGCTCGGGCTCGTCTCGGCGATGCCCTCGGGACCGGGCGTCGTCGCCGACGACGTGATCCGCGAGGTGACGACCTGGGCGCGCGGGCGCGTGCGCACGTTCCTGTTGACGTCGCGCGTCGATCCCGACGCGATTGCCGCGCAACTCGCGGAGCTGCGGCCGGAGACCGTGCAACTCGTGGACGCGTTGCCCGAGGGCGCGCATGCGAGGTTGCGTCACCTCGCGCCGACCGTGCGCGTGGTGCAGGTGATTCATGTACGGAGCGCGGCCGACGTGGCGGAGGCCCAGCGCCTCGCGCCGCTGGTGGATGAACTGCTGCTCGACTCCGGCAATCCCGCCCTGGCGGTGAAGGAGCTTGGCGGGACGGGGCGCACGCACGATTGGACGTTGAGCGCGCAGATCGTCGCGACCTGCGCCGTCCCCGTGTGGCTTGCCGGCGGATTGCGCGCCGAGAACGTGGCGGCGGCCATCGCGACCGTGCGTCCCCATGGGCTCGACGTGTGCTCCGGTGTCCGCCGCGGAGGGAACCTCGACGCAGTCCGGCTGGCGGCGCTTCGCGCCGCGATGCAGGCCTAGACGGCCCTAGCGCGCAGGGCGGAATTGCCTTAACCTTTCATCCGGATATACGGATGAAGCGACTCGCCCTCTTCGACCGCCTCTCGGCCCTGGCCGATCCGATTCGTTCGCGGCTCCTGCTGCTCCTCGAGCGGCACGAGCTGACCGTCTCGGAGCTCTGCAGCGTGCTGCAGCTGCCGCAGAGCACGGTGAGTCGCCATCTCAAGGTGTTGTCGGGCGCGGGCTGGCTCGTCGCGCGCGAGGACGGGACGAGCAATCGGTATCGCCTCGATGCGAAGACCCTCGATGCCGGCACGCGAAAGCTCTGGGCTGCGGTGCGCGAGGAGGCCGAGGAGGTGCCGGCCGCGACCCGTGATGCGCAGCGCGTGAAGAGCGTGCTGGCCGAGCGCCACACGCGATCGCAGCAGTTCTTCGCGAGCTCGGCGGCGCAGTGGGACAAGGTGCGTGCGGAGTTGTTCGGTGCCCGCACGGAGTTGTTCGCGTTGGTGGGATTGCTCGAGCCCACGCAGGTAGTCGGCGACCTCGGCTGCGGCACGGGGCAGCTGGCCGAGGTGATGGCCCCGTTCGTGCGGCAGGTGATCGCGGTGGATGAATCCACCGCGATGCTCCGCGCCGCCAAGGCACGGCTAGGCGCGCTCGAGAACGTGGAGTTGCGACCGGGCAGCCTCGAGGAGTTGCCGATCGACGCCGCCACGCTGGATGTCGCCGTGCTGAGTTTGGTGTTGCACTTCGTCGCGGATCCGGTGGCGGTGTTGTCCGGCATCAGGCGCGCGCTGAAGCCGAAGGGCGGCAGGCTGCTCTTGGTGGACATGCTCCCGCATGACCGCGCCGAGTACCGCCAGACGATGGGGCATGTGTGGTTGGGCATCGAGGCCGAGCGGTTGCAGGACTGGGCGAGTGCCGCCGGGTTCCGGTCCACGCGCATCAATCCGCTCCCGCCGAGCCCCGCCGCGAAGGGACCGTCGCTTTTTGTCGCGGTGCTCGCCGCCTGACGGCGGTCACGCGTCCGCGGGATCTGCGGTTGCAGTTGCCGTTGCCGTTGCAGTTGCCGTTGCTGTTGCTGTTGCTGTTGTCGTAGCCGTTCACTTCCGTCTTCAGTCTTCCGTCTTTTCTCTCCAACCGAGGTTCTTCCAATGACCGCCGTCGCACCCACGCTTCACCCCTTCGACGCCTCCGCAAAGGTCGGCCGGCTTGGCTACAAGGTTGCTGACATCAAGCTCGCGGAGTGGGGCCGTCAGGAAATCCGCCTCGCCGAGTACGAGATGCCCGGCCTGATGGCGCTGCGCGCCGAGTACAAGGGCAAGAAGCCGCTCGCGGGCGCGAAGATCATGGGCTCGCTGCACATGACCATCCAGACCGCCGTGCTCATCGAGACGCTGACCGAACTCGGTGCCGACGTGCGCTGGGTGAGCTGCAACATCTTCTCGACGCAGGATCACGCCGCTGCGGCGGTGGTCGTCGGCAAGGACGGCTCCATCGAGCAGCCGCGCGGCACGCCGGTCTTCGCCTGGAAGGGCGAGACCCTCGAGGAGTACTGGTGGTGCACCGAGCAGGCGCTGATGTGGCCGGACGGCTCGGGCCCGAACCTCATCCTCGATGACGGCGGCGACGCGACCATGCTCGTGCACAAGGGCACGGAGTTCGAGGCCGCGGGTAAGGTCCCGGCCTTCGATGCCAAGAACGAGCCGGAAGAGTGGGGCGTCATCCTCGAGCTGCTGCGCAAGACGCTCAAGGAAGATCCGCAGCGCTGGACGAAGGTCGGCCAGGCCATCCGCGGCGTCTCCGAGGAGACGACGACGGGCGTGCATCGCCTCTACGAGATGATGCAGGCCGGCAAGCTGCTCTTCCCGGCGATCAACGTGAACGACGCCGTCACCAAGAGCAAGTTCGACAACCTCTACGGCTGCCGTCACTCGCTCACCGACGGCATCCTCCGCG
>CAZCIM010000004.1:0-81759 GCA_964498895.1 uncultured Gemmatimonas sp. | reverse complement strand
CCGCACCGGGCGTGAAGGTGCGGCAGTTCGCCAACCTCGCCAACGATCTCGCGCTCGCCATGCGCGCGCCGAGCATCCGCATCGTCGCGCCGATCCCCGGCAAGGGTGCGGTCGGCGTGGAAGTGCCGAACCCCACGCCCGAGATGGTCGCCTTCCGCGAGATGCTGGAGTCGAAGGACTACCAGACGAAGCCGATGGCGCTGCCCATCGGCCTGGGCCGCGACCTCGAAGGCCGCCCCGTCATCGCCGACCTCGCCAAGATGCCGCACCTGCTGATTGCCGGCGCGACGGGCTCGGGCAAGTCGGTCTGCGTGAACACCATCATCACGTCGCTCATCTACCGGCACACGCCGAAGACGCTGCGCTTCCTGATGGTGGATCCGAAGATGGTCGAACTCAGCGTCTACAACGTGCTGCCGCACCTGCGCCACAAGGTCGTCACGGACAACCGCGACGCCGCGTCGGTGCTCAAGTGGGCCGTGCTCGAGATGCAGGAGCGCTACGCCCTGCTGGCGGAGAATGGCGCCCGCAACATCCAGGACTTCAACCAGAAGGTCCGCGACAACGCGCCGCTCAAGAAGCCCAAGGATCCCAACGTCGGCTTCGAGGACCGCACGTACACGGGCGGCATCCTCCCGTACATCGTGGTCGTGATTGACGAGCTCGCGGACCTCATGATGACCGTGGCCGCCGAGGTCGAGACGCCGCTGGCGATGCTGGCCCAGAAGGCGCGCGCCATCGGCATCCACTTGATCCTCGCCACGCAGCGGCCCTCGGTGAACGTCATCACGGGCCTCATCAAGGCCAATTTCCCGAGCCGCATCGCGTTCCGCGTGGCCTCGCAGATTGACTCGCGCACCATCCTCGACGGCATGGGCGCGGAAAGCCTGCTCGGCAACGGCGACATGCTGTTCATCCCGCCGGGCAAGAGCGAGCCCAGCCGTTTGCAGGGCGCGTTCTTGAGCAACGACGACACCGAGCGGCTCGTGACCTGGTATCGCGAGCGCAAGGAAGCCCGGCGCGCCGCGCTCGAGGCGCAGGGCGTGATGGCCGAGGAGCAGACGAGCGAGGACGACATCCTCGCCAAGGTGAAGGCGATGGAAGCCCTTGAAGCCGGGGGCGGGGAAGAGGCCGCCGAGGATGTGGGCGACCGCGACAAGCTCTTCCGCGAGGCCGCCGAGGTCTGCATCCAGCACCAGGGCGGCAGCACGTCGCTGCTGCAGCGCCGGCTCAAGATCGGCTACGGCCGCGCGGCGCGGATCATCGACCAACTGCACTTGGCGGGTGTGCTGGGGCCGCCGGATGGCTCCAAGCCGCGAGATGTGCTCGTGGGGCTCGAGGATCTCGATCGCATCGCGGGCGAGCGCGCGGCGTGAGGTGTGAGGCGGGCAAGGGGAGGGGGTAGGCGTCAAACGGAGTACGGGAGCGGATAGGCGTCCGTGAGGGCGCCGGAGGGAGGAGGGAGGGGTTGGGGCGGCGTGAGACGCCCACCTCCCGCCCATGGTTGCCCCTCCCGCCGTGAACCCCTCCCGCCGCCCGCCTCCCTCTCCGCGCTGACGCCTCTCCCCTCCCGTCCCCGCCTCCCCCTCCCACCGCCCCTGCGAGCAAAGGGAGGCTCCAACGCGCAACGCCACGATCACGGCGCGTCGCCTCTCTCGCGTTAGAGTCCCGCGCGATGACGGCTCATAACCAACGCCTTGGCCAACTCGGCGAACGCATCGCCGAGCGCTGGCTGCGCAAACACGGCTACACGATCCTCGCGCGCCGCTTCCGCTTCGGCCGCCGCGACATCGATCTCGTGGCCCAACGCGATGCCACCGTCGCGTTCGTGGAAGTGAAGACCCGCCAGGGCGCGGAGTTCGGCGATCCTGTGGAGGCAGTGCATCACCGCAAACAACGCGAGCTCAGCAAATCCGCCCGCGTCTGGATCGATCGCCACGGCCGCAGCGGCGAGCTCTACCAGTTCGATGTGGTCGGCATTCTCGTCGCGGAGAGCGGGGTGAAGGTGAAGCACGTCACGAATGCGTTCCAGGTGTGAGACGTGAGACTTGAGACCTGAGAAACGGGACGGATGACGGAGGACGGATGCTGGTTTCGGGGCGAGAACTGGCGTTCGTTGCGCCAGGCAAGGGGACGTGGACGGATGTGGAAAAGTGGTGTCGATTATGCACAATGTCCGGAGAAATCCACGTTGTCGAGACAACCTAAAGTGTTGCAATAGAATGAGTTGTTATTTTTCCACATTCCGCCGTTCAAGTTTTATGCATCCGTCATCCGTCATCCGTCCCAAGCCTTGACTTCCCGAAATCACTTCGTACTTTCTTCGGTGTCAGTTCGGCGCCCCTGATTTTCGCTGTTCGTTCGGGACTAGCCCCGAACCCCCATGCGGGTAGATTCCCTTTCACCTCTCCGAGGCAACGATGGCTACGACGGTGGCACAGCAGGACGATCGCAAGAAGGCTTTGTCTCTCGCGGTGTCGCAGATCGAGAAGTCGTTCGGGAAGGGCGCCATCATGCAGATGGGGAAGGATGGCGCGCAGGTGAAGGTGGAGGCGATTCCGACGGGGGCCATCAATCTCGACGCCGCGATTGGCGTCGGCGGATTCCCGCGGGGGCGCATCACCGAGATCTATGGGCCGGAGAGCAGCGGCAAGACGACGGTCTGTTTGCACGTCGTGGCCAATGCGCAGAAGGCCGGCGGCACCGCGGCGTTCATTGACGCGGAGCACGCGCTGGACACGGAATACGCGGCCAAGCTGGGCGTGGATGTCGAGAAGTTGCTGGTGTCGCAGCCGGACACCGGTGAGCAGGCCCTCGAGATCTGCGAGATCCTGGTGCGCAGCGGGGCAGTCGATGTGATCGTGGTGGACTCGGTGGCGGCGCTGGTGCCGAAGGCCGAGATCGAGGGGGAGATGGGCGACTCGCACGTGGGCTTGCAGGCCCGCCTGATGAGTCAGGCGCTCCGGAAGCTGACCGGTGCGATCGCCCGTTCGAACTGCTCGGTGGTGTTCATCAACCAGCTGCGTGAGAAGATCGGGGTGATGTTCGGCAACCCCGAGACGACCACCGGCGGCAAGGCCCTGAAGTTCTACGCGTCGCTGCGGCTCGACATCCGCCGCATCGGCCCGGTGAAGGAGAAGGAGGACGTGATCGGGTCGCACGTCCGGGTGAAGGTGGTGAAGAACAAGGTGGCGCCGCCGTTCCGTCAGGCGGAGTTCGACATCATGTACGCCGAGGGCATCTCGCACACGTCGCTGCTGGTGGACATCGGCGCCGAGTCGGGGATCATCGAGAAGTCGGGTGCGTGGTACAGCTACGGCAACCAGCGCATCGGGCAGGGCCGCGAGAACGCCAAGCTGTTCCTCCGGGACAACCCGAAGGTGATGGCGGAGATCGAGGAGAAGGTGAAGGGGGTCCTGGGGATCAATAAGGGCCCGGGAGCGCCGGACGCGGAAGACGAGTAAGGACTGGACGTGAGACTTGAGACGTGAGACATGAGTGTCTCCACTCTCCCGTCTCCAGTCTCAAGTCTTGAGTCGGGGGTGCGATCAGCAGTGAGTCGTCGGGGCCCGGAATCCCCGTCGTTCCACTGAGGGTCCGCCCCCGATTCATTTTTTTCCGGTCATGCGTAGTGCGAGCATTCGCCGATGCCGTCAATACGTGCGTATTGACAGCGCATGGGCGTTGTTCTATCGTGGCGACATGCCGGACAAATCCACTTGGCTCCAGGTCCGCGTCACGCAGGACCAGAAGCTCCGTCTCCGGGCCAGCGCCGACGCTGCAGGCATGGATCTGTCCGCGTTCGTGCTCTCGCGCGCCCTGGGTGTCGCAACCAGTGAGTTCGACCGGCACATCGCGTGGATGCTCAGCGCTCCGGACTCGCACGTTCCCTTCGCCGAGTGCGTGGACTACCTCCAGACGCTGCCCGCCGCGCGGGGCGCGGAACTCGCGCACAAGCCCCGGCGCTTCGACGAATTGTCGGCGCAGGCGCAGAATCTCGTGTGCGCGTGGGTGGAACACCGGGCTGCGCTGTGGGGCGTGCGGTCGCCAGCGTGGGTGCTGAGTGTCCCTGCGCTGGACCGGCCGTATTTCGGCAGCGAGCTGATCAACCTCCGGCCCTGGCTGCTGCTCGTCTCCCCGACGGTGTATCGCCGTCGCAACGTCTTCGTGGAGCGTGGACTCGGCTGGCGGCTCGCACCGATCTCGCCGCCCGCGCTGCCGGACGAGGCGCAGGCGCTGGAGCAGGTGTTCGCGCCGCCCGCTGGCTCGGCGCCGCCCCCGCGCCGCCGCGTCGCCGAGGACCTGCCGCGCTACGGTGACGCACCCACACTCTCGCGCGATCTCCTGCTGCGACTCATCAGCGAGCTCGACGCGGAGCTGGCGCGGGTCGGCGTGAAGGCCGAGGTGTTGATGGTCGGGGGTGCCGTCATGACCATCGTGTTCCAAGCCCGCGATCAGACCAAGGATATCGACGCGGTCTTCGAGCCCGGGCAGCCGGTGCGCGACGCCGTCCGGCGCATCGCGGAGCGCGAGGGACTGCCTGCGGACTGGCTCAACGACGCCGTCCGCGGCTTCATCTCGCCCGCGGGTCAGTTCGATCCCTACTTCGACGGCGAAGGCCTCCGTGTCTTCGTGGCCAGTGCCGAGTACGTACTCGCGATGAAGATCCTCGCCATGCGCAGCGAAGGCATCGCCTCGGATCTGGCGGACATCCGCTTTCTGTGCCGCTATCTCGGCGTGACCACCGCGGCTGCCGCGATGGACATCGTGGAGAAGTACTACCCGGAGCGGCGACTGGCGCCACGTATCAGGTTTGGGCTCGAGGAACTGCTGGGGACGGATGCCGGATGACGGACGCACACGGCATGCGCATCACCGCGATTCGCGAACACCCACGCAGGCCGGGGCGCTATGAGCTGCTGCTGTCTGAGGGCACGGCGACGCCCGCGGGAGAGGCGCGCTGCGTGGTGTCCGTGGATCTCATCGCCGAGCTCAAGCTCAAACCGGGGCGCGTGCTGGCCGCGGTGGAGCTGCAGCGGCTCGAGGCCGGCGCGCGCGCCGTGGCCTGCTACGACAAGGCCGTCGCCACGCTGGGCGCCCGTGCGCGGAGCACGGCGGATCTCCGGCGCTATCTGCGCACGAAGGAGTTCACCGAAGCCGAGATCGCGCCGGTGGTGGACAAGCTCTCCGCACTCGGCTTGCTCGACGATCGCGCGTACGCGCGGACCTTCGCGCGGGCGCGCTTGGCGCCGAGCCGAGGGTTCGGGCCGCGGCGCGTGGCGGCGGAGCTGGCGCGGAAGGGCGTGGCGCGGAACGTGGTGGACGCGGTGCTCGCGGAGCTGGCGGCTGAGCGCGCGGCGGACGCCGAGGATGCCGCGGCGCGGGGCGAGGCGCCGCGGGAGGCGGTGATCGAGGCGGCGCAGAAGAAGCTGCGCGCTCTCGCGAAGCTCGAGCCCGAGGTGCAGCGACGGCGGCTCTATGGCTACTTGGCGCGCCGCGGGTTCGGCGGGCCGGAGATTGCGGCGGCGATGCGGCTGCTGCAGCAGTAGCCCCGCCGCTTACTCGTCGCGCTTCGCGTTCCGCAGCACTTCGGCCACCGCCGCCACCAGCTCCCGCAACCCATAGGGCTTGGGGATGAAGTACCCATCCGTGAGCCCGAACTCATGCGCCACAGCGTCGCGGGAGTAGCCGGACGTGAAGAGCACGCGCAGGTCCGGCTGTCGCTCGCGCAGCGCGCTGGCCAGCTGCGGGCCGGTCATGCCGGGCATCACCATGTCGGTCACAAGCAAGTCCAAGTGCTGGCCCTCGGCCACCCGCAGGGCCTGCTCGCCGGACTCGGCTTCGAGCACCTGATGGCCGCGCGTGGCGAGCACGCGCACGGCCACGCGGCGGATGGCCTCTTCGTCCTCGACGACGAGGATCGTGGACGGCGGTGCGGCGGAGTCGCCCTCCTCAGCGAGCTGGGGGCCGCTGCTGCGCCGCGCACTGGCGGAGGGCGGGTCGGCACTCGAGGCCTCCTCGGGCGTCAGGGCGGGGAAGGCCACGGTGAACGTGCTGCCTTTGCCCGGGGCGCTCTCCACCCAGATGCTGCCGCCGTGCTGCTTCACGATGCCATAGGCCATGGGCAGTCCGAGGCCCGTGCCGCGGCCCTGCGGCTTGGTGGTGAAGAAGGGCTCAAAGATGCGGTCGCGCGTGGCGCTGTCCATGCCGCTGCCGGTGTCCTGCACGGTGAGCAGCACGTAGCGGCCGGCGCTGAGGGCCACGTGCGGGCGGCGGTCGTCCTCGCTGAACGTGCGGGTCTCCGTGCGTACGGTGATGCGCCCGCCCTCGGGCATGGCGTCGCGGGCGTTCACGATGAGGTTGAGCAACACCTGGCCCAGCTGCGCGGAGTCAGCGCGGAGGTAGCTCGGCTTGGCCGACAGCGCCAGCTCGATCCGCACCTGCTCGCCGATCACGCGCGCGAGCATCGAGTGCAGGTCGCGCACCACATCGTTGAGGTCGAGGCGTTCTTCGTGCAGCACCTGCTGCCGCGAGAACGCCAGGAGCTGCCGCGTGAGCTTCGCGCCGCGCTCGGCGGCATCGCGGATCACGCGGAGTTCCTGCTGCATCTTGGGCACCTGCGGCGCCGTGGCCTCGGCGAGTTCCACCGTGCCCGTGATGACCGTGAGGAGGTTGTTGAAGTCGTGGGCCACGCCGCCGGCGAGGCGGCCGATGCTCTCGATGCGCTGCGCCTGGTTGGCCTGCGCCTCGAGCATGAGCCGCTCGGTGATGTCGCGCTTGATGGCGACGAAATGCGTGATGTTGCCCTGGGCGTCACGCACGGGCGTGATGGCCTGTTCTTCCGTGTACTCCGTGCCGTCCTTGCGGCGGTTGATCAGGCGGCCCGCCCAGACGCGGCCGGAGAGCAGGGTCTCCCACATCTCCGTATAGAACGCGCGCGGCTGCTTGTTGCTCTTGATGAGTTCGCGCGGGTTACGGCCGATGGCCTCCTCGCGGCGGTAGCGCGTGAGGGCCGTGAACGCCGGGTTCGTGTAAATGAAGTTGCCGTCGCGGTCGGTGATGGCGATCGCGTCCACCGCGGCATCGAGGGCCGCGGCCAGCAGCGCTTGCTCGGCGGCGGCCTTCTGCTGGTCTGTGACGTCCACCATCACGCCTTGCAGGAATAGCGGAGTGCCCTTGGCGTCGCGGACGATGTCCGCGCGGTCGTGCATCGTGCGCCACTCGCCGTTGCGGTGCCGGAACCGATACATCAGGTCGGAGGGGCGACCCGCCTCGCGGTCAGCCGCCAGTTGGGCGAGCACGCGCTCGCGGTCGTCGGGGTGCAGCGAGTTGACGAAGAGGTCGGTGCGCTCCAGCCATTCCTGCGGCGCGTAGCCCAGGGCCCGCACCGCTGGGCTCACATAGAGCGTGCTCGACTGCGCGTCGAGGGCCGCGCGGTACACGATGACCGGCAACTGCTCCGTGAGCGCACGGAAACTCGCCTCGCGTTCGGCCAGTGCGCGCAGTGTCTGGGCGCGGCGTGTGCGGTCCATGAGCAGCAGGCCCATGGCGAGCATGGCCGTCATGGACACGACGAGCAGCGTCGGCGCGAGTTGCCAGAGGATCCCGAGCCCGTCGGGAGGCAGGATGGTCCAGGTGAGGAGGATCTGCAGCGCGGCGACCAACGCACCGAGGACCGTGAGCTCGAGCCAATGCAGCGTGGTGAGCTGGTCGCGGCGGATGGAGCGCGCCGCGAGTCCGATGAGCGAGGAGCCGACGATGAACGTGATGCCGACGGGCGCGATGGGCCCGCCGATGACCAGCCCGCGGTAGAGGATCGCGATGCCCGCGCCGACGGCCGTCGGGCCCGTGCCGAAGAAGAGCCCGCTGATGGCGAGGACGAGTCCGCGGGCGTCGAGCGTGATGTCCGGCTGCGGGTGCACCGCGAAGAGCATCGTGAAGATGCTGGCGGCACCGATAAGCAGGCCCAGCAGGAGCCGTCCGCGCGGGGTGACCGGGGACGCGGGGTTTCGCGTCTGGAGGTCGAAGATCAGCGCGACGATCAGGAGCAGGGCGGCGTTCTGGACGAAGCCGGAGAGCAGCTCGGGGGGGCGCACGGTAGGGATAGTATCGGCAAAAGGCAGCGTGCGTGCCAGAGAGCCGAGTGGCAACCTCGGACGAGAGCTTGGCGGTGGCCTAGGGCATTGTAAGGAGTTCTCAAAAACTCTTGTTCACGATTGTACCGAGGCCTAGAGTAGCGAGTCCCTTTCTTCTCTCGGAGCGGCTCGTGACCAACATCGTCCACAGCGTAAACGGTAAGCTTGCGGGCACCCAGACTCCCCAGAAAGTGAAGGAGATGATTCTCGCAGCCAAGAATACGGAGAACCGACTTCTACTCTATTTTCACGGCGGCCTCGTATCGCAGAATCAGGGGGATGACATCGCAAAACGTCTGAACGAGGACTTCTCGAAGAGCGGCGTCACTCCCGTCTTCAACGTGTGGAACAGCGGGAAGGCCAAGTCATTCGTTGACAGTCTGGACGAAATCGTGACGCAGGTCGTCACGAAAATATTGCTGAAGCGGGTCGAGCGAATTCTGCGCAGGCAGAGCGCACTGAGTGCGGGCGCGCTCAGCGTACCGTCGATTGAAGCCTTCGATTTCAGTCTCATCGACCGCGAGGTGGACAGCAGATTCGATGCTATGGAGGGCAATGAATTTGTTGAAACCGGCATCGGTGATGTCTCCGGAATGCACGATCTCTCAGCGGAGGAACAGGCTGCGTGGCAGGATGTGCTAGCGAGAGACGACGAGCTACTTCGGGCCCTAGCTGAGCTGCGCCCGAATCTCCGCAGCGCACTTACAATGCACGCGGACAATGACGTCAACCGGTTCGAGGCAGCCCTATTCGGAGTGTGGGATGTGGTCCAGGTCGCCGCGCGCGTTATTTCGCGCTTCCGCCGTGGACGCGACCACGGGGTACATGCAACGATTGCAGAGGAACTCGTCAGGCAGTTCGGATTCGGAGCGGCCGAGGCCATATGGTCAACCATTAAGGGCTACACGAGCAATGCCTTCGAGCCCGGCGGGGTAGGGCACGTATTGCTGGATGGAATTGCGGACCTCGTTTCGGGGGCATCGGGCGCAGAGGTCAATGTCAAGGTCTACTTGGTGGGCCACTCTGCCGGTGCCGTCTACATCAGCCGATTCATCGCTGCAGCCCATCGGCGAGGTATCCCGGTTCAGTTCGATGTGATCCTGCTAGCGCCGGCTGTGTCGATTGCGCTCTGGAACAAGGTGATCGTCGAAGATGGAGGAGCAGCGCTCGTTAGAGGGGTCAGAATCTTCACGATGACCGACCGAGCAGAGCGAGACGATGCAATGTTGTGGTTCAGCCTCTATCCGCACAGTCTGCTGTACTTCGTGTCCGGCGTATGTGAGGAGACTGCTGATGAGCCACTGCTTGGGCTCCAGCGTCATCATTCTGAGGCGAGACAGGGCCCGTACGAATCGATTCGGGCGGTGCGAGAAACACGCGCCTACCTCGACGGCGTCAGTTCGAAGCCGGTGCGAGTATGGGCGGATAAGGGGCACTCTGGTCCTGCTGGTGCGACGAGCACGGCGACAAAGCACGGGAAGTTCGACGAGGACGATGCAACTCTCAACTCGATCAAGCACATCCTCAAGTCTGGCTTCTAATGTCCGCCTTCGACATCCCCCTCCACGAATCCGAGCAATACGCCGAGGACCCCCAGCCCAAGGACGGCCGCGCGCTCTGCCTCTCCGGCGGCGGCTACCGCGCCATGCTCTTCCACCTCGGCGCACTCTGGCGCCTCAACGAGCTGGCGCTGTTACCCACGTTGGACCGCATCTCGGCCGTGAGCGGGGGCAGCATCCTCGCGGCGCATCTGGGGCTGCGCTGGGCTGGGCTGCAGTTCACCGATGGCGTCGCCACGAACTTCGGCGACGAGATTGTGCGCCCGATTCGCCGGCTTGCGAGCACGACGCTGGATGTGGACGCGGTGTTCAAGGGCGTGCTGCTGCCGGGCTCGGCGCACACGCAGTTCGCGGCCGCGTTGGCGGGAGCGCTGTACGGACGCGCCACGCTGCAGCAACTGCCGGAGCGGCCGCTCATCGTGCTCAACGCGACGAACCTTCAGACGGGCAAGCTCTGGCGCTTTTCGCGGCCCTACATGGGGGACTGGACCATCGGCCGCATTCCGGATCCGGCGGTGACGCTGGCGAAGGCCGTTGCGGCGTCGGCGGCGTTTCCTCCCGTGCTCTCGCCGGCGTTGCTCAAGGTGAAGCCGGCGGACTTCCAGTACGAGGATGCGGGGGAGAACCGCAAGCCGGTCTTCATGTCACGCCTGCTGCTGGCCGACGGCGGCGTGTACGACAATCTCGGATTGGAGACGGCGTTCAAGCGCTGCCGCACGCTTCTCGTGAGCGACGCGGGCATGCGGCCGGAAGCGGTAGAGAAGGTGAGCACGAACCCGCTGGGGCAGACGATCCGGGTGCTCGAGGTGGCGGACTCGCAGGTCCGCGCGCTGCGGAAGCGCCAACTGCTGAGCTGCTTCAAGGCGAGGCCGGCGACGCGCGACGGGGCCTACTTCAGCAGCAATTCGGATATCCGCAACTTTGCCGCAGCGGGGACGTTGCCCTGTCCGTACGAGCGCACGCAGGAGCTGGCGAAGGTGCCGACGCGGCTGGCGAAGATGCCGGCGGAGCTGCAGGAGCGGTTGATCAATTGGGGGTACGCGGCGGCGGATGCGGCGCTACGCACGCACGTCCCGCCCAGCGCATCAGCGCCAGCGACGTTTCCGTACGGTCGCGGAGTCGGATGAGCGGGGAGGACAAGCATCCGTCCTCCGTCATCCGTCCCCCACCTCACCCCTCGAACCGCCTGAACCCCCGCGGCGTCCGCCGCGTCTTCGGCGCGGCATCAATCCCAAACACCGGCGTCGCCTCCCGCGTGTGCGTCTGGAACCACTCCTCCAGCGCCGGCCCGATGCGCGTCGCCACGCGCTCGCTCGCCGGATGCCCGCCGCGTGTCGGCCGCGTGCTCCAGAGCCGCAGGATCACCTCGCGCACGCCGCCCTGGGTCTCCCAGGCGAACGGGTAATCGAGGCGCACGGGGAGTTGGTCCTTGGGGCTGATCTGCTGACGCTCGGGACCGTGCAGATGCACGTCGCCGGCCACGAGTTCCACGTCGAGCACGCGCACCTCGTCTACGAGGTCGTCCAGCGCCTGGCGCACCTCTTCTAAGTTCTCGGCCTTGCGGATGCGCTCGGCGATCTCATTGGCGCGGATCTTCTCCTGCACCACGATGCGGGCGTTGCGCACGACGCTGGCGATGCTGGCGCCGAGTTCGGAGAACTCACCGTAGCGAAGCCAGCGCACGCCGTAGAACATGGAGCTGAACAGCAGCACCGCAGAGCCGAGGATGAAGGCGAAGGTGAACTGCGGCGGCGCGAAGGTCACGGAGAGGCCGAGGGCGGCGACGCCGGCGAAGAACAGGCCCAGGACTTCCACCGTGCGCGGCGTGCTGAGGCCCAGCGCGAGCACCTGATGGTGCACATGGCGGCCATCGGCGCGCGAGAACGGATGCCCGCGCAGCCAGCGGCGCGCGATGGCGATGAAGGTGTCGAGCAGGGGATACGCCAACGCGAAGAGCGGCACCAGGAAGTACAGATGGCCGTTCTCGGCGCTGCTGGCGATCACCAAGCGGATGCTGAGGAAGAACCCCAGCGTCATCGAGCCGGAATCGCCAAGGAAGATCTTGGCGGGATGGTTGTTGAAGCGCAGGAAGCCGAACACGGCGCCGAGCATCGCGACCGTGATGAACAGCGCGCGGAAGTCATGCAGGTAGAGATCCACGCCGATGCTGGTGGCGAGGGCGATCAGCGCCACCGTGCCGGCCAGGCCGTCCACGCCGTCAATCAGGTTGAAGGCGTTGGTCATCCCGACGATCCACAGCACGGTGATCGGGATGGCCAGCATGCCGAGCGCCACGGTGGGCGAGCCCGGCGTGAGGGCGAGGACGTCAATCTTGAAGCCGTAGGCCACCACGGCCATGGCCGCGGCGGTCTGGGCGACGAGCTTGGTCCGCGGCGTGATGCCGCGGAGGTCGTCGAGCAGGCCGGTGAGGAAAATGATCGTCGCGCCGATGGCCACGCCCGGCAGCAGCTGCGGGTAGCCGATTTCCACCGAGCCTCGGGCGGCCGCCACGGCCAGCAGGATGCTGGCGACGACGGTGGTCGCCACGAAGATGGCCACGCCGCCCAGGCGTGGCACGGGCGTCTTGTGCACGCGGCGCTCGTCCGGCATGTCCAGCCAATGGTGCTTGACGGAGAGCCGGATGATGAGCGGGATCAGCGCGACCGAGGCCGCGAAACCGCCCACGAGGGCGATTGCGTGCAGCGTGAGGAATTCGGCGGTCAGCGCAGACACCAGCGGGGGGATCGGAGTGGGGGAACGGGCGTCAAAAGTCGCAGGTTAGACGGCGCAACGCCATAGGGTGTTACCGCAGGGCTTTCGCCCACGTTCTAGGTCGCGGTCCGGCGCCATCCCGCGGAACCTAACCCCTTGCTACCCAACGCGAAGTGAGCCGCGTCACCTGAGGACGACCCGTTTCTCCGCGGGGCAACCCGATTATCTTGTTTGGCTATGCACGCCGCCGACATCCGCGCCCGTTTCCTGGCCTATTTCCAGCGCCAGTCCCACGCTGTACGCCCCTCGTCCTCGCTTGTTCCCGGCGACGACCCGACCCTGCTGTTCACCAACGCGGGCATGGTGCAGTTCAAGAAGGTCTTCCTCGGGTTGGAGCAGCCCCCGGAGGGCAATCGGCGCGCCACCACCTCGCAGAAGTGCGTGCGCGCGGGCGGCAAGCACAACGACCTCGAGCAGGTGGGCCACACGGCCCGGCATCACACCTTCTTCGAGATGCTCGGCAACTTCTCCTTCGGCGACTACTTCAAGCGCGACGCCATCCGCTTCGCCTGGGAGTTCGTCACCGAGGAGCTGAAGATCCCCAAGCAGCACCTGCGCGTCACCGTCTACAAGGACGACGACGAGGCCCGCCAGCTCTGGATCAAGGAGACGGGCATCGCCCCCAGTCGCGTCTACGGACTCGGCGAGCGCGACAACTTCTGGCAGATGGCCGACACCGGCCCCTGCGGGCCCTGCACGGAGATCTATGTAGACCTCGCGCAGCTGGCCAAGGACTACGAGTTCCCGGCCGGCGCCACGGGGGAGTGGACGGAACGGAATCGCGAGGAGTTCGGGCTCGACGCCTTTGTGGAAGGCGCCGAGGCGGGGCGCTTTCTCGAGATCTGGAACCTCGTGTTCATGCAGTTCGACAAGCAGCCCGACGGCACGCTGCTGCCCCTGCCGAAGCCCAGCGTGGACACGGGCGCGGGCCTCGAGCGCATCGCCGCCGTGCTGCAGGGCGTGAGCAACAACTACCACACGGATCTCTTCAAGCCGCTGCTCGACCGCGTGGCCGAGGTCACGGGCAAGCCCTACGCGTACCACAACGCCGATTCGGCGAGCTACCGCGTGCTCGCGGACCACGCGCGCGCGGTGAGCTTCCTGCTCGCCGACGGCGTGTTCCCCAGCAACGAAGGCCGCGGCTACGTGCTGCGCCGCATCCTCCGCCGCGCCGTGCGCCATGCCTGGCTGCTCGGCCGCCGCGAGCCCACGCTGGTGCTCGTGGTGGAGCGCGTGATCGAGATGATGCAGGGCCAGTTCCCCGAGCTCGCCTCGCGCAAGAAGCACATCGTGGACACGACGCGCGCCGAGGAAGAGCGATTCCTGGCGACCATCGAGGGCGGCTTGGATCGCTTCGAGCAGTTGGCGCCCGCCGGCAGCACGCAGGGCAGCGACAAGATCCGCGGTACGATCACCGGCGAAGACGTCTTCAAGCTCTACGACACCTTCGGCTTCCCGGTGGACCTCACCGAGCTCATGGCGCGCGAGCGCGGCTATGTGGTGGACATCGCCGGGTTCGAGTCCGCGCTCAACGCGCAGCGCAAGCAGAGCCAGGACGACCGCAAGAGTCGCAAACTCGGCGTCGTCGCCGACGACCTCAACGACTTTTCCACGTGGACCACCGAACACCCGGTGCCGGAGAGTGGGTTCGTCGGGTACGAGTGCACGAGCGTCTCCACGGCCGTGACGGGCATCAAGGAGCTCGACGGCGGGCAGGTAGCCGTGATGCTGCGCGAGAGCCCGTTCTACGCGGAATCCGGCGGCCAGATCTCCGACCGCGGCGAAATTCGCGGCGAGAACTGGTCCGTGGACGTCACCGAGGTCAAGAAGATTGACGGCAAGGTGGCGGCGATCGGCATTCCATCCGGTACAGTGCGGTTTGGGCTCGCCACGGCCACCGTGCCCGCGGACCGCCGCCGTGATACCGAGCGCAATCACACCGCGACGCATCTGCTGCACGCGGCGCTCCGTCACGTGCTCGGCGAGCACGTGCATCAGGCCGGCTCGTTGGTGGCGCCGGAGCGCCTGCGCTTCGACTTCACGCATCACGGGCCGATCCACGCCGAGCAGTTGGCGCAGATCGAGCAGATGGTGAACGACGGCATCTGGGCGAATGTGGACCTGCACATCGCCGAGAAGCCGTATCAGGAGGCGATCGCCGGCGGCGCGATGGCGCTGTTCGGCGAGAAGTACGGCGACGTGGTGCGCGTGGTGGAGATCCCGGGCCTGAGCACCGAGCTCTGCGGCGGCACGCACGTCAAGAACACGGGCACGATCGGCCTGTTCCGCATCGTCAGCGAGAGCGGCGTGGCCGCCGGCGTCCGGCGCATCGAGGCGGTCACGGGGCGCGGCGCGTTTGCGCTGCTGCGCGAGCGGGAGCAGACGCTGCAGGGCCTCGCCGACAAGCTCAAGGTCAACGCGCTCTCGGCCGACGTGATCGGCAAGAAGCTCGATGGTCTCCTGGCGGAGAAGAAGCAACTCGAGAAGCGGCTCGACGAAGCTCTCAAGGGGGGCGGCGCGCAGCAGGATCTGCTGGGCGGCGCGGAGCTGGTGGGCGGCGTGAAGCTGGTGGCCAAGCCGGTGAGCGTGCCGAGCATGAAGGACCTGCAGGCGCTGGGCGACGTGGCGCGCGAAGGCCTGGGCTCGGGCGCGGCGGCCTTGCTCGGGACTTTCGAGGACGGGAAGCTGGGGCTCGTGGTGGTCATCACGGACGATCTGCGCGCGCGGGGGCTTTCGGCGGGGGCGATCGTGAAGGCGCTCGGCGCGAAGGCCGGCATCAAGGGTGGCGGCAAGGAGCACATGGCGCAGGCGGGCGTGCCCGATGGACAAGGGGATGCCGTGCTGGCGCTGGCTCGCGCTGAGTTGTCCGCTCTGCTCGGCTGATTTCGCTGTTGGGTCGGCTTCGAGCGGGAGCGCTCTACGGGCCCTGACCTCTTCGAGCACGGTCCCTTCGGGCGCTCCCGCTCTCAGCCTCCCGGCGCTGGTCGCTTCGAGCACGGTCCCTACGGGCACTCCCGCTCGGAGCCTCCCTCTGCCCCCGCTCAGCTCGCGTGCTTGAGGATCTCGACTTCCTCGACGAGCCGAGTGCCAAGTCGGTCGCGCGCGGTCTCGAGGTCGTAGCGCGCCTGGAGATTGAGCCAGAACTGCGCCGACGTGCGGAAGAAACGCCCGAGGCGCAGTGCCGTATCAGCGGAGATGGCGCGCTTGCCGTGCACGATCTCATTGATGCGCCGCGGCGGCACACTGATGCCCTGCGCGAGGCGGTACTGCGAGAGCCCGAATGGTGCGAGGAAGTCCTCCGCGAGGACTTCACCCGGATGCACGGCGGGGAGTTTGCGAGCCATGACAACTCCTAATCACCCGCAGGAGATGGGGCGGAAACCGACGGACGGGTTCGCGCCGCCACAGACGTTCGGTGTCGTGATCAGCGAAGCTTCGAATCACGGGAAGTAGTAACGCGTGGCGTTATTAATGTCAACGAGGGTCGTACGTCCGCTGCGACTGACGGTATCACCTGTTGGATCGAGCGCTCGTAGCGATTCATTGCGCGGGAGCTCCTTGCATGTCGCCCGGGACGCGCGTCCTCGCGGAGAGCTCCACTGCTCACTGCCAGATTAGGGGTATCTATATACCACTTAGCTGCGTTTTTCGCGCATTATCGGTATCTTTATACCACTTATGGACGCCCGAAATTTCCCCGTGGTCGAACCGCTTGCTTTGAGGCTTGCGCACCGACTTCGCGATCGTCGACTCTCGCGCGGCTGGTCGCGTCGCACGCTGGGTGCTCGGGCGTTGGTTTCTCCCGAGACGTTGCGTGCGTTCGAGCGCACAGGGCAAATCTCACTGCCACGCCTAGTGCGCCTGTGCGTGGCCTTGGGATTAGATGAGGAACTCGAGCGATTGTTTACGTTTCCGGTGGCCCCTGAATCCTTGGATGACTTGCTGCCGCCTCGGGTGACGCGAAAGCGTGGTCGGTAGCCGTTGCATCCGGCAACTTGCGGAGTCGCGTGCCGACTGGCGCGTCAATACTTTTCGCAGATGACTCCAAGCCGCTCGAGCCCGGCCGCGGAATTCGTCGCCCGCCATGCCGGGGAAGCCCCGCCGGCGCTGATTGCCCGCGTGCAGGCCGTGCTATCGGCCGATGCCTCCCTGGGGAGTCTCCCGGTGGCTGAGGCCCTCCTGCGGGCCTCTGAAGCGCTGCTGAGCGCCGTGCTGAAGGACGGTGAGGCCGGCCGCGCCGTGGCGCTGGACCTGCTCGCCGCCGACACCTGCGTGACCTGGGCCTTTGAGGCCGCGGCGGGCGATCCGGGCAGCCTGGCCCAGCGCACCGACGCCGCCATGCAACGCATTGCCGAGCTTGCCCAATGAGCACACATCCCGTGATGGACCCCGTGCAGCACCTGCGCGAGCTGAGCGAGACGGCGGCGCGCGCCGCGGACCAACTCGCCGGCCAGGTGGCCGAGGCGACGCGGCTCACCAAGGCCTGCCTCGCGGCGGGTGGCACGCTGTACTTCTGCGGCAATGGCGGCTCGGCGGCCGATGCGCAGCACATCGCCACCGAGTACACGATCCGCTACCTGCGCACGCGTCGCGCGCTGCGCGCGGTGGCGCTCACGACGGACACCTCGGCGTTGACGGCCGCCGGCAATGACTTCTCGTTCGACGAGATCTTCAGCCGCCAGGTCGAGGCATTGGGCCGGAAGGGTGACCTGCTCTTCGTGCACACCACCAGCGGCAACTCGCC
This sequence comes from uncultured Gemmatimonas sp., assembly GCA_964498895.1. Taxonomy (GTDB): domain Bacteria; phylum Gemmatimonadota; class Gemmatimonadetes; order Gemmatimonadales; family Gemmatimonadaceae; genus Pseudogemmatithrix. The sequence continues at coordinate 64,549 of CAZCIM010000004.1, read as the reverse complement.
GAACTGCCTGCGGGCCATCGAGGTCGCGAAGGGCCTCGGCATGACGACCGTGGCGTTGACGGCCAAGGACGGCGGGAAGGTGAAGGGGATGGCGGATCTCACGATCATCGTGCCGACGCAGCGCACGGATCGCGCGCAAGAGCTGCACCTAGCGATCCAGCATGCGATCTGCGATGCGGTGGACGCCGAGGTTGGCGGTTGAGCGCTCTTGTCGGGCCGTTCACGCTTGCACCGATCCTCGTTCCCAAGCCGTGGGGTGGGAACGCTATCGCGCCGCTGCTTGCCTTAGAGCCTCGCCAAAATCAGGTCGGTGAGGGGTGGCTCTGCTCGGACTTGCAGGCAACCTCGCCGACGGGCGCCGGCGGCGGTGCAATGGTTAGCCAGATTGAGCGAGGCTGGGGCGCCGGCCAGTCCCTTTCGGAACTCCTCGGCAGCCACGGTGCGGAGATCCTCGGGCGCCCCGTTACGAGATTCCCGCTTCTGCTTAAGGTGCTCGATGCGGCACGGAATCTGTCTGTGCAGGTGCATCCCTCGCCTGCGTATTCGCGAGAGCATCCACATGCGCACGTGAAGACTGAAGCTTGGTATGCTCTTCAGGTACGGCCCGCCGGAAAGTTCATGGTCGGCGTGCACGGGGTGGCGTCAGCTAGTGAGTTGACCGATCTGGCTCGGCGAGAGGAGCTAGGAGATGTGCTCGTGCAGGAGCGCGTGGAGCCCGGCGACGCGGTCTGGATACCCTCTGGTGTCGTCCATGCGCTCGGCGCAGGCTGCACCGTGTTCGAAGTTCAGACGGCGTCTGACACGACGTATCGGCTGTACGACTGGAGCCGCGAGACCGGGGTGCCGCCGCGCGCGTTGCACTTAGAGGAGGCCGAGAGCGCGCTCGACCTGTCGCTTGTGCCGCGGTGGAGTCGCGCCGCAGACCGAGCGCAGCAGTCCGAGGTCTTCACTTCAGATGCTTTTGACCTCCACGCGCTGCCGACGGGTCGTCACGACTTAGGCTCGGTTCTCGACACTCATCTCGGTCCGCGCGCGATTGCCTGCTTTCCCCTCGACGGTGCGGCCAGCGTGCGGTGGCCCGGTGGCGAGTACGAACTACCGTTCGGGCGAGTCACAATTGTCCCCGCGGCGATTGCGGAGACATCTGCGGTGCTAAACAACAGAGCCTCAGTGGTGCTCACAGTGTTGGTGAAATAGGGTGTGCTAAATGGCAACTTCTATGTTTAGTCTCCAGGGTAAGCGGGCGGTCGTCACGGGCGGAACTCGCGGCATTGGGGCGGCGTGCTCGGAACTCCTGGCCGAGTGCGGCGCAGATGTTTGTGTCGGCTACCGGTCACGCGGCGCTGATGCGGAGGCGATGGAGCGCCGGTTAGCGGCGACAGGCGTTCGCGCCACAGCACACGCAGGCGATCTAAGCACCAGCTCCGGGGCGGAAGGGTTGATCGCGGCAGCGGTGAAGGCATTTGGCGGTGTGGACATCGTCATCCATTCCGCTGGTATCTGGCCAGTGGAAGATGTGCCAGTGCACGAGATGTCCGACGAGCGGTGGCACAGGACCATGCGGGAGAATCTGGACTCGACCTTCTTTGTCTCACGCGCAGCGGCGCGTGTGCTTGGAGATGGCGGGCGGATCGTGCACATCTCAAGCACCGCCGGTCAGCGCGGTGAGGCGTACCACGCAGACTATGCGGCGACGAAAGGCGCAATGATCTCGTTTGTGAAGTCGCACGCCATTGAGTTGGCGAAGCGAGGTATCACGGTGAACTGTGTCGCGCCTGGTTGGGTGGATACCGAGATGTGCGCTGAGGTGTTCGCGAATGGTGGGCGGGAGCGGATCGCCGCGACGATTCCGAATGGCCGCGTGGCGACGCCGCAGGATGTGGCGTGGGTGGCGGTCGCGCTGTGCGCGCCCGGAGCGCGGCACGTTGTCGGTGAAGTCGTAAATGTCAACGGCGGTAGTGTCCTTGCCGGATAGGATCGGAATCGCAGGCCCTGGTTGCGGCGGATGAGGGCGTTCCGTTGGAACGTGACGGTCACGTTCTTGGCAAACGCGCTTCCTGCCATAGCGGGATTGATTTGCGTCAGGCCCCTCTATAAGGGTCTTGGCGCCGAGAGCTTCGGACTGCTATCAATCGCGCTGGTAGTGGTCGGCTACGCCGGACTGCTCGACTTAGGGCTCGGCCGCGCAATCGCACGCGAGATCGCTAGGACAAAGGAAGACGATTACGCGGAGCGAAGAGCGCTTTGGGCGGCTGCTTCTGTGATTGCCTGTGCCATCGGCCTGATCGCTGCGATCGTTCTGCTGGCGGTGGCCATGCCGCTAGTCGCGGCATTTGACGTTGCACCGCATGGGGTGCGCGAAGCTGTGTTAGCCGTACGTCTCTTGGCTCTCGCAGTGCCCGCGACTTTGCTCAGCAGTGCAGCACGCGGCTTCTTGGAAGGGGCAGGTCAGTTCTCTCGATCTGCAGTCATTCGGGCCCTTTCCGGCACTGTTCTCTACGTGGCTCCCGCGCTTGCAGCGATTTCCGGACTCGGCATCATCGGTGCTATAGCTATGGTTGTTCTAGCTCGATGGTCAGGCTTCGTCGCGCTCGCCATCGGCCTTCCCGTGCCTTTGCTGTCAGATCGAACGCGCGTCGCCGCATCCGCCAAGCGGCTACTGCGGTTCGGGAGTGCGGTATCACTATCAGGCGTTGCCTCTCCGTTCTTGGCCTACCTCGACCGGTTGGTAGTTGGTGGCGGTGCGGGGGCAAGTGCGGTCGCGATGTACTCAATCCCGTACGACGCTGTCACAAGATTGTGGATGGTGTCGTCGTCATACTGTTCAGTGATCTTCCCGTCTCTCTCGGCGAGGGAACCCAAGAGCGAGTCTGTGGACGCGTACCTCGCTAAATCCGTAAGTGATCTCGGTGCGTTGTTGTGCCTGCCGACGGTCATTGTGCTACTTGTAGGAGAAGACTTGTTGCGCGTCTGGGTTGGCCCAGACGTAGCGTCGTCTGGTGGCTTGATTGCGAGAATTATTGCTATAGGCGTACTGGCAAACTCCTTCGAATACGTGTTCTCAACTGCCCTCGTAGCATTGGGACGCCCGGGTTTGCTGTCGACGATTAAGGTCTCGCAAGCGGTACTGTACGTGCCGACGTTGTGGTTTGCTGTTCGGGTATATGGCGTGGTTGGGGTGGCAGTTACCTGGTTGGCTCGAATTCTTCTCGAGCTAGTTCTAGTTGCCGTCGTGGCGCGCATTACGGTCCTTTCGTCGGCGAGGGCCATCATCCTCGGTTTTGCGGCCACGGCAGGCTACTGCGCTGCCGCACTAATTGCTTACGCCGCAGCGGATGTCGTGGGAATCCCGCTCGCCTTTACGCTTGCTGCGGTTCTTTGTGGCGGACTCGTCCTTGGCACTCGCGAAGTGGCAAAGCACCTCGGGGATGCATAGCATGAGTCCGTACGACCGGATTGTCGATGAAGTCGCCGAGGCCTGTTCAAGGTTCGATGTTCACTCTGTGCTCTTGGTCGGTTCGCTATCCCGCGGTGAGGGAGTTTGGCTAGAACAGCACGGAAGGGTCACTTTGCTCTCGGATTGCGAGATCATTGTGGTGGGATGCCCTAGTGCGCAGCGACAGGAGCTTGCAAGCGCGCTGCGCAAGGTTGAAGCGCACTACCGCCCAAGCAATCCGGCGTTTCACATCGATGCTTCATTCTGGCCGACTTGGTCTTTGGGGCTTCAGCCCCGGAGCTTCTTTGTGTTTGAGGCACGTGCGACCGGTCGGGTACTCGTCGGTAGGGATGTTCGGGATAGGCTTCCAGTCGTTTCTGCAAAATCCATTGATCGAAGAGAGCTCAATGAAGTTCTGATTTGGAGGATGTGGCTCGTGCTGCGTGCCGAGCTACAAGAGATCTCAGGGGTGGGGAAAGGCTCCACCGCGTCGCTGGCCGCAGCTAAGGCAACCCTGGATCTTGTTCTTTTCTGTCTGGCGGAGGCTGGGGCACTCGTTCCCGGACAGGTGGGCCGCTTGGAGGCACTCCGAGTCAAGGCGGCACAAGACCCTGACGATCCTCGGTGGGCCAATCTTTACTACGCGGCTCGTGAGGCATTTGCTGTTCGTGAGTCAGGTGGGGAGTGTGGCCAGCCCGTCTCGACGAGGGAAGGGTTCTTTGCGGCACTAGAGCATGTTGATCCCCTAAGCGGTCCTGACCAGGTGCCCCAAGCGCGAGAGTTTGGGGACATTTCAGTCAGGGAATGCCGTGATGTCCTTGCTTCTGCAAGGCGAGCACGAAGCGGAAGAGTGAGGCCGCGCACCAGCTTCTACGTCTGTCGACGTCGGGCGCTGTTTTATCGAATGCTAAGAGACTTGTGCGCAGCTAGAGGCTGTGGGCATGGGGCGCAGCTTACAACCGTCGCTCCTCTGAAACGGGTTAGGAGAGAGATCGAAGAGCGTTGGACCGGAGTGGATATGCACCTGATTTCTCGAGACTGGCAAAGTACGGCCTTGTTCGTTGTTCACGAGTGCCGTGAACACTTCAGATGGATGCGTGCGTATCCACCTGTCTCTCCCCACACGCGACCCGATGCGCCCTAGCCAAGTATCCACGTTGCATCGGCAACCGGTGCTCGTCATTTTCTGCGATGCCCTGCGCTTCTTAGACGTGAGGTCCGGCAGAGTCCCGCTGCATGGGTGGGATGTGGCGCCTGTTCGGCCTTGGCTCGGCTACAGTGTCTCGTTGCACCGGCTCATGTTTGACGGAATGTCGCCCGCAATGCTGGGATACTTTGGTGATTGGGCGCCTGCCGACGATTGGCACCTGCAGGAGATGCCATGGTGGGGAGGCATTGCGAAGACGTTCCGGAACCTGGCGCCGTCGGTCGACTCGTACGCTCATGCATTCCTAAAGCGTGTCGGTGGGATGGACTGTGCAAACATTCCATTCGAGATGCGCGCGAAGTATACGCGCGTAACATCCGTCGCGGAGTCGGCACGTAGAGATGCGGCGAGATTCGAGGATATTGGTTTTATTGTTCAGCAGGCTGAGACCATCCGAGGCCGCCCCCCGGAGCGCGATCGTGCTGTGATGAAGGCGTGTTCGGAAGCGATCGCGGCGGGGCAGTCACGGGTATTCGTCGCACTCTGCGATCTTGACTCTTTGGGCCACAAGTTCGGCCTCGAATCTCGCGAGTACTCTTCTCATCTTCAGGTCTTGCATGATTGGGTCTGCCAGGCCGCAGATGCATTCGTCACGCGGCATTCAGGCGGGGCCGTTCTTCTCGTTTCAGATCATGGAATGGCCGCCGCTCGAGGTTGGGTTGTTCCTCCGCCAGCCTCGAGAATCTCCCGGCCGAATGAGCCCGCGCTTGTGTTCTACGATGACGTCACTGCGCGGGTGTGGTCTGAGCACGGAAGGGCCAATGAGGCAGCCGAGCGCCTTGCCACGCTCGTCGGGGGAACTATTGTCCTGCCGGAGGAGAGGTCTCTCTGGGGGCTAGACGCCCCGCAGCTCGGGCACGCATACGTGGTGCTAGACGAAGGCATGGCGTTTCGACCAAGCTACTTTGGCATCCGGCGATACAAGGCATACCACGGATACCTACCTACGTTGCCGTCGCAGTGGGGGGTATCTGCGATGTACGGCTCGCGAATCCGCGACATTCCGTTTCGGCCCTTCGATCTACTCGGCTGGCATTCGCTTCTGACGCAGCTGGTGTAACCATGGGAACTGTCGACCGGCGACCACACTACGTTCTTGTCTCCGACTTCGGTTCATGGGGCGGTGCCGAGAAGGTCCTGCTGCACACCGCTCGCGCTCTGATGGAATCGGAAGCCAGCGTGACAGCGGTGCTTGGAACCGATGGGGCTTTGTCGGCTAAGCTACGGGAAATTGGAGTGCCTGTCTGTTTGTCGGACATTCCTTCGATTAACAGTGGATCCATTGCGCTGGCACGTTGGGGCCAAAGAAGTGCAAAGCTGATCGCGCGACTGAAGCCGGATACGGTGGTGCTCAATACTCTCCTCTCGATTTCATTCATCTCGCCGTTTGTGCGCGCACCTCGCCTCGTATGGCATGAGCACAACATCCAGTCAAGCGCGTTAAGGCGTCTATTCCTTAATGTTCTTGCTGCTCGCGCCGATCTAATTGTTGCTGTGTCTCAAGCGACAGCCAGCCAGTACAGCGCGTGGTGGCCGAGAAAGCTTCAGGTCGTGAGGAATGGGATCCACTTCCCGACGCTGTCCCGGCTGTCTTTAACGGACGAGCCGGTGTTCAGGGTTCTGATGCCGTCGGTGCTTCGGCCATGGAAGGGGCATAGAGTTGCCATCGAAGCGATTGCTGAAATGAGACAGGCCGGCGTCAACGCAAAGATCACCATTCTGGGTGAGTCAACTCACCATCGAGAGCGCAACTATCGACAAGAGCTGGAGCGTTTGGTCGAGCGTCTTGGATTGGAGGGTAGCGTCAACTTCGCAGGTGGCGTCGAAGCCGTAGAGACTTTCTATGCAACTTCAGACGCAGTTGTGGTTCCATCGATCATGCCTGACCCGTTCCCGACGGTCGTTCTCGAAGCATTGCATGCCGGTGTGCCAGTCGTGGCTTCGGCAATTGGCGGCATTCCCGAGCAGGTCATCAACGGAGTTACCGGCTATTTGTGTCAGCCGGGCTCAGCGCGATCGTTCGCACATGCCCTAACGCTGGTACATCAGGGACAAATTGGTGGGCGCGATGATCCTCGTTGGTCAGAGCTCGTTCGAGAGTTCTCCTATGAGTCCTATGCAAAGCGAATCGTCTCGGCTATCGCTGCCGCGCCCGTAACATCCGGAGTGTGACATATGGCGCTCTCAGGCACTGACGTTAGCGTCATTGTCGCGACAAAGAACCGACCCGGTACGGTGGAACGGTGCGTTCGGTTCATTCTCGCGCAGACTGTGGATGTAGGCGAAATAGTGATTGTTGACCAGTCTGCCGACGCGAATGAGGAGCAGCTGAGCCTTCTGTTTGCTTCGGCGCCTGTTTTGCTTAAGTACGTGCATGTACCGTCGTGCAGCGGACTGACGGCGGCCCGGAACGTGGGGGTTGGTCATTCCGATCGGGAACTCTGTCTGTTCCTCGATGATGACATGGAGATTGCTCACGACTTTGTTGAGCAGATTCTTGATGTCATTTCCACGCGTCCAGAAGCTGTTGGCGTGGCTGGGCGAATTGTGAACTATCAGGCTTCGCTTGTGCTCCGGGCGCTGCGAAAGTTGTTCTTCGTTGGACCTTTCAATGACGATCGCCAGACTTTCTACCTCAGAGGGTCAAGGCAGGAGGCCGTTCGCGCGCGCTGGCTCGGTGGTGGCATCGCCGTGTACCGGCGCTTCGTATGTGTAAGTGAAAGATTCTCTGAAGAGTTTCGCGGGTATTGTTTTGGGGAGGATGCCGAGTTCTCGGACAGAGCCTCCTCGCACGGATCCCTTTGGTTTGCGTCTCGCGCATGCGGCGTTCATAGGCAAGAGCGCGCATCAAACTTAGACCAAGTTATCGTGCACCAGCGGTTTAAGGTGCGCTGGTGGATGTTCTATTTTCTATACCGTACTCATTCTCGAGACGCGCTTGTCGCTGGCGCGTTCTTGCTTCTCTTTTTAGGCAATGCTCTAATTGCCTTCAGGACGTCGATTCGCTTCATGAGCTTTGCGCCGGCTGTTGCATTCTTCGCAGACAGCATAGATGCGTGGCGGCGTCGTTCTGACCCCCAGTGGTTGCTCGATCATAGGCTAGGGTAGACGCGTGCGGAAAGCCGTCGTGTGGCTAGTCGTCTTTGGCGTGTGTTCAAAGAACCCTTACTTGCTGGGGCCGGTGCGATTTCTCGAGTACATCGCGCTGGCGGGCGCATTGGGGTTTTTGCCTGTACTTTCCGGCAACTGCGATCGGCCTAAGCCTTCGCTAAGGCTGCCGGCTTTAGCAGTTGCATTGCTCTTTTTGTGCGTCGTTGCGTCCGTGTTTCTGAGCGAGTTTTCAGATGAGACGCTTCGCACGGTTGCCTATTTCTCAATTGGCGTTTGCTTGTTTGGGATTCTGCCATTTCTGGTTCGTGATTCTGAGGACGCTGTGAGCCTACTGTGGGCCCTGGCGACCGTTTCATGTGTGCAGAGTGTCGCTGGTCTTTACTTGTACGCTACAGTTGGCCCGCAGATCTTTCTAACCTGGCACACTGGGCGCTTTGGCTTGGCGCTCGGACAGCATAACGCGAACTATCAGGCCACGGTATTCTTGCTGGGGCTATCGGCCTCGCTGTTCCTAATGTCCCGGCCTGAGCGGTCGTCGGTCGCAGCGAGGTGCGCTGCGCTCTTTTGCGTGGGGGCGAGCATCGTTGGCGTAGTGATGACGTTCTCGAGAACCGCACTGGCGCTCGCCGTCCTTTTGTGCCTTTGCGCGCTGGTGTGGGCATTCGCTAGCGCATCGAATCGGTTGCGAGCACTGGTCGCCACGGCAACTGCCACTGTGATCGGCGCTACTGCTGCGTTGTCAATCATCGCGGCGTTTCCAGAGGTTGGAGACTATCTTGTTCAGCGAATCTCGCCAGATCGAATTTTCGATGATCAAGACCGCGGATCTCGCTGGAGAGGCGCGCTGCTTCTCATTGAGGAGCGTCCGTACGGTGTGGGAATTGGTAACGTCTTAGATGCGGAGGTTGGCGGGTCGGCGCACAATGTGTTTCTTGAGACGGCGATGGAGACTGGCCTGCAAGGTGCAGTGGCCTTGGCTTTCGTGTATGCCTCCATACTCTTCCCGCTGGCTGGGGCGCTGCGCAGGAGCACATCTATCGTCGTATGGGGTCTTGCAGCCTGTGGAGGCGTGGTGCTTCTCCAAGCTATGACTCTGGATTTTCTCAATGAGCGCTTGTTTTGGCTCGCTCTTTCGTTGTGTGCAATCGCGTCCGCACTTGGTAGGCAGTCAGATCCCAGACTTAATCATGAGCAGGGAGTCGTCGCCGGATGAAGCGAAGGCTTTTGTTTGTCACTGCGAGGCCTCCGTTCCCTCCGACAGGAGGCGACGTGCTGCGCTCTTGGAATGTCGCAAAGCAGTTGACGGCGGATTTTGATGTCGATCTTGTTACCCTAGCTGTCGATGGATCGGAGCAAATAGACGTCCAGTCCCTCCGAGGCGTTTTTGACACGGTTCACATCTATCGGCTGACGCGCGCGAGGTCCTTCTGTCGCACTGCACTAGGCATGTGGAGCGGCAAGCCGCTGCAGATGAGTTACTTCATGAGCGCGGAAGCGAGGGACAAAGTCACAGAGCTCGGCGGGCGCGCGCATGCCGTGATCGCGCACTTGGGTCGAACAGCTCCCCTTGTGACTGGTGTTCCGTCTTCTCGTGTCATTCTCGATATGACAGATGCTCAATCCGCATCCTATAGAAAGGGAGCATCCGCTGCGCGGGGATTCTTTATGCGCGCAGTGTTTAAGGAGGAGGCCAAGCGGCTTTCCCGTTGGGAGGCGGAGGCTGTGGCCTCGTTCGCCCGGACTGTAGTTGTTGCGGAACGGGATGCGACGGTTCTAAAGGTGAGCGCGCCGCGCTCTGCGGAACGTGTTGCAGTAATTGGTAACGGGGTGGACTCTAAGGGCGTGGTGCTACCCGCTGATCGGAAGGATCCTTGGATAGCCTTTGTTGCGAACTTCGCTGCTGAGGCAAACATCTCCGCTGCAGATTGGATTGCACGTGATTTATTGCCGGCGCTGCGCCGCCTCGCTCCAAATGTAGCCGTGCGTCTCGTAGGTGTTGGAAGCGATAGTGTGATCAGAAATATTGCAGCCGGCGGTGGCCTTGAGGCGACAGGTCGTGTCCCAGAGGTGCAGCCGGCGATTGCGGACGCATTGTGTGGTATCGCGCCGATGCGAATGGCCGGCGGCCTCCAGAACAAGGTCCTGGAGTACCTCTCGTGTGGGCTGCCGTCCTTGGTATCGGTTCCGGTTTGGGAGGGACTGCCTGACGCCTTACGTGCCCACGCGGTTTGCTGTCATTCCAGCGACGACTATGCAAGGGAGATTGTTAAGTTGCTTAATCGCTCCGTCGCTGATGAGGCCCTGGCACGTGCGGCCGCGAGCGCTGCGGCAGCTAAGCAGTCGTGGGATGCGGTCGGAGAGAGTTGGCGGGATTTGGTGAGTAAGGTGGCGGACACTACAACTAAGATGAGCTGATTGTGGATACAGTGGAGCTATTGTCGGGCCTCTGGAAGTATAGAGCTCGCATTGTGCTGTCGGCGGTGCTATGTGGAACGCTGGCCGTTGCATATGGTCTCCTGCTGCCAAGGCACTTCTCGTCTCAGGTCGTGTTTGTGCCTTCGGCGAACGACCAAGGCTTAGGTGCCTTCTCGGCAATCGCCGCCCAAATTGGAGGCAGTATCGGTATTCGCGGTTCGCAGCAGCCGCCGGAGTTCTACCGCGACGTTATTGGCGCGAAGGGAATTCTTCGAGAAGTTGTGCGAGAACCGGTAGTCGTTGATGAGGCCGGCGGCACGATGCCTTTCAACGTTTTTGCCGGAATTGATGACGCCGATTCTGCGTTTGCGGAGGAAGAGGCGATCAAGTGGCTCTCCGATCATTTCGAGCGCTCTGTCAGCCGCGAGACCGGTCTTGTCAGCGCCAGGGTCACTACTGAGTCGAGCGTCGGATCGCGCTACCTGGCTCAGGCTCTGTTTGGGAAGCTGGAGACTCTTCTCGTTCAGATGCGGAGCGAGGAGGCAAGGAGGGAGCGCGAGTTTGCCGATCGCCAACTTCTCGATGCCCGAGAGCGGCTGGAGTCTGCGGAGCGGCGCCTGACCGATTTTGCGGTTGCGAATCGGATGTATGCCGAATCGCCCGCGTTGCGCGCGCAGTTTGAGACGATTCAGAGAGACGTATCCTTCAACGAGCAGGTTGTAAGAGGGTTACTCACTGCTCGTGAGGATGCGAGCCTAAAGGAAGCTCGGCGGAGTTCCGGTTTGTCGGTTGTCGAGCGTCCCGTGATCGCGGGACGGGCCGACAGGCGGTTCCTGCTGATTCGCGGATTCGTTGGCGCGATTGTGGGTGGTGCGGGCGCCGCGGTGCTGCTCAGTCTCCTCTTGGTGGCCGCATCGGATCACAGGCTTCACTGGGTGGAACTTGCGGTCGCTAAGGTACTGAGACTCTAAAGCGGACCACGATTTCCTTTCTCTGCTCGAAGATCGCGCTATCTGAGCAGTGCTGCGACGGCCGCGATGCTTGCCAGTGTTTGTGCGATCAGCGCGACGGTTGCCGTTCTCTCAGAGGAGCTGGATCGCTCCTCCCGAAGAGGCACAACTACTGTAGATCCTGCGCGTGGTTCAGGGTTGCGCACGAAGATCCAGAGCAGCCGCTGACGGGCTTCAATCTTGCCGTTCGGTTGTATGATGTACGCGCGCTTCTCGTCTCCGGTCGCGGTGGCTCCTCCGGCAGCCCGCACGTAATAGCGAAACGACCGTCCGGGCTCGATCGTAATAGCCGTCGGCGAGTTGACCGCACCCCGTATTTCAACGGTCGTTCGGCGTGCTGGCACATCGAGGCGGTCGCCCTCGAACAGAAGCAGGTTGTCATCGCTGCGCGGTCGCGCCAGCGCTCGGGCGAGGTCAACGCCGACGCGCGTTCGGCTGTCCGCACCAGCCACTTCCGCCGCAAACGACGCCTCCGCCCGCAACCGAGTGAAGTACGCCGCATCCGCATCCGCCTCCGGCGTCAACCCTCCCGCACGCCGCACCAGATCCGCCAGCTTCTCGTCCTTCGTCAGCAACGCATACGTACCCGGGAACTTCACTTCACCCGTAATCGTCACCCGCCGCTGCAGCTGAAAGTCCGGCTGCCGCAGGATGAGCACGTTGTCGTACGGCTTCAGCACCACCTCGGGCGCCGAACCATAGGCGGGTGCCGCAAGGCCAGGCGCCGCCAGATAGGTCCGGCCCCGTACGTACTCGCCGATGTACGACGAGTCCAACGGCACGCGAATCGTCGTAGCCGTCACGCCATTCGCACGATTCTCCGGTAGCCGCGCAATCTCCGCCTCTTGCAAGTACGCGCCTTCCTGAACGCCACCGGCCAGCAACACCAGGTCGCGGAGCGTCATCCCCTCGCGCCACTCAAAGCGGCCGCCATCGCGCACGGCACCACCGATCGCGACGTACCGCTCCGGCCGGAACTCGCTCAGCGAGAAGACGCGGATCTCGTCGTCCTCCGCGAGCACCAGATCGTTGACCACGGCGCCCGTGGTGTCACGCAACGTCGCGCGCAACTGTTCCCGCGTGTTGTCGGGGCGCAGGCGCGAGACCAGCACCTGACCGAGATAGGTATCAGGCTTGAGCCCTCCGGCAGTGCGCAGCGCTTGCGACAGCGTCGCACCCGGCTGCAAGGCCTGTGTGCCGGCGTTCCAGACGTTGCCGGAAACGGTGATGCGGTTCCGCACGCGTGCGGTCACCGCGAACACCCGCACCACATCGCCGCCCGTCATCGCGAGGGCAGGGTAGTCCTCCACTCGCGTGCCCGCGGCGGTCACGTCGAGCACCGCTCGATCACGCCCACCCGGCACACGCTCCGCCGGAGGCACAATGCGCTCAATCTGCACGCGCTGCGTCTGCGCCGTGGGCCGGAAGCCGCCGGCCGCAATCAAGGCGTCACGCAGCGTCTCGCCGGGCTTCAGTTCATAAGTCGCCGGACGCGTCACCTCGCCCGCCACGCGTACGCGCGGCCCGTGCGTCCGCACGAACACCACGTCGCCGTTCTCGAGGCGCACGTCCTTGCTGTTGTCGCCCTTCAGCAGGTAGTCGTACACGTCGATGCTCGTGAGCACCTTTCCGCCCCGGCGCACCACCACCTCGCGCAGCGTGCCCCGCTCGGTTGGGCCGCCCGCGGCATACAACGCCGTGAGCGCCGTGCCCGCGCTGCTCAGGCGATAGCTGCTCGGCCGCACCACGTCACCCGTCACATACACTTGAATGGCGCGCAGCCGCGACACCGACACCGTGAACCGCGTCGGCGCATCCGCACCGCGTCGCACACCGCTGTAGCTGCGCGGCAGGCGCTGGTACAGCACGTTTTCCAACTGCTCGAGCGTCAGGTTGGCCACGCTGATCTGGCCCACCTGCGGAATCACCACGAAGCCTTCGCGCGTCACGTCCAGCGTATGCGCGAGCTCCACCTGGCCGGTGAGGATCAGCACGAGCTGGTCGCCGGGCCCCAAGCGATAGTTCGCGTCCACAGGGCCATCGAGCGTCGGCAGGAACTCGCTGGTGCTGTTGCGGAACAGCGTGAGACCGAACAGCTGAGACGCCTCGTCCTGGTCGCGCCCGGCGCGTTCGTCACGCACGGAGTCGGGCGGCGGCGTGGGCGCGCCCATCATGCCGCGCAGCGTCATCGCATCGTCATCGCCAACAATGCCCAAGCGCCGCACCGCGCTGATCACGTCCTCGCCCACCGCGCCGGGGCTGCTCGTGGATCCGGGGAGATACGCGTCCAGCAGATTCTCCGGATATCCCTCGGCCTTGAGTCGCGCGCGCACCTGGTCGGCGGTCATCCCGCTGGTGATGATCCGCTGGCGCAGCTGCTGCACCAGTTCGGGCCGCGCCTGCAACAAGGCTTGGGCTTCGGCGGCGGACGGACGGCCCTGTGCGAACGACGCGGCAGGCAGGGCCAGAACAGCCAAGAGGGCGAGGGCAGGGATGCGCTTCGTCATAGGGAGAAACCTAACCCTCGGCACCGCAGACGTCAGGGCAATCAGGCCGAGACGTCGCTCCCCGGATCCATCACCGCGCTTACCGTCCCCACGAGGATCCGCAGGTCCTGCGCGACGCTCCACGTGCGCACGTAGCGCAGCTCCATCTCCGAGCGCGCCGGGTAGCCCACGTGATGCCGGCCGTTCACGGCCCAGGCGCCCGTCATGCCGGGGCGCACGCTGAGCAGCAGTCGCTCGCTGCCGCGGTAATGCTCCAGCTCCTCCTCCACCACCGGACGCGGGCCCACCAGCGACATCTCGCCGATCAGCACGTTCCAGAGCTGCGGGAGCTCGTCCAACGAGGTGCGGCGCAGCAGCTTGCCCAGACGCGTCACGCGCGGGTCCAGCTCCTCGGGCAGCTTATAATTGTGCTCGCGGTACAGCGCCTTGAGCTCGGCGTCCCGCGCCAGGATCTCCTCGGCGTCCTCGCGCATGGTGCGGAACTTGAGGCAGGCGAACATCTCGCCACCCAACCCCACGCGCCAATGCTTGAACAGGGCAGGGCCCTTGCTCTCGAGGCGGATGGCCACGGCCATCAGGGCCATCAGCGGTGACAGCAACACCAACCCCAATGACGCACCGGTGACATCGAGCGCGCGCTTGGCCCACCACTGCCAGCGGCTCGGCGTGTTGGCCGCCAACTGCACCAACGGCGCCTCGCCTTCCCACACCACCTGCGGGCGCTGGCCGGGCATCACCTCGCTGGGCATCACGGCCAAAAGACGGCAGCCATGGAGCAGCGCGATATCGCTCACGGCGCGCATGGTCTCGTGGCCCAAGGGACCGGCGACGAGCACCGTGTCGGCGCGGTGCTGCACCAGCAGGGCGTGCAGCGCCTCGGCGTGCTCGCGGACGGCGTTGTCGTCGTCGCTGACGGTGACCACACCGGTGACGTCGAAGCGCGAGCCCACGGCGGGGTGCTCCAGGGCCCGCGGGACGTCCACGGCCAGACCCACGATCACGGCGCGTCCGGCGCGGTTGTCGCGCCGCGCCGCGGAACTCTGGGGCAGCGTCTCGCGGCGTTGCGACTGCAGCGGCGACGACACAGGCGGCTTCTGCTCTGGTGGCATTCCGATGGTCTGGTGGGGACGCGCGTGTGGACTGGGAAGCTACGATGGGGTGCGCGGGTCCACAATGTTGGATTCCCCAACAATTCCGTGACACAGCGCACAGCGCGCGGCTAGCAATGGCGCTCCCAGCGTGCGAGCTTGCGGCGTGATTCGCCGCGTTGCCGTCGCTGCCCTCGGCCTGGGCCTCCTTGTTGCCCACGCACTGCCTGCGCAGCTGCGCGTGGATACCACTGACGCACCCTACGCCAGTGACGCACGCCGGCTCCAGCGCATGGCGGCACTGGGGGCCAGCGAGTTTCCTTGGACGCTGGATTCCAGCGCCGCGCGCTGGCGCTGGGGGCCGGTGCAAGCGGCCCCGCTGCCCCTGAGTGCCGAGGCCTCGGAGAACAGCGGGTTGCCCTATGGCCCGCTCGGCGATGCGGCGGCCTGGGGAGCCCGTGGGCTCAACCTGCAGGTGGCTGCCGGGCTCCGGCTGCGCGCGGGCCTCGTGCAGGCGCGCGTGGCGCCGCTGCTCTGGTACGCGCAGAACCAAGCGCTGCGCCTGATGCCCACGGCCGTGGCCACGCCGCCCAACCCGTACGTGGACCCGATGCGGCCGCGCGGCATTGACCTGCCCCAGCGCTGGGGTGACGCGGCGGTGACGCGGCTTGAGCCGGGGGAGTCGGCGATCTGGGCGGAGTGGCGGGGGCTGCGGGCTGCGTTCACCAGCGAGCAGCGGATGATCGGCCCCGGCCTCGACCACGCGCTGATTCTCCAAGGCGGGGCGGGGGGATTCCCGCGCCTCGAGCTCGGGAGCCAACTCGCCGGCGTGGAGACTCCGCTCGGCCGCGTAGGTGGCGTGCTGGGCTCTGGCCGACTCAGCCAGACGCCATGGGCGCCGCAGCGCCGCGAGGGGGCGCGGCATGGCTCGTTTATTGATGTGTGGTGGAGCCCGCTGCGGGGCGACCGGCTGCGGCTCGGGGCGACGCGCTTCTACCATCGCGACTGGCAGGGCTGGCGCGCCAAGGACCTGCTGGTGCCGTTCGGGAGCCTGTTTTTTGATGAACAAGTGAACGCCGGCGGTGCGGCGGACAACCAACTCGCGGCCCTCTACGCGCGGCTGCGCCTGCCCGAGGCCGGGCTGGAGGTGTTCGGCGAGTTCGGCAAGAACGACCGCTCCAACGACACGCGCGATCTCCTGGTGCAGGCCGACCACAACGCCGCCTGGCTGCTGGGCTTCACGCGGACCTGGCGTCAGCACGAGGCGCAGTGGCTGCTCGCCGGCACCGCGGTGGGCGGACGTATCGCCGAGCTCGACACGCTGCGGCCGCAGGCCACGTTCTATGAGCACTCGCCTATTACGCAGGGCCACACGCAGCGCGGGCAGTTGTTGGGCACGCCGCTGCTGCAGGGCACGGGCGGCGCGGAGTTGCGGCTGGACCGCTACAGCGCCGCAGATCGCCGCACGCTGATCCTGGCCACGCGGCTCCTGCCGCAGCGGCGGCGCTCGCAGGCCGACGACGCATTCCGCCGCACGGAGTGGAGCGCCATGCTCGAGTGGCTGCGGCCCGCCGGCGCGGGGCAGTTGTACACACGGCTCGGCGGCATTGCCGACATCGGCCGCTACGGCGACGACTACGCGTACTCGCTGCACGCCGCCGTCGGCTACATCTGGCGGCTGCCGTGAAGGCCCGGTTACACTCCACCGCAATGCGAACTGCCTTGATCGCGCTGGCCCTCGTCGGGCTCGCTGCCCCGCTGGCCGCCCCACTCGCGGCGCAGGCGCCTGCGGGCGCGCTACGCCCCGGTGATCGCATCGTCGTCTCGCGCCGCGATTCGGTGGACGAGGCGAGCATCCGGCCGGATGGCCGCGTGGTGCTGCCGTTGGTGGGCCCGCTGGCTCTCGCGGGACTCACGCCCACGGCCGCCGAGGACTCGGTCGTGCGCGCGCTCGCCGCGTTCAGCCGTCGCCCGGACCTGCGCGTGGTGGCGCTGCGCCGCATCATCGTCCAGGGCGCGGTGCGGCGGCCGGACCTCTATTTCACGGAGTCCACCGTGGGCTTGGCCGAGGCCTTGGGAATGGCCGGCGGCGTGGCCGAGGATGGCCATCGCGGACGCGTGGACCTGTACCGCGACGGCCAGCGCGTGGGCCGCTACGACACGCGCACGCCCGCGACGCTGAACGTGCCCCTGCAGAGCGGCGATCTGATCGTCGTCGCCGAGCGCTCTTGGTGGAGCCGGAACCCGGGCGTGCTCGTGTCGCTGGTCGCGAGCCTCGTCACCGTGGTGGCGGTGCTGGGGCAATGACCACCGACGCGGATCTGGAAATCGCGGACGTGGCCTCCGCCCTGCGCGGCGGGCTCGCGCGCATCGGGTTGGGGCTGGGGCTCGGCGTCGGGGCGGCGCTGCTCACGCTGTGGCTGGCGCCGGCGCGCTTTGAAGGCCGCGCGATGGTGCTCATCCGCACGCAGGGCATCTCCGCTGGCCAAGTGATGCGCGAGCAGTTCGGCCAGCTCTCGCAGCTGGCGGGCTCGGCCCTCGGGCTCGGGGAGGACGACGATCCCATCAAGACCGAACTGGCACTGCTGCAGAGCCGCGCGCTGCTCGGCGAAGTGGTGGATTCGCTGCAGCTGCAGCTCCGGGCCGGCCGTCGCCCGCCGACGACACTGACCACGGAGATTCCCCGCGACGGGCGCTTCAAGCCGCGGCGCGTCACGATTGACGGCGTGACGGCGAAGTTGGTGGACCGCGAGGACGCCATTGATGATCTCGCGGAACGCCTGAGTGTGGACATCGTGGGCGGTGAGGCGGTGGAGATCGTGTACCGTAGCCGCGATTCGCTCTCGGCGGCGCTGGTGCCGAACCTCATGGCCGCGCGGTACCTCGAGCGCCGCAAGACGGTGGACCGCGGGCTGAACCAGCGACGCGCGGAGTTCCTGGAGCGGCAGCAGGACAGCGTGCAGCAGGCGTTGGCTGGCGCTGCCGACACGTTCCGCCGCGAGCAGGAGCGCGCGGCCGGCCTCAGCGTGGGCGTCACCGCGCAGGTGGAGTTGGAGCAGCAGGCCCTGCTGCGCGGGAAGCTCACGGAGACGGTGGCCGAGTTGGAGGCGATGCGCAGCGTGCTCGTGGATCTCGAAGCCGAGCGGCCGCAGCGGGTGGCCGGCGTGCCGGCGCTGCTGCGCTCCCCGGCGGTGAACGAGTTGGTGGCCGAACTCGGGCGCCGCGAGACGGAGCGGCGCCTGCTGCTGGCCGAGGTGACGGATCGCGATCCGCGCGCGGTGGCGCTGGCGGAGTCCATCACCGAGCTACGTGGGCAACTGCTGCCGTTGGCGCGCACCTATGCGCAGGCGCTGGAATCGCAGCGCAGCACGTACGCGGCGCAGGTGGCGCAGTCCGAGCAGCGGGCGGCGGGCCTGCCGGCCGCCGGCGAGCGGCACTTCTTGGCGCAGGCGGATGTGGACCGGCTCGCGCGGCTGAATCTCGCTTTGGCCACGCAGGTGTTGGAGGCGCGGCTGGCCGCCCTTGGCGAGGGCGGCGATGTGCGCGTGGTGGACGCCGCGACGCCGCCGCGCCGCGCGGAGTTCCCGCGACCGGCGATCACGCTCGCGGTGGGGGCGTTCGCCGGGCTCGTGCTGGGAGTGTTGCTGGCCCTCATGCCACTGCTGAGGGCGCCGGCCCCGGAGGCCTGAGTGCGGCTGTCCACGCGCTCGCTCATGACGGCAGCGGCCGTCGGCCTCGCGCTGGGCAGCTTGGGGCGCATTCCCGGCGTGGAGGTGCTCGGCAAGGCCGGCGCCGTGACGCTGCTCGACCTCGTGCTGCTGCCGCTGTGGCTGCTGCTCGTGGTGACGCTCGCGCGCGGCACGCGGCGCTGGCGGCTCGATGGGTTTGCGCGGGCTTGGCTGGGCTTCGTGGCCATCGCGGCCCTCGGCACGCTGCTGGCCGGCCCCAAGTGGGACCTCTCGCTGGGGCAGCACCTGGGTGTGGCGGCGTTCCTGATCCGCTGGGTGGCCTATGCGGGGTTCTACCTGCTCATCGCAACGGACCCTGATCCCGACGCGGCCGGCCGCGAGGCCTGGGCGAAGATCGAGCGCGCGGTGCTGGTGATCCTTGTGCTGGGCTTCGTGCAGGTGCTGTTCCTGCCCTCGCTGGGCGCGACGTTGATGCGGCTCACCGGCATGGTCTGGGACGACCAAGGCCGGCGCCTCGTGAGCACGGTGTTGGACCCGAACTTCGCCGGCACCTTGTTCGCGATGGTCTTGCTGATGCGCCTCGCGCGTGAGGCCGAAGGGCTGCGCACGGACCGTCGCGTGCTCGCGCTGCTGCTCGCTGGCATCGTGCTCACGCTCTCGCGGTCCACGTGGATCGCGCTCGCGGGGACGTTCGTGCTGCTGCTCTGGTGGCGCGGCCTGCGTGGCCCGCTGCGGCGGCTAGCGCTGGGCGGCGCGCTGCTGCTCGTGCCGGTGCTGCCGTTGGTGATCGCCTTCGGCACGGCGTTCAACAAGTTCAGTGTGGACGCCTCGGCGCTGCTGCGCTTGGTGGCGTGGCTGCGATCGGGCATCCTGCTGCGCGACAATCCGTTGCTCGGGGTGGGCTTCAACGCGGCCGGCCCCGCGCAGCGCGCCTATGGCTGGGAGACGATCGGTGGCGGCGTGACCTCGTTGGACGGTGGGCTGCTGTTCGTCGCCGTGCTCACGGGCCTGCTGGGACTCACGGCGTATTGCCTGATGCTCGGCGCCTTCCTCGCCGCCGCGCGACGCAGCTGGCGCTCGGCGGAGCTGCCGGCCGAGCAGCGCGCGTTTGCCCTCGGCGCCGCGCTGAGCCTGGTGCTGGTGCTCGTGCAGTCGCTGTTTACCAACACGCTGCTCAACACGCTGGTGATGTTGCCGCTGTGGGTGCTGCAGGCGCGGGTGGTGGCGATCGCGCCGCCGCCGCTGCGCGCGCGTCGGACGGCGCGTCGCGGCGAGTCGCCCGCGGGGGCTGCGTCGGGCCCGCACGGAGGGGCCGCTGCCCTGAAGCCCGGCGCGTTCGGCGCCTCGGTGTTGCTGCTCCTTGCGCTGGCGGGCTGTGATCCCTGCGCCGGCGTCGCGGCCTGCCGCAGCGGCGCCGAGCGGGCGGTGACGGGGACGATTGTGGACGCTACGACGACGGCGCCCGTGAGTGGTGTGCGGGTCAGCATCGGCGCGCGGGAAACGTTCACCGACGTGGATGGACGCTGGACGCTGGCCTTGCGTGGTGCCGCCGACACGGTGGTCGCGCTGCGCGTGCAGCGCGCGGGCCTGCCGAGCTATGAGGTGCCGCAGGTGCCGCTCCGGGCCTCGCGCACGGTGGGCGAGGCCCGCGATGTGGGGCTGTGGTGGGACCGCCCCGTGCTCCAGTACGTGCTTGGGCTGTTCGCGCTGGGCGCGCCGCTGGACAACGTGCCCGTGCGCTTCACCGTGGATAGCGCGATCGGCGTGGCGAGCTACACGGCCACGGCGTACGACGGCTTCGTGTTGTTGCGCGGTCCGGCGCCGGCACTCGGCACGCTGCGGGGCACGCTGCGCGTGACCGGCGGCGGCATGGGGACGCGCGACATCGGTGGCATTGATGTCGTGGCCGATCACGAGGTGAAGGTGCCGGAGATCCGGCGCGTCGTGGAGCTGCGCCGGCGGTATGGATACGGCGGGCGCGTGGTGCATCGCGGCACGGGCGCGGCCACGCCGGGCGCGACGGTCACGTTCACCCGCACCGGCGGGCTGAACATCACGCCGAACGTGGTGGTGGCCACGGCCAACGCGAGCGGCATGGCGTTTCTCGAGATGGAGTTCCACGGCTTCGGCGAGACCCGCGGCACGCTGCGCATCCAGCCGCCACCGGGCGCCGGACTGCCGTACACGTATCCGGATTACCGCCTGCAGACCTTCGAGACCTTCGAGGTGCGCGACCTCGGGGTGTTCGGACACAATGAGCGCTGGACATACCGCAGCCAGCTGCTGAGCGCGACGGACGGCGCGCCGATCCCGTGGATGCCGTACACGTTCGTGCGCGACAGTGGCGTGGCCATCACGCCGAATAGCTACAGCTTCTACACGGGCGCCGACGGCACGCTGTGGCTGCATAGCCCGATGCCGGATACCGGCACGGTGCGCGGCACGCTGACCCTGTTCCCGCCCGGGCGCGATCCGCTGCCGATGGGCACGTTCCGCCTGCGCACGGCGGCTTCGGACACGATCCTGCGCCTGCCCACGTTCTCCACGCCCTGGCCGTGAGGCGCGGCGTCGCCTACGGCGCGTTGGGCTGGGGACTGCCCGCGCTGCTCGCGCTGGGCTCCGTGGCCGCGCTCACGCGTGCGCTGGGGCCCGATCGCTTTGGATTGCTCGCCCTCGCGTGGGCCGCCGTCGCGGCGTTCGCCTTGCTGGATCTCGGGCTCGGGCGCGCGACCACGCTCTTGGTGGCACGCCGCGAACTCCCCGTGGCCGCCACGGTGGCGGCGGGCGGGGCTTGGATGTGGTTGCTGTTTGCGCCGCTGGCGCTACTCGGGCTGCTGCTCGCGCCATGGGTGGTGGACCGCGTGCTCACGGTGCCGGCCGAGCTGCGCAGCGAAGCGGTCGGTATGCTCCGCATCCTCGCCCTGTCGCTGCCGGTGGCGGCGCACGGCGTGCTGCTGCGCGGGGCGCTCGAAGGCCAAGCGCGCTGGGGGCTCGTGAACGCGCAACGTGCCGCGTTGGGGGTGGTCACCTGGGGTGGGCCGTGGCTCGTGGCCGCGTTCACGACGGACGTCCGGGCGCTGGTGGCGGTGATCGCGCTGGGCCGCGTGGCGTATTGGCTGCTCCAGTGGGCGGCGTTGGACTGGGCCTGGCGTGCGCCTGCGATGCGCGCGCTGCTGCGCGACGGGGGCTGGATGACGGTCTCCGCGCTCGCGACGCCGTTGCTCTCGTTGGCCGACCGCGCGGTGATTGCCGCGCAGCTGCCCATCGCGGGTGTCGGTTGGTACGTGGCCACCGCGGAGACGGCCAGCAAGTTGGCCATGGTCGGGGCGATCCTCCAGCCGCTGCTGTTCCAAGGCATGGTCACGGCAGAGCGCGCTGGCGAGTCGCTCGCGCCATGGCTGCGCCGCGGGACGCGGTGGACGCTCGCGCTGCTGCTGCCGCTGGCACTGCCGGCGCTCTGGCTGGCGCCGCAGCTGCTGCCGTGGTGGCTGGCGGAGTCTTTCGACGCCGTGGCCGTGCCGGCGTTCCAGTTGTTCGTGCTGGCGATGCTCGCGAACGGCCTCGCGTTGGTGGCCTACGCCGCGCTCCACGCCGCCGGCCACGCACGCCGCGTGGCCCTGATCCACCTGAGCCAGCTCCCGCTGTACCTGCCGGCCTTGCTCTGGGCCGCTGTGCGCTGGGGGGCGATCGGCGTGAGCGTGGTGTGGACCGCACGGGCCGTGCTCGATGCCGCCGCGCTGTGGTTAGCGCTGGGGCGCCAGGCCAGGCGTGTGCCCTAGCCAGCGCTGTGCGGCGCGGATGAGCGCCCGCAGGTTGCGCGGCCCGCAGAGGAGCAAGGCGGCGCACCACAGGTGGAGACTCGCGTAGCGCCGGAGTCCGAGCGCGCCCAGCCGCCGGTAGCCCTTGAGGAGCGCGCCGCGCCCGGACTGCGCGAACAGCTCCAAGGTGGGATAGCTGCGGCGGGCGAAGTCGCGGCGGATCTCGCGACCCAAGCCGGGCAGGGCGAGCGACCGTTCGAGCGCGTCGCCGACGACGAACAGCCCTTCGACCAGCCGCACGTCCTGTTGCAGCGAGCGCGGGCCCGGCGTGAAGTGCCGGCGCTCGACGTCGGCGTGGCCGAAGTCCGCGACGCTGCCGAGTTGGATCTGCACGAGGATGTCCGGCAGGCAGAGCAGCGGGCGCTTGGCGAAGACGTGCCCCGAGAGCCACTGCTGATAGAACAGCGCGCCGTCCACGGCGGTGGAAGCTGCCGCGTGGGCATCGTCGCGATGCAGCACGATGCCGGCCAGCGGCACGAAGCGCCGATGCGAGGCGAGGATCGCCGCGCGACCGGCCGGGATCACGCGCTCCGTGGGCACGTAGCGGCTGACGTCGGTGGGGCGGTGGCGATCGTCGCGGAAGCCTTCCCACGAGCGCAGGATGCCACCCGCCTCGGGATGCCGCGCGAGGCCCGCGGCAGCGGCGCGCAGGGCGCCAGGGGCGACGTAGTCGTCATTGCCCAGCAAAAACAGGTACTGCCCGCGGGCTTCGGCAACCAAGCTCCGGAGGTTGGCGTCGAAGCCCAGCGTCCGCGGCTGTTGCTGCAGCCGCAGGGCCGGATGCGCGGCGGCGTAGCGCTCGACCACCGCGCGGATCGCCGCGCCTTCCGGTGAGGCGTCCTCACAGACGAGGATCTCGTAGTCGGAAAAGTCCTGCGCGAGAATCGAGTCGAGGATGCCCGGCAGCAGCGCCGCGCGATTGTACGCGAGGATGCCCACCGTGAAGAACGGCCGCGTCATCGCGCGCGCAGGCTCAGCGTGATGTCGAGGACGCGGGCGTCGTCGCTGCGGAAGCCCGGGATCCAATCGGCGTTCTGGAACAGATAGTTGAGCCGCCGGCCCCCCGTCACCGAGGCGCGCCATTCGAGCGTCGGGCTCTGCCAGCGGATGCGCGCGCCACCCTGCAGCGTGACGTCGTGCCGCGTGAGGTAGGGCAGGTACTGGCGGTACAGCGCGTCGTCGTTCCAGCGCACGCGCTCGAGGAACACGCCGACGTCCGTCTGGGCTTCGCGATCCAGCGAGAGGAGTTGGCGTTCGCCGCCCGGCCCGAGGCCGCTGCCCAGCGGCTCACCGCGATGCGTCCAGCCATGCACCACCGTCGGGGACGTGTAGAGGTCTTGATCGGGCGCCGTGCGGCGTTGCGGCGGCTGGCTCAGCCGCACGGCTTCGAATCCGACGCGCCATTGAGCGCTGGCCGTGGTCGCCAGCAGTTGGCTGCCGCCGACGCGGAGCGCGAGTCCTTCGGCGGGCAGGAGCAGGAAGTCGTGGACGCTGCGCAGCGGCGCTTGGCGCGCCAGCTCCAGCCACAGGAGCGCGCCGCGCGCTGCATCCGCGTAGCGCAGGTCGGCGGCGAGCGTCTCGAGCACGCTATCGCTGCTGGCGCGGCGCAGGGGGAGTGCGGCGGCGCGCAGCGCTGCGCGATCACGCCGGCCGTCCATCACCGTGCGCGAGAGCCCCAGTTGCCAGCGGCCCTGCGCGAGCGCGAGCCGCAGGCCGGCGACGCCGCGCAGGTCGTTGGCGGGGTCCGCATCGAAGAAGCGGCTCTCGAGCGCCGCACCCGCGAACCAGCGGACGTCCACGCGCTGTGCGCCGTTGCTGAGGCCCCAGGCCGCTTCGAGCCGCGGAAGTCCGCCCGCGCTGCGGCCGAGGACCAGCCCTTCGCCCACGCCGGGGCCCCAGTCGGGCAGTGCACTGGTCGCGCCGACGATCCACTGCCGGCCGCTGAGCCAGATGCCGGATTCTCCGAGGTCGATCTGCGTGAGGGCGGCGGTACCGGGTCGGCTCGGGAGGTCCGCCGAGTACTGGCCGAAGTACCACGGAGACGACTGGCCGCTGCGTGTGGAGTCGCCGGCCGGGAAGGTGACGAAGGGACGGTTTTCGGCGACTTGGATTTCGGGTGCGAGACGCAGCAGCACGGGGCCGCGCTGATACGCCCAGCGGACGCGGGCCTGCAGCGTCGCGCCGACTCCCGCAACCGCGGCGCCGTTGCCGCGCCCATCGGGTACGCCTCGACGGCTGACGAGCAGGGCCTCGCCTTGCGGGCGCTGGATGCCCTCGGTGACGCAGCGCGTCTCGCGCAGGCTGCGATGCAACGGCAGGGCGCCGTCGAGCGGGGCGACATCGAGCGCGCAGCGTCGGGCGGGGAGGGAGTCCTGCGCCGCGAGTGGCCCCGCGCTGGCCCCGAGCCACATCAGCGCGCTGCCGGCGAGGGCAGCTGTCACGCGGCCCAGTGGCAATCGCGGAAGCCCGGTCGTGCGCGTCATCGGGCGAAGTGTATGTCGCGGCGAGCAAAAGGAAACGCCCCCGGAGGGCCGGAGGCGTGGGGACGACGATGCGATGCTGCCTTGCGATGGGCGCGGAGGGACTCGAACCCCCGACCTCTGCTGTGTGAAAGCAGCGCTCTAACCAGCTGAGCTACGCGCCCGAGACTGACAAGAGTAATGACGGACGACGGAAGACGGAAGCGGTACGGTTCGTTGCAGAATGGTGATGTGGCTCTCTTGACACTATAGACGCCAGACCCGACCTTTCCCGCGTACATCCGCGCCGGACCCCCGGAGCGGCTTCCGCACGCTACCTCGCTCCCTGATCGGAGATCCCCGATGCGCCTTCGTTCCTTTGCCCCCCTCGCGCTCGCCGTGTCGCTCGCGCTGCCCAGCGCTGCGCAGGCCCAGGGACGCGACGTGTACAAGCTTCCGATGCCGACCCCGGACATCTTCAGCACGCAGATGGGGCGCGCGCAGCCTGGTGTCGCGGCGTCCTCGCCGGTGGGCTTCGGCCCGCGGCAGGGTGACATCTTCGCCGGCTTCGGCTATCAGGCCAAGGCCACGAACGGCCAGCAGGATGGAGCGCTGTCCATCGGCGGCGGCTTCCTGAACCCGGAAGAGCTCGTCGGCATCGAAGCGGTGCTGACCTCGCTGTCCACCATCCGCTCGGGCTTCGGCTCGCGCATGGTCGGCGGCGTGAAGGTGCACAAGCTCGTCAGCGGCTGGGGCGTCGGCCTTGGCGTCGAGGGCCTGTTCCTCAACGGCAACGACTTCGACACCAAGCCCTCGGTCTACCTCGCCGGCACGCGCGTGCTGCAGGTGCGCGACGCCGCGACCTTCAACAGCGCCACGATCAACCTCGGCCTCGGCAACGGTCGCTTCCAGAGCGCCGATGACTTCGCGGCGGACAAGAGCGGCATCGGCTTCTTCCTCTCGTCGTCCATCCGCGTGAACGAGTGGAGCTCGGCCATCGTCGACTACACCGGTGCGCAGGTGAACCTCGCGCTGTCCTTCGCGCCGCTGAAGGGCCTGCCGCTGGTGATCACGCCGTCCATGAACGACATCACCGGCGAGGCGGGCGACAAGGCGCGCCTGTCGATCGGCGCCGGCATGTCTTGGAAGTACTAACCCTCGGAGCCCCGCCCATGACCAACAAGACTCTCTTCGCTGCGGCCCTGCTCGCCGTGGCCTCGTCCGTCGCTACGGCCCAGACGGACTTCGGTTCGCCGATTGGCGCCGGTGGTGGCCTCGGCGGCGCGGTGGCGCCGCTCGGCGTGCCCTCCGTCGGCAACATGCCGGGGAGCCCGGCCTCGGCCTCCGCGGGCCTCGGTTCCGCTCGCTCGGCGTTCGTCGCCGCGACCGGCGCCGGCCCGACGGTCGCGAATCCGGCGGGTGGCACGGTGGCCGTTCCGCCGGCCATCGCGCAGGCGGTGGGCGCGGTGCTCGGCGGTGGCGCGACGCCGGCCCAGGTGAACGCGGCCAACGCAGCCTTCGGCGGCACGCCCGCGGCGGCTGCGCTGACGCAGGCCCTCCAGACCCTCGGCGGCAGCGGTGGCATGAACTACTCCAACGTGTCGAACGCCGTCGCGGCCTACAACGCCGCCGTGGATGCGCTGCCGCCGGGACAGGCGCCCGGTCCGGGCCTCCTCGCCGCACGTTCGGTCCTCGCCGGAATCGTCACGCGCTAATCGGCGCGACAGACCGGACGCAAATCGAGGGGGCGGCGCCGTCGGCGCCGCCCCCTCGTGCGTTGCCGCCGCAGCGACGTCAGTCGTCGGCGCGGGCCCGGCGCGCGGCGCGCAGCCCGACGCCGAGCGAGAGTATCGGCGCCCCCGCGCCCCCGACGAGGCGGTCGGCGAACTTCACTTCGAACAGTAGATCCCGCGTCGGGGTGATCGGCGAGCGATAGCCGAGCGCGACGGCGTAGCCCACTTGCTGGGCCGGGGTGGCATCGCAGTCCACGAAGCCACCGAGCTGCCCACAGTTCACGCGCCACGAGGCCACCGGCCCCAGCATGCCGTAGAGACCCGTCAACGCGCCGCGCTGCACTTCCGTGGTGCCGAGGAGCGCCGCCTCGATGCCGTTCTCGCTGATTTGCCGTCGGATCGTGCCGTCGTCGCGCTGGTACTGCATCTGGATGGCGGCGACGTCCGCCCGCAGCCCAAAGCCGCGCGGGAGTGGCTGGTCGAAATGGGCACGGAACTCGTAGCCGCGCCGATTCGCATTTGCGGAGTCGGTCTCTTCGGCGCTGACGGAGCGGAGGTGAAAGCTCGCGCCGAGTTGTGCGTGGGCGCTGGCGGGCAGCGCGAGCAGCGTGAGCAGGGCGAGCGGACCGGAAAGGCGCATGGCGAAGCGTGGAGGGAAGTGGAAGAGGCGCGCGGCCCGGCGTTACGCGTCGTGCGCTGCCAGCACTTCGTCCGGCGACACCACCGCGGCGCCGGCCTTGCCCACCTGCACGCCCGCCGCGTAGTTCGCGACGATGCTCGCTTCGAGCGCACTGCCGCCCGCTGCGAGCACAGCGGCGAGATATGCCGTCACCGTGTCACCCGCGCCGACCACGTCATACACTTCGCGCGCCGTCGTCGGAATGCGCTCGACTCGCAGCGTGGCGTGCGCCGCGGGGCCGGCTTCGGCACCCGCCGCGCGCGCTGCGCGTGACGCGCCCTCGCCCGCAACGCGCGAGATCAGCGCCATGCCCTGCTCGCTGAGCGTGAGCAGGAGATGCTCCGCGTCGAGCCGCTCCAGCACGTGGGGCAGGGCCTTCGCTTCGTTCACGTCGATGTGCGCGCCGAGGGCGCCTTCAAGCTCGCGACGGTTGGGCTTGAAGACCGTGCAGCCCTGGTACTCGAAGAAGTTGCGGAACTTCGGGTCCACGACGACGGGAATCCCCTTGGCCCGCGCGGCGGCGATGGCAGCGCGGATGACCTCGGGGATGAGCACGCCCTTGTTGTAGTCCTCGAGGATCAGCGCATCCGCTGCAGCGATGGCGCGGTGCAGGGCATCGAGGAGGCGCGTGACTTCGTCGCCGGACAGATCGGCGTCGACTTCCTCGTCCACGCGCACGACCTGCTGGTTGCGCGCGACGACGCGGGTCTTGGTGGTGGTGGGGCGATCGCAGTCCACGAGCCCGTGCGGCTCGGCGCCCTGCGCCGCCAGCATCTCGCGCAGCTGCAGGCCGGCGGAATCGCGACCGACGGCGGCGACGAGTTCGCAGCGGGCGCCGACGGCGAGCACGTTCTGCGCCACGTTGGCGGCGCCGCCCAGCGCATGCTTGCGCTCGCGCACGCGCACCACGGGCACGGGCGCCTCGGGGGAGATGCGGTCGACGTCGCCCTTGAGGTAGAGGTCGAGCATGGCGTCGCCGACGACCGCGATGCGCGGCGGCTTTGCGGCGATGGCGTCGAGCAGCTGCTGGAGGCGAGCGCGGGTGAGGCGGGCGTTGGGCATGGGGGAAAGCTGGCGGTTCGCGGGTTGGAGTTCTAGTTGCGTGTCTTGGTGCGCGCGGTCGGGTCTTGTGCGCGCGGTCGGGTGAGGCCCCGCCCTACGGGACCTGACCGCTTCGCGCACGGTCCCTACGGGCGGGGCCTCACCCTCCCGCACGTGCATTTGCCTTCGGACGGTCCCTACGGGCGGGGCCTCACCCTCCCGCACATGCATTTGCCTTCGGACGGTCTCTACGGGCGGGGCCTCACCCTCCCGCACGTGCATTTGCCCTCGGACGGTCCCTCGCTCTGCTAGCGGCGGCGGCGTTAACCTTGGGCGAGATGAGCGCATCGCCTTTGTCGCCGCCTGCTTCGCCTCCGTTGCCGCAACGGCCCGCGCTGCCGCGGATGCTGCCGGTCGTGCTGGCGCTCGCCGTCGTCGGCATCAGTGTGTCCGGGCCGTTGGCGCGGCTCTCGACGGCGCCGCCGCTGGCGATCGCCGTGTGGCGCCTCACGCTCTCCTTGGGGATTGTCGCCGTTCCGCTGCTCGTGAGCGGCACGTGGCGGGAACTCGCGCGGCTCCGCGGCGGCGACGTGGCGATCGCGCTGGCGGCGGGGACGTTTCTCGCGCTGCACTTCTGGAGTTGGATCGCCAGTCTCGGGATGACGAGCGTCGCCGCGAGCGTGCTGCTCGTGAACCTGCATCCCGTGGTGATCGTGCTCGGCGGGGCGCTGTGGCTCGGGGAGCGTCCGACGCGAGCGCAACTCGCCGGGCTCGCGTTGGCAATGCTTGGCGCCGCGGTCGTCGCGCTGGGGGATGTGGCGCTTGGGGATCGGACGGCGAGTGATTCCGCCCAGGGCGCATTGGCGCACGGGGATGCGACGTCGGGCAGTCCTACGCTGTTCTACGGCCGTGCGCTCCTCGGCAACGGCCTCGCACTCCTCGGCGCGATCACGGTGGGCCTCTACTACCTCGCGGGGCGACGGCTGCGGCAGCAACTCTCGCTCTGGCCCTACGTGGCCCTCGTCTATGGCGCGTGCTGGGTGGTGTTACTGGCGCTAGCAGGTTGGCAGCACACGCCGCTGTGGCCGCAGCCGCCGCGCGAGCTGGGCATTTTCGCGCTGATCGCCCTCGGCCCGATGCTCGCGGGCCACACGGGCTTCAACTGGGCGCTGCGCTACGTCCCCGCCGTGGTGGTGAGCGTGGCGCTACTGCTGGAGCCCATCGGCGCGGGCCTCGTGGCCTGGCTGGCCCTCGGCGAGGTGCCGAGCCCAGCGACGATCGCCGGCGGCGCGGTGGTGTTCACGGGCCTCGCGTTGGCGCTACGCGGGGAGCGAGGCGAGGCCAAATAGTGGAAGGGTGAGGGAGCGGCCCCGCCCGAAGGGACCGTGCTCGCAGAGGTCAGGTCCCGGAGGGCGGGGCCGCTCCCGAACCCTGCGAGCAGAATTCAGGACCCGCACGGCGGGGCCGCTCCCGAACCCTGCCAGCCGATCCTTCCCACGAAGATGCGGGCGAATCCAACACGCAGCACGAGCCCCACGCTATGCGCCAGCGCGGCGGCGCCCTATCTTCAGGCCATCGGGCCCATAGCTCAGCGGTTAGAGCAGCGGACTCATAATCCGACGCGCGCAGGTTCGAATCCTGCTGGGCCCACTCGCTGCCGGTCGTCCCTTTCGGTCGCCCCTGCGGCCGCCCTCTCCGTTGCCGCCTCTTCGTCCGCCGCCCGCCATTCGCGCCATCACGCAGACGCTCGAACGCGCCGGCCACGAAGCCTGGTGCGTGGGCGGCGCCGTGCGCGATGCGCTGCTCGGCATCGAGACGCTCGATTGGGACGTCGCCACGAGCGCGCGCCCCGAGCAGGTACAGAAGCTCTTCAAACGCACGATTCCCGTCGGCATCCAGTTCGGCACCGTCGGCGTGCTCGACGATGCCGGCGTGCTGCACGAAGTCACCACCTTCCGGCATGACGTCGAGACCGACGGCCGCCACGCCGTGGTGAAGTTCGGCGCGTCCCTCGAGGAAGACCTCGCACGCCGCGACTTCACGATCAACGCCATCGCGGTGCACGCGGAGACCTTGGAGCTGCGCGATCCCTTCGGCGGCCGCGCGGATCTCGAGCGCCGCGTGCTGCGCTGCGTCGGCGATGCGCAACTGCGCATGCAGGAGGATCGCTTGCGCGCCCTGCGTGCGCTGCGCTTCGCGGGTCGCTTCGACTTCGCGATCGAGCCCGCCACGTGGCAGGCGATCCGTGACTCGGCGCCACAGCTCGGGCGCCTGTCGATGGAGCGCGTGAAGCAGGAGCTCGAGAAGGTGATGGATCAGATCGCGAAGCCGAGCGCGACGCTGGAGCGCTACCGCGAGGCCGGGGTGTTCACGGCGCTGATCCCGCTCTTGGCCGAGGCGCCTCGCGCGCGCTTCGCGTCGGTGGATTACCTGGCGCAGCCGGGGCTCGCGCGCCGACCGGATCGGCGCATGCTGCGGCTCGCCGCGCTGTTCGTGGAGCCCGGCGTCGCACCCGCGCGCACGCTCGAGGCGACGCTCAAGCAGCTCAAGTTCAGCAACGTCGAGCAGCGGGCCGTCGTCGCGCTGGCCTCCGCGCTGTCGGACAGCCGGTGGTCCGTTGACGTGTCGGAATCGCGCGCGGTGGACGCCGCATCGCGACCAGGGGCAGCTGGGGCAGCTGGTGCCATCAGCGACGCTGACCTCCGCCGCGCCATCGCGCGCGTGGGGCGACTGATGGTCCCGGGCGCGACGCGCCTGCTCTGGGCGCGCGCGCGGGCTGAGGGCGCCGGCGCCGCTGAGGGCCGCGCAGGGCTCGCGCTGTATCGTCGCGCGCTGCGCAGCGCGTTCCGTGATCCGCTGACCGTCGCCGACTTGGTGCTCGACGGTGAAGACCTGCGCCAGGCGGGCGTGGGCGAGGGCAAGGCGATGGGCGACATGCTCAAGCACTTGCTCGACCTCGTGTTGGACGATCCCGCGCAAAACACGCGTGAGCGGCTGCTGGGTGCCGTCCGCGCGAAGCTCGCGCACGCGTGAGTGCAATCGCGGGCGCGCCGGTGCCGCGCGCATGAGCAAGCCGACGCTCGTGGTGGCGGCGCACAGCCCTGGGCCCTCGGGCCTCGGGCGCTATGCGCGCGAGATGACGCAGGCGCTCGCGCAGACGGGCGCGTTCGGGCGGATCGTGCTCGCGGGGGAACCGGCCACGCTCGCGGGTTGGGGCGTGGACGCGACGCTGTTGCCGTTCGTGCATCCGCGCTACGGCTGGCGCATTCCCGGCGACTGGGCCCGCATCGAGGCGGCGGTGCGGGGGCCGCGCGTGAGCTGGTTCCCGCACTGGGATGCGGCGTGGAGCGCCGCGCCCGGCGTGGTCACCATCCATGATCTCATCCTGCTCGACCAGCCGGGATTGCGCGGCCTCGCGCAGCGACTCGTAGCACGCGCGTGGATCGGCCGCGTGGTGCGCGGGAGTGCCGCGCTCGTCACGGGGAGCGAACACACGGCGGCGCAGGTCGCGGACGCGTTTCCGGCGGCGCGCGGCAAGCTCACCGCCATCCATCACGGTGTGGCGCCGGCCTTCGCCGCCGTGCGGCGAGCGCCCGTCACGCGCCCGTATCTGCTTACCGTCGGGAACAAGCGGCCGCACAAGCGCTTCGACACCGCGATTCGAGCGTTCGCCTTGCTTGCGCAGGAGCGTCCCGACCTCGACCTCGTGATGGTGGGACATCGGGGTTCACACACCGCGTCGCTCCACGCGCTGGCGGCGTCGCTCGGCGTGGCGGCGCGCGTGCAGGACCGCGAGGCCCTGAGCGATGCTGAACTCGCACAGTGCTACGCCAACGCCGAGGCACTCCTCGTGACGTCGCAGGACGAAGGCTTCGGGCTTATCGCCCTCGAGGCCATGGCCGCCGGCTGCCCCGTCATTGCCGTCGACCGCGGGCCCTTCCGCGAAGTCATCGGCGCCGCGGGCCTGCTCGTGCCGTACGACAATCCCGCCGCGATCGCCACGGCGCTGCGGCAGCTCGATGCCCCCGCTCGCGAGGCAGTGATCGCTGAGGGCCGGCGCCGCGCACAGGCGTATACGTGGACGCGCGCGGCGGAGCGTTTGGCCGAGGTGCTCACCGCCGCGAGTGCGTGAGTGGGGAGGGGGCGGGCGCGGCGCCCGAAGGGGCCGTGCGCGAAGCGGTCAGGCCCCGCAGGGCGTCGTGCCCGCCCCCGACCGCGCACGAACCCAAGACCGCGCGCGAACCCAGCTACCGCGCACGAACCCCCGACCGCGCACCAATCCCCGATCGCTCATTAGCTTCCGCCCCATGCTCGCGCTCAACCTCGACGTCGAAATCACCCGCGGCGACACCGTCGAGTCGCGCCATCGCGTGCACGCCGCCGTGATCGGCGCCGACGACGTGCTCATTGCCGCCGCGCGCGACTCCGCGCTCGTCACCATGTGGCGCTCCTGCGCCAAGCCCTTCCAGGTGCTGCCGCTCCTCGGCAGCGGCGCCTTCGAGCAGCTCGGCTGGGGCCACGAAGAACTCGCCCTCGCCTGCGCCTCGCACGGCGGGGAGCCCGAGCACGTGGCCGTCGCCGCACGCATGCTCGGGAGCATCGGGCTCGAGGAAGGCGACCTCGCCTGCGGCCCGCACGAACCGCTGAGCCCCCGCGGCGCGCGATTGCTGCGCGAGAGCGGCGCGCTGCCCACGCGCCTGCACAACAACTGCTCCGGCAAGCACGCCGCCATGCTCGCCCGCGCCAAGACGCAGGGTTGGGCGACCGTCGGCTACGAGGACGCCGAGCATCCCGTGCAGCGGGGCTGCCTCGGGGAAGTCTCCGCCTGGACCGGCATCCCGCTCGACGACATGCCGCTCGGCGTGGACGGCTGTGGCGTGGCCGTGATGGCGCTGCCGCTCGACCGCATGGCGCTGGCGTACGCGCGCTGGGGTCGCGCGGTGCACGCCGGCGAAGAGCTGCCCGCGCGCACCGCGGCGGCGATGCGCAAGCATCCGCACTTGATCGGCGGCAATGATCGCTTCGATACCGTGCTCCTCGAGGAAACCAAGGGCGCCGTCATCGCCAAGGTCGGGGCCGAGGGCGTGCATTCCGTGACCGTCCCATCGCTGGGCATCGGGCTCGCAATCAAGGTCGAGGATGGCGCCCAGCGCGCCCAGCATGTGGCGGTCCTGCGTGCTCTGCAGCAACTTGGCGTCATGCCGCGAGACCTCCCGACGCGCTTGGCGGAGTTTGTGGAACGCCCCGTGAAGAACACGCGGGGCGAGACGGTGGGGCTCCTGCGTCCGGTGGCGCATTCATGAGCCGCGCATCCGTGTCGCCCTCGTCTTCCCCTTCGAGCGCGGCCGCGTGAGCGACGGGTCGTCCACGACCGGCTGGGCGCGCCAGTCTCCCGCCGAAGGCGTCGCGATGCTCGGCGAAGACGTCGCCGCGCTCGTGCGCTTCTCCGCGCGCATCGCCGCGGGCTCCGAACAGGACCTGCGCGCCGGCTGCGCGGAGGTGCTGGCGGCGGAAGTCCCCACGCCGTGGGTGGAGGAGTGCATCCTCCAGAGCTATCTCATGGCGGGATTCCCGCGCGCGCTCAACGCGATGCGCGAATGGCGCCGCGCGAGCGACATCCCCGCGCCCGCGCCCGAGGAAATCCCCGAGCCCAGTCTTTGGCGCTGGCGCACGCAGGGCGAGCAGACCTGCGAAGTGGTCTACGGCAAGTTCTATACGAAGCTGCGCGAGAACATCGTGCACCTGCATCCGGCACTCGATGAGTGGATGATCGTCGAGGGCTACGGCAAGATCCTCTCGCGGCCCGGGCTGGAGCTGCGGTTGCGGGAGTTCTGCATCGTGGCCGCCTGCGTGGCGATGGGCCAGGACCGCCAGCTGCACTCGCACCTGCACGGGGCGATGAACGCCGGGGCGTCTGTCGAGGAAGTCGCTGGGGTGCTCGGTGCGCTGGAGGGCGTCGTGGATGCGGCGCTGCTGCTCCGGGCGCGGCTGCTGTTCGCTCGTGTGGCGGGGAAGTAGGACGCGCGATTCGGAGGGAGAGGGGAGAGGGGGACGGGGGCGGAGATGGAGAGACGGGAATGAGGGAGACGGGGGGAGCGGGGGGACGTATCCCGTGTTCCCCGCGTCTCTCGCGATTCGTGCCACCATCCCCGCCCGTGCCCCCATCTACTTCTCCCAGCAAAGATTTGCGCCGCTTCGCGCAATCGCACCGCGACTCGCCCCCCGAGCCGATTAGCTTTCAGCGAACATGTTCATCGATCTCGTCACCGTTCGCGTCACCGCCGGCACCGGCGGCTCTGGCTGCACGTCGTTCCGCCGCGAGAAGTTCGCCCCCATGGGCGGCCCCGACGGCGGCGATGGCGGCAAGGGCGGGGACGTCATTGTCCGCGGCGACGCCAACCTCTCCACGCTGCTCGACTTCACGTACCGCGACCATTGGGAAGCGGAGCGCGGCGAGCACGGGATGGGCTCCAACAAGACCGGCCGTTCGGGCAAGGACGTGGTCCTGCCCGTGCCGCCGGGCACGGTGATCCGCGATCGCGACTCCGGCCTGCGCCTCGGCGAGATCCTCGAGCACGGCCAGGAGTTCGTGGTCGCCAAGGGCGGCCGCGGCGGCAAGGGCAACGCGTTCTTCGCGACGGCCACGCACCAGGCGCCGCGCGAGTGGCAGCCCGGCGAGGAAGGCGAACTGCGCACGCTGGAGCTCGAGCTGAAGCTCATCGCCGACATCGGCCTCGTGGGCCAGCCGAATGCGGGCAAATCCACCCTGCTGAGCGTCATCTCCGCCGCCCGCCCGAAGATCGCCGACTATCCGTTCACGACGCTCGCGCCGAACCTCGGGGTCGTGCAGCTCTCGGATCACCGCACCTTCGTGGTGGCGGACATCCCGGGCATCATCGAAGGCGCACACACGGGAAAGGGACTCGGCCTGCAGTTCCTCCGGCACATCGAGCGGACGCGCATCCTGGCGTTCCTGATCCCGATTGATGCCATGGACTGGCAGGCCGAGTACGACCAGCTGCGCGCCGAGGTGGAGAACTATTCCAAGGAGCTGGCCGCCAAGCCGCACTGCGTGATCTTCACCAAGCTGGATCTGCTCGGAGAGGACTACGTGCCGGAGATCGTGGCGCCGGAGGCGTTCGGGAAGTGGTCCATCTCGGCCGCGGGGCGGCAGGGCCTGGACCAGCTGAAGGCGGCCTGGTGGGCGCGGCTGCTGGAGCTGCGGAAGGCCGCCGGCGAGGTGCCGACAGGGTGAGCGGCCAGACGACTGGCGTCGCCGCCGACACGGCTCCCACTCGAGCCCTCGATTGGCACCCGACCCCCGACGCGCGCGGCCAAGGCGCATGACGTCGCCCTCGGCGCGGACCCCGGATTGGCGTCCCGCCGAGCGTTTGCCTGCCGCACTGCGCGATCTTTCGGTACGGGTCAGAGGGTTGTGGTTGCTGGGCGATGCGGGCCTCCTAGACCTCGCCCCGGAGCGCTGGATCGCCATTGTCGGCACACGTGAGGCCTCGGCGGCGGGTGTTCGGATGGCGGAGCGGCTCGCCGCCGGGGCTGCGAAGGCCGGGCTGGCGGTGGTCTCAGGGCTGGCTCGCGGGATCGACGCCGCGGCGCATGAGGCGGCCGTCCGCGCAGGGGGGCGCACGGTGGCCGTGATGGGGACTGGGGTAGATGTCCCCTATCCCGCGGGACACCGGACACTGCACCGTGTTGTCCAAGAAAATGGGCTCGTGATTTCTGAGGTGGAGCCGGGAACGCGGGCCTTCCCGGGCTGCTTTCCGCGGCGGAATCGGATCATCGCGGCGCTGAGCAAACTGACGGTGGTGGTGGAGGCGGGCTTCAAGTCTGGTGCCCTGAACACCGCCGCAGTCGCGCTCGAGTTGGGACGTTTGGTGGGGGCGGTGCCGGGGCAGGCGGACGATCCTCGGGCGGCCGGGTCCAACCTCCTGCTCCGGGACGGGGCCCAGATGATCCTGGGTGTGGATGACCTGTTGATGGTTGCAGGTTTTTCCACATTTGCCAACGCGGACTCGGGCTCGGAGTCAAGGAGGCGGCGTGTCCTGGGTGAGCTCTGGGAGCCCGCCGATCAGGTTGTTCTCGAGGCGCTCCGCCGCGATCCTCGGCAACCACATGAGATTGCCGATTCCACGAGGCTGTCAGTAAGGCATGTGAGTGAGGCTCTGTTGAGACTTGAGATGATTGGCATCGCCGCGGCGGATGGGGCAGGGTATCGGCTCGCGGAGCTTTCGGAGTCTGGGTCTTGAGTTGCGTCGCGATCTCAGGATGTGTCACTTTTCAACATTCGGCAGTGGCCGTTCTCGTGCCGTCTGTGCGTTCCGACCTCGTAAACAGACGGCGAAATCTGCCGGACCGAGCTCGGCTGTATTTCCACGCGTCACTTAAAGTGATTTATCGGCAGATTCGCTAAAATAATGCAAAATAACAATTTGAGAAATCACTTTAAGTCATTTTCATCGCGTGGACTCGCGGCGATATTGCGATGGGCCGGGGAGCCGATCTGGCTTCTACCCTGTTGTTGGCCAGGAGCGAACTTTGCGGATTAGTTTATCCACATGACGCTAGCCTGGCCGCACATCTATCTGCACGTACCGTTTTGCGGGCGTCGCTGCTCATACTGCGATTTCGCGATCGCGGTGCGGCGCGTGGTTCCGTCCATCGAGTATGCAGACGCCATAATGGCGGAGATGGTCACGCGGGGGATTACGCAGCTCGAGGGCCCGATCCGGAGCATCTATTTTGGTGGCGGGACGCCGTCGAAGCTCGGAGACGGGGCCGTGAAACAAGTTCTCCACGGAATCCGAGCGCTGGCGGGAATCGACAAGTTTTCCACATCCGTGGATGACCTCGAGATCACGCTCGAGGCCAATCCGGAGGACGTGACGGCCGCGGCTGCGGACGAGTGGGTGGAGGCCGGTGTGAACCGGGTGTCCCTTGGCGTCCAGTCGTTCAGCCCGGCGTTGCTCGATTGGATGCACCGCGGGCACGGCCCTGATCGGCCAGCGGAGGCGGTGCGGCTGCTCCGTGCGTCCGGGGTCCAGGAGGTCTCCGTCGACCTCATTTTCGCAGTGCCGGATAACATAAACAGAAGTTGGACAGACGACTTGAATCGCGCCCTCGAGTTGGACGTGCATCACCTGTCGCTGTACGGACTCACGGTCGAGTCCGGCACGCCGCTCGGCCGCTGGACGGCGCGGGGTGAGGTAAGCGAATCGCCGGAGGAACGTTACGAAGCCGAGTTTCTGGAGGCGCATGAGCGGCTCACGGCGGCCGGATTCGTCCATTACGAGGTCTCGAACTACGCCAGGCCTGGGCGACGCGCCCGACACAACTCGGCGTATTGGTCGGGGGCGCCGTACCTCGGGCTCGGGCCGTCCGCGCACGGGTTCGACGGCAGCGAGCGACGCTGGAACGTGCCGGCATACGCCGAGTGGCTGCGGCGGGTTCGGGCTGGCGTCGATCCGATCGAGGGGCAGGAGCGGGTGCGGCCGGCCCCAGGCGAGTCTGGCAGCGACCAGACGGCGCGAGCCGAGCAGCTGTACCTGGGACTGCGGACGACCGACGGGCTGGCCGTCGAGACCGTCGAACGGGCGCGCATCGCAGCGTGGCTCGCGGCGGGCTGGGCGCAGCTGGATGGCGACCGCTTGCGGTTGACCCCGCAAGGTTGGCTACGGCTCGATGCCCTCGTGGCGCAGCTGCTCTGAGTCTCGCGCTACCGACCGAGCGGGCGACGCAGGATGACGCTCGCGTACGCCGTCAGCTGGGGAACGGGATGTTCAACCAGCCATGCTTCCTTGAGCAGCTCGAGCCGGTGCAGGAGCGGGAACCGGCGCTGGTAATAGCGGTGGCCAAAGAAGCCGCGATACTCGAGGACCTCGAAGCCGAGCCGCGCGAAGCGCCGCAGCTGCGCGCGCGTCGGCCCCCTGGACCAGCTGTAATAGGCCCGAAACTTCCCGTGTTGATGCCGGTCGCGTGGGGCCACGAAGTTCAGCAAGGCGCTCGAGACGAACTCCGGTACGCAGCGATTCACCACGAAGGGCAGCGCGTACAGGGTGGAGAAGGCGTGCACGGTCACGCCGCCGGGCTTGAGCGCCCGGAAGATGTTCCGGTAATACGCCTCGCCGTCACGCACGTGCTCGTTGACGAGGCGGCTGAAGATGAAATCGTACGACGCCTCGAGGGGCATCGCAGGGTCGGTGAAATCGCAGCAGAGCGTGTCGTACCCGCGCGGGGCCTTGGCGAGCTCCGCGGCCGACACATCGTTGCTCGTGTAGCGTCGGATGCCAAGCGAGGTGACGCGGTCGAGTCCGATCGTCGGATTGGCCCCGGCGCCGATTTCGAGGACGTCGCGCGCCGCGTGCTGCGCGACGAGCCCACTGATCCAGTCCTGGGCCTGCGCAAAAGCAGGGAACGCGTCGAAACCGGCGTACGAACGGGGTGTCATGCGCTGGAAAATACGCGGCGGCGCACCCGTTGTCGTAAGTCCTTTGCCTTGCGTACGTTACGGCATGGACACCCTCACCCCCCGTGAGCAACAAGTGTTGGAGGCGGTCATCCAGGCGTACGTGGAGACCGCCGAGCCCGCCGGCTCGCGCACCATCAGCCGCCGCTTTGGGCTCGGGGTGTCACCCGCGACCATTCGCAACACGATGGCCGATCTCGAGGAGAAGGGATTCCTCTACCACCCGCACACCTCGGCTGGTCGCATCCCGACGGATAAGGCGTACCGCTTCTATGTAGACGGGTTGATGCAGGGCCGACGCCCGCTGCCAGCCGTAGAGCGCGACCGGTTGGCCGAGCAAATCGGCGATCGCGGGACGGCCATCGAGACCATCCTCCGGCGTGCCGCACAGTCCCTCGGCGTGCTCACCCAGGAGCTCGGCGTCGCGCTCGGCCCCCGGCTCGACCAGACGATCCTCGTCAAGCTCGAGCTCGTGCGCATGAGCAGCGACCGCCTGATCCTGGTGCTGACGCTGCGTGGCGGCGCCGTACGCACGATCTTCATCGAGATCGGCGGCGAGATCGCCGACAACGCGATCGCCGAGGTGCAGCAGGTGCTCAACGAGCGCCTCGCCGGACTGTCATTGGCCGAGATTCGCGTGTCGTTGGGCGAACGCCTGCGCGACGCCGCGCCCGCAGGCGGCGCGACGGAACTCTTGAACATCTTCCTGCAGGAAGGCGAGCAGCTCTTCGACGTGGCGGCCCCAGCGGAGGAAGAATCCGTGTTGCTCGGCCAGGCCTCGGTGCTGGCCGACAAGCCGGAGTTCGCGACGGGGGATCGCCTCAAGCAGCTCATCACGCTCACCGAGACGCGCACGCAACTGGCGGGGGTGCTGCGGCAACGCACGGCGCAGCCGGGCGTTTCCATCACGATCGGCGATGAGCACGGGACATCATTGCTTGGCGGGCTGACCTTGGTGACGGCCGAGTATCGCGCGGGTTCGCTGACGGGCGTGATCGGGGTGATTGGGCCGACGCGGATGCCGTATGAGAAGGTGATTGCGTTGGTGTCGCATACGTCGTCCCTCGTGACGGATTTGCTCGGCTGAGCGTGGGAGAGGGGAGACGGGGGCAGGGGCGGGGATGGGGAGAGGGGAATGGGGGAGACGGGGGGGAGACGTGTGACGTCTCACCCCCGTCTTCATGTGAGAGGGACACGGCGTGGTGGGGGCTCAGCTCCATGTGCGAGGGACACGGCTCTGTGGGGGCTCAGCTGCGACTGCGTTGCCTGCCGGGGCCGGGTATGGCACCGCGGCTGCGCTGGGCGGCGATGAGCCGCAGGGTCATGCCGCGGATGCGGCTCAGGAGTTCGTGGCGCGCGTCGAGCGCTTCGGGGGAGAGGATGCCTGCGGCAGCCTGGTACCAGGTGATGCACTCGCGCGCGGAGCCGAGGGCGTAGTCGAGCAGGCGCACGCGGTCTCGGGGGCTACTCCGGCTGTAGCCCTCGGCGATGTTGGCGCTGACGGAGCCCGCCGCTCGCACAAGTTGCTCAGCGATGCCCTCCCGCCGGCGGCGGCGGAGGAGGTCGGCATCGCGCATCGCTGCGTCCAGGAGGAAGAGCGCCGCACGATAAACGTGGAGTTTCCAGAGCAGATCGCGGGACAAGGCCGCTGGGACGGTCGATTCCCATTCCTCCTGCGTCGTTTCCCGTCTCGTCCCCCTCTCCCTCTCCCTCTCCCTCTCCCTCTCCCCCTCCATCTCCCCTCTCCCCTCTCCCAGTTTCTCGTTCATCGGTCGAAGCCTCCGAGGCGCCGAGTGTGTGTCCGGGAAGATGAGATACGTCACACGTCTCCCCCCCATCGCCCCCATTCGCGTATCACCATCTCCGCCCGTGCCCCCTCTCCCCCCTCCCACTAGATTCAGCGTGAGATATGTCCGATTACTACAAGACCTTAGGCGTCGAAAAGCAGGCCTCCGACGACGAGATCAAGCAGGCCTACCGCAAGCTGGCGATGAAGTACCACCCCGATCGCAACGGGGGCAGCAAGGAGGCCGAGGAGCAGTTCAAGGCGATCACCGAGGCGTATGACGTCCTGCGGGATCCGCAGAAGCGCGCCGCCTACGATCGCTATGGCGAGGCCGGGCTCAAGGGCGGCATGGGCGGTGCGGCGGGCTTCCACCACGTGGACCTCTCCGAGGCGCTGAACATCTTCATGCGCGACTTCGGGCTCGGCGATCTCTTCGGCGGCGCCGGGGGCGGCCGTTCACAGAGCGGGCCGCGAGCGGGCGCAGACGTGAAGGTGGATCTCCAGCTCACGATGCTGGAAGTCGCGACGGGCGTGACGAAGCAGATCAAGCTGAAGCTGCTCGACGCCTGCGAACGCTGCAGCGGCACGGGGGCCGAGGAGGGCACGAAGCCCACGCGCTGCACGACCTGCAACGGCCAGGGCGAGGTGCGGCGCGCGCAGCAGAGCTTCTTCGGGCAGTTCGTGTCGGTGGCGCCGTGCCCGACCTGCCGCGGTGAAGGCGTGATGATCGCGTCGCCCTGCAAGAGCTGCCGTGGCGAAGGCCGGCAGCGCGGCGAGCACACGATCGATCTCAAGGTGCCCGCTGGCGTGGCAACGGGGCAGTACATGCACCTGCGCGGCGTGGGCAACGCAGGCCTCCGCGGCGGCCCGCGCGGTGACGTGATCGTGGTGTTCGAGGTGCTCGAGGATGAGCGCTTCGAGCGTGACGGTGAGGACCTCTACTGCGAAGTGCTGGTGACGTATCCGCAGGCCGTCCTCGGCGCGGATCTCGACGTGCCGGGCGTCACGGGCCCGCTCACGCTGCGCATCCCCGAGGGCACGCAGAGCGGGGAAGTGTTCGTGCTGCGCGGCCGCGGCCTCCCACGCGTGAACGCGTCGGGTGCCGGCGATCTGCACGTGCGCGTGCAAGTGTGGACGCCGCAGAAGCTCTCGAAGGAGGAGACGAAGCTCATCGAGAAGCTCCACGAGGTGCAGGCCAAGCCGCCCGAGAAGCGAGAGAAGGGCTTTTGGGCCAAGATGAAGGAAGCGCTGGGTTAGGAGACATGAGAATTGAGACGTGAGACTTGAGAGGGGACGGATGACGAATGCAAGGTCCATCCCGTCCACCCCTCCTCCCACCGTGAACTCCTCCCGTCTCCCGCCTCCCCCCGCGCTGACAGCTCTCGCCTCCCGTTCCCACCTCCTCCTCCCAGCTCCCTCATGCGTTGGACTCGCCTCAGCATTACGCCTTCCAGCGCCACCGCGCGCGAGGCGGTCTCCGCCGCGATGTTCGCCGCGGGCGCCGAGGGGCTGCACGAAGCCGGCGACGCGCTGGTCACGCACCTCAGCGACAGCGTGGATCATGACGCCTTCGTGCAGCAGGTGCGGCGCGCGGATGCCGGTCTCCGCGCGGAGCTCAGTCCGCTGGACGACACCGATTGGGCCGAGAAGTGGAAGGAGCGCATCACCGCGCATCAGCTCGGCGCGCTCACCGTCACCCCACCGTGGCTCGCCGAGGGGCGCGATCCGGCGATGACGATCGTCATCGAGCCCGCGATGGCCTTCGGCACGGGAGAGCACCCGACGACGCGCGGTGTGGTGCGCCTGATGCAGGGGACGATTCGCCCGGGCGACGCGGTCGCC
Source organism: uncultured Gemmatimonas sp. (assembly GCA_964498895.1). Classification (GTDB taxonomy): domain Bacteria; phylum Gemmatimonadota; class Gemmatimonadetes; order Gemmatimonadales; family Gemmatimonadaceae; genus Pseudogemmatithrix. The sequence goes on along the minus strand of CAZCIM010000004.1, from coordinate 22,248 downwards.
GACCTCGGCTCCGGCTCGGCGGTGCTGTCCATCGCGGCGGCGAAGCTCGGTGCGGCGCGTGTGTATGCCATTGAGATCGATCCCGACGCCACCGGCAACGCCGAGGAGAACATCACGCGCAATGGCGTGGCCGATCGCGTGGCCGCGTTGGAAGGCGATGCCGCGGTGTTCCTGCCGCTGGTCGCGCCGGTGCGGGTGATCCTCGCGAACATCATCTCGTCGGTGCTCGTGGACTTGTTGCCGTTGATGGCGATGACGCTGGCCGATGATGGCGTGATCATCCTGAGCGGCATTCTGCTCGAGGAACGGCCGCGCATGCTGGAGGTGCTTGCGGCCGCGGGCTGGCGCGTGGACGCCGAGGACGCCGAGGATCAGTGGTGGAGCGTGCGCTGCACGCGCGCGGTGTGAGTGTGCGGCGCGGGCCGCGAGCCGTGACCTCGCGCCGCGCCTGCGGTGCAGCGAGATTCTCCGCGTGAGTCTGCCCACCTTCTGTACGGACGAGCCGTTCCACGCCCCGTCGAGCGTCACGCTCGGCGAGGACGCCGCGCATCACATGCGCGTGCGGCGGCTTGATGTGGGCGCGCGCGTACGGCTGCTCGATGGCCAGGGCACGCGCGGCGAGGGTGTATTGACGCAGCTCGCCAAGCGACACGCGACCGTGAGCGTGGAGACCGCCGAGCTCGTGGACCCGCCGCCGCCAATCCACTTGCTGCTGCCGGTCGGCGACAAGGACCGCATGCTGTGGCTGGCGGAGAAGGCCACCGAGCTGGGCGTGACCAGTTGGCGCCCGGTGATGTTTCGGCGCTCGAAGCACGTGACGCCGCGCGGCGAAGGGCCGCAGTTCCACCAGAAGGTGCGCGCGCGCATGTTGAGCGCCCTGGAGCAGAGCGGCGGCGCCTGGCTGCCGACGATGTATCCGGAGGCGACGGTGGAGCACGCGATCGCCGCGCGGCCGGAGGGACTGGCCGTGGTGCTCGATGCCGACGGAGATCCGATGCTCAGCGTGCTCGCGCGTGGCGCGAGCGGTCCCGCGCTGACGATCGTCGTCGGCCCTGAGGGCGGCATCGAGCCCACTGAGTTGGCACAGTTCGAGTCCGCGGGATTCCTGCGCGCTGCGCTCGGTGCGACGATCCTACGCTTCGAGACCGCGGCGCTGAGCGCGATCGCGGTTGGCCTCAGCGCCGGTGCCGTCAGCGCCAGTGTCGTCAGCGCCGGTGCCGTCAGCGGGACGCCCCAGCACTCCGAAGTCAGGAAGGCAAGCAGTGAGGAAGTCGCCCAACCGTAGCGTGCTTCCGTCATCCGTCCCATCTCAAGTCTCAAGTCTCAAGTCTCACGTCTCAAGTCTCAAGTCTCATGTCCTGCCTCTTCTGCAGAATCGTCGCCGGCGAAATCCCTGCGAAGCGTGTCGCCGAGTCCGACGACGCGCTGGCGTTCCATGACATCGCGCCGCAGGCGCCGGTGCACGTGCTCGTGATTCCCAAGGCGCACCACGCGTCGCTCGCGGAGACGCCCGATGGGCAGGCGATGGCGGCGGTGAGTGAGTTGGCGAAGCGCGTGGCGCGCGAGCTCGGCGTTGAGGCCACGGGGTATCGCCTCGTCGTGAACACTGGCGCCGATGGCGGGCAGACGGTGCATCACCTGCACGCGCATCTGCTGGCCGGGCGCGCGATGGCGTGGCCGCCGGGATGAAGATTGCGATCGTCCACGACTGGCTCGTGGTACACGGAGGCGCGGAGAAGGTCTTGGACGAGCTGCTGGCGGTCTTTCCTGACGCTGACCTGTTCGCCCTGCTGTGCCACATGCCAGGCGAGCCGCCGCGCCGATATCGCGGTCGGCCGGTGCGCACGTCGTACGTGCAGCGGCTGCCCGGCGGTGTGTCCCATTATCGCCACTGGTTGCCGGTGTTCACGCATGCGATCCGCACCCTCGATCTCTCGGGCTACGATCTCATCGTCTCGAGCAGTTACTGTGTGGCGAAGGGCGTGCGGGTGCGCCCGCGGCAGCGACACCTGAGCTACTGCTATACGCCCGTGCGATACGCATGGGACCTGCGCGAGCAGTATTTGGACACCTCGGGGCTGCGGGGCCCTGCGCGCTGGGCGGCGGGGCTCGTGCTGGACCGTCTCCGCGCGTGGGACGCGCGGTCGAACGACGGCGTGGATCGCTTCCTCACGCTCTCGCACCATATCGCGGAGCGCATCCGCCGTTGCTACGGCCGCGAGAGCGAGGTTGTGTATCCGCCCGTGGACCTCGAGTTCTTTACGCCAAGTCCCGGGCCGCGCCACGGCTTCGTGACGGCCTCCCGCCTGGTGCCCTACAAGCTGGTGCCGATGCTGGTGCGTGCGTTCGCGCAGCTGCCCGACTGCCCGTTCACGGTCATCGGTGACGGCCCGGATCTCGAGGCATGTCGGCGTGCGGCGGCCGGCCATGCTCATATCCGCGTGCTGGGGCATCAGCCGGGCGACGTGCTCCGAGCGGAGTTGCGGCGCGCGGAGGCGTTCGTGTTCGCGGCCTTCGAGGATTTCGGTATCGCTCCGCTCGAGGCGCAGGCCTGCGGCACGCCCGTGATCGCCTACGGGGCCGGAGGCGCCACTGAGACGGTCAGCGATGGACGCAGCGGTCGATTCTTTCCGCGGCAGGACGAGGAGTCGGTGATTGCCGCGGTGCAAGCGTTTCGGCGCGCGCCCCAGCTGGATGCGGTGGACTGCCGTGCGAACGCCGAGCGTTTTTCCGCCGCCCAGTTCCGAGACGGCGTGCGCGCCGCCGCGCGCGACCTCATGGGCCACCAGCCATGAGAGGCGCGGCCGAGGCCGCGGGCGGGGCACCGCCGCGCTGGCGTCGCGCGGTGCTGCTGGGAGGCAGCGGCTTCTGCGGCGCGCACCTCGCGGAGGCGTTGATTGACGGCGGGCGTGCGGACACGGTCTTGCTGGTGGACCTGCAAGCGCCGCGGCGCGGGGCGTACACGCCGCGGTTCGATGCATTGTGCGACGCGGGGCGCATCACCTACGTGCCCGGCGATGTGCGCCGTCGGCTTGAGATCCCGGCGGGGCCGGTGGATCTGCTCGTCAACCTCGCGGCGGTGCATCGCGAACCTGGGCACGCGCCCGAGGAGTACTTCGCGACCAATGTGGCCGGCGCCCAGCATGGCTGCGCCTTGGCGGACGCCATGGGGTGCCACACGCAGCTCTTCGTGAGCAGCATCGCCGTCTACGGTGCGCACGACGGCGACAAGTCCGAAGCCACGCCACCGCGGCCCACGTCCCCCTACGGCGCGTCGAAGCTGGAGGCCGAGGCGATCCACCGTGCCTGGGCGGCGGCCGACGCCGGTCGCGTGCTCGCCATCGTCCGCCCTGGCGTCGTGTACGGTCCGGGAGAGGGCGGCAACGTCACGCGCCTCGTGCACGCCGTACTCCGGCGCCGATTCGCCTACGTGGGATCTCCGCGGGTACCGAAGGCGGGGATCTACGTGAAGGAGTTCGCGCGGGCGGCGCTGTTTGCCGTTGATGCCGCGCTCGCCGAGCGCGGGAGGGAGCCAAGGCAGGCCGTCACGGTGAACCTCACCGCGAGTCCGGCGCCGACGGTCGCCGAGTATGTGGCGGCGATCTGTGGCGCGGCCGGCGTGCGCCGCTGGGTGCCCACGCTTCCGGTGTGGGCCGTCCTGCCGCCCGTGATGCTCGCCTACGGTGTGGCGCGGCTGCTCGGGCAGACCCCGCCATGGCACCCGACCCGTGTGCGCAAGTTGGCGCGCCCCAACGCGATTGCGGCGGACGAGCTGCGTCGCCGAGGCTACGTGGCGCGATTCGGCGTGCGGGAGGCCATGGACGAGTGGCGGGCGATCCGTCCGGATGAGTGGACGCCGTGAGGCGAGCGACTGGGCTCCTCGCCCCATCGGCTCACAGGCCTGTGGACTCGCGCAGAGAGCTTGCCTAACCCGTTGCCAATTGGTAGCTTGAGAGGCTAACCCAACCCACGTCCCCAGCCGGCGCCGCAAACGCCACGAAGGGGGGAATCAGTTTTGTCGGAAATCGTCATCCACGAAGACGAGAACTTCGAACGCGCGCTCAAGCGCTTCAAGAAGAAGTGCGAGAAGGCCGGGATCCTCGCGGACCTGCGCAAGCATCGTCACTATGAGAAGCCGAGCGAGAAGCGCAAGCGGAAGCTCAACGCCGCGCAGCGGAAGACTCGTCGCCCCCGCGCGAACTGATGTCAGCATTGGCGGCGCGGCTGCAGGGCGAGCTGAACGTCGCCCGCAAGGCGCAGGACAAGGAACGCGTCCTGTTGCTGGGCACCGTGCTGGCTGACATCCGCAACCACGAGATCGCGATCAAGCGCGCGCCCACCGATGACGATGTCGTCGAGGTGTTGCGCAAGGCGATCAAGCGGCGGCGGGAATCAGTGGAGATGTTCGAACAAGGTGGTCGCGCCGAACAGGCGGCGACCGAGCGGCGGGAGGCCGAGGCCCTCGAGGCCTACCTCCCCGCCGCGCCCTCGGACGATGAAGTGCGCGCCGCAGTCCGCGCGGCCATCGCCGGCGGTGCCAAGCAGATGGGCGCCGTGATGGGCAAAGTGATGCCCGCCTTCAAGGGCCGGCTCGACGGCAACGTCCTCAACCGCATCGTCCGCGAGGAGCTCGGGACGTCCCCGTGACGGTCCAGGCCCACGCACTCGACGTCCTCGAATTCGCGCGACTGCTGGACCACGTCGCGGGGCACGCGTCTACCAGTCCGGGCGCAGCGCGCATTCGCGGGCTGCGCCCGCTGCGCGTCGGGGGCACGCACCTCGACCGCGCAGAGGCGCTGCGCGAGCTGCACGCCGAACACGCGCGGGTGGCGGCGATGCGCGCCATCATCGTCGGCGAGAACCCGTTCCGCTGCGAGGCGATTCCCGAGCTTGGGCCCGCCTTCCAGCGCCTGCGCGTGGTGGGCGCGGCGTGGAATGGCGTCGAGCTCCGTGGTGCGTGGGTGCTGCTGCGCTCGTCGCGGCTGACGCAGCTCGCGCTGCGCGACGAGGCGCGGCATCCGGCGGCCCGCGCGCCCTTGGCGGCGTTGGCGAATCGCCTCGTCGCGATGCCCGCACTCGAAGCGCAACTCGACCGCGTGCTCACCGAGGACGGCGAGCTCAAGGACGACGCCTCGCCTGCGCTGCGCAGCATCCGACGCGAACTGCGCGCCGCGGAGGGCGAGATCGTGCGCATCCTCGAGCGGCTCATGGCCAAGCTCGAGCCGCATCACCGCGTGGACGACGCGTCGGTGACGCTGCGGAACGGCCGCTGGGTGATCCCCGTGCGTCGCGAGGGCAAGGGGGCCGTGGGCGGCATCGTGCACGACAGCTCGCAGTCGGGGCAGACGGTGTTCGTCGAGCCGCCCGCAGCGATCGAGGCGGGGAATCGCATCCGCGAGCTGGAGAGCGACGAGCGCCAGGAATGCGAGCGCATCTTCCAGGAACTCACCGCGCTGCTGCGGCCCGAGCGCGAAGCACTCGCCGATGCCTGGGACGCGTTGGTCGCGCTCGATGCGTTGTATGGGCGGGCGCGCTACGCACTGGCCAGCAAGTGCAGTGACGCCGAGCTCGCGCCGGCGCGCGAGGGCTGGCGCATCCGCGACGGACGGCATCCGCTGCTGCTCGCGCAGGGCGTGGCCGTCGTGCCCTTTGACCTCGCGATGGATGCGACCGAACGCACCCTGCTCGTCTCCGGCCCCAACACCGGCGGCAAGACCGTCCTGCTCAAGGCGCTCGCGCTGATTGCGCTGATGATGCAGTGCGGCATTCCCGCGCCGGTGGGCGCGGAGAGCGTGATCCCGGTGTTCGACGACGTGTTCGCCGACATCGGCGACGAGCAGTCGCTGGAGGCCTCGCTCTCCACGTTCAGTGCGCATCTCAAGCATCTCAAGGAGATCGTGGACCACGCCTCGGCGGATGCCCTGGTGCTCATCGACGAACTCGGGTCGGGCACGGATCCGCTCGAGGGCGCGGCCTTGGGCGGCGCGATCCTCGAGGTGCTCACGCGCCGGGGGACGACGACGATCGCGACGACGCACTTGGGCGCGCTCAAGGAGCTGGCGAGCGAAGTCCCCGGCGTGGTGAACGCCTCGCTGCAGTTCGACGCGGAGCGGCTCGCGCCGACGTATCGCCTGATCAAGGGCATTCCCGGGCGCTCGTACGGCCTCGCGATCGCGCAGCGGCTGGCGATGGACGCGGCGGTGATTGCGCGCGCGGAAGAGCGCGTGCCGACGATGGAGCGTGACCTGACGGCGCTGTTGGCGGACGTCGAGTCGCGGGCGGACGCGTTGGCGCGGCGCGAGAAGGAAGTGGCCGAGCAGCAGGCCGACCTGCAGCAGCGCGCGGGTCGCATCGCCGAGCGCGAAGCCGCGGTGAAGCAGCGCGAGCGCGAGCTGGAGCGCGAGTCGCGCAAGGATGCGCGGCGCTACCTGCTCGAGGCGCGGCAGGAGGTGGAGCGCACGATCCGCGAGCTCAAGGCGGCGGGCGCGGCGAGCATCGAGGAGACGGCGCTGCAGGCGCGTCGGGCGATGGAGCAGCGCGCCGACCGCGAGCGCGAGGCGCTCGACGCGTTGGACGCCGCCGAGCGCGCGGCCCAGGAGGCGCTGCTCAAGGCGCGCGAGGCGGCCGAGGCCGCGAGCGGTGCGGCGCTCGAGCAGGCGCGCGACCGGCGGGGGGTGATCATCGCACCGGGCGATGCGGTGGAAGTCGCCACGCTGGGCGGCAAGACCGGCAAGTTGATCGAGCGGCGTGGTGACGACGCGGTCGTGATGGTGGGCGCGCTCAAACTCACCGTCCCGTTCTCCGCGCTGCGGCGCCTGTCGCAGCGGCACCTGAAGGACACGGCGACGCCGATCGCGATCATCGACGTGCCCGAGGTCATGGCCAAGCCGGAAGTGGACCTGCGCGGCATGCGGGTGCATGAGCTCGATGACGCGCTGGTGCAGGCGATCGATGCGGCGCATCGCGCGGACCTGCACGCGCTGCGCATCATCCATGGCAAGGGCACGGGCGCGCTGCGCGAGCGCGTGAACCAGTTGCTCAAGGGCGACAAGCGCGTGAAGAGCTTCCGCCTCGGCGCCTGGAACGAAGGCGGCGCCGGCGTGACCGTCGCGGAGCTCGCGTGATTCCCGATGAGGTGGTGGAGCAGGTGAGCGCCGCGGCGGACATCGTCGCGATCATCGGCGAGCACGTGAAGCTCAAGAAGACGGGCAGCGTGTGGCGCGGGCCCTGTCCGTTCCACCAGGGCACGAACGCGAACTTCTCGGTGATGCCGCGCGGCGGCTACACCTGCTTCGTCTGCGGCGAGAAGGGCAGCGTGTTCACCTTCGTGCAGAAGCGGCTCGGCATGAGCTTCGTCGAGGCCGTGAAGTACGTGGGCGCCAAGAGCGGCATCGAGGTGCAGGACGTGCAGCGCAAGCGCGAGGGGCCGGACCCGCGCGAGCCGCTCTGGGAGCTGCACGGCACGGTGGCCGAATACTTCCAGCGGCAACTCTGGGATGCGCCGGCGGGGGCCGAGGCGCGGGCGTATCTCGCCTCGCGCGACGTCTCGCGCGCGACGGCAGAGCGCTTCGGCCTGGGTTATGCGCCGCGGGACCTCAACGCGCTGCGCGAGCACCTGCGCGGGCTCGGCGTGCCGGAAGATCGCGCGTTGGCCGCGGGCATCCTCGTGAAGCGCGAGGAGCACGAGGAGATTCGGCCGCGCTTCCGCGATCGCCTGATGTTCCCGATCCTCGAGCAGGGCGGCAAGGTCGTCGGCTTCGGCGGGCGCCTGCTGGGCCCCGGCGAGCCGAAGTATCTCAACTCCGCCGAGAGCGAGATCTTCAGCAAGGGCAAGCTGCTCTACAACTTGGGCGCCGCGCGCAACGCGATCCGCCGCGAGGAGCGCGTGATCATCGTCGAGGGCTACTTCGACGCGCTGCGCTTGGTGGATGCGGGCGTAGAGCATGTCGTCGCGCCGATGGGCACCGCGCTGGGTGAGGGCCAGGCCGAGCTGCTCTCGCGCTTCACCAAGCACGCGGTGCTGCTCTACGATTCCGACGGCCCGGGGCAGAAGGCCACCTTCCGCGCGGCTGACGTGTTGCTCGCCAAGGGCTTCGAGGTGCGCACGGTCACGCTGCCGGACGGCGAAGACCCCGACACGTTCGTTCGCGCCAAGGGCGCGGCGGGCATCGCGCCGCTGATCGAGCAGGCGATGGACATCTTCGACCGCAAGGTGCAGCTGCTGCAGCGCGCGGGCTGGTTCAACGACCTCCAGCACAAGCGGCGCGCCTTGGACCGGCTGCTGCCGACGATCCGCGCGGCCAGCGATCCGATCACGCGGGACCTGTACTTGGCGCGGGCCGCCGAGGCGGCGGGCATCGCGCGCGAGGTGCTGCTGCAGGAACTGCACGCGGTGCGGCGCGGGAATCGCACGACGGGGCGTCCGGGGGCTGACGCGGGCGCGACGCGTGCGCGACCGATCTCCGGTGGCGCGTCCGTCGGCGCCTCGCGGCGCGGCGATGGCTCCGATGATCGCGACCTCGATGCCCCGCCGCCCGGTGACGACGCCGCGCCCGCGGTGTTCCGCGGCCCGTATCGCTCGAGCGTGGAGCAGGGCAGCGCGGAGCAGACCCTGCTGCGCGTGATGCTCACGCAACCGATCTGGCAGGACTTGATCGCCGAGGAACTTGGCAAGCTCGAGATGGAAGAGCAGCCCGAGAGCGCCGAGGCCGCGTACGAGGACGAACAGGGCGGCGTGCTGCGCGATCCGGTGTACGCCTCGTTGTACGCGACGGCCATGCGCTTGGGTGCGGACGCGGGGGCCGAGGCCTTCGCGGCGGAGCTGGATCCGGTGGAGATCTACGTCTACGAGACGCTGCGCAGCGAGGCCGATGCGGTGGTCGATGCCAAGCGCAGCATTGCCGATGCGATGCGGCAACTCCGGGGGCGTTCGCTCGATGCACGCGTGGCAGAGTTGAAGTCGATACTTCCGTTGGCGGACGACGCGGAGAAGGATGTGATCATCGCGCGCATCAACAAGCTCACCGAGGAGAAGCGGGTGCTCGGCGTGCCGCGCTGGGGGGCGGTGCGGCGATGAGTCTCGGCTTGTTCACTTTGCGCGTGTGCGGACGGGCCGGTGCCGCCCTGCGGGGCCTGGCCGCTTCGCGCACGGCCACTTCGGGCGGCACCGGCCCGTCCGCACTCAATATCCGTTCAAGCGGCGGGTTCGCTCAGCGCCAGCATGCAGCATCCGTCTTCCGTCATTTGTCTTCCGTCCCGAAGTCGCCTTCCGTCCGGTTCGACAAACCGCTAGTTCTCAAGTCACACGTCTCCCGTCTCCCGTCTCATGTCTGATCTGACCGCCCTCCTCGCCCTGCAAGCCGACGACCTCGTGATCCACGAGATCGAGACGAAGCTCGCCGCCCTCGAACCCCGGATCGCCGAGCTCGACGCGCGCCGCAAGCGCGTGGCCGACGCGGTGGAGCGGCAGTCGGCCGCGGTCGCCGCGGAGGAGAAGAAGCAGGCCTTCCTGCGCGACAAGATCGCCGAGCATCGGCAGTTGATCGAGCGCAATCAGGCGCAGTTCGACGCCGTGACGAACATCCGGCAGGCGACGGCGGCGGCGGCGCAGATGGAGCAGGCCAAGAAGATCGTCGCGGGCGAGGAGAGCGACCTGCTCTCGCTGAACCGTCGGCTCGAGGAGCTGCGGGGAGCGCTCAAGGCCGTGAAGGACGAGCTCGCGGCGCTGGAGGCGGAGCAGGCGACGGCGCGCGGCGAAGTGGCGGAGCAACGGGCCGCACTGGACGGCGAGCTGGCGACGGCCGCGGCCAAGCGCGCGGAGACGGCGAAGGCCGTGCCGGCGGCGATGCGGAGCCGCTACGACCGCCTGCGTAACAAGAAGCGCGTGCACGTGGTGGTCGCGCTCAACGGCCTGGCCTGCGGCGCCTGCGACACCGCCATTCCGATGCAGCGGCGTCACGCCATGCTCTCGACGGGCGCGATCGAGGCCTGCGAGGTCTGCGGCGTGATGATGTACCACCAGGCGTGAGGCAGCCGTGAGCCGGACGCGCCCCGCGGCGCGCTGGCGCGGCGTGCCCGAGGTGGATGCGGCGGCCGTAGCGGCCTTGCACGCCGCGATGCGCGCCGAGCACGAGGCCAAGCGGCAGCGGCGCGCCGACGTGGCGCCGCTCTGGCCGGAGACGGTCGCGCGGCTGCTGGTGCAGCGCGGCGTGCGCGACCTCGCGACGGCGCGCCAGCTGTTGCTGCCCGACCTCGCGCAGCTCACGCCCCCCGAGGCGCTCACCGACCTTGCGCGTGCCGCGGATCGCCTCGCCGATGCGCTACGCCGTGGCGAGCGCATGCTCGTGCACGGCGACTACGACGTGGACGGCATCTGCTCCACGGCCCTGCTCACGCGCATGCTGACGGCGATGGGGGGGCAGGTCACGCCGTTCATCCCCAATCGCAAGACGGACGGCTACGACCTCGGACCTGCGGGTGTGCGCGCGGCGGTGGAGGCGAAGGCCGCGCTGGTGCTCACCTGCGACTGCGGCACGACGGCCCTCGGCCCTGCGCGCGAGCTCGCGGCGCTCGGCATCGATCTCATCGTCACGGACCATCATCGCCCCCAGGCGGCGTTGCCGCCGGCCCTCGCCGTGGTGAATCCACAGCGCGAAGCCGATCTCGACGCGCGCGGTGACCGCGCGCTGGCCGCCGTCGGCGTGGCGTGGAAGCTGATGGCGGCGCTGGTGCAGCGGCGCGCGGGGGATCTGTCGAACGGCGAGCGCGCGGAGCTGATGGCCTTGCTCGACGACCAGCTCGAGCTGGTGGCACTGGCAACCGTGGCGGACGTCGCGGCGCTCGTCGGCGACAATCGCGTGTTCGTGTCCGAGGGCCTCAAGCGCATGGGGCGCGGGCCCGATGCGACGGGGCGCGACCGCCGCAACCTTGGGCTGCGCGCGCTGATTCGCGCCGCTGGGCTCGATGACAAGCGGCTCACGGCGGGGCGCTTGGGGTTCGTGGTAGCGCCGCGGCTCAACGCCGTGGGCCGCGTAGGCTCGGCGCTCGACGGCGTGAAGCTCTTGCTCGCCACCGACGAAGGCGAAGCCCTCGACCTCGCGGCGACCTGCAATCGCGCCAACGAGCTGCGGCAGGGCATGGATCGTCGCATTCTCGAGGAAGCGCAGCGGCAATTGGAGCGCGTGGACGTCGAGGCGTCGCGTGGCCTCGTGTTGCATGGCGAGGGCTGGGAGCCGGGCGTGATCGGGATCGTCGCGTCGCGCGTGGTGGAGCTGACGCATCGCCCGACGTTCATGATCGCGGTCACGGCGGACGGCGGCGCGCGAGTGGGCAAGGGCTCGGGGCGCTCGGTGCCCGGCTTCGATCTGCACGCGGCGCTCACCGCCTGCGGCGACCTGCTCGAGAAGTTCGGCGGCCACAAGGCGGCGGCCGGGCTGACCATCGCGCCCGAGAACATCGGTGCGTTCGCCGAGCGCTTCAATGCGGCGGCGGCGGAGGCGCTGCAGGAGGAGCAGCTGCATCCGGAACTCCGGCCCGACCTCGAGTTGCCGATCGATGACGCGGACGCGACGCTGCTCGCGGCCCTGCGGTTCCTCGAGCCGTTCGGCATGGGGAATCCGGGGCCTGTGTTCCTCTCGCGTGGCGTGCCGCTGCGCGGCGGTCCTCGTCGCGTCGGCTCGGACGGCCTCAAGCTCGAGCTCGACTGCACGCGCGGTCCTCGCGAGGCGCTGGGCTGGGGGCTCGCCGCGCGCGCAGCCGAACTCCCGCGCGATGGACGGGTGGACCTGGTGTATCGCCTGGAGATGAACGAGTTCCGCAACGCGCGGACGCTCCAAGCGAACATCCTCGACTTCCGGTCCAGCGAGAGCGGGCGCGAGAGCGGGCGCGAGAACGGGCGCGAGAGCGGGCGCGATGGCTGAGCTCCGCATTGTGGCCGGCGAATGGCGCGGGCGCCGCATCGCGGTGCCGCCGAGCGGGGTACGTCCCACCGCGGACCGCGTGCGCGAGGCCTGGATGAGCATCATCCAGCCCGCGATTCCCGACGCCACGGTGCTGGACCTCTGCGCCGGCAGTGGTGCGCTGGGCTTGGAGTGCCTGAGCCGCGGGGCGGCGCACTGCGACTTCGTTGAGCAGTCCGCGAGCGTGAGCAAGGTGCTAGAGGCGAACATCGTGGCGTTGGGCGCCGGAGCGCGCGCGACGGTGCATCGGGCAGAGGCGGTGGAGTTCGTGGAGGGGATGCAGGACGGAAGACGGAAGACGGAAGGCGCCCTCCTTCCGTCTTCCGTCTTCCGTCCCTACCAACTGGCGCTCGCCGACCCTCCCTACGCCACGGATATCGCGGAACGGCTCGCCCGCATCTGGCTCACGCGCCGCTTCGCTGACATCTTTTGCGTCGAGCACGCGGCGACGCTCACGCTGCCCGATCATCCCGACGGGTCGGCGCCGGATCGTCGCCGCTACGGCGACACCGCCCTCACCATCTACCGCGCTCCCGCCTGATGCCGAAGACCGCGCTGTACGCCGGCAGCTTCGATCCAATCACCAACGGCCACGCCGATCTCATCAAGCGGTCGTTGCAGTTCGTGGACCGGCTGATCGTGGGCGTGGCCGTCAACGTCGCCAAGCAGCCGCTGTTCACGGACGACGAACGGGTGGCGCTCATCGAAGCGGCCGTGGACCACGACCCGCGCGTGACGGTGAAGGCCTTCAAGGGCCTCGTGGTGGATTTCGCGAAGGCGAACGGCGCCTCCGTGATCCTCCGCGGCCTGCGCTTCGTTGCGGACTTCGAGTACGAGTACCAGATGGCGCTCATGAACCGGCATCTCGCGCCGCAGCTCGAGACGATGTTTATGGTGCCGAGCATCGAGGTGAGCTACATCAGCTCGTCGCTGGTGCGCGAGGTGGCGCGTTTCGGCGGCGACATCGACAAGCTCGTGCATCCGGCCGTGGCCGCTGCGTTGCGCGGCAAGTTCTGACGCTATCTTTCACGCCTCACCCCAGACCGCTCCCGCCATGCCCCTGCACCTGTCCCGCCAAGGCGACGTCGTCATCGTCGAGATCGAGGGCCAGCTCATCGTCAGCAACCGGCAAGAGCTGAAGCAGCGCGTGCTCGACGAGGCGGAGACCGGCGCGCGCAAGATCCTCGTGGACTTCTCGCGCACCGGCTACATCGACTCCGCCGGCCTCGGCGTGCTCGTCTCGCTGGCCAAGCGCCTCCGCGAACTCGGCGGCGACATCCGCCTCGCCAACCTCAACGACGACCTGCAGACGCTGTTCGAGCTCACCAAGCTCGACACGCTGTTCCAGATCTCCGACAGCCGAGAGCGCGCGCTCGAGACGTTCTGAATGCCCGGGTCGCTGACGCTGGACCTGCGCATCCCGAGCGAACTGCAGCAGATCGAAGGCGTGGTGGAGGCCGTGTGCCGCGGCTGCGCGGACCGCGCGGTGGAGCCGCGGACGCTGGGGAACCGCTTCAAGGTGGCGCTCACCGAGGCGCTCTCGAACGCGATCATCTGCGGCAACGGCGAGGACGCCCGCAAGGAAGTGCGCGTGCGCGTGGACGTGCAGGATGACGTGTTGGTCGTCGAGGTGGAGGACGAGGGCAGCGGCTTCGACCTCGACGCCTCGACGGAAGATCCGACCACGCCCGAGAACCTCGAGCGCGAGGACGGCCGCGGGCTGTTCCTCATGCGCGCCTTGGTGGACCGCGTGGAGAACTTCCGCGCCGTCGGGCGCAGCCAAGGCCACGTAGTGCGGCTCACCATGCGCCGCGACGGCCGCCCGGGCCACGCCGCGTGAGCGACATCGGCGTCGCCCTGCACGCGTTCTCCGCCGCCTACGGCTGCGGGGCCACGCTGTGGACGCAGGCCGCGCCCGGCGCCACGCTCGAGGTGGCGGCCACCAGCGGCGGCGACGTGACGCCGCCCGATGGCTTCACGCAGATCGACGGGCCGGAGCCCGTCGCGCGCACGACGGCACTCGGCGCGCAGCTCGTGGTGCGCATTCCTGGCCGCACCCGCGCGTGGCTGGGCATCGGCCCCGTCGCCGATGACGACGCCGACGTGCGGAAGTGGATCGGCGTGCTCGTGCCCGTGCTCGGCGAGCTGCTGCAGGCGCGCTGGGAGGCCAGCCACGCCGCCGATGAACTCATGGAGCGCTACGAGGAGATCAATCTCCTCTACTCGATCAGCGAGATCCTCGGCCGCACGGTCACGCTCGAGGACGCCGCCAAGACGATCCTCCTCGAAGTGAGCGACACCGTCGGCGCCGACTACGGCGCCTTGCTCGTGCACGATGCGGGCGCGGGCGTCCTGCGCCCCGTGACCTCGCTGCGCGCCGTCCACGCGCCGCCGGCGCTGCCGATCCCGATCGACGATCCGATCGCCGTGTCCGCCCGCGTGTTCCGTACGCGGCATGCATTGCTCGTGAACGCCGGCGTGCTGGAGTCGCCGCTGGAGGCGCCGTTCCGCTCTGGGGCGATGCTCTCCGTGCCGATCACCTGGACCACGCCGGAGGGTGGGATCCCGCTGGGTGTCGTCTGCCTGAGCGGGCGGCGCAGCGGCGAGAACTTCACCGCCGGGGACGAGAAGTTGGTGGCGGCAGTGGGCTCGCAGATCGGCACGGCGATCCAGAACGCGCGACTGGTGCGCGCCACGCTGGACCAAGAGCGACTGCAGAGCGAGATGCGGCTCGCGCACGACCTGCAGATGAAGCTGCTGCCGGCCGGCGACGCCGTGGCGCCGGAGGCCCTCTGCGCGGTGCGCGTGGAGCCAGCCGAGGGCGTCGGCGGGGACTTCTACAACCTCTTCCACCTCGGCAACGGCCGCATCGGCGTGCTCATCGGTGATGTGTCGAGCCACGGCTACCGTGCCGCGCTGATCATGGCGCTGGTGATGAGCGCCGCGGCGATCCATGCGCAGACGACCGCCGATCCCGCGGAGACGGTGACGGCGATCTTCGCCACGCTCGACGAAGAGCTGCACGAGACGGAGATGTTCCTCTCGCTCTGCTACTGCGTGGTGGACCGCGATGCGCGGACGATCCGCTGGACGAACACCGGGCACCCACACGCGTTCACGATCGGCGCCGACGGCGTGCCGCAGCGCTTGGCGGCGACCGATCCGCCGCTGGGCCTCGGCCCCGACGAGCTGCACGTGGCTGAGCGCGCGTGGGATCCCGCACAGGACCTGCTGGCGCTGTTCACGGACGGCATCACCGATGCGCGCAACGCGCGCGGCGAGGCCTTGGGGGAGCGTGCGGTGCTGGATGTGCTGCGCGCGCGGCGCGGCGAGGTGCCGTCGCGCATCGTGGACGGTGTGTTCGCGCTCGTGGAAGGGCACATGGGTCGCGCGAAGCCGCATGACGACCAAGCGGTCGTCGTGCTGCGGCACGCGTGATGCCCGCCACGACGGCCCCGTGTGGGCCACGCGTCTGCGGTCGCCGCGCTGATGGCCGGTGAGCTCCCGCGCCCCAAGAAGCGTCTCGGCCAGCACTTCCTGACCGATCCGCGGCTCTTGGGCCGCATTGCCGATGCGCTGGACTGCACGCGCGCGGACACCGTGATCGAGATCGGGCCGGGCCGCGGTGCGCTGACCGAGCAGCTGCTGCAGCGCGCGGGCCGCGTGATCGCGATCGAGCTCGACCGCGAACTGGCGCCGATCCTGCGCGCACGCTGGAAGGACGAGCCGCGCTTTTCGCTCGTGGAAGGCGACGTACTCGAACAGGACTTGGCGGCGTTGGCCGGCGGACCCTACCTGTTGGCGGGCAACGTGCCGTACAACATCACGACGCCGATCCTCTTTCATGCCATGCGCCGGCCGCGTCCCGCGCGCGCGGTGTACCTGGTGCAGAAGGAAGTCGCGGATCGCGTCGTGGCCCCGCCCGGCAGCGATGACTACGGCGCACTCAGCGTGAACGTGCAGGCGTTGGCCGACGCGGAGCTGTTGTTCACGGTCGCTGCGCGCGCGTTCACGCCGCCGCCCAAGGTGGAGAGCGCGGTGATCCGCGTAGTGCCGCGTGCGGCGGAGATGCTGCAGCCGGAGGAGGAAGAACCGTTCCGGCTCCTGGTGCAGGGAGCGTTCGGCCTGCGGCGGAAGCAGATGCGGCGCGTAATTCGCACGTTGGCCGGGCTCGACGCCGCGGCGGCCGACGCGCGCCTGCTGGCGGCGGGGGTTGATCCGGAGGCGCGGCCGGAGACGTTATCGCCGCTCGACTTTGCGCGGGTGCTGCGGGCGCGGTAGTGGGATGGTCAGGTTCGTTGCGGTCGGGCCCGTTGCGGTCGGGCCCGTTGCGGTCGGGCCCTCACCACGCCCTGCGGGACCTGACCGCTTCGCGCACGGTCCCTTCGGGCGCGGTGAGGGCCCGACCGCTCGCCCGGCGCGTTTCAGACGCCGTGCGTGAGCGAGTAGGCGAGGATCTCGAGCTCCGTCGCCATATTCACGGCGCGGATCGTCACCCCCTGCGGCGCGTGCAGCGGCGCTGGCGCAAAGCTGAGGATGGCGTGCATGCCGGCGGCGACCACGCGGTCCACGATTGGCTGCGCGGCATCGCCCGGCACGGCGAGGACCGCGATGCGCGGGCTGTGCTTCGCGATGTCCGCCTCCAGCTCCCGGTCGGATTTCACGGTGAGCGTGTCGAGCGTGAGGCCGACCTTGCTGGGATCGGCGTCGTACACGCCGACGACGTGGAAGCCGCGCAGGGCGAAGCCGCGGTAGGTCGCGAGCGCCGCGCCGATCTTACCCGCGCCAATAATGATGACCGGCCAGGGATGCTCCAGCCCGAGAATCTCGCGAATGGACTGGATGAGGTCCTTCACGGCGTAGCCCAAGCCGCGCTTACCGAAGGACCCGAAGAACGAGAGATCTTTGCGGACCTGCGCGGAGGTCGTCCCGCCAGAGCGGGCGAGCTCTCCGGAGGAGACGGTCATCTGCCCGCGGGCCTCGAACTCCTCCAGGAATCGGAGATAGAGCGAGAGCCGGCGGACCGTGGATTCGGCGATATGCTTGACGGGGGAATGCATATGTTTGTGAAATCTTTCACAATGTAGTCTCACCGCGCGCCGAACTTCAATAGGGGCGGGGACAATGGGGACGGGACCCTGGGGATGGGACCCTGGGGACGGGACCCTCGGGACGGGACCCTGGGGATGGGGACGTTCGGCGCGGGTCCCGGGTCCGGTACGGCCGGCGGGCCGACTGGGGCCCGACGCCGGAACTCGGATGCGGACAATGCCGTACGACCAGCAACCCTTAACGGAGACCGTTGTGTCGCTGTCGCACCGTCTGCTCGCCTTCGCACTGCTCACATCCACCGCTACGCTCGGCGCACAGGGGGCGCCGCCGCCGCCCGCGACGCCGCCGGCTAACGGCGCAGCAGCCACTCCAGCTGCCCCGGCGGCGCCGGCGTATCAGGCCACGTACGACGAGGCGATGCGCATCGGCCGCACGACGGTGACCAGCGCCATCAGCGGCGCCATGGACTCCCTCGTCGCGCTGGCCGATCCCGCCAACGGCACACCGGATGAAATCCGGGCGCGCCTCTCCAACGCCATCGCCCAGATCTCCATGCAACTTGGCGCCGAGCGCCGCGTGATCGCGGAGCGCGTCGTGCGGATCGAAGGGCGCATCGAGTATCAGCGCACGGCCGAGTACGAGATGGTGCCGGTGCCGCTGGTATTCCGCGTGATCATGGGTGCGCAGGGCAAGTGGCGTGGGTTCACGGCGAACACCGAGGAGAACACGCCCGCTGGCGACGAGGTCAAGCCATAGGCAGGGCAGCAGCAGGATCCCGCGGGGCGGCGCGCGCGAAGCGGGGCGGCGCGCGCCGCTAGATTGCGAGCGTGGACCTACACACGCTCCCGTACGTGGTGGTGGACGTCGAGACCACCGGTGGCCAGCCCTTCGGCAGTGACCGCGTGACGGAAGTCGCCGCGGTCGCCGTCGAGGGGGATCGCGTGGAGCTCGCCTTCCACTCGCTGATCAACCCTGGGCGGCCGATCCCCTGGCACATTACGCGGCTGACGGGCATCGACGACGCGATGGTCCGCGACGCGCCGCGCTTCGAGGACATCGCCGGCGAGCTCGCCGCGCATCTCGTGGGCAAGGTGTTCGTGGCGCACAACGCGCCGTTCGACTTCGGTTTCCTCGACGCGGAGTTCGCGCGCGTGGCGCCCACGTCGCTGGGCTCGCTGATCATGGGGCAGCTCTGCACCGTACGCCTTTCGCGGCGGCTGCTGAGCCATCTGCCGCGGCGCAATCTCGATGCCGTCACGGCGCACTATGGCGTCGTGATTGCGGACCGGCATCGCGCGAGCGGCGACGCGCTGGCCACGGCGCAGGTGCTGCGCCGCTTGCTCCACGATGCATCATTGCGCGGCGTGCACACCTGGGACGATCTCGACGCTTTGCTGAGTCGCGGGACGGCTCGGAAGAAGCGCAGGGCCTGGCCGGGAAGCAGCGACGGCGCGGAGGGGGTGTGAGGGATCCGTCATCCATCATCCGTCACTCTATGGCGCGCAGCTCCGCGATTCGCTCGTCGGCTTCGTCATCGCTGCGTCCCATCGCGAGCAGCGAGAAATGTGCGATCCCGTAGGCGAGCTCCTGCTCGCCCATGACCACGCGGTCCACGTCGCTCTGGCGGAGGAACCGCATCTCGCCCTTGGTGTGCGTGCGCACCACGGTCACGATGTCGGGCCGTACCTTCTTGGCGGCGGCTACGAGTGAGCGCGAGTGGTAGGGATCCGGCGTCGCGATGATCAGTAACTTGGCCGTGGCAAGGCCGGCCATCGCGAGCACGCCTTCGCGCGTGGCGTCCCCGTACACGGCCGTGACGCCGAGCTGGCGCAGCGACTCCACGGTGTTGCGGTCCTGTTCGATGACGATGTAGGGGATGTCTGCCTGGGCGAGCGCGTACGCGACCACGGATCCGACGCGGCCGTGGCCGACGAGGATCGCGTGCGGGCGCGCAGCATGGCTCGCATGGCCTCCAGCGCTGCCATGGTCTCCAAGGCCTGCGTGCTCGGCGTCCGGAAGGCGCCGCAGCGGATCGCGCGCGTCCGTGCGCTCGAGGAGGTCGAGCAGCTTGGGGCGCGCGCGGATCCAGCGCTCGACGGGCGTCGCCAGCGAGAACATCAACGGATTGAGCGTGATGCTGAGCAGCGCGCCAGCGAGGATCAGCGATTGCGCCTCGGACGGCAGCAGCCCCAGCGCCACGCCGAGCGCCGCGAGGATGAACGAGAACTCGCCGATCTGGGCGAGCGAGGCCGAGACGATCAGCGCGCGGTGCAGGGGATGCCGGAAGAACAGCACGATCGCGAAGGCCGCGATGGACTTGCCGACCGTGATGACGCCGATGACGCCGAGCAGGCGCAACGGTTGTTCCACGAGCACGCGGGGGTCGAAGAGCATGCCCACGGAGAAGAAGAACAGCACCGCGAAGGCATCCTGCAGGGGCAGCGCGTCCGCCGCGGCCTGATGCGAGAGGTCGCTCTCGCTGATCACCACCCCGGCGAAGAACGCGCCGAGCGCGAACGACACGCCGAAGAGCGCGGCGGCGCCCACCGCGATGCCCAGTGCCACCGCGAGCACCGAAAGCGTGAACAGCTCGCGGGAGCCGGTGCGGGCGGTGCGCTCCAGCATCCAGGGCACCGCGCGGCGACCGACGAGCAGGATGAGGACGAGGAACGCGCCGACTTTCGCCATCGTGAGGCCGATCGCCCACCAGATGCCGCCGCCGGCCGCGCTCGCCGCCATGGCGGCGGCACCCGATGGGTTGCCACCCAGCGGGAGGGCGAGCGCCGGCAGCAACACGAGGGCGAGGACCATCGCGAGGTCCTCCACGATGAGCCAGCCCACGGCGATGCGGCCATCGGCGGTGTCGAGCGCGCCGCGCTCTTCCATGGCCCGGAGCAGCACGACGGTGCTCGCCACGGAGAGCGAGAGGCCGAAGACGATGGCTGAGCCCCAGCCCCATCCCCAGCTGTGGGCCATGCCCGCGCCTAGGAGCGTGGCCACGACGATCTGCGCGATGGCACCCGGCACGGCGATGCGGCGCACGGCCAGCAACTGCTCGATCGAGAAGTGGATGCCGACGCCGAACATCAGGAGGATCACGCCGATCTCGGCCAACTGGCTGGCGAGGTCCACGTCCGCGCTGACCGGAATGCGCGTGAACGGCCCGGCCACGATGCCGGCGGCGAGGTAGCCGACCAGCGGCGGCAACTTGAGCCGATTCGCCAGCATGCCGAGGACGAAGGCCAGTCCCAGACCCGTCGCGATCGTGCCGATGAGCGCGGTGTTGTGGGGCATGCGCGCAAAGTATACCCGCGCGCGGTGCTCGCGACACCGCGCGCCGAGAGTATTTTCCGCCCATGGCCGCTCCCACTCCCTTGCACCAATCCCGCCGCCACGGCGACTGGACCATCCACGCCTTGCAGGCCGGCGGGCAGCAGCTCGACGGCGGCGCGATGTTCGGCGTGGTCCCGAAGCCGCTGTGGGAAAAGCGCATTCCCGCCGACGCGCGGAACCGCATCCCGTTGGGGATGCGCTGCCTGCTGCTCGAGCATCCCACGGCTGGGCCCGTCCTGATTGACACGGGGCTCGGCAACAAGGAGGACGCGAAGTTCCTCGACATCTACGGCGTGGAGAACACGGCGCCTGGATATCGCACGATGCTCGAGGCCGCGCTCGCCGCGGCGGGCTTCGCGCCGGAGGATGTGCGCGTGGTGATCAACACGCACCTGCACTTCGATCACTCGGGCGGCAACACGTCACTTGATGCGTCGGGGGCCGTCGTGCCGAGCTTTCCGAACGCGCGGTATCTGGTGCATGCGGGTGAGATGCACTACGCGACGCATACCAATGAGCGGACCGCGGCCAGCTACTTCCCCCGTAACTGGGACGTGTTGAAGGCCACGGGCCAGTTGGAACTGGTGCAGCACGACGTGGAGCTGCTGCCGGGCGTGCGGATGCGGCACACACCCGGACACACGCCTTTCCACCAGAGCATCGTGCTGGAGAGCGCGGGTGAGACGGCGGTGTTTCTCGGCGACCTCTGCCCGACGGCCGCGCACGTGCCGTTGCCGTGGATCATGGGCTACGACGTGGAGCCCCTGGTGACCCTGGAGAGCAAGCGCGCGCTCTGGGCGGACGCGGCGGCGGGGGGGTGGCTGCTGGTGTTTGAGCATGATGCGACGCATGCGTGGGGGAGGGTGATGGCGGGCGAGCGGGGGTTTGCGTTCGCGGGCTGATCGAGGGGAGACGGTGGCAGGGGCGGGGATGGTGGCACGGGAATGGGGGACACGGGGGGCACAGGGGATACGAGCGGCGCTCGAAACCCCTGCCGTATTCCCCCCGTCTGTCCCCACTCGTCTCTCCATCTCCGCCCGTGCGCCCTCTCCCGTCTCCCGCCCGGCTCCCCGGCCAAACCATCCCCCCGCATTGACTTACGTCGCGCGGGCCGATACCTTTTACCGCAATCCAGCAAGTGCACCGACGGGCGTCGGTGCCACCCTCTGGCCTCTCTCCCTGTGAGAGTTGTGCTGCAGGAGTCCCGACAAGCCATCCCGCACGAGTGCGCTCGTGCGGCGTTGTGCATTTGACGCGGACTCCGAGTGCGGGGTCCGCGTTCTGTTTTTCCCTTCGTCAGGAGCCGTCGTATCCAGGAAGCAGCCGCAGCAAAGCCGCGAGGCCCCCGCATCAATCGTCAGATCCGCATTTCGCCGGTGCGCGTGATCGGCGCGGATGGATCGCAGTTGGGGGTCCTGGAAGTGGATGTCGCGTTGAAGATGGCCGACGAGGCGGGGCTCGACTTGGTCGAGGTCGCGCCGATGGCCCGGCCGCCGGTGGTCCGCATCATGGACTACGGCAAGTACAAGTTCGAGATGGCCAAGCAGGCGCGGCAGGCGAAGAAGAAGCAGCACGTGATCCAGCTGAAGGAAGTGAAGTACCGTCCCGGCATCGAGAAGCACGACTTCGACACGAAGACCAACGCGGCGCGTCGGTTCATCGAAGACGGCAACAAGGTGAAGGTGACGTTGATGTTCCGTGGCAGGCAGATCGCGCACCCCGAGTTGGGGATGGCGGTCGTTGAACGGGTTGCCCAGGCGCTCGTGGACGTCGCGAAGATCGAGACGGCCGCGAAGCTCGAGGGAAAGGCCCTCACCATGATCCTCACGCCGAAGTGAGAAAGGCGGACTAATGCCGAAGATGAAGTCCCATAAGGGCGCCAAGAAGCGCTTCTCCGTCACGGGGA
>CAZCIM010000003.1:0-93738 GCA_964498895.1 uncultured Gemmatimonas sp. | reverse complement strand
GATTACAAGGACGAGCGTTTCCTCTCCCGCTTCATCACGGACACGGGCAAGGTGCTGCCGAGCCGGCTGAGCGGCGTGGACGCCCGTCACCAGCGTCAGCTGGCGAAGGCGATCAAGAAGGCGCGCTACCTGGCGCTCCTTCCCTACGTGCGCAGCTCGTCGGCGCAGTAAGCCGACGTTTCGTACGTGACGCAGGAGGAGGGCGCGGCACTGCCGCGTGAGCAGGGATGGCGGGGACCGCTTCTCGCCCTCATTGCTCTGCTGATCTTCCCGGCAACACCGCCGTTCGCGCTGTTGCTCCCGGTGGACCAGACGCTCCTCCTGCTCGCCCCGACGCTGGCCTTCATGGCCTACGCGGGGTGGCGCAGCGGGGGGCGGTTCGCCCTCGCCGCGGTCTGGACGGCCTTGGCCGTCTTTGTGCTGTGGCTGCCCGGGGATCCGTCCCCCTTCGCGCTGCTGGTGCGCGGATGGGCGGTGATCTTGGCGGCGAGCTTCGTCGGCACGCTGCTCGTGGATGGGAACATGTCGTTCCTCCCGCGGGCGCTGCTGGCGATCGCTGCGGCCCTCGGCATCGGCGCGGTGGTCATCGCCGTCAGCGATGGCGGCGTCGCGACGGTGGGTGGGGTGCTGGCCGAGGAGTTCACGCGGCGCGCGAGTGAGTTGGAGCGCACCTGGCGGGAGTTCACGGCCCAGCCGCAGTGGCAGGAGTTGGCGCGCGACAATGCCGGCGCCGACGAGTTGGCGGCCCAGGTGGAACGGCAGTTCACTGCCCTGCCCCCCGTGGCCAAGCTCCTCGTGCCGGCGATGTTGGCGCTGGAATCGTTGGCGGTGCTCGCGCTGGCGTGGGCGCTGTACCATCGGTTCGGGCGGGTGCGGCTGGGACCGCCGCTCGCGCCCCTGCGGGACCTGCGGTTCCACGACGCCCTCGTCTGGGGGCTGATCGTCGGGCTGCTGGTGTTGGTGGTCCCGATGCCGGACGCCGTCGCGGCGATCGGCATCAACTGCTTGCTGTTTTTCGGCGCCTTGTACGTCTTGCGCGGGCTTGGCGTTTTCGTGTGGTTCTTGGCACCGGGGCGCTGGATGGCCGTGCTCTGGTCCATCGTGCTGGTGATGTTCTGGTCCGTAATCGCAGCGGTCGCCCTCGTGATCGGCGTGGGTGATATCTGGCTCGACTGGCGCCGCCGGCCGCGGCCGCAATCCCAACGTTCGGAGTAGAGTATGGAAGTCATTCTTCGTCAGGCGGTGGACAACCTGGGCCACCCGGGTGACATCGTCGAAGTCTCGGCGGGCTACGCGCGCAACTTCCTCCTGCCGCGCGGCATCGCCTACGAGGCGACGCCGGGCAACAAGAAGCGCATCGCCCAGGAGAAGGAGCGCCTCGAGGCCGCCGAGAATGCCCGTCGCGAGGCCGCGCAGGCCGTCGCCAAGAAGCTCGAGGAGGTCTCGCTCACCTTCTCCGCCAAGGTCGGCGAAGAGGGCAAGCTCTTCGGCTCCGTCACCTCGGGTGATATCCATCACCAGCTCGAGGCCCAGGGCTTCAAGGAAGTCGAGAAGCGCATGATCGACCTGCACGAGCCCATCAAGGCGCTCGGCGTCTACAAGGTCGCCATCCGCCTGCACGCCGACGTGAAGCCCGAGATCAAGGTCTGGGTGATCAAGGGCTGAGCGCCCTGGCTCCCGTGGCAATCGGACCGGGTCGGCCTGTGGCCGGCCCGGTCCTCGTCTTTCGTCTCGCCAGCTTCTTGCGTCACACACTGGCTGGGAGAAGGAAGACGGGGACAGGGGCGGAGATGGGGATACGGAAACGGGGGTGACGCGGGGTAGAGGGGTGACGAGGGGAGACGAGGTCTCGTTGCCCCTCCGCCCCCCATCTCCCGCATTCGCGTCTCCCCATCCCCGCCCTCGCCCCCCTCTCCCGTCTCCCACTCGGCGCGCACACCGATTCATCCCTCGGGCTGGAACCTTTCCCCGAGCCACGGGTTCGCACTCCTATCGCCCGCACTAGCTTTCAGCATGCCCCCAACCCCCAGCGCCTCGATGTCCGCCGCCCGCCGCGCCGCCCAGGTCTTGCTCGACAACAAGGCCAACGACGTCGTGATGCTCGATCTCCGCCCCGTCACCGACATGGCGGACTTCTTCATCGTCGCCAGCGGGACCTCCGACACGCACGTCCGCTCCACCGCGGGGCATGTCGTCGAGACCCTCAAGAAGGAGGGCATCCGCGTGCATTCGGTGGAAGGCATCGAACAAGGCCGCTGGGTGCTGCTCGACTACGTGGACTTCGTCGTGCACGTGTTCCACCCCGCGATGCGTACCTACTACCAGCTCGAGCGGCTCTGGGGCGACGCCCCCGCCGTGTCCGTCACCGCCTGAGGATCCCGATGCGTCGTTGGCTCATCGCCGCCGCACTCCTCCTGGCCGCTGCGCCCGCGCTCGACGCGCAGGTGTCGCAGTACTTCGGCCAAAACCAGGTCCAGTACCGCAAGTTCCGCTGGCAGGTGCTCCGCACGGCGCACTTCGACGTGCACTACTACCCGGAGCTGGAGCAGGTCGCGCGCTACACGGGCCAGATGGCCGAGCGCTCCTACGAGCGCCTGCGCCGCATCTTCGGCCACGAGTTCCGCGAGCGGAAGCCGATCATCATCTGGGGTTCCCGCAACGAGTTCGCGCAGAACAACGTCATCGGCGACGCCGGCGAGTCCACGCTCGGCGTCACCGACGCGCTGCGCCAGCGCAACATGTTCTTCTTTGCCGGCGACATGGGGCAGAGCGAGCACACGCTGACGCACGAGATGGTGCACGTCTTCCAGTACGACATCTTCGCCCGCGGCCGCGCCGGCGCGGGGCTGCAGCAGCTCTCGCAGGTGGCGCCGCCGCTGTGGTTCATGGAGGGCATGGCCGAGTACCTCACGAACGGCCCCGGCCACCGCGCCACGGATGCCGTCATGCGCGACGCCGCGCTCAACGGCAACATCCCCAGCGTCGAGGCGATGACGGTCCGCTCGGACCTGTACTTCCCCTACCGCTTCGGCGCGTCGTTCTGGGAGTACGTCGCCGGCCGCTGGGGCGACGAAGTCGTCGGTGAGGTGATGAACGCCGCCGTCTCGTTGGGCATCGAGCGCGCGTTCCGCCGCTACACGGGCACCGATCTCGAGGACCTCGGCGAGGAGTGGAAGGAGCACGTCCAGAACACCTATCTGCCAGGCATCGCGCAGCTCGAGCGGCCGCGCCGCGTCGCACAGCCCATGCTGACGCAGCGCCGCACGGGCGGCTTGGTGAACGTGTACGTCGCGCCCGCGCTCTCCAGCGATGGCCGCAACATCGCGTTCATCTCGCTGGGCTCGCTGCTGCGCGCTGAGGTGTTCCTCGACCTCTACCTCGCCGACGCCAACACCGGCCAGCGCAAGGCACGCCTCACGAAGAGCACGCTCAACCCCGAGTACGAGGAGCTGCGCTTCGGCTATTCGCAGGGCGCGTTCTCGCCGGACGGCCGCTACTTCGCGTTTACCGCGCAGCGGAAGGGCAAGGACGTCCTCTATATCCACGACGTGCGCCGCAACCGCACGCATCGGCGCCTGGAGACGGAACTCGTCGCGATGATCGGCCCCACGTGGTCGCCCGACGGTCGCCGCCTCGTGTTCTCGGGGCTCAAGAACGGCGTCACCGATCTCTACATGATCGACGCCGACGGCCGGAACCTGCGCCAGCTCACCGACGACGCCTTCGGCGATCTCCAGCCCAACTGGAGCCCCGACGGCCGCTGGATCGCCTTCGCCTCGGAGCGCGGCCCGCAGAGCGATCTCGCCACGCTCAAGTTCGGCGAGTGGCAGATCTCGCTCTACGACCTCGAGACCGGCGACGTGCGCGTGCTGCCGCAGCAGGCGGGCAAGAACCTCAACCCGCAGTGGGCGCCCGACGCGCAGTCGGTGGCCTTCCTCTCCGACCGTACGGGCATCGCGCAGCTGTTCCTGTTCGATCTCCAGGACGACCAGCACTACCAGCTCACGCGCTTCGTGGGCGGCATCACGTCGCTCACCGAGCACAGCCCGGCCATCACCTGGGCGCGCGAGGCGGACAAGCTGGCCTTCGTGTACGCCGACAACGGCGACTATCAGGTCTGGTCCATCAGCGATCCGCGGTCGCTCAAAAAGGATCCCTTCGTGCCGGCCCCGCGCGTGATTGCCGGCGCCGACTCGGCCGCCACGGCGCGAGCCACGGCGGATTCCGCGGCCCGCGCCGACGCCGACAGCGCCGCCGCCCGCGCGGCCCGCGCCACGCTGCCGACGCGACGCCAATCGGTGTACCTCGGCAGCGCCGGCTGGCGTCCGGGCAATGCGGTGGCCTCCGGCCCCACAGGTGGCGTGTCCATCGCCGCGCTCAACGATTCCGCCGCGCTGGCCCTGCCCGACGCCTCGACGTTCAAGCCGGGCCGCTACGTGAGTAAGCTGCAGCCCGAGTACGTGGCGCGGCCGCAGATCGGTTACGCGCAGGACAACTTCGGCCGCGGCGTGTTCGGCGGCACGGCCATCGTGCTCTCAGACCTCGTGGGCAACCGTCGCCTCGCGATCGCCGGCGGCGTGAACGGCCGGCTCTCCGAAGCGCAGGTGTTCCTGCAGTACTTCGACTACTCGGGCCGTCAGCCCTGGTCGGCGGGCATCCAGCAGTATCCGTTCTTCTTCCTCACCGGCTACAACCAGTCGCTCAACGGCGGCACAGTGGTCGAGGAACAGGTCATCACGCGCTTCATCGCGCGCTCGGCGTCGCTGGGCGGCGCGTATCCGCTGAATCGCTTCGCGCGCTTCGAGTACGGGGCGTCGTTCAACAACATCGATCGCACCCTGATGTACATCTCCCAGGCATACGACCTGGGTACGGGCTTCTCCACCGGGTTCTTCATCGACTCGATGGTCAACGCCGCGTCGCTGAATTACGCGGCGCCGTACATCGCCTACGTGCACGACAACGCACTGTTCGGCGCGACGGGTGGCATCTACGGGCGTCGCTCGCGCTTCCAGATCTCGCGCAACCAGGGCACGGTCATGTGGACGAACTACCTCGTCGACTACCGTCGCTACGACGCGCTGCTGTTCAACTTCCTCACGTTGGCGACGCGCGTCTCGGCCAACATCTCGGTGGGGCCGGACGAGCAGGAGTTCCCGCAGTTCATCGGGCGGCCGGACTTCATCCGCGGCTACGACCGCGAATCGTACGCCGGCAACATCTGCGAAACGTCAGTCACCGACCCGCAGGCCTGTTCGGCGCTGCAGCTGCTCGGTAGCCGCGTCGCCTTCGCCAACGCCGAACTGCGATTCCCGCTGGTGCGCCAGTTCACGCTGGGCATCTTGCCGGTCTCGCTGCCGCCGGTGGACGGCCTGTTCTTCTACGACGTGGGCGCGGCCTGGTCCAGCGACCAGCGCCTGCGGCTCTCGCGGCCGGACAACTACGACTTCTCCCTCGAGCGCTACCCGCTGCGCAGCTACGGCTTCGGCATCCGGCTCAACCTGTTCAACATCGCCCTCGTGCGCTGGGACTACTCCGTGCCGCTCGATGGCAGCAACCGGAAGGGCTACTGGTTCTGGACGCTGGGGCAGTCGTTCTAGCAGTACGCCACGGAGGCACAGAGGCACGGAGCGCTGCGTGCCTCCTCGACAGCATGGCACGTGGGGCGCTGGAAGCAAGCACGGCTCTGTGCCTCCGTGCCTCTGTGGCAAAGCCCTTTGACAGTCGCGCCAGCACAGAGCGCCCGACTATTTTTCGCAGGTGATTTCCCCTCGGCGCCACCTCCTGCTCGCCTTCACGGCCCTGACGGCCGCGCTCGGCTGCGGCGACGGCCTGCAGTCCTCCGGCGCGGCGATCGCGGCGATCGGCCCCGATGCCCTGCTGCTGCGCGTGCCCGCCACGGGCGGCAACGCCCGCGCGTATCGCACCGGCAGCGATAGCGTCCTCTGGACCTCGCGCGATCGCAGTCCCGCCGTGGAGCGCATCCTCGGCTTCGACGACTTCTTGGGCCTCGTGCTGCTGCGCGAACCCTCGGGGCACGTGACCGGGCTCGATCTGCGCCTCGGCACCGCCTCGCGCATCGCCGACCAGCGCCTGCCCGGCAGCGTCGTCAGCGAGGGCTCGGCGGCCTTCGCGCTGGACAGCGCCGGGCGCGTCATCCGCATCACGCCGGCCGCGACCTGGAGCTGGCCCGTGCCCGGCGGCGCTTCGCATGTGGCACCGGCACCGGATGGATCCTTGCTCGTGGTCTCGCGTGAAGGCGAGCGGAGCCACGTGCGCCGCGTCGTGCCGCCCGACACCCGCACGCTCGACTCCACCACCATGGACGCCGTGCGTGTCGTCGCGCGCACACCCGCAGGCGACCGCCTCTGGACCGTGACGCCGCGCGGCTTGGTGTCGTTGCGCACCCGCGATCTCAGCCAAGCGTTCGAGATCGGCATTCGCGATTCCATCGTCGCGCTGGCGCTCACGCCCAGCGGCGATCGCGCCTTCGTCGCCACCGACGAGGACGAACTGCGCATCGTGGATCGCTACGCCGAGGCCGAGCGCGGCGACGTCGACTTGCCCGGCCGCGTGACCGACCTGCGCATGGATCCCGATGGCCATTACCTGCTCGCCAAGAGTGCGGACTTCGACTCCGTGTTCGTGGTGAGCATCGGCACCTCGCGCGTGGTGAGCACCCTGGGCACCAAGTGGCGCGACGATCTGCCGCTGGTCACGCCGGATGGTCGCGTGCTCACGCTCGTGGAGAACGACGCCGTGTTGGTGGACGCCGAGTCGGCGCGCGAGCGCATGCGCTACCGCGGCGGCGCGGCCGATCGCTGGGCGCTGCTGCGCTGGAACGGCTTCCGGCCGCGCGCTGCGGGCCTCGACCGCCCGGTGGAGTTCGAGGAGTATGCCGCGGATTCCGCGGCGGCCGACTCCGCGCTCAC
Source organism: uncultured Gemmatimonas sp. (assembly GCA_964498895.1). Taxonomy (GTDB): domain Bacteria; phylum Gemmatimonadota; class Gemmatimonadetes; order Gemmatimonadales; family Gemmatimonadaceae; genus Pseudogemmatithrix. The sequence goes on along the minus strand of CAZCIM010000003.1, from coordinate 86,806 downwards.
CGCCATGATCTACGGCCGCTACGGCGATCAATCAGGCGTGGCCCGCGCCGATGCCACGCAGCCGCAGACGCCGCCCACGGGCGAGTCCGCCCGCAGCGACGGCCGCGGCACCTGGACGGTGAGCTTCGCGACGATGCTCACGGCCGAGCGCGCCGAGTCCATGGCGGACAGCATCGTGGTGGACGGCCGCCGCGCCCGCGTTGTGCCAGGAAACCGTGATGGCGTGCCCGTGTGGCGCGTGCTCTTGGGCCCCTACGACACGCGGCAGGCCGCCGAGCGCGCGGGCATGGCCTCGCGCCTGAGCTACTGGGTGTTCGAGGGCGCGCCGTGACGCCTTCCCAGGTGCCGCCCGATGTGTGGGCGGACGAAGGGCGCCGGACCGCGAGTAGCTTCACCGACATCGCCGCCGCCGTCGTGGTGGGCCGCGACGCCGAGGCCGCCGCGCAGGTGGCGCTGGGCCTCGCGCGGGCCTGCGCCGCGCAGGGGCAGCGTCGCGTCGCCGTGGCGGATCTCATCGGCGCCGTGCCGGCGCTCACGCCGCTGGATGCGCAGGACGGCCTGCTCGAGTGCCTGCGCGATGGCCTCGCGGTCAGCGACATCGGCCAGCCGTTGCCGGATGCCCCCGACGTGTATCTGCTGCCCTCCGGCCAAGGGCCGATTGCCGAGCGCTGGGTGTTCGAGAGCGCCCGCTGGGAGCGGCTGGTGGCCGGCTTCCGCGAGGTGGACGCCCTGCTGCTGCTCGTGGCGCAGGCGGGCACGCCGGGACTCGAGGCGCTGATCGCCCGCGTGGATGGCGTGCTCGCGGTGGATCTGCCGCCGCAGGTCCTGCGAGCCTGGCCCCTGATCGCCACGGTGGACCATCCAGAGCCGGAACTGCCGCCGATTCCGCGTACGCCCACACCCGGGGCGCAGGCGGCGGTCGCCGGCGCTGGACTCGCCGCGGGCGTTCGGGGCAGCGGACTGCGGCCACGCCGCAAGCGAGGTCGCTGGATTCTTCTCGGACTCGTGACGCTGCTAGCCGCGGGCGGCTGGCTCGCCACACGTCCGCCGGGTATCGGCTGCGATGGGCAGCCGCTCGGGTCCGCCGACGAAGCGCCTGCCTGCCGGCCGGAGCACATTGCCCAAGCGGAATCCCTGCGCGCCGCCGAGTGGGAGGCGCAGGTGGCGCGCGCGGTGGCGGAGCGCGACAGCGCTGCCCCTGCGGCCGATTCCCTGGCTGCGGAATCGGGCTTTACCCTCGGCGAGGTTGTCAACCCCGCCGACTCGGCGCGCGCCCTCCGATTCAGCGTCGAACTCGTAGCGGCGAACAGCCTCGCGGGTGCAAATTCCACGCTTACGCCGCGGGGGGATCCGTACCCCCTCCCCACCGTGGCGCCGGTGGTGCTGGGCACGGCGCCGCAGGTGTGGTACCGCGTGATGGTGGGCGCATGGGCCACGCAGCAGGAAGCCGAGCTCTGGCTGGCGCGTCAGCGCCAACTGGGCCTGCTTCGCGCAGCCGCCGGACGCGTGGTGCATGCGCCGTACGCCTTGCAGTTGTTCGAAGGCCCCCGCGAGGAGGCCTTGGGGCAGTCCACGCAGCTCAGCAGTGCCGACGTGCTCGTGTACGTGCTCGACACCGATGATGGCCGCGTCCGCGTGATGGCGGGCGCCTTCGAAACCGCGAACCAGGCCCTCTGGTTCGCCGCGCAGTTGCAGCAGCGCGGGCTCAGCCCGCGCCTCGCTTACCGATCCGGGAGAACGTTCTAAGTGCGGTTGACCAAGCTCGAGTTGCACGGCTTCAAGTCGTTTGCCGATCCGGTGTTCCTGACCTTCGAGCCGGGAGCAACGGCAATCGTTGGCCCGAACGGCTGCGGCAAGTCGAACGTCTCCGACGCCGTGCGTTGGGTGCTCGGCGAACAGCGCGCCCGCCTGCTCCGCGGCGGCAAGATGGAAGACGTCATCTTCCAGGGCAGCTCGGCCCGCCGCGCGACGAACATCGCCGAAGTCTCGCTGCACTTCGAGAACTCCGACGGCATGCTGCCCGTGCCGTTCCAGGAAGTCGTCATCACGCGGCGCCTCTCGCGCAGCGGCGAGAGCGAGTACTTCCTGAACCGCGCGCCCTGCCGCCTGCGCGACATCCACGATCTCGTGCGCGGCACCGGCCTCGGCGCCGACTCCGGCGTGGTGATCGAGAGCAAGATGATCGACGCGCTGCTCTCGGATCGCCCCGACGACCGTCGCGAGCTGTTCGAGGAAGCCGCCGGCGTGGGCCTGTATCGCGATCGCCGTCGCACCACGGAGCGCCAGCTCGAGGCCACCAGCGCGGACCTGATCCGCATTGACGACCTCACCAGCGAAGTGCAGACGCAGGTGCGCTCGCTGCTCCGCCAGCGCAACAAGGCGGAGAAGTCGGCGACCATCACGCAGCGCCGCTTCGCCGTGGAGCTCACGCTCGCCTCGCGCGAGATGGCCTCGTGGCAGCAGGAGCTCGCGGACCTCGAGGAGCGCCTCGGCGGCCTGCGCGACGCGTTGCCGCTCACCCAGGAAGCCGTGCGCGCCGCCGAAGTGCAGCGAGACCTCGCCCAGGCCGCGCGCGCCGCCGCGGAGACGGCGCGGCAGGAGCGGGCGATCGTCGCCGCGCAGGCGCGCCAGAGCGTGCTCGAGCTGCAGCAGGAACTCGCCGTGGCCGAGGAGCGGCATCGCAATGCGCTCACGCGCCGCGAGCGCGCGCAGCAGGAGCGGCAGGAAGGCGCCGCGTTCGGCGATCGCCTCCAGCAGGAGATGGACGCGGCGGTCCACGAGGAGACCACCTGCACCGCGCAGTTGCACGATGCCCTCGAGGCGCTGCGCGGCAAGGTGGCCGCCGAGGAGGAAGCGCGCGGCACGGTGGCCAATGCGCGGCAGCAGGCCGACGCCGCCGACCGCGTGGTGCGAGAACTGCGCGACACCGCGCGCCGCCTGGAGCTGGAGCGCGAGAACGCCGAGCGCGAGCTCGCCGACGTGGCGCAGCGCTCGGCCGCGCTCGTGGCCGAGCACGAGGCGCTCACCGCGCGCCTGCAGTTGGCTGAGCGCGAGCTCGCCGGCGCTGACGAGCAGCTGACGATCGCCAAGGAAGCCGCCGCGGCAGCCGAGGCCGCGCTGGAGCAGTCGCGCGCCGCCGCGCGTGAGGCGCGGGACCGCGAGGCCGCGGCCCGCGCCGACGTCCGTCGCGTGGAGGAAGAGCACACGGCGCTGCAGGGCCGTCTCGCCGCGCTGGAGGGATTGGAGCGTGAGCGCGTGGGCCTCGCCCCCGCCGCCGCCAAGCTGCTGCGCGAGCGTGAGCGCTTCGGCGGTGAGGCCGTGCTTGGGCCGCTGTCCGACTTCATCGGCGCCGATACGGCCGTGGCCGCGCAGATCGAGCGCTTTCTCGGCGCCACGGTGCATGCCGTGGTGGTGCGGGACCGCAACGCCGCCGACGCGGTGCGCGCCTGGCATGCGGAAACCAATCCCGGCGCATTGCTGCTGTTGCCGTTGGACGCCCTGCACGAGGCCGCCGGCAGCACGGATCCCGACGAGCTCGCGGCGCGCGTGCGCGCCGAGGGCGCGGGTGGTGGCTGGGTGCGTGCGCTGCTGGGCAAGGTGAAGGCGATGGCCGACGGTACCGCGTTCGTCGACTCGCGCGGTGCCGTGTGGCTCCCCGCCCGCGACGCCGGCTCCGCCGGCCCGCTCACGCGCCGTGCCGAACTCGAAGAGCTCCGCGCCTCGCTCGCCACGGTGGACGCCCGTCGCGCGGAAGTGCAGCAGCGCGCGCAGATCGTGCACAGCGAAGTCGTGCAGGCGGAGTCGGCCGCTGCGGCTGCCGCCGATGCCGCGGCCGCGGCGCAGCAGGCACAGGCGCAGGCCTCGCAGGTCCGCTCCGAGCGCGATCGTGTGCGTGAGCGCGCGGCCCGCGAGCTCGCCGACGCCGTGGCGCTGCAGGAGCGCCTCGCCGGCCGTCACACCGAGCTCGGCGACCGCGTGAATGCGTCGCTGCTGCGCCAGGAAGAGACCGCGCAGAAGCTGCTCGAGGCCGATGAGGCCTCCACCTCCGCGCGCGGCCTGCTGAGCACCGCCGAACGCGCGCAGGACGAAGCCCGCGAAGCCCGCGCGGCGCAGCAGGTGGCGCACGCGCAGGCCGAGGCGCGGCGTCAGGTGGCCACGGAGCGTCGCGAGCGCCTGGCGCGCGAGCGTGCCGCGGCGGCCGATCGCCTCGTGGCCCTCGAGCGCGAGATGCAGGCGCTGGCCGAGCAGGACGGCCAGCTCGAGCAGCAGATGGGCGTGTGGCAGCAGGAGCTCGAGGCGCGTCGTGCGTCGCAGGCCGAGGCCGACCAAGCCCTCGCCGGCGCCGAGCAGGCCGTGCGTGAAACGGAGAACGAGCTGCAGGCCGCCATCAGCGCCCTTGATGCCGCGCGCATCGAGAGCAACAGCAGCAGCGAGACGCTGCACGTGGCCGAGCTACGGCATACGGAGCTCTCGGGCAAGCGCGCGGCCATCCGCGAGCGCTTGGAGACCGAGTGGCGTCGTCCGCTGGACGAGCTCTTCGCCAATTACGAGCCCGTCGAGGCCGAAGAGGACGCCCTGCGCGCCGAAGCCGAGGACCTGCGCAAGCAGCTCGAGCAGCTCGGCCCCGTGAATCCGCTGGCCATCGAGGAGCACGAGGAGGAGACCAAGCGCCTCGAGTTCCTCACCACGCAGCGCGCCGACCTCGTGGAAGCGCAGGCCAAGCTGCAGCAGGCCATCAAGGAGATCGACGTCACCGCGCGGGATTTGTTCCTCGCGACGTTCGCGCAGGTGCGCGCGCACTTCCGCGAGATCTTCATGACGCTGTTCGGCGGCGGCGAGTGCGACCTGCGCCTCGAAGATCCCGAGCGTCCGCTGGACTGCGACATCGAGATCCACGCCAGCCCGCGCGGCAAGCGCACGCAGCGCATCCACCTGCTCTCGAGCGGGGAACGCGCCTTGGTCGCGCTGTCTTTGTTGTTCGGCATCTTCCTCACCAAGCCCAGCCCCTTCTGCCTGCTGGACGAAGTGGACGCGCCGCTCGACGACCAGAACATCGGGCGCTTCGTGAAGATGCTGAACCAGTTCAAGACGAAGACGCAGTTCATCGTGATCACGCACAATCCGCGCACCACGACCGAGGCGGCCGATGCCGTGTACGGCGTGACGATGCAGGAGCCCGGCGTGTCCTCGCTCGTGTCCGTGCGCATGCGCGGCCCGGCGGTGGATGCCACCGAGCCCGAAGCGGCCGCGACCCCCGCGTAAGGATCGAATCGCATGTTGGTGGTGATGAAGCAGGGCGCGACGCCCGAACAGATCGAGAACGTCTGCCAGTGGATCCGCGACAAGGGTTACCAGGCCCAGCCGATGCCGGGCGCCCAGCGCACGGCCGTGGGCCTCGTCGGTAACGACGGTCGTGTGGACGGCTCGCCGCTCGAGGATTTCCCCGGCGTCGCGGAAGTCATCTACGTCACGAACCCGTACAAGCAGGTCTCGCGCGAGTGGAAGCCGGAGAGCACCATCGTGGAGATCGCGCCCGGCGTGCGCTTCGGCGGCGGCGAGGTGCCGATCATCGCGGGGCCCTGCTCGGTGGAGAACGAGACGCAGATCGTTACCGCCGCGCGCCAGGTGAAGGCCGCCGGCGCCGTGGCCCTGCGCGGCGGCGCGTTCAAGCCGCGCTCGTCACCGTACTCGTTCCAGGGCCTCGGGCTGGAAGGCCTCAAGCTGCTCAAGCTGGCCAAGCAGGAGACGGGCCTCCCGATCGTCACGGAAGCGATGGACGAGGCCGGCGCCGAGCTCGTGGCCGAGTACGCCGACATGATCCAGATCGGCGCGCGCAACATGCAGAACTACTCGTTGCTTAAGACGGCCGGCAAGCTGAAGAAGCCGGTGCTGCTCAAGCGCGGCATGGCGGCGACCATCCAGGACCTGCTGCTGAGCGCCGAGTACCTGCTGGCCGAGGGCAACACAAACGTGGTGCTCTGCGAGCGTGGGCTGCGTTCGTTCGATACCACGTCGCGCAACCTGTTTGACCTCACGGCGATCCCCGTGGTGCAGCAGCTCTCGCACCTGCCGATCGTCGCGGACCCGAGCCATGGCACGGGCCGCCGCGACAAGGTGCTCGCGATGTCCCGCGCGGCGATCGCCGCGGGTGCGGACGGCATCCTCATCGAGGTGCATCCGCAGCCGGAGAAGGCCATGAGCGACGGCGCGCAGTCGCAGACGCCGGAGCAGTTCACGGAGACCGTGAAGCAGCTGCGCCGCGTGGCCGAGGCGATCGGGCGGCGCATCGCCGGGTAACGGCGTCCACCACGAAGGCACGAAGACACGAAGGACTTAGTGTCAAGGAAGGGCTCGGCGCAGTTCCCCCAAAAGGGGGCGCGCACCGAGCCCTTCGATTGTTTGCGTATCCTTTGTGTCTTCGTGCCTTCGTGGTAAAGGCAGTTACTCGGTCACGAACACATCCGCCGGCACGCGCGCCTTCCGTAGCGCCTCGGCCGCCCGCTGCACCACGGCATCGTTGCGCACGCTGCGCCGCAGCGCGTAGCCGATGCCCCAGCCCGCGCGGGCGATCTCGTCCCCGAGGCGACGGTCCACGAAGGCCGCGGCCTCGCTGTACGTCGCGGTGTTGAACCGCAGCCCCATGCCGCGCATGCGCGTGGCGAGCCGATTGCGCCAGGCCGGGTTCACCGTGAACAGCGAATCCCGCACGCTGCGCTGCGCCACGATCGCGCGTGCCTCGGCTGCCAGCGCCTCGCGCCAGCGCGGCACGTCGGCGCCGAGCTCGGCGAGCAGGCGCCGCTCGGCTGGGTCCACCGTGCTGTCGCCCACCTGCACGTCCGGCACGATGCCACCGCCACCCAGCACCGCGCGCCCGCTGGCCGTGCGGAACACCGGGCGCGCCGTGTCCGCGTCGGCGAGCCGCTCCTCGTCCGGCGGCGCCACTTCCAGCGAGCGGCCCAGCGGCGTGTACCAGCGCGCTTCCGTGAGCGAGATCGCCGCGCCGTTGTCCAGCGGATACACCGTCTGCGCGCTGCCCTTGCCGTACGTGACACGGCCCAGGAGCAGCGCGCGATCGTTGTCCTGCAGGGCCCCCGCAACGATCTCCGCCGCGCTGGCCGTCAACGGATTCACCAGCACCGCGATCGGCATGCCCGCCCAGCGCTCGGCCGTGGAGTCCACGTAGACCTGCGTGGCCTGCGGCGTGCGCCCGCGCGTGGTGACGATCTCCGTGTTGGGCCCGAGGAAGAGATCCGCCACGCCCACGCCCTGCGTGAGCAGGCCGCCCGGGTTGCCGCGCAGGTCGAGCACCAGCGACGTCGCGCCCGCGCTGCGCAGCGAGTCTACCGTGAAGGTGAGCTCCGCCTCCGTGGAATCCGAGAATGTCGTGACCGCCACGTAGCCCACGCCGCCGTCGAGCAGCGTCGCGCGCGTGACCGCGCGATTGCGGATGTCCGCGCGCTCCAGCGTGACCGCGATGCGCGTGCCCTGCCCCCGCTCGACCACCAGGTTCACCGTGCTGCCCAGCGGGCCGCGCAGCGCGTTGCGCGCTTCGGCCACCGTCCAGCCGCGCATGCTCTTGCCGTCGAGTTCCACCAGCCGATCGCCAGTCTGAAGACCCGCGCGCTCCGCCGGTGAGCCCGGGCGCGGCTGCGTGACCGTAATCCAGCCGTCGATGACTTCGACGCTCAGCCCCACGCCGCGGTATGCATTTGAGGCCGAGAGCCGCAGGCGTTCGAGACGCTCGGGCGTGATGTACGCGGAGTTCGGATCGCCGAGCTCGTTCATCATGCCGGCGACCGCGTTGAGCCACAGTTGTTCCTCGTCCACGTCCTCCACGTAGCTCTCGCGGATGCGCTGCATCACCGCGTCGAGCAGCTGCGCGCCTTCGGCGGAGCGGCGCGAATCGCGGTCGAGGGCGCGGCCGAGGAGCCAGGCGCCGGAGAGCAGCGCGAGGGCGACGAGCGCGGCGGGCGGGAGGAGGCGGAAGCGGTTCACAAGGCTTGAGGGCCGAACGTGCGGGGCCGCGCCGAGGTTTCGCGGACGTGGGAACTGTGGTTCTCTCGCGCGATGCGCTCCGCAGGCATCTCCGTCACCGATGATTCCCTGCGCGCTGGAGCAGCAATGGACAGTGCTCGGCGATCGTCGAGAGCACGCGCTCCTCGACTTGCTCCGGCGTGCCCGACGCGTCCACGGCGACGATCTTCCCGCACTCCGTATGTGCGCGCTGCCAGCTGGCCTCGGCGAACTGATCGAAGGCCGCCGCAACGCGGTCGTGGAATCCACGGTCCGCGCGTTCAAAGCGATCGGCCTCACCACGCTTTCCCGCGCGTTCCAGACCATCCGTAACAGGCAGTCTCAGGAGTACCGTGAGATCCGGCACGAGCCCCGCGGTGGCGAGTTCGTTGGCCGCGCGGACTTCGCGCGCGGGCAGTCCACGCCCGTGGATCTGGTAGGCGTAGGTCGAGAGCAGGAAGCGATCCAGCAGGATGTGCTGCCCGGCTGCGAGCGCCGGCTTCACCACCGTGTGCACCAGTTGCGCGCGCGAGGCCACGAAGAGCGCCGCCTCGGCGGCGGGTGCCAGCGGCAAATCCGAATGCAGGAGAATCTCGCGGATGCGGTCGCCCACCGGCGTGCCGCCCGGCTCGCGGTAGAGCGCGTGCGGCACGCCACTGCTGGTGAGACGCGACGAGAGGCGAGCGAGCTGGGTGGACTTCCCCGCTCCCTCGCCTCCCTCGAAGACGACGAGCTGTCCGCGCACGCGCGCTGAACTCAGCCCAGCGTGATGATCGGGCTCGCGGCGCCCTTCTTGATGCCCTCGAGCATCCACTGGTTCACCTGCTGCATCACCTTGTCGAAGTTCTCGTTGGCGGCGATGAAGCGCTGGTAGAGGGCCGAGCCTTGGACCTTGGTGAGGAGCTGTTCGAGCTCTTCTTCCATCTTGGGCGTCGGGTTCGAGCCCGCCTGCATGAGCGCTTCCGCGTCGCGGCGCAGCTCTTCCATGCGCTGCAGGGCCGCGACCAGTTCCTTGTCGTCGTTGAGCGCTTCGTTGGCGCGCTTCACCGCCTGGTACTCGGCGGACTGTCCGATCAGCCGGCCCATCTCGATCGCCTTGTCTTGCAGCATTCCCGTCACCGCTCCTTTCGTCGGGCCACCACGAAGCGCGGGCGGCCGGTCAAGTCGAGTCTGTGTTCGACGTCCGAGAATCGGCCGTCGGCTTGGACCGCCTGCACGGCGAGATCCGTGCGTCGGCTGTCCACTTCCATGGCGAGTAATCCGCCAGACTGGAGGATGTCTCCCGCCTGCTGGATGAGCCGTTCGATGATTGCCATCCCGTTGCGCTCCGCGAAGAGGGCCATGTGAGGCTCCCAGTCGCGGACCAAGGCCGGCAGCTCGGCGGCCTCGGATGGGGAAATATACGGGGGGTTGGAGACGATGGCTTCGACGAGTTTTGGAGCAGCCTGGGGCTTCGCGCCCGCCTCGCTCCGGGGCGCGCCGGTGCTCGGCGGGGCCAAGAGCGGCGCGAGGAGGTCGCCGTGGAGGAAGGTCAGCCTGTCGCGCTTCTCCTCTGGGATGGCGTCGAGGTTCTGCTTGGCGACTGCCAGGGCCTTTTCGGAGAGGTCGGTGGCGATGACTCGCTCGAAGGCGGACTCGGCGGCGAGGGCCAGGGCGATGGCGCCGGTGCCGGTGCCCACGTCCACCACGGTGCCCTTGCCGCCTCGTTGGGCGGCGATGACGAGCTCGATGAGGAGCTCGGTTTCGGGGCGTGGGATCAGGGTGTCTTGGGTGACTTTGAGGGTGAGGTGGCGGAAGGGGGCTTTGCCGACGGCGTACTGGAGGGGCATGCCCTGCTTCAGCTTTTCGGCGGCGGCTCGAATGGCCCTCTCCTCAGCTTCGGAAAGTTCGTAGTCCGGGTTGGCGGAGGGCCAGAACTTGGGCTTGTCGAGGACCCAGGCGATTAGGTCGCGGGCGATAGACCTCGCGGGTGGCACACCGGGGCGCACGAGGGTCACGGCCACGTCGTCGAGCAAATCCGAGAGGTGGTTCATCTCACGATAAAACTAACGACCCGCCTCACGCTGCCTACCGACCCTCCAGCAATCCTCGACCAATGCGGAAAGCCAACGCATCCGTATCCACGAGGTTCGTGTTGGCCAAGATCACCACCGTGAGTCCCTCGTCGAGGTACCGCAGCAACACTGTGTTGGTCCCCATGATCCGCCCCGGTCGGTGTGCGATCGCTCGCCGCCGCGCACCCACTCGCACGGAATCCACCCACAGTCCGTATGCGTAGTTCTCCCGCGCCGGCGTGAGTAGCATCCTGAGGGACTCCGCCGAGATCAGCCGCCCGCCGAAGAGCGCGTCGGCAAATCGCGCCACATCCGTGCCCGTCGAGTAGAGTGCGCCCGAGGCATACCAGTTCTCGTAGTACACCGGAAGCTCATTGCCAAGCGGCGACGACGTATCAGCACGGAAGTAGCTGGTCGCGAGCCTCGGCACGATCTCCGACTGCTCAGCCAGAGTCGTCTCGGCGAGGCCAAGCGGTCGCAGGGTTCGCTCTTGCAGCGCCTCCGCGAAACGTTGTCCCGTCACGCGCTCGATAATCTGTCCGAGAATCACGTAGTCGCCATTGTTGTACTCGAACCTGCTGCCGGGCTCCGCCACGAGCGGGCCGCTCGCGTACTCGTCCAGCAGTTGCCGCGGTGTTCGCGGCAACTGCAAGTGGGGAATCCCGTGTGCCAACGCGTGCTCGTAGCTCGGAATGTTGTCAAAGTTCTGGATGCCCGAGGTATGCGTGAGCAATTGGTGGAGCGTGACCACCGAAGCGCCCTCGCCGCGATAGTCGGCGAGGTACCGCGCGATTGGGGCGCCCAACTCCAGCGAGTCGCGCTCCACGAGCTGCATCACCAAGACGGCGGTAAAGAGCTTCGTGATGGACGCGATGCGAAATCTTGTCTCGTTTGTGACGGGCGCACCGAACGCGCGCTCGGCCACTCCGAAGCTTTCGACCGCTGGACGCTCTCCATCTCGAGCGATCAGCACCGTGCCGCTGAACCCATTTGCAATGAGCTCTTGCCGGACGGCGTCCGAAAGACGCGGCGCCTGGCTCTGAAGGGGAATCGCCAGCGCAAAGACGAGTAGTCCGGCGACCGCAAATGAAGTAGCGCTTGATGGCATCGTCGTTCGGCTATGATTGGACTGCACGCATCGCGGAACCTGTTTAAGGTATCGCACGCACGGCGCGGCACGCAGCGTGCACTCAGTTCGGCTGGGTCGGCGGCTGTCCCAAACGTCTTGCGCCAACCGCCGCGAGCGGGCCGCGTCCGTCGAACCAAGCAAAGAGGTCGCGCGCGAGCTCCTCGGGGAGCAGCGCCCACTCGGGAATGCCGTTCGACTCGCGATCAAGGCGCGAGTAGGCCGCGAAGAACGTCAGCGCATCCGGAGCTTCAGTCGCGCCGAGCTTCGCGGCGATGTAAGCCCCGATTGCGTCTTCATCGCCACAATCCCCGACGCGCCATCGTCTGAATGCCCGCCCCACGCGCTGCGTCGAATCCGCTGCGAAGCGCGGATCACGAGCGTGTCTCTCGCGGCCCCACGCATACGCACGCTGCATTGCCGCGACGCGGGCGTCGCTGTCGACGCCAACAGGAGTAAAGGCTGCGACGAACGCCCGGACGAACGGCGACCGTTCAGCGGCGGCTTCGTCGAGTTCGCTCGGCCACTGGAGGCCGTCGCTGTTGGCGAGAAGAATAAGCGTAAGCCGGGCCTGAGGCTTGTCACTCAAGAGCTTGAGATAGAGCGCCGAGTACTTGGCCTCCCAGAGTCCGGTGTGCCATACCGCCGCACGCCCCCCGACTATCCCGACGAACCATCCCAACCCATATGGCAGCGCGACCCCATCGGGACTTCGCGACGGCGTCCACATCGCTGCGCGCAACGCGGGTGAGATGAGCCGGTCGGTCATGAGCGCGACGTCGAAGCGGGCGAGGTCGCGTGCACTCGCGACCACTCCGCCAGCCGCGCCGTCGCCCTGCGGTGGAGGCGGCGATGATGGCACGAGGCGACCCGACGAGTCGTAGTGATAGGGCGTCGCAAGGCTTCGCAGGATGTCGGGCGGGAGCGGAAGGTTTCGATGCTTGCGCACGGCACCACGCATTCCCGCTGGGCGAAAGACCAGCGAGTCGACGAGTTGCGAGAACGGCACACGGCTCAACTCCGCCATCGGTCGCGACGCCCAGGAGTACACGGGCGGATTGTACCAGAAGCGCGAGCCCGGGCGCGGTCCATTGGACGTCATGGCCAGCACGTGGCGCATCGTCAACGCGCTGTCGCGGCACGCGAAGTCACGGTAGAAGATGCCGCCCAAGTCCCGGGCAGCCTCGCAGAACTCATCGAAGTCCGCGTAGCGTCGCATCGGCGCATCGAGGTCGAGTACGCCGTCCTGCGCGAGCCGCAGCGCCACGACCGCAGACAAGGGCTTTGCGACGGACGCGATGTCGAACGGCGTCTCGGGCGTGACCCGCCGGCCCGCTTCGATGTCCGCGAAGCCGAGCCCGTGTGCGAGGATGACCGTGGTGTCGCGCAGGACGACGACAGCCAGTCCGGGAATGCCCGCGTCGGTGCGCAGCGCATCCACCTCAGAAAGGAAGCGGACGACGGCGGCGCTGTCGGGCGCCTGACGCGTGACCATAAGAGGGACGCCGCCGCTGCGACAGGAAAACGCTGCGCTCAGGACGAGAATGGTTGCGATGATGTGCATTGGATGCGGTTCGGCTCAGTTCGGGAAACGGAGGTTGACGACGTCGTTCAATCGCGATCCGAAAGTGAAGGACAGTCCGAGCGCCGTATATGTCGAGGCACCAGAGCGCAGCTCGCGCAGGCGCAACAGCCGCTCCTGGTCCGTGAGGTTCGCACCGACGATCGCGAGCTGATCGTTGATGAGCGCGTGGCTGCCGCCGAAGTAGACGTTCACGCCCGTCGCGATGCGCCAGTCGATGTTGAAGTCGAGCGTGGTACGGCGCTTGCGAGCGTCGTGCAGGTACTGCTGCCATACTGCGCGGAGCCAGGCCCCGCCCCACGACTCCCGCGTGTCCAACCGGACAGTGAGCGCCTGTTGCGGGCGCGTCTCGCGCAACTTGCCGAAGATCGTGGTATCGCGGTAGCGCAGCGCATCGTACCCGACGGCGTACCGCGCCAGCACTTGCCGCCGCGTTGCCTCCTCGTACGGGAACAGGTTGCCCTCGACAGCGAGCCGGTACTGCGCCCGCGAGCGCACGTTCTGGAACACCGACGACTCGACGTTCCATTGCGCGCCGATGCCGGCGTGGCGGCCGAGGCTGAGCACGCCGAGCGCGCGGAGGCGCTGGTCGCGCTGCGTCACGCGCAGCGTGCTCGAATCCGAGAGTTGGAAGCGCGACATGCGCGCATTCTGGTCATAGGACACCGTGAACTTGACCGCGTCCGACACGCGCACAGCGGCGACGGCGCCTTCGACTCCTGCCTGAGCATAGTTGTCATCGCGTTGCGTGTCCCCCGAGACGCTGACGCGAAACACCCAGCGATTCCAGCGATCTACCGCAGGCGGCGCAGACGGCCCGTCCGCGCCAACGTCACGCTGGACCATATCGAAGCGCTGCAGGGCTGCGCTGCGCATAAGTGAGGGGACGAGAGCGAAGCGCACGCCCCGCAACACAGCATCGCGCCGCTCGACCTCCGTGGCGGTCGGGGGCAATGTGAAGCTGACCGTATCGTGGCGCGCGCGACGTCGATCGATCGTCTCGATGAGTATGAGCGAACCACCCATCGGTAGTTCACTCGCCGCCACGATTATGTGCGTGTCGGCGAGGCGGGGATCGCGCACGAGTTCGACGAAGCTCAGTCCCTGGCGCATGAAATCGTCATCGCAGGCCGGGCAATCCAAGAATGCCCGTTGCGGCTGGGAGGTGGTGTCGATCTGCGCGGCCGCGGGGTCAACGGCGAGACTCAGCAAGAGCACCACGATGACGAAGTGTAATGATTTTTTCACTTACAGGTAGCCGAAATGGCTGATGAGAGAAGCATGCGCAAAGGAGTTACCGCGGCGCCTGCAATCCGTCGGGGCACGGTTGTGCGGCGGGCGCGTCTCCTCCGCTTGCCGCCGTGCAGCGGACCGGGTTCACGACAGCGAGTCCGACAACGACGATCAAGAGGGCGAGGGGCGCGAACGGCGCGGCTGAGGCGGTGCGTGGTGATTGAAGGAGTAGAGCCACCCGATGCGCGAGCTGTCCGCCGCCGCCTGCATGGAGCGCAACCACCGCGGGCATCGAGGTCGCGAGACAGGCGCGAGCCGCCGTGATGAGGTGCTGTGCGTAGACCGTGGGCTGAATACCCGCGCGAACCACTGCGTGATCAGCCAGAATCTCTCGCGAAAGCACGGCGCGTCGTGCCCACATCCCAACCAGCGGGACGGGCCAATAGAGCGCGCGCACGATATGCGACAGCAGCTGCTGCGCCCAGTCCCCGTTCTTGATGTGCTCCAGCTCGTGACAGAGCATCGCGAAACGCGCATCGGACGAGGCGTCCTGGAACCACGCGGGCACGAGGACGACCGGACGTCGCCAGCCGAACACCGCAGGCGATGAGACGTGACGCGCGAGGAGCAATTCGGGCAGTGGTGCGGAGAGCCCGACTGCCACGCGCGCGCGCTCCAACTCGGCAATCTGCGCGATGTCAACGATTGGCCGCGCGTCACGCAGCGCCCGCGACAGCGCCCAGATCCCACGCAAGATTCGCAGCAAGAGCAGTGAACTCACACTCAGCCAGACTGCGATGATGACCCATTCCATCGTCAGGATCGGGAGAGCGTCCGCGACCGGAGCGAGGAACGGGCCGTGCGACAGGTCGATCACGGGGGCCGCCGCCGACGGCAGCGCCCAGCGCAGCAACGGCAACAGCAACAGTGCGAGCGGCACGAGTCGCATGACCGGGGCGCGTCGGCCCGGAACCCTGGTGGCGCGGGATTCGAGCGCGAGGGCGACGCCTGCGACCACGCTGACCTGCACGAGCAGGACCACGAGCTGCACTCCGATAGGGTTCACGACTTCCTTCCCTGCTCGCGGGACGCCTTCACCTGTTCGCGTACCCAGCGATCGAGGGCTTCGAGGTCTTCCCGCTTCAACTCATCGCGGCCCTGGTCGAGCAAGGCCACGAGTGCATCCTTGGTGGATCCGCTAAAGAAGATGCGAGTCACGGCTTCAAGCGCATCGGCGCCCGCATCGTCGCGCTCCTGCGCAGGGCGGAACACGTTGCGACGCCCGTCCGGCTCGGGAATCACCAAGCCCTTCTTCTGAAGCCCGAGCAATGTCACGCGCACGCTCTCGAACGCCTCAGGCTCGCCGAGGTGGTTCGCCACCTCGCGCGCGCCAGCGACGCGCAAGGTATACAGCGCTTCCATGATCTGGCGTTCGCGGCGGGAGAGAGAGGAGTCAAGCATCGAATGGTTTAACAGAAGGACGTGATAATCTGAAATATTATTTTCAGTTCGCGGTATGTCAATGCACAGCTCGCGAAACTCACTTGGTTGGGCCGCGACGGCGACCTGCGACCGCAGCGCGCGCGAGACTCAGCGCGGTATCCAGCGCCGCCGAAGCCGGTACGCGGACGTCGGGCTGAACACCCACGCCTTGCCAATCCCCGCCGGTAATTGGGTTGATGGAACGGCCTTCGGGCAGGTTCAAGGCGAAGTGCGGATGTATCCGACGATACTCGAACGGATGCGCGCCGCCACCGCTCGGCTCTCCCACCACGACGGCTCGCCTCAGCGCCTGCAGGTCGTACGCGAACGCCTCGGCAGCCGAGAACGTGCGTTGCGAAATCAGCACGTAAACGGGCTTGTCCGAACCGAAGCGGCGCCCTGGTACCCAGTCTGGAGAGACTGCATACGTCCGCCGCCCGCTTGGTCGGTCGAACCCGCCACTCATGGGGCTGCCCGGCGGAAGGAGGTAGCCCGCGACAATCATCCCCGCGTCGACGCCGCCACCATTCCGGCGCAGATCGATGATGAGCGCGTCACCCTGTGCGACGAGGGTCATCGCTGCGGCAACGACATCGCCGGCCATGCCACTCGGTGGCATCACGCGCAGATCGAGCAACATCACGTTGTCGTCGAGCCGCTCGACGCGCTCTATGCCGTGGTTCAGCTGCGGACCATACCAACGGATTGCCTCGGCCTCGCCGAACTCCGACTCGCCGGTGGAGCCGCCGATCGGCGTCGCACTGTAGCTGACGCCGAGATGGCCATCCCGCGAGAGCGCCTGGAGCTGTTGGGTTAGCGCTGCGGCGAACGCGTCAGGAGCCATCGGCGTCCGCCACCGGCCGGCGTCGCGGCGAAGCGTCGTGGCGATGCGATGCCCGGCGACAGAGTCGACGTAGCGTGCATCGATGAGACGAGCGGCCTCGAGCACCACCACCCGCTGCTCTTCAGGCGGTAGATCCTGGGCGATCGTCAGGCGGGACGCGAGCACGAGGACCATCAGGGCATTCACTTTCATTTGCCACCCTCCCGCGCGAGTTGGGCCTGCTCGAGCCGTCGCTGCGCCGCCTCAACCTCTGCCTCTGTCAGTGCGTTCGCATCGACCAGCCCGACAAGCAACGCGCTCATCGAGTTTCCAAAGAACGACGCGGCGAACTGCCGGATGACGCCGCCGACAACCGCTTCTCGCGGATGCGCGGCTCGGTACGAGAAGGTTCTGCCATCGATCTCGTGAGTGACGTACCCCTTGAGTTCAAGTCGCCGCAGCACCGTTCGGACGGTCGCGTCCTTCAGACGACGCCGGAGGCCGCGACGGATCTCGTCCGCCGTCGCCTGCCCTTGGTCCCACAGCACGCACATCGTCTCCCGCTCAAGTGCGCTCAGAGGGGGAAGATCTGCCGGTTGTATGTTACGTTTCATAACGCTACAATATGTAACACTCCAACGCAACGCAAGGCCTCCCTCGCCCCGCTTTCGCCCCCGCCCCCCCCCCCCCGCGCGCGAGAACGGCGATCGATCTCTCCCCATAGTCATTGGAGCCGACCATATGCCGCAAGATCCCAGTCTTGGTATGCCGTCACAATCACGGGAGGTATCCACCAGTCGAGGAACCAGCACGCCGAGCGAAGTGCAGCTCACGGCGCTCCGCGCCCGCAGCACGGAACTTGGCAAGCAACTCGCCGAGACGACGGCGCGACGAGGACAGCTCGGCCAGGAGCGACTAAATGCGAAAGCCCGTGGAGACGAAGCGATGGTCTTGGAGTACGACCGGACAATCGAGGCGCTCGGTGAGCGGCTCCGAGCGCTCGACGCGCAGAAACTCGAGGTGGATGCACAGATCGACAGAGCATTGAAGCGCGTAATCAGCAGCGCAGGCGATGGAAACGGACCCAACGAACGCGACGGAGTCCCATCAAGCCAACCGCCGACGGGTGCCCTCGAGAGCCTCTCGCGCCACGACGAGCGCATCATCGCTATAGAGGCACTCGGATTCCTCGCGATATCCGCCGCGCTGTACTTGCTGGGCATCGCACGCGGACGGAGGCGGTCCGCAATATCGCGCTCCACACCTGAGGTTGGCGAACTCCGGGTTGCGCTTGATGCGATTGCCTTGGAGGTGGAGCGCATCTCCGAGAATCAGCGCTTCGTCACGGCATTGCTTACCAAACGTGGGGAGAGAGCGACGCTGCGGAGCACTCCGCCGGACGCGCCATAGATTCGGCGCAGAGGCTGCGCAGCGTCTGCCACCTTCGTGACCTCCCGCTGCTCACCGGGCGGTAGATTTCTGGTGCTCGCTCCCATCAGCCGTCGCTCCCCGACGTGATTCGATTCGGCTCTTACAGCCTCGTCCTGAGCTTCGGCGCCCTCACAGGCGCCACCGTGGCCGTCGCGCTCCTCTTCACGAAGCACAATCGCGAAGCCAACCGGGTGCTCGCTGCCCTGCTCGCGGTCGCCGCGCTGCGGCTGGTACCGTTCATCATCGGCTACGCGGGCTTCTATGATCGCTTTCCCTGGCTGTCGTTCGCGCCGTTCAACCTGCCGCTGGCCATCGGCCCGCTGCTGTGGCTGTACGTGGCCCGCGTCGCGCGCGGCGAACTCCCGGGCCGCTGGCAGTGGCATCTCGCGCCGGCCGCCCTGCACTTGGTTGCGTGGTCGCTGCTGTTCGTCATCCCGAGCGTCGAGCAAAAGTCCGCCATCGTCCTCAGAATCATCGACCCGTGGGTGCAACCACTCATCGATACGGCCTCGCTAGCGGGACTGTTCGCATACGGCGCGCTCGCGCTGCGCGAACGACGGCGCTATCAGCGCTGGCTCGACGCTCAGTTCAGCAATCGCGAGGAGTATCGCCTCACCGGTTTGCGGCTTCTCCTCGTCGCAATGGCGATCATCGCGGCCGCCTGGCTCGCCATGTCGGCGTCCGATGCGTTAATCGAGGGCCGCGACTACTACGACGCGTTCCCCTTCTACCTGCTTCAGTCGGTCGTCGCCTGGGCGATCGGACTCGCCGCGTTGCGCGACGCGAGTCTCGCCTACCCGGATCCGCGCGCGACGATTGCCGAGGCCGTGCTGGACGATACGTCCACACCGCCCACGGATCCGTCTCGAAGCGACGCCAGCGGAAGCACCGCGCCCGCGCAGGACTGGGCTGCCCTCGGTGCGCAGTGGCGCGACGCAATGATTGCCGGGGGCTGGTGGTGCGATCCACACTTCACCCTCACCGTCATGGCCCGCAAGCTGGCCACGAACACGACATACCTCAGCCGTGCCCTGAACGTCGGACTCGGACAATCATTTAATGAATGCGTGAACCGCCAGCGTGTACTCGCGGTGCAATCTGCCATTCAGGCCGGAAGCAAGCTCGACTTGGTGCAACTGGGATTCGATGCGGGGTTCAACTCCAAGGCTTCATTCCAGCGCGCGTTTCGACGTTATGCCGGCGTAACGCCGAGCGAGTTTCGCGTTCGGACGTCTCAGAATCGATAATGTCGTTGGCCGGCAACGATTTGCGACCTAGCGGTGGGGCGTTCGAGCGTACTTGACGGCACACCGCTCAAGGAGACTCGATGTTCGGCCGCTCAAGCCTGCCCCGCCGCTTCGCCCACCTGTGCTTCGTCCTCAGCTGTAGCATCCTACCGCGTGTGAGCCCGCTATCGGCTCAGGGCGAGGCAGCATCGCGCCCTATCGGTGCCGACTCTGCGGCCGTGCTGCGAAACCTGCGGATCAGCCCCGAGGCCGCACAAAGCGACCTCGCACTCCTCGACCTCTCACTGCGGACCCTGCACCCGGGGCTTTTTCGCTACACGACTGAACTCCAGTGGGCCGCTCGCATCGACTCCCTGCACGCGTGGATGGCGCAGCCTCGAACGCGGGCGGAACTGTTCGTCGCACTCTCGCGGCTGACGGCGAGCATACGATGCGGCCACACATACCTGAGCTTTTGGAACCAGGCGCAAGCGGTGCACAGCTGGCTCACGGATGCCCAGGACAAGCTGCCCTTCGAGTACCACCTGACTGCGGGAGATCGCTGGGTCGTCGAGCGCTCGGCCACATTCCTTGAGGGCAGCGCGCACGCCGATGATGTTCTTCCGGGCGACACCATCGAGAGCGTCAACGGGCAGCCGACGCCATCGCTTATCGCCGAGTTGATGCCACTCATCCGTGCAGACGGTGACAACGACGGGAAGCGCCGCGCACTGCTCGACTTCCGGCACCGCAAGGAGTTCGAGTCGATCGATGTCTTCCTGCCTCTGCTCTACCCGCCCTCAGGCGGCCGCTACGCCATCACCCTGCGACGCGGCGGCCGCCAGTTGACACGCTCCGTGGCAAGTGTGGCCGCAGCACAGCGGCGACGCGAGGCGCGGCCCGTCCCCGCCCCGCGGGCACTGCACGCGTTCAGCGTCGCGGACGGGGTCGCGACTCTGCGCGTGGACGCCTTCGACTATGGGCGCGACGCCGACCGATGGGCGCCGTTCGTCACGGCATCCTTCCAGCGGATGAGGTCCGAAGGCGTACGGGCGCTGATTCTCGATATCCGCGAGAACGAGGGCGGCTCCGATGCCGGCGCGGAGTTCCTGCTGCGGCATCTGCTCCGCCGGCCGCGGCCACTGCCGCCGCTGCGTCGGTACGTGAAGTACGAGGTCGTGCCCGACGTACTTCGCCCGGTCCTGAGCACATGGGATCGCGGCTTCTACGACCGCCGCGGCCGCGTGCGGCCGAGGGGCGACGGCACGTTCGATCTGACGGACGGCGCGGCGTGGCCTGACACGATTCCCGTCGCAGCGGATGCCTTTGGCGGGCAAGTATTCATCCTCACGAGCTCCGTAAACAGCTCGGCGTCGCACATCCTGCTGCGTCTCATCGCCGGCGAGCCGGGCGTTACGCTCGTCGGAGAAGAGAGCGGAGGAAGTCTCCGCGCGCATACCGGCGGCAATCTCTTCTTCGCCACCTTCCCGGGAACAGGATTCGAGATTGACATCCCACTGATTTCGTACGACTGGGGCGCGTCGCAACCGGCACGGGGTGTGCGCCCTGATGTCGCAGTGCCGGCTGAGGATGCGCTGAACGAAGTGCGGTGCCTGCTTGCGCCAGCGCCCGTGGGGCCAGCACGAGGCGCCGTCGTCCCGCCACGTGAAGTTTGTGCTCGCTAGTGTTGAGTGCGTGGTCGCGTTCACCGCGCGAAGCGACGAGATCCGAGCGTCGGCTGTCCACATCCATGGCCAGTAATCCGCCAGACTGGAGGATGTCTCCCGCCTGCTGGATGAGCCGTTCGATGATTGCCATCCCGTTGCGCTCCGCGAAGAGGGCCATGTGGGGCTCCCAGTCGCGGACCAAGGCCGGCAGCTCGGCGGCCTCGGATGGAGAAATATACGGGGGGTTGGAGACGATGGCTTCGACGAGGGATGGGGCCGCCGGGGGCTGCGCGTCGGCCGCGCTACGGGGCGCATCGGCGCCCTGCGGGGCCAAGAGCGGCGCGACGAGGTCGCCGTGGAGGAAGGTCAGCCTGTTCCGCTTTTCCGGTGGGATGGCCTGCAGGTTGGCTTTTGCCACATCGAGGGCCTTCTCGGAGAGGTCAATGGCGATGACTCGCTCGAAGGCGGACTCGGCGGCGAGGGCCAGGGCGATGGCGCCGGTGCCGGTGCCGACGTCTACAACCGTGCCCTTACCGCCTCGTTGGGCCGCGATGACGAGCTCGACGAGGAGCTCGGTTTCGGGCCTGGGGATCAGGGCGTCTTGTGTGACTTTGAGGTTGAGGTGGCGGAAGGGGGCTTTGCCGACGGCGTATTGGAGGGGCATGCCCTGCTTCAGCTTTTCGGCGGCCGCTCGGATGGCCTGTTCCTCGGCCTCGGAGAGTTCGTAGTCGGGGTTGGCGGAGGGCCAGAACTTGGGCTTGTCGAGGACCCAGGCGATGAGGTCGCGGGCTCGGGCGGGGGGGACCGGGCAGCACGAGGACCCGCGCCACAGTCGAGAAATGTCAGAAATGGTTGTTAAAGCCCAGCTCGCATACACGCGTCACGGCGCCGAAAAGTTAAGTGCGTATGGTAGAACCGGAACGACGGCGACGCACAGCTCACCCCCCAAGCGCCTTGGCTACTACTTGAAGTTCCGATGTGATGTCCGATTGAGCAACCTGCGCCTCGACAATGACAGGTATGTCGCTCGGGATAAGATTCCTCACCTCAGAAAAGTCCGCAGAAGCAGCACTTGAGATGTGGGCGTGCTTACTCGCGACATTCACCTCGCTGATGTGAACCTGCCGAAGCCGGTCGCCAAACTCGCTCAAAAGGCGATACGCCTCTGTCATTGAACCATCAACCTGCCTCGCGTGAGCGATATCGAAGCACAGTCCAGCTGCCGGAAGCACATCGAAGTAGCCGCGTAGTTCCGCAGCCGTACGTCCAATCGGCTTTCGCTTATCCATATTCTCTAAGCACAATCGCTCTCCCAAGCGCCTCCAGGACGGTACGTGGTGCATCGAGTCAGGATGCAGAATCACGTTGAAGCCGCGAGACACCACCTTCAGCAGCTTGTCGATCAGCCCAGGCTCCTCCAAAGCCGAAAACGTGCTTGGCGCATGCACAGCGACGTATCGAAAACCGCTTAGGTCGAGATCATCGAGCGCCCCCAGAAGCCCGTCAAGCTCCTCGATCCGGAGAGCGGACAGCTCTACGGCACCTACGGGAAGGCCTTTAAGTGCATCCAGGGCTCCGCGGAAATCCCCGAGAGCAAGAGCGCCCGTGGAGAATCCAATGGTCCTCACCTAAAACACCCCGTAGGTCAACATGAGTTTGTTTAGACTCGTGCCGTTGGGAACGAGAAAGATACTGTTCAGTGCATGCTGGAAGCGGTGGCCTGTTTCACGGGCACTCTGATAGAGCGGGTCCCGCGCTGCGTCGGACGGTAAGAGCGCATCCAAAGCATTTCGCTTCGCCGGGTCGTCAATCAGTGCGAGAAAATCGTCGTAGGCGGAAAACAAACTGTCCGCAGCCGCTCGAATCCCCGGCGCGTCGATGCAATCCAGCAGCGCGCCGGCGACGGTTTCAAGAGGGACCTGCTCTAGAACCGATTGAAGCCGGTCGACCGTTCGCAGCACGCGCTCTTCAGCGGCCACGTTCTCATGCGCCGCACTAGTGAAGCACGCGACAAGACCACTGACATACGTCAGTTTTCGCGAAAGACGCAGCTTCACGGTTCGAAGGGCCCAGCCCTTCGCCTGCCGCTCTCGCCGCTTGTATGCAAAATCAACCGCGACAGTTCGCCAATATCTCACGATGTCATTCAGAAGAAACCGCGGCACGTGACTCGGGTTATTTCCGGTAACAAGCCCGAAGTCCTCAGCGACATATCGCTTCAATACCTGCTTTTTCACCCGATCATAAACAGCGACGTCCCCGATCGCACGTGATTCAAGCAACAGAAGAATGCGCTGAGTCATGTTTCGATTGGTGTCATCCTGTCCGCCAATGAGATGAACGATGTCGTGGCTGAAAGACATGCCACCGAAAGTTCCCTCCGAACCCGGACCTTTGAGACCTGCCGTCTTGAACGCATCTTCCAAGTCCAGCGCGGCATTCAAGTGGCTAGGGTAGGCTTGCCCGTCAATCAGGAGCGTCCAGTCGATGTCGCTGCCGGAAGTCACCTCTCCCCGCGCAACGGACCCAAACACGACGAGCGAGGTGTCGGTCGGCGTAACGGCATCAACCACGCCTTCAACTGCGGAAATCTTGTCAAGCGCCCGTCTCCGCGCTGCAGCAATCGCGCTCCACTGTTTACCAAGCAGGTGCTCTAACTCGGTAAGTTTCGGTGCCTGAATCGCACTCATTGCGCAAGAATTGGAGTTGAAGTACGTGAGGACATAAAGCTAGCACCGCTTGAGGCTCAAGGTAATTATTTCCATGCTCCTCTGGCGCAATCTCGTCCTGCCGCGGCGTGCCGCAGGACGTCTAAACCCAGACAGAAGCGAACACGCGCGAATCGGTACTAGACGCAGCGCCCAAGACCTCCATCAGTGAATCGTGGCTCCAGCCGAACAATGGATGACTTCCGTTTGCCATCCTGACGTATTGCGGAGCGGAGTAGGGGGCGGCCACCAAGAACTCACAGAGGAGCCCTGCCACCGAGGCTACAAAAGCCTCCGTCGGTCGCCGGAGCATCCCCGGGCCGCGTGCATTGACTTGCCGCAGGGACAATCACTGCGACAATTCGGTTGCCAGAAAGCGCAGCCTCGTTCCGTCCGGAAAGGTTCCGCGCTTCGTTCTCGAGGTCGGATCGACCTCGACGAGACCCTGCCGCTCGAGCAATCTCAGCGCCCCTTTGTGGTGGGAAGTCGTGAAATCGGTCTCATCCGACTGACAAAATGCAGCCACTGTGTCCACAGATACCCAGCCGGCATCGTGAAACTTGTTCAGAATCTCACTGGCGAGGCCATCTAGATTGGCCTCGTGAAGCGCCAAGCCAAGCTGTCCACCACGCACACCTCGGAAGGAAAAATCGCCGAATGGCGCAACAGCCCAGATCGCTTGCTTCATCCGATCACACGCCTTCGCATGCTTAGTGCCGAAGAAGATTGCGTACTTTAGCCGATTCCCTTCGTACAAATCGAAGCGCACGACATACTTTGCACCGGCAGCCCTTAGCTGACTGGCATACAAATCGAAGAGAAACGCACACCGCGCCTTCGTATCCTCGATATCGATTCCTTCGCGCCAACGTGGCGTACCGAACATTCGGTCTAGGTGCGGCTCAAACTCTGTCGACCCTTTGAATCGATTGATATGCTCCCACATGAACGATATGTACACCTCTGATTTATCGTTCTTCAAAATGCGCTGAAATACCTCCATCGGCGTATCCGAAATCCCGAATGGGTCGGCCATGACGAATGCAGGCGCGAGCTGCTGCCTCGCCGCGTCGAGGCTGGCGATGGCTGCGGCAAGTGTCTCGTCAAACTTCCCGACCTCGAAATGCACTTGAACGCTTGAGGGGCGTTCCGGCCACGTCGCGCGAACGAGGTGGCGAAGATGTTCGATCCGGCGACGGTCTGAGTCTACGAAAAAGAATTGAACCTCTGCGTCTATCTTTGCTCTTGCCGAGTGGTTCTTCAGCGCGTTGAGGGCGATAATCGGTGAACCAGTCTCTCCAGTGCTGTACTCTCCAGGGCCACTGAAGCCGTCGACGAAGAGAATTCGACCCTGCGTAGTCCCCAAGATGGGAAGCCAAGCGTCAAGATATCGCTTCAGAACTAGATGTTTTCCCGGTGAATGCTTGCCAAGCGGCCAGAGAATTGGATCCGTCACGCGCGCCCCGCCGACACGAGCACGGGGTACTCATTCCACTCCTTGCCGTCCAGCAACCTTCCGCGCTCCCTCGGGCGGAGGCCACCCCACTGCTTCCAGAAGAATGGTACGTCGGCAGTCCGACACAGTCGCCTCAGCCCTCTCGCCCACTCAACCTTCGGGGCCCGGAAGCCAACCCCACTCTCTCCACCGCCAATGACCCAGTGGATGCCCGCCAAGTCAAGGCCATCCAGCGGCCCTAGAAGCGGTTCTGCGGAGATGAAGCGAACAGTCGCTGGAATTTCGCGCAACACGTCCACTCGATGTGCAACCTCCATGCTCTCTACGGAGGTCCCTATCCAGACGTTCTCGGACCAGTTGAGCCTGTCAGCGTAACGCCGTGCGCGTTCGGGGCGCTTCGTGAGAAGCTGAAAATGGTGGTGACTCGCCTCGTTCATGATCTCAAACACCTGGCGGATCATCTCGAATGAGAACTGCGCATGGAACACATCCGACATGCTGTTCACGAACACGCGACGAGGCTCACGCCAGCTCAAGGGCTGTCTCAGCCTCTCGGGCCAGAAGCGTGGGGCGAACGGATTGGAGCGATTCGCCTCCGTATCGCAAACGGGTAGCCGCCGGAGGTAGACCTCACGAGTGCGCCTCTCGGCCACCACCGCAGCATAGCAGTGGTCACAGCCGGCCGACACTTTCGTGCAACCGGTCATCGGGTTCCACGTTGCGTCAGTCCACTCTATCCGGGTCCTAGTGCCCATTTGTACCTTGGAAAGCAGTAACCAATAATACCGAATAAATGCCGAACTCACAATCGGTAGCGGTAGCCGCTTGTTCGCCACCCTAGACCCGAAACACCTTCATGACCTCGTCCCCGAGGTGATTGATGACCTTGACCGCGATACGCCCAGACTTCGGCCGCTCGAACGGCCGGCTCGTCGCCGAGTTGAGCGTCTCCCAGGCCTCGGCATTGATCTCCGCCTTAAGAGTCGTCTTGAGCGCCTGGTAAGGATCGTTCTGCCCCAAGAAGTACGCGTGCCGGACGAAGAAGCTCTCTTCGTTGTAGTCCGTGTCCACGAACCAGCAGGCGATACCGTCAACGTCGTCGGACCTCACCTCCCCTGTGCTCGGGTCGAAGACATCCACGCCCTTCACCGTCACGGTCAAACGCCCATCCTTGCGAGTCTCGACCTCGATATCTGGTTCACCGAAGATCACGAACAGGTTTGCCTTGTCCGTGGTCTTGAGGTCCTCAGCCATATGCAAGTCGGCGTTCATCCGGGCCTTTAGGACAGGAATCTTTCCTAGCTTCTCGAACTCGGTCGTGTGCGCTTCGAAGTTGAACGCGCAGGCAATCAGAACTTCAAAGCCAGCCTCGGCGGCCTCGCGGGCTGCGCTGACCAGGTCCGGCCTCGTAACCGTTCCAAACTCCGGGCCGATGAACACGGCTGCCCGCTTGGACTTCGCGCCTTCCAGATACGTCCCTTCCGCGCAGACATACTCGCCCGGCCAAGGGAGCAGCGAATCGAAGCTGATGCGGTCCTGCTTTGAGGCCTGCTGCACACCGGCGACTTTGAGATTCTCAAGGATGCGCTCCGGGAAGGTCTGCCCAGCTGCAGCGTATCCAATCTTCTTCTCTAGCACCGAGTCCGTGACCGGCGTGCCATCCTCGTCTACCGCGAGCATCCGGTGAGGCGACAGCGACTCGACCGTGAAGGGGCCCGCGACGCGGACCTTCTTCTTGTCCTCGTACGGCCTGTCGTAGAGGAATTCGTACTCAGCCTTCGCCGCGATCGAGGCGTCGATGTCCTTCTGGCGCGCGATTCGCGCGTCCCACCAGGCCGCGTGCGCAGACTTGGCCTGGGCGGGCCACGTCTCTTCGGGTTCGCGCGGGACCTCCCATTCTTCCCACTTCTTCTTCAATTGAGAGTTGAGCTCCGCGCGTAGCGGCTCAAGAGAGTTCTGCCACCTCTCCCAGATGACATCAATCTCTGCATTGTTTGCAATCGACTTCAGAGTAACGTGCGGAACTCGCTCATAGACGAAGCCAAGCCTGAGATCCGAACGCGCCGAAGTCAGACTGGGCGACGTTCTCGTTAGCTCGGCTTCCTTCAACTGACCTTCACGGGCGTCGGCAAGAAGAAA
The DNA here is from genome assembly GCA_964498895.1 of uncultured Gemmatimonas sp. Classification (GTDB taxonomy): domain Bacteria; phylum Gemmatimonadota; class Gemmatimonadetes; order Gemmatimonadales; family Gemmatimonadaceae; genus Pseudogemmatithrix. The sequence continues at coordinate 59,866 of CAZCIM010000003.1, read as the reverse complement.
CGCGGGGTAGCGCGAGCCCATCAGCCGAGACCGAGCGAGAGCTAGGGCAACCCGCGAAGTGTCAACCGTAATCCATCGCCGTCCCCAATGCTCAGCAACGGCTGCAGTGCTGCCTGAACCACAAGTCGGATCAAGAACCAGGTCGCCGGGATCCGTAGCCATCAGCACACAGCGCTGGATCACGCGGACGTTTGTTTGCACGACGTAGACCTTGTCCGCTCCGATTGTCCCGCCCGTATCCTCCCAGGAGCTCGTCAATGGAAAGAACGGAGACTCGTCGAAATAGCGAACGAGACTCAATGTCCGACCGCCACCATATAAACGTTGCGCGCGAGCCGCGCGAGCCATACCGAGGGCCGTAGTCGACCATCCGCGGGAGCCGGAGGGGCGGAACACCTTTCCTTCGAACTCAAACGGGAATCCCATCGCGGAGTCATCCCCAGCGTCTCGACCCTGGCGCTGAGACGTCGCATCGCCTAGGCGAAGGACCCTCAGGCCGTCCGCATCGAGCCGACCACCTTCCTCAAGGTACTCGCTTAGTCGCTGCCGGCGTGCCCTTCTCTCAACAATTTGCCACGGCCCGGGATCATCCACTTCGAAGGGTCGTTCGACAAACAGTCGCCGAAACTTCACCTCAGACTTCTTGCGAGCATACCACAGGGCGTAGTCTTTTGGGTTCGCCAGGAAAACGTTCGTCGACCCCGAGGTTGAGTGGTATCCAATCTGACTCACGAAGTTCTCAGGACCGAACACCTCGTCAAGCACACTACGGACGCGATGCAGATTCTCATCGCTGATCTGCACAAAGATGCTCCCGCTTTCCGTGAGGAGGTCTCTCGCGACCGTAAGCCGATCTCGCAGGTACGTCAAATAGGAGTGAATCCCATCTCGCCAGGTGTCGCGAAACGCCTTCACCTGCTCTGGCTCACGGGTAATGTGAGCTGCGTTTCCGTCCTTGACGTTGCTAGATGTCGTACTCCACTGGAAGTTCGAATTGAACTTGATTCCATACGGCGGATCGAAGTAGATGCACTGCACCTTCCCCCGCAGCCCCTCCCGCTCCGCCAGCGACGCCATCACCTGCAGCGAATCGCCGAGAATCATTCGGTTCGTCCAGTTCTGGTCGTGCTGATAGAACTCGGTCTTGTCCACACCCTTCGGGATTCCGTTGAAATCCGAGAAGAGGTCGGCCATCAGCTCGCCGCTGTCGTGCTTGGCCTCGCGCGACTGCCGCAGCAGGTCGTCAATCAAGGCCTTGGGATGCACCTTCTCCTGGATGTAGAGCGGCGGCGCCGGCACGACGAGATCGCTCCAGTCTTGCTCGTCCTTTCCGCGCCACACCAGCTGCGGGTCGAGGTCGCGGTTACGGCGCTCGTACGCCACGCGCAGCGTCTCCTCACCCTTGCCGTGCATCGCCGAGTACTCGGCAGTCGGGATGTTCTTGCGCTTGGCTTCGTCGTGCACCAACGCCTCGACGGCCTTGGTGGACTTGATGGGTCTTGCGGACTTCGCGGCGGGCTTCTTGGGCATCAGCGGGTCTCGGCTGGCGCCACCGCCACGGGCGGCGCAGTCAGGATCTCGAGCAAGCGAATGTTCACGTAGTACGTCGCACGACCGACCTTGCGTTTCTCCAAGATGCCGGCGGCGCTGAGCGTGTCGAGGTACTTCGCGGCGGTCACGTGGGACTTCTCCAGCTCCTCCATCACGAACGACACCTTGGTGTACGGATGCGTGAAGAGGTTATTGACCAGGTCCTGCGAGTAGATCTTTGGGAACTCGCTGCGCACGCGGTGCTTCACCTCGCGCTGCGCCGCAAGGATGCTCGCAATCCGGGCCATCCCGTCTCGTGAGCTTTCGTCAACGGCGTCGAGCATATACAGGATCCACTCCTCCCACGCCGAACGGTCGCGCACGGCCTGCAGGAGCTCGTAATACCGAGGCTTGCTGCGCACGATCGGACCGCTGAGGTACAACACCGGCAGGTCGAGCAAGCCTTCCTTCATCAGGTAGAGCACGTTCACGATGCGGCCGGTGCGCCCGTTGCCATCGTAAAACGGGTGGATGCTTTCGAAACAGTGGTGCAGCACCGCCATCCGCAGCAGCGGATCCGGCCCCTCGCCTGTTGCGGCATTCAAGTCCGTCTCCAACTGCCCCATCAACGCGAGTATGTCCCGAGCGTCCTGCGGCGGCGTGTACACCACGCGTCCCGCCCCATCCTGCAGCGTCGTACCCGGTGTCTTCCGGAAGCCGGGTTTGTTCGGCTCCAGGCGCGACTGGATGCTCAAGATGTGATTGTTCGTGATCAGGCCGTGCTGAGAGACGAGCTCCCAGCCCAACTGTACCGCCTCGCGGTAGCGGAGCACTTCCTTGGCCGCCGGACTCTCGTTGCCATCGGCACCAGACAGGTGGCGGTACAGTTCGTCGTGCGTGGTAACGATGTTTTCGATCGCCGACGAGTCCTTGGCCTCCTGCAACGCGAGCGTGTTCAGCAGGATGCCCTGATTCGGGATGGCCGCCACGGAGCCCTTGAACTCCGCCAGCGCGCGCGACGCCTCCGTCACCCTCCGGAGAATCCGGGGCGACTCAAGCACCTGACGGGGAACGTCCGCGAATCTCACGAAAGGAAGTTGTGATTATCTATAATGAATGAGAATATACTTAAAGAAAACCGAAAAAACTATATGTATTTTTAGCTAACCTAAAGAATCTTTCGATATGCCGCGGCGCCTCAGGGCGTCGACACCCCTAACCCCGATGCAGCTTCGATCACCCGATTCACCTCGGCCTCGATCACCGCCGCCAAGTCCGCCTGCATCTCAAAGGGGTCCGTGAACTCCGCCGCCGCCCAGCGTCCGTAGCTGCGCAGGCTGTTCACCGCCGGGATCCACTGCTCACGCAGTACCCGCGCCTTCTCCTTGTCGTCCTCCCCGCGTTGCCCCTTGATCTCGACGACGAGATGCAGGGGATCCTCCCGGCCATCGTCAACGAGAAGCACGAAGTCAGGCCGGTAACGGCGAGCGGAGGTGCCGAAGCGGTACGGGACCTCGAGCCCGAGCGAGTGGTTCTTCACGTAGCCCTTCACCAACGGATGGCGCTCGACCACTCGGCAAAATTCCTGTTCCCAGGAACTGTCGCAGATGATCCAATTCAGATGGCAGCGATCGGGACTGGCCTGATAGCGGAGCGTCCGCGACGTGTTGAAATGCACGTGCCGCGTCGAGCCGCTCGGGTTGTACGGGTCGAGCAAGGCCTCGATGTTCTTGCCGTCCGCGAAGTGGCTGACAATGCCCGCCGAAATCTTCTCGCAGGCGAGGTCCGCCAACTCCTCGTAGAGCAGCTGCGCCGGGTAGGTCTCGCCCTTGCAGATCAGGTACTCGTCCATCCACTGCTTGGCGATGCGCTTGAGCTGGCCGAAAAGATGGAGCTTGGGCGCGCCGTTGGGGTCGCGCCAATGCTTGAGCAAGAGGTAGTGCGCGAGGTGGAACAAGATCGTGTTCTGGCGTGTCTCCCGCAGATGCGCGACCGTCAGGTCCACGCCTTGGCCGATCAGTCCCTCGTTGCGCACGACCGTGGGGCCGATCAGCTCCGGCGACAGCGTAAGGCTGCTGTCGGGTCCGAACTTGGCCTCAAGCCGCTCCTCGGGTAGGGCCACGCGGTAGCCTTCCACGCGCGGGAAGCGGATTTCGAGATGGTCGCGATCCGGCGACACGGCCTTCACGGTCACCGTCGGCTTTACCGGGCCCGGCGTCGCCTCAACGGGCTCCGCCGTGAAATCGAAGGGAATGCCGAGGACGTCGGCATACTCCACGTCAAAGCGTCCCTGGTCGTTCAATTCATACGATTGCCGGCGCAGGGCGCGCCCGATCACCTGCTCGCAGAGCAGCTGCGTGCCGAAGGCGCGCACGCCGAGCACGTGCGTGACGGTGTTCGCGTCCCATCCTTCTGTCAGCATCGAGACCGACACGACGCAACGAATGCCTTCGCCGAGCCGCCCCTTCTTGCCGACGGTGTTCATCACCTCGCGCAGCAGCTCGGCGTCCGAGATATCACCGGCGCTCACTTGCTGGCCCGTGCGCTGCGTCTGCTCTCGCCTGAAGTGCTCAATCTCAGTCGCGGCGACTTTTCGGAAGTTGTCGTCGAGTCCTTCGCCGGATTCCAGTTGAGCGCTGTCGATGAGCAGGGTACGCGGCCGGGCGAGCGGCTTACCGTCAGCGTCGAAGTTCCGGAAGAGCTCGAGCTTTCCAGGCACGAACTGCGTCTTGCCATCGTCCAGCGTGCGCTCGAATCCGCTGATGTAGTCGAACACGAGCTTCGACGCGGCCGTGTTATTGCACACGACAATGAAACACGGCGGCACGTCCACGCCGGGAGTGTTAGCCCAGCGCTCGTACGTCTTCTCGTAGTGGCCGTACAGCGCCTCGATCGCTGTCTTGAGCTGCGTCGGTAGCAGCAATGGATCCGCCGCACCGCCCGTCTTGCGACCCGCCTTGGGCATCTTGCTGCGGGTGTGCTCCCACAGGTTGCGGTAGACCGGCACCTCGGCACCCGGGATGTTATCCGCAACTGGTACCCGCGGCAGCTTCACGATGCCGCACTCGATCGCATCCATCAGCGAGAAGTCGCTGAGCGTCCACGGGAATAGCGTGCCCTCGGCGTAGCCCGAGCCGCGCAAGAAGAACGGTGTCGCGGAAAGGTCCATCACCCGCTGCAGGCCAAGCTTGCGCTGGACGGCTTCTAGTCCGGAGATCCACAGCCGCGCGGCTTCCTTGTTTTCCTCGGCCTCCTTGCGGTCATCACCCTTCAGGTCGTCCTCGGCAGCGTCTACCTCGCCGACCTTCTCGCGGTAGCAGTGATGCGCCTCGTCATTGATCGCCAAAATGTTCTTGAAGCCCATTAGCTCCGGCATCACGCGCTGGAGCATCTGGCCTTCGGTCTCGGTGGTCATCAATTCCGGGCCGTGGCCTTGGAGCAGCGCTCGGCCGCCCTTCGAGATCTCCCAACGCTCACGCAGCTTGAACGCGTGGTAGTTTGTGATGACGATCTTGGCGTGCTGCACCTCGCGGAGCAGGTCCATCGGCACCAGCTCACGTTGCTGGTAGTACGACTCCGGGTCGTTCGGCTGGAGCACGCGGAGTCGGTCCTTGATCGTGATGCCCGGCGTCACGATCAGGAAGCCGCGGGTGAAGCGCTTCGAGCCGGGATGCCGTACGGCATTCACAGTCTGCCAGGCGATGAGCATCGCCATCACTGTCGTCTTGCCAGCACCGGTCGCCAGCTTGAGCGCGAGGCGCATCAAGCCGGGATTCGCCTCGGCGTTCACCGCGTCCAGGTGATTGAGGAAGCGCTGGCCTTCCTTCCCGATGTGCGGCGCCACTTCCGTCAGCCAGATTGCCGTCTCAACTGCCTCTACCTGGCAGAAGAACGGCCGCACCCCGTTGAACTTGTAGTGTCGCCAATGTTGAAGCAGGCGCGCCGTCTCCGGCGTGACGTGCCAAGTGGCCGGATCCTTCAGTGCACGCCATCGGTCTACCTGCACGCGCAGGTCGTTGATCAGGTTCCGATGGTATTCCTGCTCGCCGGTGGAGAGTCCGGCACCTTCATCGAGGACGAAGGCGGTCTGCGCCTTGGATTGCTTCTTCGGCTTCGGGATCGGCGTGATGAACGAGACGCGGCGACGATGCTCGTTCACTCGGCCGGTTGGCTGGCCGCTCTCGTCGAGTTCCCAGTGCTTGCCGGGATACTCGTACGGCGAGTTCAGGATTGGCTTATTGAAGAATTCGGTGCTCACCAGCGGAAAATACGACGGGGGACTGAGATTCGCACCAGCGTTCTAAGGCTAGTGCCCTAGCACGCAATCGAGACGCAACGGGCAAGCCGCGTGGGGTCGCTGACGGCGATGTGCACAGGCCGCCCCTCGCCGCAAGGGGCTCAACGCGAGAATGGCAGGCCGGCGCTGAACAGTCCGAAAAGGAGGCAGGGGGATGCTTGATCCGGTTGCGTTAGCGGCTCGATAGCTGCCCTCATGTTGACTGCAGTCTATCGCACTTCCAGATATGGCTAAGCGCCTGTCCGTGTCCCGTCTGGAAGGGGCCACCGACTACGCCCAGAAAGAGAGAAACCGACGGCACGCATGAGGTCGGCCTGCCCGAGCTGGGACGGCAGAAGGGCCACTTGCGAGAAAGAAGAAGCGCGGGCCAGACCAACTGGCGCAATCCATCGGCGAGGCCCTCAAGCAAGCCCGACGCGAGCGAGACATGCGGCCGGCAGTGTTCCCCGCCCGCCCTCGCTGCTTAGCGGCCTCAGAAGTCCGCCAACTGCGCAAGAGCGTCAATGCCTCCCGCGCGGTCTTCGCGAGCTATCTCAACGTGAGCCCTCAGCCCGTGCGGGTCCCGGAGGCCAGGCGCCGGCGCTCGGACGGCGCGGCGCTCAGGTTGCTCGAAGTTGCCCAGCGGGAACCGAGCGCTGTCTCCGGCCTCCCCTCCGCGTGGCCGACTGTAAACACCACGAAACCCGCAAAGGCGAAGTCCACGGCTACGAAACGCGCGCGTCGATCTCTCCGAGCGGTGCACTTGCGCCTAGTCGAACAGCCAGTGCTGCACCCGCACGAGCCACCAGACGAAGATGAATATGTGCAGCCACCAGAACTCCGCGCCGCCGATGTTCGCGCGGAACATTGCAAGCGCTGTCACGGTCAAGAACAGCAGGAAGAAGAACATCGGCACCACGTGGTTGCCGATCCAATTGATATCAACGAGGCGAAGCAGCGGGCGCGGTTCGCCACAGCGAGTGCACGGGGTGTGCCTCACGGCGTGCCGCGAGATGGTGGTCGTCCCACCGCCCGTCACGGTCGTAGACGTGCTGCTTCCGCTGGTCGTGGTGTGAACGCTAGTCGGGCTCGTGAAGCTATCGTATTCGCGCCAGGCAACACGGTGAGCAGCCACCTCAAGCTTCTCACCGCAACGACGACAGGCCTTCAGCTTCGTTTTACCTGCAGCTCGAGCGGTCGCCTGCCCGCACTGCGGGCACTTGAGCGCGTCCACACTCAGCACGTTACCGCAGTTGGCGCACGGGCGCGTGCGGCGCCGGAACATGAGGACGAGCATCCGCGAGATTCTGGGAGCAAGTGCCGTCACCACAAGGTAGAGCAGCAGAAAGAACCAGGCGAAGTCGAAGACTTCCCCGACGAGTCGCGCCGACGCGTCGGAACGCGCTTGCCTGCGGCCGCGACGCGGGCCGAGCTCTTCGATAGCGACGTCTTGCTCCGGCTCGACGGTTTCCGCGGGGGCGCGCAATACTGCCATCGTCGCGGAGTATCCCCTGCGCCATTCGGGCGAGAAGAACTCCTCAAGCACCTCTCGCTTGAACTCGCGATCGATCGTTGAGAGGTCAGTCACGCGATTGCGGAACGCCTGCTGCTCAGCGGCAGTCAAGCCGACTGGGCGCAGGGCGTCGCGATCGAAGGCTCGGTACTGCTCTAAGAATTTCTCTTCGGCTTGAATGGATTCGGATGGCCTACGACCAGATCGATTCTCTTCCGCCCGCCTCGCAATATTCAGATCGTCGTGAATCCTGAAGAGCACGCGCAGTGCCGCGTCCTGTCTGGCTGCCCGATCAATGGGATCAGAACCTTGAATGCGAGCCACGACCGCTGCAGGCTCCGGGAACGCGTCCAGATACCCGCTGGGCATGGTCGAAATCTGCCCGAGTGCGTTCGACGGCAACGCAATCGCCAAGAGCCACACAAAAATCAGCGGAACGAACGCGAGGCGCGCCACGAAGGGCTCCTAGAATGTTCCCGCTATTGTAGGACTTTCCCGTACACCCTGCAAGATACGCCGCTACAATTCTTTCAGAATACCGTCCATCCGCAAATGGGCCACTGAAACGCCCGAAGCCCCGAGCGTCACCCAAGTGAGGTGATCCATCGCCATCGGATCCCGCGGATTCTGCCCCCCGCCCGTAGTCCCCAGCGTGAAATACTCCCGCCCCAACCGCACCTCCCGCGACAACGAATGCAAATGCCCACTAAACACCGTGTAAGGCCGCGCCCCTAACGCAGCCTCAATCGCCTTGAAGTCCGCATCTGAAGCATTCCGCCACACCGGCTTGTGCAGGAACAGGAACGTCCACCGCACCTCCGGATGCGCCGCGATCGCCCGCTGCATGTACGCGGCCTGCTCCGCCCCGATGTCGCCCGTCGCGCGCTCCTGCATGCGGTAGTACGGCAGCGTGTCCTGCCCCGGCCGGTTCTCGGCAGCAGCACGAACCGCGTTGGTGCGCGCCTCGAAGATCGCCCGCGCGCGCTCGGGGCTTAAGTCCTCGGTGTCGAGCACGAGGAACAACGCCTCCTTGTACACGAACGCGTAGTACGTGGGGCCGTAGCGCGCCCGCCACACCTCGCGGAGCTCGGTGCCGGTCAGGTCGTGATTGCCACCCACCCTAAAGAACGGCGCCGGCATCGCCCGGGCCCGCGCGTCGAAGCTCTCCCACTCGCGGGTCAGCGAGTCCTTGTCGGTGGTGGGGCCGTCAATCAAATCGCCGACGCTCATCACGAGTTCAGGCCGTAGCAGCGCGAGCTGCGCGACGGCCTGCCGAAACACATCGGGCCGCTCGCCGCCGTTGAGGTCGCTCACTACAGCGAAGCTGAAGCGATTACCCGCGGTGTCGAAGTTGGCGTGGGTCCACGGGACGGCGCTGCCCGTCACGTCATGCTGGAACACCGGCGCGGTACGGCCGGCGCATGCGGCAAGGCCCAATGCGAGCCCGACCATAAGGACCAATACTGAGGGAAACCGGCGTGCTGGCGCCGCGGCGAGGAAGCGAGGCATGGAAGGCATGCCCGAACCTAGCGCGCTAGCTTCTCCTTCGCCCCTTCCTGCACCTCCCATGCCTCCCGTGATCCCCAACCCCGCGCGCATCAAACCCTTCCCGACCGCCGCAGCATTCGAGCGTTGGCTCTCCGCCAACCACGCCACCGCCGACGAGCTGTGGCTACAGATCTACAAGAAGGACTCCGGCGTCCAGACCATCACCTACGCCGAGGCCTTGGACGTGGCGCTGTGCTGGGGCTGGATCGATGGCATCAAGAAGAGTCATGACGCGGTCTCGTTCCTGCAGCGCTTCACGCAGCGGCGCCCGAAGAGCGTGTGGAGCCAGGTGAATCGCGAGCACATCGCGCGGCTCACCCGCGAGGGTCGCATGACGCCGCACGGGCTCAAGCATGTGGAGGCGGCCAAGCAAGACGGGCGCTGGGACGCGGCCTATGCGCCCATTCGCAGCGCCTCCGCCGATGCCATCCCCGCGGACCTGCGCGCGGCCATTCGCAAGAACGCGAAAGCCGAGCGCACGTTCGCGACGCTCAGCAAGACGAATCTCTTCGCGTTGATGTACCGCGTGAACGCCATGCGCACACCCGAGGGCCGCGCGCGGAAGATCGCCTCGCTGGTCGCGATGCTCGCGAAGAAGAGGTAGACTACTCGCATGAAGCTCGAGCGCCTCTTCGCCATGAAGTTCTCCTCGGTGTACCCGGCCTACGTGGCCAAGGCCACCAAGAAGGGCCGCTCTGCCGCCGAGGTGGATCAGGTCGTCCGCTGGCTCACCGGCTACTCGGCGGCGGCGTTCGCCAAGCAGCTCAAGGCAGAGGTCAGCATCCAGACCTTCTTCGACGACGCGCCGAAGCTCAATCCGCACGCGGACCTCATCACGGGCGTCGTGTGCGGGGTGCGCGTCGAGAACGTCGAGGACCCGCTCATGCGGAAGATCCGCTATCTCGACAAGCTCGTGGACGAACTCGCGAAGGGCTGGCCGATGGAGAAGATCCTGCGCACGCCGTCCTGAAGGCGAGCGCCACACGCGCCTACGGCTCTGGCGTCGCCTTGAAGAACGCCCAGATCTCCGCCGTCGCATTCGGCCGCGCCGGCACCGGATCCCCGCCCCGCCGCCGTCCGCTGCGCCCACCCGGCCACGCGTGACCGCCGTCCACCACGGCCAACAGTTCCACCTCGCGGCCCGCCGGGCAGGGCCAGCGATACCGAATCACGTTCGCCGTGGAATCGCGACTCGGCGTGAGCCCGCAGCCGTTGGCGCGCGCCCAGTACTGCCCTTGCTCGAGCGCGGGCCGCGCGTCGCGACGCCAGGCGTTGCCGGTCGCGGCACCGGGCGTGCCGCCCGCGAACGGCACATTGCGGTCCTGCATGCCGTTGATCATGATCGCGCGCACCGGCACAGGCGGCGGGGGTTCGTCACCGAACACCGTGCCCACCACGGGCGCGATCGCCGCGACCTTGCCGGCCAATCGCCAACCGGCCACGTGGCTCATCATCGCGCCGTTTGACATGCCCGTCACGAAGACGCGGCGCGCGTCCACCTGCTGCGAGGCGATGAGCGTATCAATGAGCGCGGCAATGAACGCCACATCGTCCACGTTGCGCTCCATCGCCACGGAGCAGCAGTAGCGCGCGTTCCACGTGAGCAAGCGCGTCTGCCGCGCGAGGCGGCCGCTGCCGTTGGCGTACGCCACCACCAATCCTTCGCGCTCCACCAGCGCGGTAAAGCCGGTCATCTCCTCGGCGTTCGCGGCGTTGCCGCCACCTCCGTGGAGCACGATCACCAGCGGACGCTTGCTGCCCGCGGCAGGCGCGGCGCGCGGGATGCGGAGCTCGGCGCTGCGCGTCGCGCCGCCTACGCGCAGTTCAACGCGCTGGCTGCGCTGGGCGTGCAACGGCGCGGTGGCGAGCAGCAGTCCCGCCGCGAGCGCGGCGGCGGCCCTACGGCAAGGCATCCGGAAGCGACATGCAGTGTCGGTCATGCAGGGAAGACGGCGGTGACAGGGCAAACGTAAAGATTGACCACATTGGTCAGAATACACGATATTGCCATCATGCCGAAGCGCTACTCCCTGCACGAAGCGAAGGCCAAGCTCTCGCAGCTCGTGCGCCAAGTGCGCGAGGGCGGCCAATCGGTGACGATCACCGTGCACGGGCGGCCCGTCGCCGAACTGCGGCCGCTCGAGGATGCCGCGCGCGTGAAATCCACTGAGGAGCGGCACGAGGAGCTCGCAAGGGCGGGACACGTCTACCCCGTGCCCGCCACGCCGCGGAAGGCACGGTTCCCCCTCGGAGTGAGGCGCCCGGGAGCCCTCAAGCGCTTCCTCGAGCACCGCGAGTGAGCGTCGCGTACGCGGATACATCCGTGTTCGTCGCTCTGGCGTTCCGTGAACCCAGCGCTGCCAGCCTGAGACGGCGCTTGGGGAAGTTCGACCGGGTCGTCACCTCGGTGTTCACGGAGGCGGAGCTGGCGAGCGCCCTCGCCCGCGAAGGCGTTGCGCTCGCGGAATCTCCGCTGCGAGGCGCGTACCTTTTGGCCGCACCCGAACCACTGTCGCGCGAGATCGCGCAGACACTGGCGATCGGCTACCTGCGCGGCGCCGACTGCTGGCATCTCGCCACCGCGCTCACCTACGCGCCGGATCGCCGGCTGACGTTCTTGACGATCGACCGCGCACAGCGTGAGGTCGCGGCAGCGGCAGGGTTTGGCGTCTAGCCGGCGGCGCGAAACCCGTGGCGTTCAGCCTGCGGTGCTCAGCCCGCGTCGCCCGCCAGCCGCTCCTCAATGTCCGCCAGATGCAGCGCGTCCATCAGCTCGTCGAGCTTCCCATCCATCACGCCTGCCAGATCATGCGTCGTGAATCCGATGCGATGATCCGTCACGCGGCTCTGCGGATAGTTGTACGTCCGGATCTTCGCCGAGCGGTCGCCCGTGGACACCTGCGACTTCCGCATGCGCGAGCGCTCGGCTTCCGCCTCCGCCACCTTCAGGTCGAGCAGGCGTGAGCGCAGCACTTCCATCGCCTTGATCTTGTTCTGCAGCTGGCTCTTCTGATCCTGCTGCGAGACCACGAGGCCAGACGGAATGTGCGTGATGCGCACCGCAGAGTCCGTGGTGTTCACCGACTGGCCGCCCGGGCCCGACGAGCGGAACACGTCAATGCGGAGATCCTTGTCCTCGATCTTGAGGTCGATCTCCTCGGCTTCGGGTAGCACGGCGACGGTGGCCGCCGAGGTGTGGATGCGGCCGGCGGCCTCGGTGGCGGGCACGCGCTGCACGCGATGCACGCCGGATTCGAAACGCAGCGCGCCGAAGGCCTGCGGACCGCTGACCTTGAAGATCGCTTCCTTGATGCCGCCCAGCGTGCCGTCGGCCAGGGAGATCATCTCGATCCGCCAGCCGCCGTGGCGCTCGATATACCGCGTGTACATGCGGTAGAGGTCGGCGGCGAACAAGGCGGCCTCATCGCCGCCGGTTCCGGCGCGGATTTCGAAGATCGCGTTGCGGTCGTGCAGCGGATCGGGCGGCACGAGCAGGGGGCGGAGCTCGAGCTCCGCCGCCGCGATGGCCTCGCCCAGGCGCTCGACTTCACGACGCGCCTCGGCGGCCATCTCGGGGTCATCAAACGACAAAAGCTCGCGCGCCTGCGCGAGCTCGTCGTCCATCTTCTCGAGGGCCTTGGCGCGCTCGACGACCTGTCCGAGGCGCTGGTGCTCACGGCCCAGCGACGCCATCAACTTGGCGTCGCGGACGGTCTTGGGATCGAGAAGGTCGCGCTCGACCGCTTCGGCGCGCAGCAGCGCGTCGGCGAGCCGGTCGCGGATACTCAGGCGGTCGCCTTCCCGTACTTCTGGCGGAAGCGCTCAACACGGCCAGCCGTGTCGATGAGCTTCTGCTTGCCCGTGAAGAACGGGTGGCAAGCGGCGCAGATGTCGGTATGGATCTCCGCGATGGTCGAGCGCGTCTGGAACGTGTTGCCGCAGGCGCAGCTCACCGTGGCGGTGGCGTAAGTCGGATGGATTTCGGGCTTCATGGGACACCTCAGGTGCGGATTGAATCGAGCCAAGAAGAATAGCCGAGGTGGGGGGTAAAATGCAAGGTGACAACGATTTGAACGTTTGACAGCGTCCGTCCGTGGGGCTACCTTCGCGGCGATACACCCCAGACAGACGTTTCGCGCGGTCCCACCCCCTGTGCACGCAATGAACACCGCCGATTTCCTTGCCTCCGTCCCGCTGTTCCGTAGCCTTGGGCCCGAGGTCGCGAACTTCGCCCTGATGGCCCGGGAAAAGTCCTATCCCAAGGGCAGCGTCATCCTCTTCGAGGACGATCCCGGCGACTCGCTGTTCGTCGTGCGCGAGGGCCGCGTGAAGGTGGTGCTCGTGGCCGACGACGGCCGCGAGGTCATCCTCGGCATCCTGGGCGTCGGCGAACACTTCGGCGAGCTGGCCCTCATTGACGACCAGCCCCGCTCCGCCCACGTGGTGGCCATGGAGGACTCCACGCTCCTCGTGCTCCGCCGCGACGACTTCCGCCGCCGCGTGGAGCAGAGCCCGCAGGTGGCCTGGGCGCTGCTGGTCGAGATGTCGCGCCGGCTGCGCCGTGCGGACGACAAGATCGGCTCGCTGGTCCTGCTGGACGTGCCCGGCCGCATCGCCCGCGTGATCCTCGACGCCGCGGATGAGGGCGGCAAGGACTTCATCGAGAAGCCGCTCACGCACCAGACCATCGCGCACGTGATCGGCGCCAGCCGTGAGACCGTGAGCCGCGCGATGCGGGAGTTCGTGGAATCGGGCTGGATCAGCACCGAGCGCCGGAAGATCCGCATCACCGACCGCGCGGCGCTTGAGAAGCGCTCGCAGCAGCGCCTGTGATGGCAGCGGCACGACTGGCGCGGGGGGCGGTCGCCGCCGGGGCGGTTGCGCCCTGTGACATCCGTCACGCCGACCCCGTGATGCCCTTCCTTCACGCCGACGCCCCCGCGGGCGCACATTTCAGTGTGACCATGGGGGCGCGATGAGCTTGCGGGTGCGATTCTGGGGCACCCGCGGGTCCATTCCGACCCCGGGCGCGCAGACGGTGCGGTACGGGGGCAACACCCCCTGCACGGAGATCCGCACGGCCGACGGATGGCTGATCATCCTCGACGCCGGCACGGGCATCCGTGAGCTGGGGCGGGACCTGCTGGGGCGGTCCAACGGAGCGCCGATCGTGGGGGACTTGTTCCTCACGCACGCGCACTGGGACCACATCCAGGGCATCCCGTTCTTCGCGCCGATCTTCGGCCGTGGGAATCACTTCACGATCTGGGGCTCCGAGTCGCTGGAGCGCAGCTTCGCGAAGGTGTTGCGGGACCAGATGTCGCCCGTCGTGTTTCCGGTGAGCTTCGAGGAGCTGGACGCGACGATCGACTTCAAGGGGCTGCCGGAGGGCACCCCCACCCAGGGCAACGGGTATGAAGTGACAGCGTTTGCGGTGCAGCACCCCGGCGGGGCGCTGGGCTACCGGTTCACGGCGGCCGGCAAGAAGGACGGGGCGTTGGTGTATGTGTCGGACAGCGAGCTCTCGCCGCACCCGCGGTACGACTCGCCGCCCGACTGGCGGGCCAAGATGGTGGAGTTCTGCCGTGGGGCAGCGGTGCTGATCCACGACACCACTTACACCACCGAGGAATACGATCATCACCGCGGCTGGGGGCACTCGACCTACGCCGAAGCCGTACAGTTGGCCTGCGACGCGCAGGTGGGGACGCTGGTGCTGTTCCACCACGAGCCGCGGCGCACCGATGACCAGTTGGACCAGCAGGTGGCGGCCTGCCGCCAGATGGTGAAGGACCGTGGGGCCAGCGTGCAGGTGGTGGCCGCCGCGGAAGGCTTGACCCTGTCTCTCTAACCTCCCCGGAGGCTGTCAGATGTTGAAGCAGATCGTGCGTGCCACTGCCGTGCTCGCCTTGGCGACGATGCCCGCGCTCGCCCAGGACGACACGCGCCCGACCGTGGCGGTGCTGCCGTTCGTGAACAGCGCGATCGGCGCGGCCAACGCGGAACTCGCGCCGCTCTCCAAGGGCATCGCGGACCTTCTGATCATCGAACTCGCGCAGAACACGGGCATCCGTGTGGTCGAGCGCGAGAACATCGAGAACATCCTGCGCGAGCAGAACCTTGCCCGCGACGGCCGCGTGGACGACGCCACCGCCGCGCGCATCGGCCGCCTGCTCGGCGCCAAGCACATGATCACCGGCTCGTTCGTCACGGACCGCTCCGGCACCATGGTGCTGACGCTCAAGACGATCGACACCGAGACCTCGCGCATCAGCTGGACGCACATGGATCGCGACCGCACGGACAACTTCCTGGCGCTCGTCAGCAAGGTGGGCCAGGCGGCGAACCGTGGCCTGAACCTGCCGGCCCTCACGCCGCAGGCCCGCCAGACCAGCGAGGCCCGCACGCAGGCGCAGGCC
This sequence comes from uncultured Gemmatimonas sp., assembly GCA_964498895.1. Lineage (GTDB taxonomy): Bacteria > Gemmatimonadota > Gemmatimonadetes > Gemmatimonadales > Gemmatimonadaceae > Pseudogemmatithrix. Next base: position 44,580 of record CAZCIM010000003.1, on the reverse strand, counting down.
CGCGTGCCCTTCCGCGCCGTGATGATGTACTCGCGCGCCATCAGCGCCCAGGACGCCGGCAACCGCCAGGAAGCGCTCACGCTCTTCAGCCAGGTGGTGAACGAGTTCCCGGAGTTCGAGGACGCCAAGAAGGCGCGTGATCGCCTGCAGGGCGCGGGCAGCAACTAAGCACGGCGTGGCGGCGCGTGCCGTTCACTAGCCGCGCGCCGTAGGCCGCGACAACTTTGAACCGCCGGTGCCCACCACGGGCGCCGGCGGTTCGAGTTTCTCCCCTGATTGCGATTCGCCTTAAGCGCCGGTTCACTCCCGTTTCTCCTCCGCGAGATCCGTGCAGCCCCTAGTCCTCGCTCCCGAAGGCCGCGCCTTCCCCGCCCTCCCCACGCTCGGCGCCGACGCCGCCGTGGAGCTGCGGCGCATCCGCACGCTGCCGCACGCCAGCGAGCTTCCCACGGATCGTCCGGTGGTGATGCTCGTGGACGCCGCGCTCGCGCACGGCTCCGCGGCCCACTTGGCACCGTTGGCCGAGCACGCGGCCCTCGTGGGCGTGGGCGAGAGCGGCGAGCCGGGGCCGAGCGGCGCGCTCGCCGATGCGGCACTGGTGGGCTGGTTGCCCGCCGATGCGCATCCGGCGCTGGGCCGCACGGTGTTGCAGGGCGCCCTGCGGCATGCTGCCACGTTGGTGGCCGCGGCGCGCTCGCGGCAGCTGCAGCAATCGTCGGCCAGCGACCTGCGCGAGCTCTCGCGCGTCGGCGCCGCGCTGGCCACCGAGCGCGATCTCGACACGCTGCTGGGGATGATCCTCACGCAGGCGCGGCGGCTCTCCAATGCCGACGCCGGCTCGCTGTACCTCGTGGAGCAGGACGAGCAGGGGAATCCGACCACGCTGCGCTTCAAGCTCTCGCAGAACACCACGCTGCCCGAGCTGCCGTTCAGCGAGTTCACGATCCCGATCGACCACACCTCGCTCTCGGGTTACGTGGCGGCCACGGGCGAGCGCCTGATGATCGGCGACGTGTATCTGCTGCCCGAGCACGTCACGTACCGGCAGAACCGCAGCTTCGACGACAAGTTCGGCTACCGCACCAAGAGCATGCTGGTGCAGCCGATGTTCACGCTGAAGGACGAAGTGATCGGCGTGCTGCAGCTGATCAACCGCAAGCGCGACTTCGACGTGCGGCTGACCACCGCGGACGCGGTGACGCAGCAGGTGGTCCCCTTCGACGAGTACTCGGCTGAGATGGTGGCGGCGCTGGCTGCGCAGGCGGCGGTGGCGATCGAGAACTCGCACCTGTACGAGGACATCGAGCGGCTGTTCGAGGGCTTCGTGACCGCCGCGGTGACGGCGATCGAATCACGAGACCCCACCACCAGCGGTCACTCGTTCCGCGTGGCGACGCTCACCACGGGCCTCGCCGAGAGCGTGGACCGCGCCGGCGAGGGTCCGTACAAGGGCCTCACGTTCAGCAAGGACCAACTGCGCGAGCTGCGCTACGCGGGGCTGCTGCACGACTTCGGCAAGGTCGGCGTGCGCGAGCAAGTGCTGGTGAAGCAGAAGAAGCTCTACAACCACGACCTCGCGCTGGTGCGCTCGCGCTTCCAGTTCCTGATGCAACAGGCGGACCTGGAATACGAGCGCGAGCGGGCCGAGTACCTGGCCGAGCACGGGCAGCGCGACTACGCCGAGGCGGCGATTCGCCTGGATGAGATGCGTCGCGAAGAGCGCGATCGCCTCGCGCGCTGGCTCGACGCCATCGTGCGCGCGAACGAGCCGACGATCCTGCCCGAGGGCACGTTCCACGAGCTCGAGGAGATCCACCGGCAGACCTACGTGGACTTCGACGGCGTGGTACGGCCGTTGCTCAGCGAAGACGAACTGCGCTTCCTGATGATCAACAAGGGCAATCTCGACCTGCGCGAGCGGCGCGAGATCGAGAGCCATGTGACGCATACGTATCGCTTCCTGCAGCAGATCCCGTGGACGCGCGAGCTGAAGGGCATTCCCGAGATCGCGTACGGGCATCACGAGAAGCTCAACGGCATGGGCTACCCGCGGGGTGTGAAGGAGCCGGAGATTCCCGTGCAGACGCGCATGATGACGATCGCGGACATCTACGATGCGCTCACGGCGACGGACCGGCCGTACAAGCGCGCGGTGCCCGCGGAGCGCGCGCTGGACATCCTGCACGCCGAGGCGAAGGGCGGGCTCGTGGATCCGCATCTGCTGGCGACGTTCGCCGCGGCGCAGGTCTGGAAGCGCGTGACGCCGTCAGAGGGGACCAAGCGGCGCAGCGGACAGACGGGGCAGTTTCCGATCCCTTGAACGGCTGGGAGACGGAAGAGGGGGACGGGGGCGGAGATGGGACGACGGTAGCCCGAAAGACGGGGGGCAGACGGGATACGTATCCCATCTGACCCCCGTCTCTCGCATTCGCGTCTCCCCCTCTCCGCCCCTGCCCCCGTCTCTCCTCTCTCAGCGTCCCCAACCGCCACCGCCCGGCGTGCGAATCTCGAGCACGTCGCCCGGCTTGAGCTGGCGGCGGCACTTGGCGGGCAGGGGCTCGCCATTGAGCAGATTCTCACCGCGCGCGCCATCGCCGCCTCCGTCGCTGCCACGCGGGGCGCGTGTGCGGCGCTCAGTGAGTAATGTCACCGTGCAGGGCTCGAGCACTTTGTAGCGCCGCAGGATGCCCTCACCGCCCGCCTGCCGGCCGCTGCCGCCGCTTCCGGAACGGAGCGCGTAACGTTCGATCACGATCGGATACGCGTGCTCCAGCGACTCGATCGGCGTGTTGCGCGTGTTGCTCATGCCCACGTGCACGCCGCTGGGGCCGGGGCCCTTGGCGCTCGCGCCCTGGCCGCCACCGAGTGTCTCGTAGAACGTCCAGCCGGCGCCACCGAAGGTGACGTTGTTCATCGTGCCCTGCCCCTGCGCCGGCACGTCTACGCCGCCGGCGGCGAGCGCGGCAAACAGGAGATCCGTGATGCGCTGGCTCATCTCCACGTTGCCCGCTGCCACGGCTGCGGGCGCTTTGGCGTTGAGGCAGCAATCGTCGGGCGCTGAGATCTCGATCGGCCGCGCGATGCCCTCGTTGGTGGGGACGTCGTCGTCGAGCAACGTGCGCAGCACGAACAGCGCCGCCGCGCGCGTCACTTGGATCGGGCAGTTGACGTTGCCCGCGACCATCGGGCTGCTGCCGGCGAAATCGACGTGCAGGCGGCCGTCGCGGATCTGCAGCGCCACGCGCAGCGGAACGTCGGCGTCACTCACGCCGTCGCCTTCGAGCGCATCCATGGCCACGCTCGTTGCGCCGTCGAGTTGCCGCAGCCGCGCGACGGCACGGCGCTCGGCGTAGTCGAGCAACGCCTGGCCCGCCTGCTCCACCGCCGCGCGGCCGTGGCGGGATATGAGCGCGCGATAGCCCGCGGCACCTGCGGCGCAACTCGCGCGCTGCGCCGCGAGATCGCCGCGGCGCTCGTCCGGCGTGCGCACGTTGGCGAGTACCAGCGCGAGCAGCTCCTCGTCGAGCACGCCCGCACGCACGAGGCGAATGGGCGGGAGCACGAGGCCCTCCTGCACGAGTTCGGTGGCCCCCTGCGGCATGGAGCCGGGGCTCATGCCGCCCACGTCCGCGTGGTGCGCGCGCACCACGGCGTAGCCGACGATCTCCGCGGCGGCTGCGCTCGCAGCTGTGCCCCCATCTGCGCCGCGCGGCGGCGCGCTGGCGATGGCCTCGATCATCGTGAGATCGGGCAGATGCGAGCCACCGCTCCACGGCGAATTGAGCAGGAACACGTCGCCGGGCCGCGGCCCCAGCGCGCGCACGGCGCGAACGGCTTCGGGCAGCGCACCTAGATGCACGGGAATGTGCGCGGCCTGCGCGATCATCCGGCCATTGGCATCGAAGAGCGCACAGCTGGCGTCGCGGCGCTCGCGGATGTTGGGCGAGAGCGCGCCGCGGATCAGCACGCTGCCCATCTCCTCGGCGACGGTCGCGAACGCCGAGGCCCAGACGGCGAGGTCGAGCGCGGTACTCATGCGTGGGCTCCGGCCTGCGCTGCGGCAACAGGCGCATGGCGTTCCAGCAGCCAACCGCCGATCGCCAGTGGGGTGGCGGTCCAGCCTTCGGCGACGAACATCGTGGCGTCGGAGAGGGCGACGGTCGCAGGGCCGCGCGCGGGAGCGTCGGACGTCGGCGCGGGGGCGCCGCTGCGCTGCCCTTCCCCTGCGCCCGCGCTACGCACGAAGCGCACCGCGCGGGCGGGTTCGCTGAGCTCGAGGCGCATCGCCACGATTTCCGCGTCCGCCGGCAGCGTGAAGCCGACGCGCGAGGCGTGCAGTTCGGCGAAACGCGCCGCAATCGCGGCGCCGTCGTCGTCAGGCTGCACGGGCACCTCAAGCTCATGGCCTTGCCCCACGTAGCGCACACGGGCGAAGGTCCGGCGTGTGCGTGGCGAGGCCGCAGCCGCGGACGTCGCAGACTCGTGGTCAGCAGCGGCCTGCTGTGCATGCGAGAGCGCCGCCGACAACTCGCGGTCCACGCGCCGCAGCGCGTCGCGCGTGAGTCGCGACGCCCGCTCGATGACGCTCACCGCCGCATCGTAGCGCTCCGGTGCCAGCGCCAGCCCCACCGCGCTGAGCACGCCGGCAAAGGGCGGCACCAGCACGCGTGGCATGGACAACGCATCCGCCAAGGCACAGGCGTGCAGCGGACCGCCGCCGCCGAAGGCCACCAGCGTGCACTCCCTCGGATCCACGCCGCGCTCGACGCTCACGCGGCGAAGCGCGCGGGCCATCTCGGCGTCGGCGATGGCGATGATGGCGCGCGCCGTCTCCAGGACCCCGCTGCCGAGCCGCTGGGCGAGTCTTGCGATGGCGGCGTTGGCGGCGAGCACATCGAGCGAGACACCGCCACTCATGCTGCGCGCGGCGATGCGACCGAGCACCAGCTGCGCGTCCGTGACCGTGGGCTCCGTGCCGCCCCGACCGAATGCCACGGGACCGGGACGCGCGCCGGCGGAGCGCGGGCCGACGCGCAAGGCGCCGCCGTCGTCCACCCAGGCGATGCTGCCGCCGCCGGCGCTCACGGTCTCGACAAGCACGCGCGGCAGCGCGATCGGTACACCGGCGACATCGCCGCCGCTTTCGACCAAGGGTTCGCCGGCGAGAATTAGTCCGGCATCCGCGCTCGTGCCGCCGATGTCCATCGTGAGCGCATCGGCGAAGTGGTGCAACGGCTGCATGCCTGCGCCGGGCGCCGCCGCCACGGGGGGCGCGGCCGGCACGTTGGGCATCTCACGCAGCGCGCGCAGCACTGCTGCCGCACCGACGATCCCGCCAGCCGGCCCCGACAACGCGAGAGCCGCCGCATGGCGCGCGGCCGCGTCTGCCGGCTGCATGCCACCACCGCTGGTCATCACACTCGGCGCGGGCTGGCCAGCCGCGTCGAGTCGTGCCCCGAGCCCACGCAGATACCGCATCACCGCGGGCCGTGCATAGGCCTCCGCGCTGGCCGTGGCGAAGCGCTCGTACTCACGAATCTCCGGAAGCACCTCGCTGCTGGTCACCACCTCGAGCGCCGGACGCGCAGCGCGCAGCGCTTCGGCCAGCATGCGCTCGTGCGAAGCATCGGCGTAGCTGTGCAGCAAGGCGATGAGCACGATCTCCGGCTCGCGGGCAAGCACCGCCGCGACCACACGCGCGATCTCGCTGCCGTCGAGAGGAACCAGCGGAATCGGCGCGAGAGTTGGGGCGGCCTGCGGCCCGCCGCTGCGAGGCTGCGCAGCGGCTACAGCGTCGCGCATCACGATGCGCTCGCGTACGCCGATGACGTCCTCGCGGGCAACGAGTGGCGCCGGATGCGCGCGGCTCAAGTCGTAGAGCGACGCGCGATCTTGCCGACGCAGAAGCAGCACGTCCTCCGCGCCTTCGGTGGTACAGAGCACCACGCGCGCCCCGCGGCGCTCGAGCAGGAGGTTCGTGACCACGGTGGTGCCGTGCACGATGGCCGCGGCCCGCGCGTCGAGCCCCGCGAGCGAGTGGACGACGCCCTCGCCTTGGTCACCCGGCGTGGACAGCACCTTGTGCGCGACGACGTGTCCGTCGTCAGTGAGGGCGGCGCGGTCCGTGAACGTGCCGCCCACGTCCACGCCGACGCGCCAGGGCGCGCTCAGCGGGCTTGGACCGACGGCGCCGTGTGGCGCCAGATCGCGAGGGCGAGCCCGACGTGCGCCGGGAGCAGCACGAACAGCGGCCCCGCCAGCCGCTGCGACACGAACGGCGCAAGCAGCAGCGCGAGCAGCGCCATCGCCGTCACCGCACCGATCACCGCGACGGCCACGCGCGACCGTTCCCCACGCCACACGGCGCGCGCGGCAAGCACGGCCGCCACCAAGGCCAGCGGCGAACAGAGGAGCAGCGTGAGGTTGCCGTACCAGAAGGTGTGGGCGGAGAACAGCCACATGCCGAGCAGCACGCAGCCGAGGATGCCCACGAGGCCGTAGAACACGGCCGCCATCACCGCCGCGGCGACGCGCCGCTTGCGCCGCGCGGCGGCCGTCGTGGGCACGAGCATCAGCATCCACGCGCCGAGGACGGGGCCGAGGGCGCCGAGCGTGAGGCCACGCCGCTGGGCGGGCTCGGGCGCGCGGGCGGTGGGTGTGTGCAGCACGACTTCCTGCGCGACGAGGGGCTGCGTGCCTCCGGCGGGCGCGGCCACCGTCACATCGCGGAGGTAGTCGCGGAGGCGCATGGGCACGAACATCGCCTGCCAGGCGGTCAGCGGCTCATCGGCCGAGGGGCCGAGCGCGAGTTCGATGCCGAGCTGCGAGTAGTACGTCGGGCCCGTGAGCCGGATGGATTCGTCGCGGTATGACCAGGTGGTCGTGATGGGCACGAAGCGTCGCGCCAACGACCCACCCATCACGCGGTCCAACGCGTCGCGCAGCCGCGTGGAGCAGTTGTCGAGGAAGTACTGATAGCGGTAGTACTTGTTCTCCTCACGCACGTTCTGCTCGACGAAGGCCTTGAGCTCCGCCGCTTCCCCGGGCGTGAGGTTCAGTACCTGCTCCACGCTCTCGCGGTCCTGCGAGGCGTAGAAGTCGATCAGCGGCTGCGAGGGGAAGGCCTCCACCCAGTACTGCGTGTCGCCGGAGAGGAATCGTCCGAGGAAGTTCGGCTGGCTGAAGCTGAACATCCCCCAGTTGTAGGCGAGGTCGCTGCCCGTGGAGAGATCGACGATGCGCAGCGCGTTGTGGCCGAAGCGCTCGAAGACGAGATCGCCGGGGCCGAAGGTGAGGACGCTGATGCGGAGACTTGAGACTTGAGACGGGAGACTTGGGGCCTGTGCGGAAAGGGGACGGATGACGGATGACGGAAGCAACAGGGCCGCGGCGGCGGCGAGAAGGCTCGCCACGCGCCGAAGGGCCGAGCCTCGGTTATCCGTCTGAAGTCTCACGCCTCAAGTCTCACGTCTCATGTCTCACGTCTAGACCCGGATTTCCTTCGCCTCATCCGCCGCCTTGTAAATCACATCCAGCAGCTTGTACACGCGCACCTGATCCTTGTGCGTATCCATCGCGGTCTCGCCGCGCAGCACCGAGAGGAAGTGCGCGAGCTCGCTGCGATAGCTCTGCATCGTCGCGCTGTCGCGCTGGGCGGCGCCGCTGGGCGACACGTCCACGGACTGGCCGTTGATCACCTTCGTGATGCGCAGCGGCGAAAGCCGGGCCGAGCCCTGCGTGCCGATGACCTCGAACCACCAGCGGTCCTCGTCGCCGACGTAGTTCCAGCGCGTATCGATCGTGACGGTGAACCCACCGTGGCATTCGATCATCGCGAACAGCGCCTCTTCCACGGCGTTTGCGCCGCGCGCGCGCTCGACGGCCGCACTCACGCGCGTGACGCGCGGGAAGTCGGTGAGCCAGCCGGCGAGGTCGAGCAGCGGGAGCCCGAGCTCGAGGAACGCGCCGCCGCCGGCCTCCTGCCGCCGCTGGCGCCAGGGCGCCGTGGGGCCGTGGCGGCGGTAGGCGCCCGCACGCACCGCGACGAGCTTGCCGAGCTCACCGCCGCGCAGGAAGCGGTCCAGCGTCTGCGCGTCGAGGCGGAAGCGATGGTTGTTCGCCACCATCAGCAGGCGATCGGCCTTGTCCGCGGCCGCTACCAAGCGCTCCACACCCTTGGCCGAGAGCGCGAAGGGCCGTTCCACCAACACATGCTTGCCCGCCTTGAGCGCCGAGAGCGTGTGCACCTCGTGCGCGTGGTTGGGCGAGCACACGACCACCGCGTCGAGGTCGGGGACCTCCAGCAGGTCGTCAATGTCCGTGCACCAGGTCTTCACCCCGAAGCGCTGGGCAATGCCGCGGGCCTTGGCGGCGTCGTTGTCACAGAGCGCGACGATCTCGGCACCGCGCATCTTCGAGAGGGCGGGTAGGTGCGCGGTCTGCGCGATGGCACCGAGGCCGAGGACGCCAAAACGGACGGGACCGGTGGTGGGGCTGGGCACAGGAGGCGAGTGGGCGACGGGGAAGCGACGGACCGACAGGGAGACGCGAGCCAGCAACGGAACCGCAACGAAACGGCAGCGAGCCTTTGGCAGGACTACGCCGAGTCAGGACCTACAGCGACGGCAGCGGACCGATCGTCGTGCCGGGAAAGTACGTACGGAGAATCGCGCGGGCACTCTGCCCCGCCCTCGCCCTGCCGATGGCACCCCACTGACACAGCCCGACGCCGTGTCCGTAGCCGTTGCCGCGCAGCAGCACCCGCGTGAGCGAACCCTCGGCGCCCTCGGTAGACACCGAAAAATAGGAGCTGGGCAACAGCTCGCCACTGGGCGACCGGAGGACAGACCGCGCCTCGTTGCCCCCGAGGTCGAAGGTGCCGCGGTCGGTCCGCAGTTCGAGGACCTGCACCCGCCCGCTGCGGAAGCGCTGGGCCACCCGCAGGGACTGCACGCCCCCGGGACCGTCGCTCGGCACCCGCGTGACGCTGCGCAGGTACCGCGCGACGGCCGCGTCGATCTCGGCGCCGGAGAACTGCCGCTCCCAGTAGAAGCGCGGCGCGATGTCGCAGTAGTAGCGGTCCGAGCGCCCGATGCGATCGCTGACGCGCCGGAGATACGCGACGGGCTGCCCATTCCACGCCTCCTCGGCCGGCGCGGTCTCGCCGCCGCAGGCCGAGGAGTAGGGCGCAGCGATCACGCGGCCGCCGAAGAGCAGCACCGTGCCTCGCGTCGCCTCCACCGCGGCGCTGGCGTTCTGCCGCTCGGCGTCCGCGCCGCCGTAGACTTGGTCCGCCGTGGACGGTACGAGGTCGAAGTGCTCGCTGCGCCCGCGCCCGTCGCGCGCCGCACTCAGGCGCGACACCGTGTACGAGCGCGCGGCGATCGCCTGTGCCTCGAGTGCGGCGCGCTCACTTTCGGGGCGCTCCCCCAGCTCGAGCGGGACGACACCTTTGAGATAGTCCTCGAGCGTCACGACGTTCACGACCAAGGTGCCGCTGTCCGTGCTGATCGTGCGCAGGATGCCGCGATAGCGCTTGCCCTTGAAGCGGACGAGCTCGGGGCCGCGGGGCGTCAGCTGCGCGGGGAGCTCTCCGTCGCGCGCGATGCCGAGGGCGACCCGCACGGCGGGATTCCGCGAGCCCGCGGCCGTCCGCGGGACGCGCGGGGCGCAGGCCAGCGCGACACACAGCGAGGCGGCGGCCAAAGCCAGGGCCCCGCGATGACCCGCGCGCGTCCACCCGCGACGCGCGCCCCGCCTCACCGACCGAAGCTCCCGATGGAGCCGAGCATCGGCAAAGCGCGCCCGCGCGTGCTGCGCGCCGCGTCCGCGCTCGGCGGCGCGATGAGCGTGCGCCGATACGTCGCCGTGAAGTCGTAGTCGTCCACGACTTCATTCACCTCGACCTCGACGATGCTGCCCGCAGCGGCGTCCGTCTCGATCCACGTCACGCCGTCGATGTCATCCGCCTGCCAGGGCAGGCGCGCCCGCGCGGGCGCATCGTCGGTGGCCGCGGCTTCGATCAACGCCGGTGCTACCGTACCGATGCGCGATTCGTAGCGCTCGGCCGTGATGTGGCGTTGCAGTTCCTGCACGATTTCCAGCCGGCGCAGCTTCTCGCTCTCGGGAACGTCGTCCACCAGCTGGGCGCCGCGCGTGCCTTCCTGCGGCGAGTAGGTGAACACGCCGACGCGCTCGAACTGCGTCTCCATCAGGAAGTCCACGAGCTGCTGGAAGTCGTCGAGCGTCTCGCCGGGGAACCCGACGATGCAGGTGGTGCGGATCGCCACGCCCGGCACCGCCTCTCGGAAGCGCGCGACCTTCTCGCGGATGGTCTTCTGCCGCTCGGGCCGGCGCATGCGCTCGAGCACCGCATCGCTCGCGTGCTGGATCGGCATGTCGAGATACGGCACGATGCGCGGATTGTTCGCGATAACCTCCAACAGCCGCGGCGTGATGCCGGCGGAGTAGAGGTACATGTTGCGAATCCACGGGATCGAGGTCTCGCGCAGCAGGGCTTCGAGCAGCTCGGGCAGGCGCACGTTCTGGTCGCGCAGGTCGCAGCCGTAGTGCGCCAAGTCCTGCGCGACGAGATTCACCTCGCGCGCACCCTGGAGCTCGAGCAACTGCGCTTCCTTCACCACCTCGTCGGGTGCAAAGCTGCGGTGCTTGCCGCGCATCAAGGGAATCGCACAGAAGGCGCAGCCGTGATCGCAGCCCTCGCTCACCTTGAGATAGCGCACGAACGGCGTGTCGCCCGCGTGCACGCGCACGCCCGGATGCTGCACGACCGGATCGCCGATCAATCCGCGCTCGCGCAGCTTCGGTAGCAACTGCTCGGTCTCGGAGGCGCCGAGAAAGAGATCCACTTCCGGGAGCGCCTCGACGAGTTCGTCCTTGTGCCGCTCGACCATGCAGCCCACGGCCACCACGGCCTGCGCCGCGCCCTGCCCCTTTAGGCGCCCCGCCGCGACGATGGCGTCAATGCTCTCCGCCTTGGCCGCGTCAATGAACCCGCAGGTGTTGACGATGATCAGCTCGGCCCGCTCTGCGTCCTCCACCTGCTCCGCCCCGTGGTCGAGCAGCTGCGCGAGGTAGCGTTCGGAGTCGACGGTGTTCTTGTCGCAACCGAGGGTGACGAGCTTGACTCTCACCGGTAGTTGCCGAACGAGAGGGCCACGCCAAAGTCCTCGCCGCGGCAGAACGCGATGACCGCCTGCAGCTCGTCGCGGTCTGGCGCCGAGACGCGCACCGTGTCGCCCTGGATGGACGCCTGCACCTTCTTGAACTTCTGCGCCTTGATCGCCGCGACGACCTTCTTGCAGGTCTCGGCGTCGAGGGCCTGCTTGAGCTTGATGTCGCGGTGCCAGGTGTCGCCGCCGCCCGGCGTGGGCTCACCGGCGTCGAGGTTCTGCACCGGCACGCCGCGCTTGATGAGCTTCGACTGCAGGATGTCGAACATCGCACGCAGCCGCATGTCGGTATCGCTCGACAGCTTCACCACACCCTCAGCGCGCTTGAACTCCACGGTCGCCAGCTTGGCGTCTTTGAAGTCGTAGCGCTGCGCGATCTCCTTGGACGCCTGATTGACGGCGTTGTCGACTTCTTGGAGGTCGACGCTGGTGGTGATGTCGAAGGAGGCGTCTTTTGCCATGGACGTGAGACTGGAGACGTGAGACTTGAGACATGAGAGGTGAACGGTGCGAGCCGCTCCGCATCTCCGCTCGTGACTGAAATCTCGCCGCTAGCAGCCCTGGAGGCCACCTCCTGCAGGAAAAAGAGGGCGCGCGGAGCCGAAGCTACCGCCGCGCCCTCTCAAGTCTCACGTCTCAAGTCTCACGTCTATTCCCCGAGGTACGACTCCAGCGCCCGCGCCCGGCTCACATGCCGCAACCGACTGAGCGCCTTCTCCTTGATCTGCCGCACCCGCTCCCGCGTGATGTTCAGCACGGCTCCGATCTGCTCGAGCGTCATCGGCTCGGCGCCGTCGAGGCCGAAGTAGAGGCGCAGGATCTTGGCCTCGCGCTCCTTGAGGCCGGCGAGGGCCTCCTGCACGGAATCCGTGAGCGCCTTGTCGAAGGTCTCGTCGTCCGGCGACGCGCTCTCGGTGTCCGGGATGTAGTCCATCAACCGGTTGTCCTCGCCGGGCGCCATCGGCGCGTCGAGCGAGATGTGCGTCTGCGAGATCGCCATGGTCTTGGCGACCTCTTCCTCGGTGATCTCCATGCCCTCGGCGATCTCGGCGTGCGTGGCCTCGCGCCCCAGCTCCTGGAGCAGCGCGGTGGCGCGCTTGCCGATCTTGTGCAGCGTGCCGGCGCGGTTGAGCGGCACGCGCACGATGCGGCTCTGCTCGGCCAGCGCTTGGAGGATGGCCTGCCGGATCCACCACACGGCGTACGAGATGAACTTGATGCCCTTGGTCTCGTCGAACTTATGCGCCGCGCGGATGAGGCCGAGGTTGCCCTCGTTGATCAGGTCCGAGAGGTTCACGCCCTGGTTCTGATACTTCTTGGCGACCGAGACGACGAAGCGCAGGTTCGACCGCACGAGCGTGTCGAGGGCTTCTTGGTCGCCGACGCGGATGCACTGCGCGAGGCGGACCTCATCCTCGCGGGAGATCAGCGGGTAAATGCTGATGTCGCGCAGGTATTGGTCGAGCGAGCCTTCGTCGAAGCGCTGCTTGCGGGGCGTGCCACCTGCCATCCTGCTCCTCCGGGGGACGTCGGTACCGATGCGCTCAATGTGCAGGCCGTACGCGCGCGGCGGAAGCTCCCCGCCGGCGGCGCGGTCAGTGGATCAATTCGCCCAGCCGCGCCCAGCGGACCCGCGTGAGCCAATCGAAGGCCTCGCCGCTGTCGGGGGCGTAGCTGTAGTACACGAACATCGGGGAGCCGCGCATGAGGGAATCCGGCACGAAGCCCCAGGAGCGGCTGTCCAGCGAGTTGTCGCGATTGTCGCCGAGCACGAAGTAGTGGCCCGCCGGCACGACGAGCGGTCCCCAATCGTTGCGCGTGGGGTTGTATCCCCGCGCATCGGCGCTTGCGGCGAGGTAATCGCGCTGCCAGCGGAACTCGTCGCCCGAGGGCTCGCGCAGCGCCATGCTGCGCTGCACGTAGGGCTCGTCCTGGCGCTCGCCGTTCCGGTAGAGCGTGCCGAGGCGCATCTCGAGCGTGTCGCCGGGCATGCCGATGAGGCGCTTCACGAAGTGCTTCTTGGGGTCCTCGGGCCACTGGAACACGACCACGTCGCCCCGCGCGGGATCACGCACCGCGGGCAGGCGCTTGTCCAGCAGCGGGACCTCGGCGCCGTACACGAGCTTGTTCACGAGCAGGAAGTCGCCCACGAGCAGCGTGCCTTCCATGGAACCGCTGGGAATCTTGAACGCCTCCACGAGGAAGGCGCGCACGAGCAGGAAGAGCAGGATCGCCACCTGCACGGACTTGGCCCATTCCCAGGCGCTGCGCAGGAAGCGGAACCACGGCCGCCGTGGGGCCGCTGCCGTGGCCAGAGCGGCGGCCGGCTCCGCCTGCGGCTCCGGCGCTTCCGTGACGCCAGGCGTCTCGGGCGGTAGGTCCTGCGCGCTCATGCTTGGGAGATACACCGGAGCCGGGAGGTCGGGCAAGGGAGACCTGAGACTTGAGACGGGAGACTTGAGAGCTTCCAGTCTCAAGTCTCCCGTCTCAAGTCTCCCGTCTCATCAGTAGTTGTCGATCTGCGCCCGCTGCAGCGACCCCGAATAGTCCACGTAGCCGACCTTCGTCTCCGAGTAGAACTCGTAGACTTCCCAGCCGCCTTCGCGATGGCCGTTGCCCGTGGCCTTCACGCCGCCGAAGGGCAGATGCGCCTCAGCGCCGATCGTCGGCGCGTTGATGTACGTGATGCCGTTGTCGAGTTCGTTGATCGCGCGGAACGCGAGGTTCACGTCTTGCGTGTACAGCGAGCTGGAGAGGCCGTACTTCACGCCGTTATTCACGCGGAAGGCCTCATCGGCGTCCTTCACGCGGATGACGCTGAGCACGGGGCCGAAGATCTCTTCCTGCTCGAGCCGCGAGCCGGCCTTCACGCCGGTGAAGATCGTCGGTTCGAAGAAGAAGCCCTTGTCGAGGCCCGCGCCGGTGGCACGACGGCCGCCGAGCACGAGCTCGGACTTCTCCTCGAGACCGATCTCCACGTAGCGCTCGATCTTGCTCATGGACTCGGCGTGGATCACCGGGCCCACGTCCGTTCCGGGCTTGCGACCGTCGCCGAGCTTGAGCTTCTTCGCGCGCTCGATCAGCATGGCCACGAACTTGTCGTGGATGCCGTCCTGCAGGATGAGGCGGCTCGTGGCCGTGCAGCGCTGGCCCGTGGTGCCGAAGGCGCCCCAGAGCACGCCGTCGAGGGCGAGGTCGAGCTTGGCGTCGTCGAGGACGATCTGCGCGTTCTTTCCGCCCATTTCGAGCGACAGACGCTTGTGCAGGCGGCCGCAGGTCTCGCCGACCTTGCTGCCCGTCTCGGTGCTACCGGTGAAGCTCACCAGCGCGACGCCCGGGTGCTCGACGATCGCCTTGCCGACTTCGCCATCGCCGTGCACGAGTTGGATGACCTCGGGCGGCAGGCCGGCCTCGAGGAGTATCTCCACGAACACATGCCCCGTGTGCGGCACGTCCTCGGCGGGCTTGAACACCACGGCGTTTCCGCAGACGAGCGCCGGGAAGATCTTCCACGTCGGAATGGCCAGCGGGAAGTTGAACGGCGTGATGATGCCCGCCACGCCGATCGGACGGCGCATGGACATCGCCCACTTGTTGCGCAGCTCGCTCGGCACCGTGTGGCCGAAGAGGCGGCGGCCCTCGGTGGCAGCGTAGAAGGCTGTATCAATGCCTTCCTGCACGTCGCCGCGGGTCTCGGCCAGCGGCTTGCCCATCTCGCGGGTCATGAGGTCCGCGAGCTCTTCCTTGCGCGCCGTAAGGATCTCACCGACGCGACGGAGGATGTCGCCGCGGGCCGGGGCCGGCATGCGCTTCCAGGCCTCGAAGCCACGGGCCGCAGACTGCACCGCACGGTCCACGTCGGCCGCGCCGGAAAGCGGGAACTTGCCGATGACGTCGGTGGTATCGGCAGGATTGTGGTTGTCTTGGTACTTGCCGGTAGACGGCTCGACCCACGCCCCGGCGATAAAGTTCTGGAAAGTCTTCATCCCCCAAATCTAGCGAGTCCCATGGTCATCCTCCGTGACGCCACCGTGGCCGACCTCCCGCTGCTTGAGCGCTGGGACGAGGATCCGGATGTCATCGACTCCGACTCCAACGACGAATGGCACTGGGCCGACGAGCTGGCCAGGACGCCCCCGTGGCGCGAGCAGCTGGTGATCGAGGCCGACGGGGTGCCCGTGGGCTTCGTGCAGATCATCGACCCGGAGATCGAAGAGACGCATTACTGGGGTGACTGCGGCCCGGGCCTGCGGGCGATCGACATCTGGATCGGTGAGGCCGAACATCGCGGCCGAGGCATCGGCGGCGAGGCCATGCGGCTCGCCATCGCGCGCTGCTTCGCGCCGCCCGAGGTGACGGCGATCCTCATTGACCCGTTGGTGAGCAACGTGGACGCGATCCGCTTCCACGAGCGGCTGGGCTTCGCGTTCGTGGAGCGCCGCCAGTTCGGCGCGGATGACTGCCACGTGATGCGGCTGGAGCGCGCAGTGTGGCTGGCGTCGTAGACCACCGGCGCTCACCACGGAAGCACAGAGGCACAGAGACCGCAAGAACCGTCGGGGGCTCGAGCCAGAATGTCGGCGCGAGCCCCCAGGAGTCGCGGTTCACCGCCGGCGCAGTCTCTCTGTCTCCGTGCCTCTGTGGTGAATCCTTGGGAACGGCGCCTACTCGCAGGCCCAAGCGGCTGGATGCTCCGTCGTCGGCTTGGCGTACCCGATGCGCGGCAGCACATCCATCGCCGCGAGGATCAGCCCCCACAGCACGAGCAGCAACGCCAGAAAGTGCGCGCGCCCGGCGCGGTGCCGGAACGTCCACACCGCGCTCCACGCGCCACTCACGATCACGGCCCCGACCGCCCCGAGATAGCCCGCGAGGCCGAGTCCGCAGCGGTTGGCATAGGGCCAGAAGATGATTCCCACGCCGATGGCCACGGCGAGCGTGAGGCGGGCGTAGACACCGAAGTTGGTCGTGGCCGGCGCGCCGGCGGCGCCAATTCCCGCGAGACCGCCACCCGCACCCGCAGCGCCACCCGCAAGCCCGCCGCCCGCACCAAGCGCGCCGCCAGCCGCCGGGGCCGCGGCACGCGTCGGCGCCGGCGCCGGACGGCTGGCCGCCTTCGCCATCTCGGCGTCGATCTTCTTCAGCTCAGCGTCCCAGTCGCGCTCACTCATCCCTGCTCCCGCGCCAAGCCGTGGCGCTCCAGCTTCTTGTAGAGATTGCTCCGCGGCATATCGATCGCGCGCGCCGTCTCGGCCACGTTCCAATCATGGGCCTTGAGCTTGGCCTCGAGGAACGCGCGTTCCGCCGCGAGCTTGAACTCCTCGTACGTGGCGAAGTGCTCGAAGGTGCCAAGGCCGGCGTCGCCGGCGGCATCGGCCCGCGCGCCCACGAGCCGGTCCACGTCGGCGCGTTGGATCCGCGGTCCGGCGGCGAGGATGAGCAGACGCTCCACGGTGTTGCGGAGCTCACGCACGTTGCCCGGCCAGTCGAGCGCGCGCAGGCGGTCCATGGCCGCCGCTTCGATCTCGCGCGGCGGCAAGCCGCTCTCCTTGGCCAAGCGCTGCAGGAAGTGCTCGACCAGCATCGGAATGTCGTCACGGCGCTCGCGCAGCGGAGGCACGGTCATCGGCACCACGTTCAGGCGATAGTACAGGTCCTCGCGGAAGCGGCCGGCCGCGATCTCCTCCTCCAGCCGCTTGTTGGTGGCCGCCAGCACGCGCACGTCCACCTTGCGCGACTTCGCGCCGCCGATGCGCGTGACCTCGCCCTCCTGCAGCACGCGCAGCACCTTGGCCTGCGCCGAGGGCGACATGTCGCCGATCTCGTCGAGGAACAGCGTGCCGCCGTCGGCCTGCTCGAACTTGCCCGCGCGGTCCTGCACGGCGCCGGTGAACGAGCCCTTCATGTGCCCGAAGAGCTCGCTCTCGATCAACTCCGACGGAATCGCCGCGCAGTTCACCTCGATGAACGGCTGCTTGGCCCGCGGCGACTGCTGGTGCAGCGCCTTCGCGACCAGCTCCTTGCCCGTGCCGTTCTCGCCCGTGATGAGCACACGGGCCGGCGTCGGCGCCACGCGTTCGATCTGGGCCACCAGCGCGCGGATGCCCGCGCTCGCCCCGACGATCTCGCCGTGCCGCTCCACGCGCTGCCGCAACCGCGCGTTCTCCTCGCGCAGGTCGAGGTGCCCGATCGCATTGCGCAGCGTGACGAGGATGCGGTCGGTGTCGAGCGGCTTCTCGAGGATGTCGTAGGCACCGAGCTGCGTCGCGGCCACGGCGTCCTTCACGGTGGCGTGGCCGGAGATCATGACCACCACGGCCGCCGCATCGAGCGCGCGAATGCGCTTGAGCGTCTCGAGGCCGTCAATGCCTTCCATCTTCACGTCGAGGAAGGTCAGCTGCGGCCGCCAGTGCTCGTAGGCCGCCAGGCCCTCGAGCCCCGAGGCCACCGCCTTCACCTCGTAGCCCTCGAACTCGAGCAGCTGCGCCAGCGCGGCGCGGATGCCCGGTTCGTCGTCCACGATCAACACACGACGGCTCACAGCCACTCCTGCACGATGGGCGGGAGATGCGGCTTGACCTTCGGGATCCAGATGTCCTTGGTCGCGTAGCCCGCCGCGCCGATGATCAGCAACAGGATGGCGCAGCCAATGCGCCCGATCAATCCAAAGAACATCAGCGCCTCTCCGGTTCGGAACGCAACGGCGTGCAGGTCACGATGCGCCCGGCACGCCAGCCAGGACGTTGAGCCCACCGGAACGGAACCCGCGCGGGTCCAGCTCCACGTCGGTGAAGCCCGCGGCGCGTACCGCACCTTCGACCTGCGCGAGCTGTGCCGGCTGCTGCCACTCGGCGAGCGCCTCACGCGACATCTCTACCCTGCCCGTCGTACCAAAGTGCCGCACGCGGAGGTCCCCGGTGATGCCCAGGGCGCGCAGCGCGGCCTCGGCGCGTTCCACCATCAGCAGGCGCTCGGGCGTGACCGGCGTTCCATACGGCAGGCGCGACGACAAGCACGGCGACGAAGGCTGCGCCCACGTCGGGATGCCCCGCGCACGGCTCAGCGCGCGGATATCGGCCTTCGTGAAGCCCAACTCCGCCAGCGGCGAGCGCACGCCGTGCTCGCGCGCCGCCTGCGCGCCTGGGCGATAGTCGCCCAGGTCATCCGCGTTGGTGCCGTCCACGATGGTCGCGAGGCCGCGCGCGGCGGCAATCGGTGCGAGCCGCGTCCACAGCTCACTCTTGCAGAAGTAGCAGCGATTGGTGGGATTCGCCGCATAGCGCGGATCGTTCATCTCGTCGGTGTCCACCTCGAGCACCGCGAGGCCGAACCCATCGGCGACGCCGCGGGCCGTGGCCCACTGCGCCGCCGGGTACGAGGCGCTGCGTCCGATCACCGCCAGCGCACGTTCGGCGCCGAGCGTCCCGTGCGCGACGATGGCGAGGTACGCGGAGTCCACGCCGCCCGAGAATCCCACCAACACCGATTGCTGCGCGCGGAACCACGCGACGAGCGCGGCTTCCTTGGCGCGCTGCGCGTCGTTGGGGGACTCGAGGGGCGTGGCAGCCATCATCGCGATGAAAAGCTAGCCCTCGGGCGTGGCCGCCGCCGCTGCACGGGACGCGCCCGGGCGGTACGCCGGCCCACGCACCGCGCGCCCCGGCTTGGCGCCGGTATGCTGCCCGTTGCGCCACACCAGTGTGCCATTCACGTAGGTGCGCAGCACGCCCACCGACACCTGGTGCGGGCGCTCGAACGTCGAGCGATCACCCACAGTGTTGGGATCGAACACGACGACGTCGGCAAAGAAGCCGGGCGCGAGCAAGCCGCGCTCCTGGATGCCCAATCGGCGCGCATTTGCGTAGGTCATCTTGCGAATCGCGTCCTCGAGCGAGATCACCTGCTGGTCGCGCACGTAGGGCCCGAGCACGCGCGTGAACGTGCCGTACGACCGCGGATGCACGAGCCCCGACGCCGCGCGCGGGTTGGGGCCACCGGCGTCAGACCCGAACTTCATCCAGGGCCGCCGCATGTTCTCGACGACGTTCGCCTCGTCCATCAAGAAGTAGATCGTCTCCACCCGATTCCGTTCGGCGCGGATCAACCGGAACGCAGCGTCGATCCAGTCCACGCCCATCTGCTGCGCAATCTGCGAGAGCCGCTGGCCCGAGTATTTGCGCAGCGAGTCCACGGTGAGCCGCGAGATCAGCACGTTCTCGGGCGTGGCCAAGGCGCAGAGATTCTCCCAGAACGACGTCGGCCGCTCGATCTCGCGACGGATGGCGGCACGCTGCTCGGCGTTGGCGAGGCGCGTGTACAGCTGCGCACCCTGCGCGCTGGGCGGCAGGCAGGAGGTGAGCCCCGTGGCGGCGGCCACGTACGGATACATGTTCGCTTCGATGTCCAAGCCCGTGGCGCGCGCGTCCTCGATGCGGGCCAGGGACTCGGCGCCCTTGTTCCAGTTCAGGCGACCGGCGGCCTTGAGATGCCAGATCTCCACGCGCACGCCGGCGTCGCGGCCGATGCGGATCGCCTCGTCGAGGCCATCGAGCAGACCATCGCCCTCCGAGCGGAGGTGCGTCGCATAGATGCCGTCGTACTCGGCCATCGCCTTGGAGACCTCGATCAGCTCGTCAGGCCCAGCGAAGGTCCCCGGCGCGTAGATCAGCGCCGTGCCGATGCCGAAGGCCCCGTCGCGCATCGCGCGGCTGAGCGCGCCTTGCATCTCGCGGATCGCCGCCGCCGACGCGGGCCCGGTGCGCGTGCTCATGCCGTACTGCCGCAGCGTGTGGCCGCCCACGAAGGCGCCGACATTCACCGATGCGCCGCGCTTCTCCATGGTCTCGAGGAAGCGTCCGAAGCCGTCCGGCTGCGAAAAGCGCCGCGCCAACGAGTCCGGCCGCGCGCCGATGAAGCGCGGGTTGAGCGGCGCGTAGGTGGTGCCCTCGCCGATGATCTCCGTCGTCACACCCTGCGAGACCTTGGCGATCAGCCGCGAGTCGCCGTACAGGAAGTACCAGCCGCTCTGGCCGAGGATGTCGATGAAGCCCGGCGAGACCACCAAGCCCGTGGCATCCACGGTGTCCTTCGCCTGACGGCCGTCGAGGAAGCCGCTCGGGCCCACGACCGCGATGCGGTCGCCGCGGATGGCGAGATCGCCATAGAACGAGGGGCCGCCGCTGCCGTCCACGATGCGCCCGTTGAGGATCAAGACGTCGTAGGGCGCGGTCCCCTGCGCGACCAGCGCGAGGGGCGCGGTGAGCAAGAGGGGCAACGCGACATGCAAAGAGCGGCGAGCGAGAATCCGCACGAGGCTTGGGCTGGGTGAGGGAAAGCGTGAAAGCTATCCGCTCCCCCCGCCCTCTTGGGAGTCACTCCCCCGGAACAACAGCGCTTCCGCCAGCGCGCTGGTGGTGATGCGTTCGCTGCCATCGAGGTCCGCCACGGTGCGCGCCACGCGCAGGGCGCGGTGATAGGTGCGGGCCGAGAGCCGGAGGCGATCGGCGGCCTCTGCGAGCAAGGACGTGGCCTCGCGCGAGAGCAGCCCGTGCTGCTGCAGCCAGCGCCCCGGCGCCTCGGCGTTGAGCCGCACGCCCGGCAGCACGGCGTACCGCTGGGCCTGCCGCGCGCGCGCCGCGGCCACCCGCGCCCGCACGACCTCGCTCGTCTCCTCCTGCGCCATCTCGCCGAGGGCGGCCAGCTTCACGGCCCCGATGCGCACGTGCAGGTCGATGCGATCGGCCAGCGGGCCGCTGAGTCGCGCGCGGTAACGCGCGATCTCCGCGGCCGAGCAGCGGCAGCGCGACACCGGTTCACCGTCGTAGCCACATGGGCAAGGATTCGCCGCGCCGGCGAGCAGGAAGCGTGCCGGAAACGCGACGCTCTGCGCCGCGCGGACAATCGTCACGCGGCCATCCTCGATGGGCTGCCGCATCGCATCGAGTACGTAGCGCGGCAACTCGAGCAGTTCGTCGAGGAACAGCACGCCGCGGTGGGCCAGCGAGACCTCGCCCGGCCTCGGACCGGGGCCGCCGCCGATCAGCCCCGGCAGCGAAATGGTATGGTGCGGCGCGCGGAACGGCGGCGTGCGCGTGGGCGTGCGGTCCGTGGGCAAGATGCCGCCGACGCTGTGCACCGCCACCACCTCGAGCAATGCGTCGTCGTCCAAGGGCGGCATGATGCTGGGCAGGCGTCGTGCGAGCATGGTCTTGCCGGCGCCCGGCGGGCCGACCATCAACATGTTGTGCCCGCCCGCCGCCGCGAGTTCCAGCGCGCGCTTGGCCACGGCCTGCCCAACCACCTCGCTGAGGCAGGCGTCCGATGCGCTGGCCAACGGAGCCGCGTGTGGCGGCGGCTCCGGCAGCGTTCCCTTCCGCAAATGCGCGACCAGCTCGGCCAAGGATGCGCAGGGCGCGAGCCGCACCTCCCGCAGCAACGCGGCCTCGGCCGCGTTCGCCGCGGGGAGCACGAGCGCACGCGCCGCCCCGTCTCGCGCCGCGCGCGCGAGCGGGAGGGCACCGCGGATCGGGCGGATCGAGCCATCCAGCCCCAGTTCGCCGACGCAGAGGAGGCCGTCCACCGCGGCAGCCGGCAGTTGCCCGCTGGCCACCAGTGCCCCGAGCGCGATGGGGAGATCGAAGGCCGTGCCATCCTTGCGCACGTCCGCCGGCGAGAGGTTCACGGTCCACCGTCGGGGCGGCAGCTGCAAGCCTGCGTTGGCCAGCGCCGCGCCCACGCGCTCACGCGCTTCCTTCACGCTGCCGCTCGGCAACCCGACCATCGTCCAGCCGGGCAGTCCGGCGGCTGCGTCCACTTCGACCGTCACGGCATAGGCATCGACGCCGAGCACGGCGGCGGATTGGATGGCAGCAAGCATGCGCCGAGTGTGCAGCGGCCACGGGGCGCGGCCAAACATTCGTGTTGCTGGTGGTGGCCGCGCATCGCACCTCGCGCATAGTTTTCCCCAATGCTCGCGCGACTCCTGCCGCCCGTGGTGCTCGCCGCATCGCTGCTGACTGCGGCGGTGATCGCCGCGCCCGCGCTCGGCGCCCAGGCACGACCCGCGCCCGCCAGCCCAGCCACCGTGCGCGTGAGCGCCGGCACCTTCGTGGCCGCACGCATCGACCGCGACTCGCTGCCGCAGACGGATCGCGTGGTGGACGACGACGGCACGACGTACTTGATCGTGTTCGATCGCCTCGTGCTCTCCCTGCGCAGCGACGGCAAGTTCCGCGCGTCCGTGCGCTACCGCCGCACGCTGTACTCCGCCGATCCGCGGGGCCGCGACCGCAGCATCCCGCTGCAGACCATGGCCGTCACCGGCACCTATGAGATCGTCGGTACCGAAGTGCGCTTCACGCCCGACCCCACGGAAGACACCCGCGGCCTGCGCATGCTCGCCGGCACCGTCGTGAACGCGCGGGAGATCACCGTGCCGTTCTCGTACCGCAACGGCACGCGCGAGCGCGATCGTACGCTCGTGATGCGCCGCGACGACAACATCCTCTGAACCCCATGTTCACGCTTCGCTCGCTCGCCGCGGCGATGTTCGCCGTGTCCCTCGCCGCCTGCGCCCCACGCACGCCGGCTTCGCCGCCCGAGCCGGTGGTGGCGCCTTTCCAGCCTGGCGTGATTCCCGATTCGTTCGTGGTGCGCCTCGAGACGACCAAGGGCGAGGTGCTCGCGATGGTGCATCGCCAGTGGGCCCCGTATGGCGCGGCGCAGTTCTACGAAGCCGTCGCCACGGGCTTCTACGACGGTGCGCGATTCTTCCGCACGATTCGCGGCTTCGTCACGCAGTTCGGACTCGCTGCCGATCCGGCTCTCAGCGCCCAATGGCGCACGCGCAGCATCCCCGACGACACGGTGCGGCAGAGCAACCGCCGCGGCACCCTTGTGTTCGCCAGCGGCGGCCCGAACACGCGCACCACGCAGATGTTCATCAACCTCCGCGACAACGCGCGGCTCGACGGCCTGGGCTTCCCGCCGATCGGCGAGGTAATCGCCGGCATGGATGCGGTGGACGCGTTCTACACGGGCTATGGCGACGGCGCCAACGCGCCGCAGCAGGACCGAATCGCGCGCGAGGGCGAGGCCTACTTCACGGCGAACTTTCCGCTGCTGGACCGGATTGTGAAGGCAACTGTCATCCGTGCTTGGTTTCCGTGACCGACCTTGCCTTTACCCACCGCTGGGAGCCCCGTGAGGGCAGCGCGCGTACGCTGCTGCTGCTGCACGGGACCGGCGGCGACGAGAACGACCTCATACCGCTCGGCGACTTGATCGACCGGGGCGCCAACCTGCTCTCGCCGCGCGGGCAAGTGTTGGAGCACGGCATGCCGCGCTTCTTCCGGCGCTTGGCCGAGGGCGTGTTCGACATTCCTGACCTGAAGGCGCGCACGCAGCAGTTGGGCGACTTCGTCGTCGGCGCCAGCGCGCAGTATGGGTTTCCCACCGACGGCGTGACGGCCGTGGGCTTCAGCAACGGCGCGAACATCGCGGCCGCCCTGCTGCTCCTGCGCCCCGGCCTCGTGAAGGAAGCGATCCTCTACCGCGCGATGGTGCCGCTCGAGGTGGCGCCCCTGCCGGACCTGCGCGGCACGCGCGTGTTCATCGCCGCGGGCCAGCACGATCCGATCATCCCGCCGAGCAACAGCGAGCGGCTCGCCGCGATGCTGCGCGAGGCGGGGGCGGAGGTGGAGCTCCGCTGGAGCCCCGTCGGCCACCAGCTCACGCGCGAGGACGTCGAGGCCTCGCGCGCCTGGCGGGCCGCTACTTCTTCGTAGCGGCCTTTCGCTTCCGCGCGGCGCGCTGCGCCGCTTCCTTGCGCTTCCGCGCCTTGAACACGCTCACCGGCTCCATGATGGAGCCGCGGCACTTGGACGTCCCGCAGAGGCACTTGTAGCGGCGCTCGTCCTCCTCCGTCTCATCGCCGCTGCGCTCGTAGGCATAGTCATAGTGCAGCTCTTCGCCAACCGCGATGTCGCGGATGGCCGAGATGAAGACGCGGCCCTTGTCGATCTCCGCCTCGCAGTTGGGATCGCAGGAGTGGTTGATGTACCGCGACTCATTGCCGTCGTACGTCGCGTCGATCACCATGCGCGACGAGATCGTGAACAGGAACGTGTGGTGCTCGTCCATGGACTCGTCGTCGTAGCGGGCATCGGCCTCGGCATGCGTGATGCGCTCGCCCACGTACTCGATGAGCTGTTCGCCCTTGGCGATCGGTCGGATGGCAAACGCGCCCTTGCCGGCAATGCCGGAGTCGCGCACTTCGAACGCGAGATTCTTCGTCGTTGGCATCGGGGCAAGCTAATCAGGGCTGCAACGGCAGCGGCGCTCAGCGTAGCAGCGGCGCCGCGAGCTCGAGCCCCACGTACCAGTTGCGGCCCGGCGCACTCTCCAACACGCGCCCGAACGCGCCGTTGAGCGTCACCGCCGACACGTAGCGTTCATCGAAGAGGTTCTGCACGCTCACGAAGGGCTCGGCCCGCCAGCCGCTCCACGTGGCACTGTGTGCGAGTCGCAGGTTCAGCTGCCCGCGGCCCCAGCCGCGCACCGGCACGAGGTTCCGGTCGTCCCCGAACACATCGCCCTGCGTACTGTGGTCGATGTCGAGCGTGGTCGCCGCCCAGCGCGCGCGGGCGCCGACGCGCAGCGCGCGTTCCGGCACGCCGGCGAGTCGATTGCCGTCGAGCGTGTCCGCCGTGGTGCTCGTGAGCGGCAGGATATAATCGCCAAAGCGATAGTCCGCGAGCGTGTACGCCGCCTGCAACTCCAGCCAGCGCGCGGCGCGCAGGCCCAGCCCCAGCTCGGCGCCGCGACTGCGCGTGCGCCCCGCATTGCGGAAGAACGCGCGCCCGCTGGTCTCGAGATACTGCACGATGGCGTCGTCCGCGTTGACCTCGAACAGCGCGAGCTCGTAGCTGAGCCGCGCCCCCCAGCGCCCGCGCGCGCCGACTTCCACGGTGCGCAGGCGCTGCGGGCCGAGTTCGGGATTGAACCCGCCCTGCCCGTCCGGCCGCACCTGCAGTTCCGTGGTCGTGGGCGTCTCGAAGGCCGTCGCCATGTTCGCGTACGGCGCCAGCCAATCGCGCAACCGCCACACGGCGCCCACGTGACCGGTCGTCGCCGTGAGCAACCGGCGGCCCGTGTTGTCCGCGCTGTCGGCGAGGAAGTTGTCGTTCACCGCGAAACGCAGGCGGTCCCAGCGCGCCCCGACGCTCAGCGTGAGATCGCCACGCGGCTCCCACTGCAGCTGCGCGAAGGGTCCAACGCTCTCGACAATTTCGTTCTGGTCGAGCAGCAGGGTATCCGTCGGCGCGGTCGGGCGACCCCCGGTGGCGGCCTGGTTGCGGCGCACATCGAAGCTGCGCTGCAGGTCGAAGCCCGTGGAGAGCCGCAGCGTGGGCGCCAGCTCGCGACGCAGGTCCACGCGGGCGCCCGTCACGCGGCGATCCAACGTGCTGAACGTGCCCCGCGGCGACGTCGCCGCCGTCGGGGCGCCGGGCGGCGGCACGGCCAAGGCGTTGTCCACGAAACGGCGCTGCAGGTACAGCGCCGTGCTCCACTCGCCACGGTCCATCACGCCGCGGATGCGCGCCGACACGTAGCGCTGCGTGACCTCGCGACTGGCCCCGCGGTTCACGTTGGCGAGGGCGGCGGAATCAGGATTCGCGGCATATTCGGCCGCCGTGAGTGCGCCGGGGTTGAGCGCCGTCGGCACCTCGGCAGTCCCCGCACGCAGCTGCAGGGTGTGTCGCGCGCCGATGGCTTGGTCCACGGCCGCCAGCAACTGAGAGGTCTCGGCGCGACTGTACTGCCGGAACCCGTCCGTGCGCGTGCGCGAGACGCTGAGCATGCCCAGCGTGCTCCCGGCGCGCCCCGCAAGGCGTAGCTGCGACTTCTCGAGACCGAACGAGCCGGCGGTGTGCCGCAGCGTCAGGCCCAAGGGCGTCGGCGACGAGAGGTCCGTCGTGAACGCGATCACGCCGCCGGAGCCATTGCCGTATAACGACGACGCCGAGCCTCGCAGCACTTCCACCGAGCCAATGGCGGCGAGGTCCACGTTGGTGAGCTGACTCTGGCCGTCGGGCAAGGACTGCGGCACGCCGTCGAGCAGCACCTTCACGCCGCGCAGGCCGAAGTTGGCGCGGCTGCCCGTCCCGCGAATCGACACGCGCTGGTCGAGCGCGTAGTTGTAGCGATTGGCCACCACGACGCCCGGGATGTTGGCCAGCGCTTCATCGATGCCCACCGTGGCCTGGCCGCGGCGAATCTGCTCCGTGCGCTGCGTCCCGACCGCCCACGGCACGCGATCCAAGGCTGCCTCGCCGCGCGTCACCGTCACCCGCTGGGCGGCGATGGCCTGCGCGCGCAGGGAATCACGCGCTGCGGAGTCGGTGGGGGGAGCCTGCTGCCCAGCCGCGGGAAGCGCGAGCAGGGCAACGGCGAGCAGGGAACAAAACAGGCGGGTTGGGCGCATATCGGAGATTAACGCGGCAAAGAAGGCCGTCGGCTGGTTGACACTGGGCCGACCAACCGGCACAATGCGCGAGACCCTGTTTGCGTGCCCGAGCATGACGACACCGGCCCACGACATCTCGTCCGACCAGTTGGTGCAGGAGCTCGGCCGCTGGCAGCGCACGGCCAGTCTCGCGGTCGGGATGATCGTCGCCATCGTCATCGCGGCGTTCTCGCTGGAGCGCGTCAACACCGCGCGGGTCATCCATTCGGGCAACGTGCTCTGGCTGGCGACAGCCGCGCAAGAAGAGGTGTGGAGCACGGAGGCCGCGGTGCGGGCCATCTATTTGAATCCGGCCCCTGACAGCGCGGCGACCCAGCGAGCGAACGTCGCCACCGACTCCGCGCGCAGGACGCTCCGCGCGCTCCGCGACTCCGTGGCGGATCGCCCCGAACTCGTGGCCCTCGTGGACAGCATCGTCGTCGGCCTCGAGCACTGGGAGCGCACTTTTGTTCGGCCCGCGTTGGACGGTACGCCCATCACGCGACAGCTCGCCTACGAGGGAAGCCGCGCCTTCGATCGCATGGCGCATCCGTTCGAGGCGCTGGTGGCCGACGTGCGGCAGCTGCGCCTCGACCGCTTCCGCCGCGAGGCGGTGATCCTGTGGTCGAGCGTCGTGACCATCTTGGCCGCCTTGGGCCTGGCCTTCGTCGCCATCCAGCGCCTCACGGCGGGCATGCGCGCCAAGGCCGAGATGGCGGCCGCGCGGCAGTTTACGATTGAAGAGCAAGCCGCCGAGCTCGAACTCCAGACGCAGGCCCTCGAGGAACAGGCCGGCCAGCTCGAGGAGCAGACGGCGATGCTCGAGGAGAAGGTCGCCGAGCGTGACTCCACCCTCGCGTTGCTCGAGGAGACCTCGCGCTTCCTCGACTCGGCCATCGAGAGCTCGCCCTACGGCATCGCGTTCTACGATCGCCGCCAGCGCTTCCAACGCATCAATCGCGCGCTGGCGGACATCAACGGGGCGCCGGCGGCCGCGCACATCGGCAGGACCATCGAGGAGATGATCCCCGCGCTGGCCCCGACGGTGAGCCCGTTGCTGGATCGAGTACTCACCACCGGCGCGCCCGTCGAGAACGTGCTCATCGAAGGCACCACGGCGGCGAACCCCACCGTTCCGCGGCGCTGGCTGGTCACGTACTACCCGATCCCCGGGCATCGCGGCGCCGTGAGCGGTGCGGGCTGCATCGTGCAGGACGTGACCGAACAGCACCGCACCGAGCAGCAACTGCGCCAGGCGCAGAAGCTCGAGGCCGTGGGCCGCCTCGCCGGCGGCATCGCACACGACTTCAACAATGTGCTCACGGTCATCCAGAGCTACGCCGAGGTGCTGAGCTTCGAGTTGGAGGAGCGCGGACAGGGCCGCGAGGAGGTGGACGCCATCCGCGCCGCCGCCGATCGCGCGGCCGCGCTCGCGCGCCAGCTGCTGGCCTTCGCGCGCCGCGACGTCATCATCCCGCGCGACGTGAACCTGCGCGAAGTGATCCTCGGCATGCAGCTCATCCTGCGCCGCCTGGTGCCGCCGAACGTCGAACTCACGCTCGACCTCTCGGACGCGCCGCTGGTGGCGCGCATCGATGCCGGCCAGCTCGAGCAGGTGGTGATGAACCTCGCCATCAATGCGGTGGACGCCATGCCTGAGGGCGGACGCCTGCGCATCCAGACGCGGCCGGGCACGCCGGATGAGTCCGGGCGCGAGACGGCGCTGCTCGAAGTCGCGGACAACGGCACCGGCATGACGCCGGAGGTGCTGGAGCGGCTCTTCGAACCCTTCTTCACCACCAAACCCGCCGGCCGCGGCACCGGCCTCGGCCTCGCCACGACCTACACGATCATCCACGAGGCGGGTGGCCGCATCGAGGTGACCAGCGAGGTCGGCAAGGGTTCGGTATTCCTCGTCACGCTCCCGATCTCCACCGGCGGCGAGTCGCGGCCGCGGCGTTCGTCACCCGTGCGCGGCATCGATGTCGCCGGTGGCTCGGAGCGCATCCTCCTCGCCGAAGACGAGCCGGCCATTCGCTCGGCGCTGGGACGCATCCTCCGCGCCGCCGGCTACGACGTGCTCGAAGCGGCGCACGGCGGCGAGGCCCTGCGTCTGGCCGATGCCGACTCGCGGCAGATCCACCTCCTGCTCAGCGACGTGATGATGCCCGGCGTCGGCGGCAAGGAGCTCGTGCAGCGCCTGAGCGCGCTGCGGCCGGAGATTCGCGTCGTCTTGATGTCGGGCTACACGGACGATGCGGCGCTCCGCGCCGACCTCGGTGCCGCGCGCTACGCCTTCTTGCAGAAGCCCTTCACGGCGCGCGAAGTGCTCCAGGCCGTGCGCGACGCCCTCGACGCGACCTGACGTCGGGCCGCGCCCGGCGTCAGTTGGCGCGCGGGCGGTCGCGGAACAGCGCGGCGAGTTGCTTGAGCACGCGGCCGAGCCCAGAGTTCGCCCGCCGCTCCTCGCGCGTCACGCGCCGCACCACATCGCGCCAGGCCGCGCGCATCGTCTCCGCGTCGCGGAAGCGTCGCTGCGGATCGGGATTCAGCGCGCGGCGCAGCCAGTCCGCGAGGTCGTCCGGAAAACCGCTCAAGTCCACGCGCCCCGCCAGCTGCGCCGCGAGGATCGCGCGACTCTCCCCGCCTTCAAACGGCACCTTGCCCGTGAGCGCGAAGATCACGATGCCCGCCACGGCAAAGAGGTCCGTCGCCACCCCCTGCTCTTCCCCGAGCAACTGCTCCGGCGCCGCGAAGTTCGGCGTGCCCGAAGCCCCAGCCGTCTGCGAGCCCAGCGCGTTTGCGATGCCGAAGTCCGCGATGCGCCAGCGCCGATAGCGGTCGATGAGGATGTTCTCCGGCTTGAGATCTCGGTGGATGATGCCCGCCTGATGCGCGACAGCGAGGCCGTCGAGCACGGCGTCCACCTGCGGCGCGATCTCGGCGAACGGCCGCGGACCGCTGCGCGCGATGAGATCCGCCACGGAGCCCTCTTCCTCGAGCTCCATGATGTACCAGTTCACGTCGCCCTTGTTGTCCCAGGCGAAGATCGGCACGATCGCCGGATGCTGCAGCTGCGCCGCGAGCTGCGCCTCGCGCCGGAAACGCCCCACCGCCGTCGCATTCCTGGCCACGGTGGGATGCAACATCTTGAGCGCCACTTCGCGCTCGAGCGAGAGATCGCGCACGCGCCACACCGAGCCGTAGGTGCCCTGCCCCAGCGGCGACAGCACTTCGTAGTCGTCGCCGGTGGCCCAGCGCAGGCGGTCTTCCTCGCTCACCGCCGTGTGTTCGCCGCTGGCCTGCTCCGCCCCGGGGAACGCCAGCGACGCCGTGCCGCTGATGCGCTCGATCCGGCGCAGCATGCCGGCGATCGACGAGAACCGATCCGCCGGCCGCTCGGCGAGCATCTGATCCACCAGATCCGCGACGGTGGCCGGAGTGTCCGGCCGCGCCAAGCGGATGGGTGGCGTGCCGCCGGCCACCGGAATCTCCCCCGTGAGCAGCGCGAAAGCCAAGGCACCCAGCTGCCATTGGTCCGCGGCCGGGCTCGGACGCCATTCGCCGCGCCATTCGGGGGCGTATGGGCACCAACTCGGATCCGGCGCGATGCCCGCGGGGCGCTCCTCTGGCGGCACCGCCCACTGCCAACCAAGCAACCAGACGCGACCCGTTGGCGTGAAGTACACGCTGCCCGGTGAGATCGCGCCGTGCTGACCGCCCGAGTCGTGGAGATACGCCAGCGTCGAACCGATAGCGCGCAGCATGCGCAGCGTGAACGGCACCGTCTCGCGCTCGGCCGTGCGGCGCAGGCGCTGGAGGATCGTCTCGCCGGTGATCCAGCGGCGCAGGTACCCGGGCCCGCGACGGCTGCCCGGATGCTGCTGCCAAAAGTGATACGTCGTCGGGATGCTCGGATGATTCCGCAGCGCCAAATGCCGCGCCTCGTGGAACAGCCACGCGTGATGCGACGGATCCGGCGCCGTCACCAACGCCAGCGAGCGTCCGAGCGAATCGATCACCTCGTGCGCGTAGCGATACGGCGTGTACACGCCGCCCGCGCCCCAGCGCCAATCCGGCGGGAGCTGCCAGTCCGCCAAGTGCGGCGGGATGCCGGTGCTGTGACGGTTCGGGAGCGCGGTTTCGCTGGTGTGCATCGCGCTCGCAAGATACTCAGCCGCGGGGTGGCGGAGCCAATCGGACGCGCAGCACCGCGCCGCGGCCGGCGGCATCGAGCGTCGCCGCGCCGTTCGCGGTCGCGCCGTTCGCGGGCGCGCCGTTCGCCGCCTCGATCTGCCCGCCCCAGCCATCGATCAGGCGCCGGCTGATGGCGAGGCCTAGGCCGCTGCCGCTGGTGCGCGTCGAGAAGTGCGGATCGAAGATGCGCGTGAGCAGGTGCTCCGGAATGCCGCTTCCATCGTCGTGCACCTCGAGCAGCGCCCCACCGTCCACCGCCGACACGCGGAGCAACACGCGCTGTGCACCGGCCAAACGCGCGTTCTCCAGCAGGTTGAGCAGCACCTCGCGCAGTTCACGCCCGCGAGCGGCCGCGAGCACCGGCGCGTCAGGGATCTCGCCGACCCACTCCACATCGGCCTGCCCCATGCGCTCAAGCTCCAGCACATCGCGCGCCACGGCCGCCACGTCCACGGCTTCAGGCGGCAAGTCGCGCTCCGGGGCCGTGCCATACCGACTGAACGCCCGCGCGATCTCGTCCAGGCGGTCGATCTCCGCGAGGATCCGCGCCGAGTTCTCCTCGAGCACGCGGTCAAAATCCACGCGGCTGTCGTTCCGCGCGCGCCGCAGGTGCTGCATGCCCAAGCGCATGGGCGTGAGCGGATTCTTGATCTCGTGCGCCACCTGCCGCGCCATTTCGCCCCAGGCCAGCACGCGCTCGGCGCGCGCCACGTCGGTCACGTCCTCGAGCGTCACGACGGCGCGTCGCGTCCCCGGCGCGAGTCGCGTGAAGCGCACGCTGAGGCGACGGCCTTGGTGTTCGATCTCGAACGCGCCGTCGTCGCGCGAGTCCGCGCGGAACTCCTCGAGCCGCGTGCCCAGCAGGGCCTGCACCACGGGCGGCAGTGCCCCGCCCACCGGCAGCGGCACGCCCAGCACTGCCTCGGCCGTGGGATTCACGAAGGTCAGGCGATCGCTCTCGTCCACGGCCAGCACGCCGGAGGCCACGCTCCGCAGCGTCGCCGCGAGCCGCCGCTCGGCGGTCTCCAACGCGGCGCGACTCTCCGCGAGGTCGGTGGTCATGGTGCGGAACGCACGGAACACCGGATCGAACTCCACCGGCGGATCGTCGCGGAGCGGCGGCGCAGCGGCGCCGCGCGCGAGCGCCAGCGCGGCGTCGCGCAGTTCGCGGATCGGCCGCGACAGCTGCCGCGACGCCGCACCGCTCACCCAGAGCGCGGCCAGCGCGCCCAGCGCCAAGGCAAAGAGCAGGAAGACCGCAAGATCGTTGCGCCGGCGGTCGAGCAAGCGATCGTCGAGTCGTGCCGGCGCCGCGAGCACGTACTGCACCCCCAGCGAATCCATCGCGCTGCGATAGCCGAGTCGCACGTTGGCAGGCCCCACCTGCGCTGGCCCACCCGTGTGCACTTCGTCCTGCTCCGAGAAGGCGTCCACCACCGGCGGCGGCAGTGTGCGCCCCACCGGTGCCAAGGCATCGAGCAAGGGATCGCTGGTGCCCACGAGCAAGCCATCGGCGTAGAGCCACAGCGGTGTCTCGAAGCGCTGCGCCGCCTGCGCCAACTCCACGGACTCCGTGGACACCGACACCGCGCGCAGCGTCTCGCGGACGAGCAAGTCGCGCGCCTGCACGTCATCGGCATTCAGGCGGCGGAACGACCACAGGCCGAACAGCAGCGAGGGCACGAGGAAACAGGCGAAGAGCGTCGCCGACAGCCGCGTGCGATAACTCCCGAGCAGCTCCCGGCGCCGCTGCCGCCACCAACGTGGGAGCGCGCCCTCGGCCACGACGATCAGCAACCAGATCGCCGCGAGGACCGCGAGATCCACGAGCACCAGCAGGACGCCGCGCGTGACGAGGGCGCCGAAGCTGCGCAGCTCGACCACGGCGTGCAGGCGCCGCCGCAGGCCGCCGCCACCGACGAACTGCCAGTCGCCATGGAGTTCGTCGCCGATGCGCGTCCACGCACCACGACCGCGGATATCCGGCGCGGACTCCATTGGGTTCTCATCGCCGATCCGCAGTTCGTACGGCGGCTCCGGCGCCGGCGGCGGGGAGAAGCCGAGCAACGCGCCAAAGGGATCCTGCGCCACGAGCCGCGAGCGCGGCGCCACGACCACGGTCGTCGCACTCCCGTCCGCGTGCGGCAACGCCAGCACCAGATGCAGCCCCGGGTTGCCCTGCACCTCGCTGAGCAGCGGCGTCATGCGCAGCTGCGCCTCGGCTGCCACCAGGTTCACGCCCGGTGTCACGCCAGCCGGCTGGCCCACGGAGAGTTCGGTCAGCAGCTCGCCCTCGCGACTCCAAGTCGCGAGCTCGGTGGGATAGCCCGCGCGCGCGAGCTCCGTGCGCGCCAATTGGGCCAGCAGCTCGACGCGCGACCGCGCGGCCCGTGTGGGATCCACGGCCTCCGTGAACCGGTCCAGCAGGACCGCGCGGTCCGTGTCCGGCCGATCCAACCCCTGCACGTCGCGCACGGCCAAGGTCACGCGCTGCCGCACGGCGGAGAACCACGTGAGCGTCGTCGCCCCGCAGGCGGCGACGATGGCCACGGGAATCACGATGGCCCGTGCCCGCCGCGTGACCGCCAATGCGGCGATCGCCGCCGCCCACAGTGCGGTGTATGGCTGCGGGAATCGCCCCGGCGCATCCAACAGTACGGGCGCCAGCACCGATGCCAGCACCGCCAGCGCCGGCGCGCTCCAGAGCGGGAGGCCGCGATCGCGGCCCAGCGCGCTTTGGCCCGCACTCACGCCAAGCAACAGCAGGGTCACCGAGGCCAGGAACAGCGTGACCTGCCACGAGAGCCAGAGGCCCACAGGCACGCCCACCGCCGGCACCTGCACGCCGCCGGCCAGTTCGCGCAGCAGGAACGGACCCAGCCCGGCAATCGCAATCACCGCGATGATGCCTTGCGCCCTCGACATCAGCCGCGGGCGCGCACGCCGCAGGGTCAGTAGGGCGAGCAGCAGCAGCGCCGAGGTGATGGCCAACGCCGCCGCGTTCGCGGTGAACCGCCCGCCCGAGCGTACCAGATAGATGGTCGGGTCGAACCACGGACTGATGTTCGAGAGCGCACTGAGTGGCAGTAACGTCGGGACGGCGAGACCCGCCGCCAGCGCCAAAAAGCGCGGACGCAGCCCGAGATCGCGGCGCCACGCGAGCGCCAACAGACAGAGCACCATCACCGCGAGCGCGGACGCCGCCCACGGCAGCATCTCCGTCCGCAGCCCATCGCGGATGGCTTCCGCGCTCGGCGCCGTCGCTCGCGCCGCCAGCAGCGCGGGGCCCTCGAGCCCGAGCAGCGCCGCGTCCTCCACCGTCTGCGCGGCCGCGGGCGCGGCGTACGTGAAGCCGAGGACGCCCTCCGCCGCCGCCACGCGCGCGGCCAATGACTTCGTCAGCGCATCGGCCGGTGGCTCGGCGTGGATCACGCTGGTCGCCACCGCCGCGAGCGGGCCGCGCTCGGCCACCGCGTAGGCGACCAGATAAAACGGCGTCGCGAGGAACCCGCTGCGCGCCGGCAGGGAGTCCAAGCTCACCAGCAGGCGTCCGCTCCACGCGACGGCACGCCCGTTGCGCGCGAGGACCACGGCGCGCTCACCCTCGGCGGGCACGAGGGCGCCAAGCGAGGTGAAGGCGGCCTCGCGGTCGTTGGGGGCGCCCAAGGCGGCCTCCGCGAGGCGCCGGAGCTGTCGCCCCTCGTCGGCCACCGCAGCGGCGAGCGCGGCCGACGCGTCGCTCGCCATCGCGGCACGCAGTCGGTCGCTGTCGCGGTCGATGCGCGCCAACTGCACGTGGTACGCGGCAGCCGCGGCGAAGAACGTCAGGCCAGCGACCGCAAAACCCAGCCGCCGCACGAAGGCCATGTGCCGTTCCGCCCACAACCGACCCGTGAGCACGGCCAGCGTGGCACCCATCGCCACGGCGAGCCACAATGCCGGCTGCCGTAGCCACCACGTGGCCCCGACCGTGACCGCAGCCGCTGCCCACAGCCAGGGCTCACCCAACCCCCGCCGACGGGGCGGGCGCGTAGCGGCGTCGGAGGTCAGGGCGACATGGGACACGCGGGGATTATACCCGCCCGTCGGGCCGCGGTCAGCCGTCCGCTAGATTTCTCGGGATGTCCCGCATCGCCCTGCTCGCGCTGCTGCTCGGCCTCTCCGGCGCCTCCGCGGCGGCGCAGGTCTCCGTGCTCGACGAAGGCACGTTCACGCACAGCGTCGCCGGCACCCGCGTGGGCCGCGAGGACTTCAGCATTCGCACCTCGCGGTCGGCGGTGGCCGGCCAGACCTTCGTGGCGCAGGCCAACGTGCTGGCCGGTGACCGCCGCCGCACCTTCCTGCTCAACGCCGATTCCGCCGGCGGCCCCAGCCGCTTCCAGCTCGAGGCGCGCGAGGCGACCGCGCTCACGAGCAGCGTGATCGGCGAGCGCCAACGGGCCGTGTGGCTCGGGCGTATCGTCACGGAGCGCCGGGAGTCCGCCCGCGAGTTCCGGCTGCCCGACGGTGCCTTTGTGGCCGAACCGGGGGTGGTCCACCATCTCTGGTTCATCATCCGCTTCGGGCAGGAGCGTCCGGTCGTCCTCTTCAGCCCGAGTGGGCCCACGCAGGACAGCATCCGGGTGCAGCGTGGGAGCGCCGACTCCGTGAGCATCGGTGCGCAGCGCGTGGTGGCCGAGCGCTGGGAGCTCCGCGGCGTCGCCGACGGGGCGCTCCGCTGGGAGGTCTGGACCGACCGCGCGGGCCGCATCCTGCAGGCCCGGCATCCGGCCTCGGGGCTCGAGGCCCTGCGCGACGACGCACCATCTGAAACTGTCGTGCGTTAGGTCACGTAGGCGTGACAAAGCCGTGCCTTCCTTATCTATGCCAAGGATCCCTGTGATGCGTCCGTTCCTGTCCCTCCTGCTCGTGGCCGTGGCCGGCGTCAGCGCCGGTGCGCAGGCGGCCCCGAGCGGTACGCTCACCCTTGAACAGGCCCTGGAGATCGCCGCCAAGAACAATCCGGCGTACCAGCAGGCCGTGCTCGGGCGGAACCGCGCGCAGGCGCAGGTGCGTGCGGCATACGGCAGTCTGTTGCCGAGCGCGGACGCGTCCGCCGGCCTCGGCTTCCGCGAAGGCCGCCCGCAGAACTTCGGCGGTGTCGCCTTCGGCGCGAGCTCGGACATCGTCTCGTCCAACTGGAATCTCTCGGCCAGCACGCGCTACTCCTGGAACACGCTGAACCAGATCAAGCGCGCGAATGCGTCGCTGGACGCCGCAGACGCTGATGTTGCCGCGGCCCGCTTCACGCTGCGTGCGCAGGTGACGCAGCAGTTCCTGCTCGCGCTACAGACGCAGGCCCGCGCGGCGCTGCAGGACACGCTGGTCGTGCAGCAGCGCCTCCAACTCGAACTCGCGCAGGCCCGCGCCGGCGTCGGCACCCTGACCTCCCTCGACGTGAAGCGCGCCGAGGTGGGCCTCGGCCAGCAGGAAGTGGCCGCGCTGCGCGCGCGCAACACGGCCGCGGTGGCCAAGCTGCAGCTGTTCCAGCAGCTCGGCGTGCCGATGCCAGACGGTGTGCTGCTCTCGGCCGAACTGCCGCTGGCGCGTCCGACGTTCACTGCCGCCGATCTCCTGGCGCAGGCACAGCAGTCCAACCCGTCGTTGCAGGCCGTGCGGGCCCGCGAGCAGGCCTCGGTGGCCAGCCTCCGCGCGGCGCGCGGCGAGTACACACCGACGCTGAGCTTCAGCGCCAACGTCTCGGCGTTCACGCAGAAGCAGCTGCAGTTCATCGCCAACCCCGGCGACACGCCGGCGCAGGATTCCGCGCGCCGCGAGGCCTTCCGCACGGCGAACGCGCAGTATCCGTTCGACTTCACGCGCAATCCGTACAGCCTGAACATGGGCCTCTCGATTCCGCTCTTCGACGGCCTTGGCCGCGAGACGCGGATGCAGGAAGCCAACGCGGCCCGCGAGGAGTCGCGCTACTCGGTCCGCCGCCAGGAACTGCAGCTGACCGCCGACGTGACCTCGGCCTTCGTGACGCTGCAGGCCGCGTACCAGACGGTGGAGTTGCAGACCCGCACGACGGCGACGGCCCGCGAGGCCCTGCAGTTGGCGGAAGAGCGGTACCGCGTGGGGGCCGGCACGTTCGTGGACCTCACGACGGCGCGCGCCGAGTACGAGCGCGCAGAGACGGATCGCATTGACGCAGTGTACGAATACCACCGGGCGTTCGCGGCGTTGGAGAACGCCGTCGGCCGCACCCTTCGCTGAGGCTTGAGCTCGACATGACCAAGAAGACCAAGATCGGAATCGCCGTCGGCGTGGTGGTGCTCGTGGGCGCCGTGGTGGCGTCTGCCGCCGCCAAGGGCGGGAACAAGGGCACGCTGGTGCGCATCGAGGCCGTGGAGTCCCGCGACCTCGTGAGCTCGGTGACCGCCTCGGGCCAGGTCCTGCCGACCCGCAAGGCCGACCTCTCGGCCGACATCACCGGCCGCATCACGCGCATCGCCGTGAAGGAAGGCGAGAATGTGCGCGAGGGCCAGTTCCTGCTGCAGATCGACCCGCAGCAGTTCGAGGCGCAGGTGCAGCGCGCCGAGGCCGCGCTGGCCAACGCCCGCGCGGGTCTCGCGCAGTCCCGCGCCAACGAGCTGCAGGCGCGCCGCAACTACGAGCGCCAGGCCGAGATCCGCAAGGGCAACCCGGCCCTCGTGTCCGAGGCCGAGGTCGAGCAGCTGCAGACGCAGTATGAGGTGAACCAGGCGCTGGTGCAGGCCGCGGAAGAGAACGTGAAGCAGGCCGAGGCCTCGCTGCGCGACGCCCGCTGGCAGCTCTCGCGCACCAACATCTATGCCCCGATGACGGGCAAGGTGACGCGCCTCAACGTGGAAGTGGGCGAAACGGCCATCATGGGCACGCTCAACCGCGACGCCGCCATCCTCATGACGATCTCGGACATGTCGATGCTCGAGACCAAGGTGAAGGTGGACGAGACGGACGTGTCGCGCATCAACCTCGGCGACTCGGCCGTGGTGCAGATCGACGCCTTCCCGGACACGACGTTCGTGGGCCGCGTGGTCGAGATCTCCAACAGCTCGGTACGCGGCGCCACCGGCGCGACGACCACCGACCAGGCGATCGACTATGAGGTCACCGTGCGCATCCTGAACGCGCCGGCCGAGACCCGCCCGGACTTCTCGTCCACGGCCAAGATCATCACCGACACGCGCACGCAGGTGCTGTCGATCCCGATCATCGCGCTCACCGTGCGCGAGAACGAGCAGCTCAACACCAACGACGGCCCGCCGAACGCCGCGCAGGCCAGCACGCCGCAGGTCGGCAAGCGCGACGTCGAGGGCGTGTTCGTCGTGGGGGCGGACAACAAAGTGACCTTCCGGCCCGTAAGAGTCGGGATCGCCGGTGAGAAGCACTTCGAGGTGCTCGAGGGCCTCGAGTCGGGCACGCGCATCGTCGCGGGCACGTACCAGGCGATCCGCGAACTCAAGGACGGCCAGCTCATCCGCGAGCAGCCGGCCACGCCGGCCGCGAACGCGACCGCCACCAAGACGCCGTAAGGAGCTGCCCGTGACCACCGAGCACGAGAACGACATCCCGCTGAGCACGACGGCCGAGCGACAGGCCGTCGTGGCCACCGCCGGCGACGCCCCCGGGAAGGAATGGGTCATCGTCACCCGCGGCCTCAAGCGCGAGTACGACATGGGCGGCGAAATCGTCCGCGCGCTCCGCGGCGTGGACCTCGCCGTGAAGCGCAACGAATACGTCGCCATCATGGGCCCGTCCGGCTCGGGCAAGTCCACGTTCATGAACATCGTGGGCTGCCTCGACACCCCGAACGCCGGCGAGTACTGGCTCAACGGCCAGCTCGTCTCGACCATGAAGGACGACGAGCTCGCCCGCGTGCGCAACAAGGAGATCGGCTTCGTCTTTCAGACGTTCAACCTCCTGCCCCGCGCCTCGGCGCTGCACAACGTGGAGCTTCCGCTGGTTTACGCCGGCGTGTCGGCCGCGGAGCGCCGCGAACGCGCCATGGAAGCCCTCGAGAAGGTGCAGCTGGGCCAGCGCGTGCATCACCGCCCGAACGAACTCTCCGGCGGTCAGCGCCAGCGCGTGGCCATCGCCCGCGCCCTCGTG
This sequence comes from uncultured Gemmatimonas sp., assembly GCA_964498895.1. Taxonomy (GTDB): domain Bacteria; phylum Gemmatimonadota; class Gemmatimonadetes; order Gemmatimonadales; family Gemmatimonadaceae; genus Pseudogemmatithrix. Next base: position 5,553 of record CAZCIM010000003.1, on the reverse strand, counting down.
AACCGGCCATCCATCCTCCTCGCCGACGAGCCGACGGGTAACCTCGACTCGACGACGTCCGAGGAAATCATGCGCGTGTTCGAGAACCTCGCGGACACCGGCCAGACGGTCATCATGGTGACGCACGAGCCGGACATCGCCGCGCATGCGCGTCGCGTGGTCGTGCTGCGCGACGGCACCATTGCCAGCGACGAGCGCCGCGCGCAGTTCACGGAAAAGCTCGGCATCTCGCTTTAAACCGGACGCCCCGTGCCCCTCTTCGAGGCCGTCCGCCTCGCCCTCTCGACCATCCGCGTGCAGAAGCTCAAGAGCTTCTTCACGCTGGCCGGCGTGTGCATCGGCGTGATGTTCCTCATCACCGTCGTGAGCATCATCGACGGGATGGGGCGCTACATGAAGGACGACCTCGTCGGCAAGCTGATCGCCGTGAACTCGTTCGAGCTGCGGCGCTTCCCGAACATCAACATGGGCGAGAGCTCGCCGGCGACCTGGGACGAGTACCGTCGCCGTCCGCGGCTCTACATCTCGGACCTGCTCCCCGTGGTCGAAGGCCTGCCCGAGGGCACGCGCTGGGCCATGGAGGCGGAGAACAACGTCCAGATCGTCAGCCGCTACTCGCGGCCGCGCAACACCAACGCCATCGGCATCGACGGCGACTGGTTCGCGATCAAGAACCTCGCGCTCAAGGACGGCCGCGAGTTCACGCAGCAGGAGCTGGCCAACGGCGAGAACGTGCTCATCATCGGGCCGGACGTCGTGGACCGCGTGTTCCCCGGCGTGGACCCGATCGGCCGCGAGGTGCGCATCGGCACCACGCCGTACCGCATCATCGGCATCACGGAGTCGCGCGGCTCGGCCTTCGGCGTGAGCTTCGACAACTTCGTGATCGGCCCGTGGCGCTCGCCCATCCGCAAGCTGCTCAACCCGGCGCCGCAGATGATCGACGCGGTGATCGTGCAGGCCGAGAACCCCGCGGGGATGCTCGAGGCCCAGGAGCGCGTGCGCAGCGTGATGCGCACCACACGCAAGCTGCGGCCCAACCAGAAGGACAACTTCGCCCTGCAGACCGCGGACTCGGCCCTTGAGTTCTGGAACAAGATCGAGGGATACCTCGTGATTGCCGGCGTGGCCCTGCCGGCCATCGGGCTCGTGGTCGGCGCCATCGTGATCATGAACATCATGCTGGTGGCGGTGGCCGAGCGCACACGCGAGATCGGCATCCGGAAGGCGCTGGGTGCGAAGCGCCGCGACATCCTCGCGCAGTTCCTCGTGGAATCCGCCACGCTCAGCACGCTCGGCGCGGTGCTGGGCATCGCGCTTGGCATCGGGCTCGCGCAGGCCATTTCGGCGGTGACGCCGTTGCCGGCCAGCGTGGCCCCGTGGAGCATCGTGGTCGGCGTGGCCGTGGGCATGGGCGTGGGCATCGTCTCCGGCGTGTACCCGGCCAGCCGCGCCTCGCGGCTGGATCCGGTCGTCGCGCTGCGGCAGGAGTAGCCGGATGAGCCTCAACTCCAAGCTCTATAACCTGCAGGAAGGCGTGCGCATCGCCGTCGAGAGCATCGTCGGCAACAAGGTGCGCGCCGGCCTCACGATCCTCGGCGTCGCGGTGGGCGTGTTCGTGGTCGTCGTCATCTCGGCGGCCGTGCACGGCATCAATACCAGCGTGGCCAAGGACTTCGAATCCACCGGGCCGACGACGTTCTTCGTGTCGCGCTATCCCATCAGCTTCGAGGCCTGCGACGGCTCGGGCGACACCTGCACCTGGCTGCGCAACCCGCCGATCACCTGGGGCGAAGTCGAGCGGCTGTCGCAGCTCGAGGACGCCGCGGCCGTGGGCGTGCGGATGGATTGGAGCGGTGCGTTCAAGTATCGCGACCAACTGCTGCCGGCGGCGCCCATCGAGGCGTACACGGCGAACTGGGCGCAGTTCGGCGCGCCCGACATGCTGCCCGGCGGCCGCATCTTCACTGAACAGGAGTTCCGCTCGGCGGCCCGCGTGATCGTGCTGAACACGACGATGGCCGAGCGGCTCTTCGGCGACAGCGACCCGCTCGACAAGGTCATCACGGTGAACGGCAACCAGTTCACGGTGATCGGCGTGTACAAGGAGACGGGCAGCTTCCTCTCCGGTGCCGACCGCGCGAAGGGCGTGATGCCCGTGACGACCCTGCAGCGCACGCTCAACGTGCGGCGCAGCGACATGGGCCTGGTCGTGAAGCCGCGCGCCGGCGTGGAGCGCGACGTAATGGTGGACCAGGTGGTGGCGACGCTGCGCGGCATGCGCGGGCTGCGGCCCAGCGCGGAGTCGGACTTCTCGATCATCACGCAGGACAAGCTGCTGGAGACCTACGACAAGATCTTCGGCATGTTCTTCCTCGTCATGATCGCCCTCTCGGCCGTGGGCTTGATCGTCGGCGGCGTGGGCGTGGTGGCCATCATGATGATCTCGGTGACGGAGCGGACGCGCGAGATCGGCGTGCGCAAGGCGCTCGGGGCGACGCGCCTGACCATCCTCTGGCAGTTCCTGATCGAGGCCGTCACGCTCACCGGCATCGGCGCGGTGACGGGACTCGTGGGCGGGTGGATCGTCGCATTCCTGATCCGCAGCGGGACCAGCATCGAAGCCAGCATCCCGCCGGGCGCGGTGCTGGCGGCGTTGCTCGCCTCGGCGGTCACCGGCATCATGTTCGGCATGATCCCCGCGGCGCGCGCCGCCAAACTCGATCCGGTCGAGGCCCTGCGGCACGAATAGCGGTACGATCGATCGCTCCTCCGGTGGCACCACTCACCGGTCCTCGGCGTTTTCCTTGGACGTCCTCCCCGCACCATGCCCATCTTCGAAGCCGTCCGACTCGCGCTGCAGCAGATCAGGGTGCAGAAGCTCAAGAGCTTCTTCACCCTGATCGGCGTCATGATCGGCGTGATGTTCCTGATCGCCGTCGTGAGCATCGTCGAAGGGATGAGCGACTATGTCGAGAACGACTTCGCCGCGAAGATCATCGGCGTCAACACGTTCGACTTCCGCCGCTTCCCGAACTTCACGCCCAACGAGGACGACGACGCCTGGCGCGCGTACCTGCGCCGCCCGCGGGTGTTCCAGCCCGACGCCGACATCCTCGCCGAGGCGCTGGGGCCGCAGTTCCGCATCGCCCGCGTGAACGAGACGTTCATGAACGCCTTCGCGCCCGGCACGCGCCCGCAGTCGGTGCAGGCCATCGCGACGGACGAGAGCTACTTCGAGATCAAGAAGTTCGGCATCAGCAACGGCCGCGCCTTCAATGCGCAGGACGTGGCGATGGGTGGCAAGGTCGTCGTCATCGGCGACGAGATCGCGCAGTACTACTGGCCCAATCTCGATCCGGTCGGCCGTGAGCTGCGGCTCGGCGGGCAGGTGTACCAGGTGATCGGCGTGATCGAGCCGCAGGGCTCAGTGTTCGGCTTCTCGATGGACCGCATGGTCATCGCGCCGTATTCGTCGCCCCTGGCGCGGACCATCCGCCCGCGCGGCGACATCGGCCGCGTGACCGTGCAGGCCCCGAGCCGCGAGATCCTCGACGACGGCATGGTCGTCGCGCATGAGGCCCTGCGCAGCTTCCGCCGCCTCGGACCCGGCGAGCCGGACAACTTCGCGCTCGAGACGTCGGATGCGGCGCTGAGCTTCTTCGACCAACTGAAGGGCAAGCTGATCCTCTTCGGCACGGCGTTGCCGGCCATCGGCCTCGTGGTGGGCGCGATGGTCATCATGAACATCATGCTGGTGGCGGTGGCGGAGCGCACGCGCGAGATCGGCGTGCGGAAGGCGCTGGGCGCCCGGCGACGCGACATCATCGCGCAGTTCCTCGTGGAAGCGGCGACGCTCTCCGTGATCGGGGCGGCAATCGGCGCGGCGCTTGGCGTCGCGATCGCGCAACTCATTGCGGCGGTCACGCCCCTGCCCGCCTCGGTGGCACCGTGGTCATTGGTGGCGGCGTTGATCGTCGGGGCAGGCGTCGGCATCGTAGCAGGCATCTACCCGGCGAGCCGTGCGTCCAAGCTGGATCCCATCGCGGCCCTGCGGCAGGAGTGACCCATGCGATTCATTGACCGGCTGGCGATGACGCTCGAGGGCGTGAAGATGGCCCTCGAGTCGCTGAAGGCGAACAAGGTACGCGCGGCACTCACGATCTCCGGCGTCGCCATCGGCGTGTTCGTCGTGGTGGCGATGGGCGCCACCGTGCACGGCATCCAGCAGTCCTTCCAGTCGGACATGGATGAGTTCGGCACGGCGACCTTCCAGATCCGCCGTCGGAACCCGGGCTTCAATAACTGCAACCCGACGGTGGACTGCCCCGACCGCCGAAACCCTGGCGTGTCGCTGGCCGAGTGGCGCGCGGTGCAGCAGCTCCCGGAAGTCGAGAGCGCAATGGCGTGGCTGTTCGGGCAAGGGACGGTCACGTACCGCGATAACGTCGTGAAGAACGTCGGCTACGATGCCCAGAGCACCGAGTGGATCCGCACGGACCAAGCGGACATCTACCCGGGGCGCACGTTCACCGAGAGCGAGCACGATGCAGCCGCCACCGTGGCGCTCGTGAATGCGAAGCTCGCCACGGATCTGTTCGGCGATTCCGACCCGATCGGCAAGGAGATCGATCTCGCCGGGACGCGGTTCACGGTGATCGGCGTGTACCACACCAAGGCCGGCTTCCTCAAGTCGCTCGACGGCCGCGGCCCCGACACGCCGCGCATGGTGCTCCCGATGATGACCGCCTGGCGGCGGCTCGACGTGTGGCGCCGCGGCATGATGGTCATGGTGAAGCCCGCCGCGACGGCCAGCCGCGACGACGCCATGGACGCCGTCACCGCGACGTTGCGCGGCATGCGCGGCCTTCGCCCCTCGCAGCCCAATTCGTTCTACCTCGTCGGGCAGGACAAGATGATGGAGACGTTCAACCAGCTCTTCGGCGCGATCTTCATGGTCGGCCTTGGCCTCTCGGCCGTGGGCCTGCTGGTCGGCGGTGTAGGCGTGGTGGCCATCATGATGATCTCGGTGACGGAGCGGACGCGCGAGATCGGCGTGCGCAAGGCGCTCGGCGCGACGCGCGGCATCATCCTTTGGCAGTTCCTGGTGGAAGCCGCGACGCTCACCACGCTGGGCGCACTCATCGGTCTCGTGCTCGGCGGACTGCTCGCGTGGGTGATCCGCGCGAACTCGACGATCCCCGCCAGCATCCCGCTCGGCGCGATCATCGCGTCGCTGGGCGGCGCCGCGCTCACGGGCATCGCGTTCGGCATGCTTCCGGCGACCCGCGCGTCGAAGTTGGACCCGGTCGAGGCCCTGCGGCACGAGTAAGGCGCGCCCTGACGCATGGTGAGGATTGGCATGGGCGCGGCCAGTGGCCGCGCCCATGTATTTTTGGGGTGTGCGCACCCGTGACGTGCTGGGCATCGCGCTGGGCCAGATCCGCGGCAACCCGCTGCGGACCTTCTTCACGCTGCTCGGCATCATCGTCTCCGTCGCGTTCCTGATCGCCGTGGTCGCGATCATCCAAGGCATGAACGCCTACGTGAAGG
>CAZCIM010000002.1:0-98363 GCA_964498895.1 uncultured Gemmatimonas sp. | reverse complement strand
GCAAGAGCGACCTGCAGCGCCTCGACATGCTGATCAACGGCGACCCGATCGACGCCTTCAGCGTGATCGTGCACGAGTCGAAGGCCTACGAGTGGGGCCGCAAGGTGGCCGACAAGCTCAAGGACCTGATTCCGCGCCAGCTCTTCGAGGTGGCCATCCAGGCGGCGATCGGCCAGAAGGTCATCGCCCGCTCGACGGTGAAGGCCCTGCGCAAGGACGTGCTCGCCAAGTGCTACGGCGGCGACATCAGCCGCAAGCGCAAGCTCCTCGAGAAGCAGAAGGAAGGCAAGAAGCGCATGAAGCAGGTGGGATCGGTGGAGATCCCACAGGAAGCCTTCCTCGCGGTGCTGCAGGTCGAGTAGCTAGCGCTGCATGCGGACGACCTGCAGGGTGTAGGGCCCCACCGTCCCCGGCTCGAGCGCCGACACCCGGATGACGTAGCGTCCCGCCGTCGTCGCGCGCACGACCAACTGCGAGTCGAGGTCGCCACCGCTGTCGTCGTCTTCGTCCAGCGTCGTGAAGACGGCGCCGGTCTTGGTGCCCCAGCGCAGGTACGCGTCGAACTCCGTGGAGCGCAGGGTGATGCGGAACTCGTCGCCGGCGGCGGCGTCGAGCACATACTCCTGGAAGAATCCGCCCTCGTCGAGCTCTGGGTCGTCACCCGTCAGCTCGCCGCGCATCTCCTCCCCGATTGCGACCGGCCGCTGCTGCACGACGGGCGCGACCGCTTCCTCCACCGACAGCGTGTAGCTGCCGCGCTCGCCGTTCCCGAGCGGACGCGCATAGATGATGTAGGTACCGTCGAGCGTGACCGTCACGCGGGCATCGGTGCCGTTCACACCAGCGCCGCCGTCATCGTCCGAGAGCATCTCGTCCCCGTCGGGCACCGCCGGCGGGCGCACCAGCAAGAAGGCGTCGAAGTCCGCGGAGCGCAGCGTGATGTTCACGCGCTGCCCGTTGCCGGTGATTGTGTAGACGTCGTACGGATAGCCCTCCGCATCGTCGATGGCGGAGCCGTCGGTGATCTGTCCCTCCACGCGCTGGCCGACGGCGATGGGCCTCGGCGCCGGCGGTACCGCGGGCTCGAGCTCCTCGACAAGCAGCGAGTACGTACCGAACTCCTCGTCATTGTCGGAGTGCGCCACGATTACGTACGGCCCGGGCGTCTCGGTCCGGAACCGCAGGCGCGCCTTGGACACGTCGGAGTCGTCGCGCGCGCCGAACTCCGCGGCGACGATCTCCGTGATGCCGCCCACGGGCCGCATCACGAACACCGTCGAATTGAACCCGCGACCTTCCATGGCGATGACGTAGCGCTTGTCGGCACGCGCCGTGAAGCCGTACGTGTGGAAGGCGCCCCGCCCCGTCAGCCGCGGATCGCTGGCCTGCAGCGTGCCCGACACCGCGGTGCCGAAGCGAATCGGCCGCGGCGCAGCTGCCGCCGGCGCCGCGGCGGGAGTCGGACGGCTGCGCTGAGCGCTCAGCACGGACGGCACGGCGGCGACTGCCGCCAGCGAGAGCACCATCAGGGTCCTGCCGAGCACGCGCCGCATCCTGCCTCCGCCGCAAGGGCGTCCGGGGTATGCCCGAATATGTACGGTCCCGCGTGGCAGGGCCACGGCGCCATCGCCGCACCACGGTCGAGTCCGCGCAGTCGCGCGAACGTCGCATTGTCGCTCTTCGCCGGCACCTGTAGCTTTCGCGCCATGTCCGAAGCCGCCATTCGCGCACTCGTCGCCAGCAATCCCGGTCAGGCGACCGTGGACGAGTACCTGCTGGTGTACCGTGTGCTCGCCGAGCGCGCGCCCTGCCGCCTGCTGGTGTTCGGCGTCGGGCGCGACACGCCGCTCTGGCTCGACGTCAATCGTGGCGGCACGACCGTGTTCCTCGAGGACGTGAAGCGCTGGGCCGCGTTCGCCCGTGAGGCCTCGCCGGGCAGCACCGTGTACGACGTGGACTACGGCTTGATGCGCCGCTGCATGTGGCCGCTGATGCGCCGGCTCTCACCGACGCATCTCTTCATGGACGATCTCCCCGCGGACGTCCGCGACACGCCCTGGGACGTCATCCTCGTGGACGCGCCGCGCGGCACCAACTGGAAGGCCCCCGGCCGCATGAAGAGCGTCTACACCGCTGCCGTGCTGGGCGCCAAGAGCGGCGCGGACGTGTTCGTGCACGATTGCCACCGGGCCGTCGAGCGCGAGAGCGCCGACCAGTTCCTGCGGCCCGATCGCTTCGTGGCGCAGGCCGGCACGATGCGCCATTACCGTTTGCGCTAAGCGCCGTGCGTATCGGCATTGACCTGCGCGTCGTCCCGCCGCAGGGGCCGGGTCAGCAGCGCTACCTCTGGCGCCTCGGGGAGTGGCTCGCATCCCAGGGTCATGAGCTTCACTTCCTGACCGTCCTGCCGCAGCGCGAGACGCCGGTGATGCCCGCGGGCATCACGTATCACGATCTCGCTGGCCGCAGCGCCGCGGACCTGCGACGCGCGGTGTCGGCCCTCGCCCTCGACGCCCTGCTGCTCAACCCCGAGCGTTCGCGCCCCTTCCGCGGGCTGCGCGCGAACGTCCTCCGCGCGGCCTACGGCACCGAACAGTACTTGCAGAAGCTGCGCTCCTTCCGCAATCCGGTGGAGTACGCCGCGCGCCGTGCCCTTCGCGCGCTGCCGTGGACCCTCGCCGACATGCATTGGGAGCGGCAGTTCTACGAGGGCCACCGCCCCTTCCCCGACGTCATCGCGCAGTCGGGGTACATGCGCGACCAGATTCTGGCGAGCTATCGCATCCCCGCCGAGCACGTGCATGTGGTGCACAACGCAGTGGACACCGAGGAGTACACGCCGGCCCGCCGCCTCGCCCTGCGCGACGAGATGCGCGCGCGCTGGCAGATTCCCGCCGACGCGCTTTGCCTGCTCTTCCTCGGTCACAACTTCCGGCTCAAGGGCCTTTGGCAGATGCTCGCCGTGCTGCCGCGGTTGCGTGACCTCGGGCGCCCCGTGCACCTGCTCGTCGCCGGCAAGGGGACGGGCGAGCCGCAGCGCCGCAAGGCACGGCGCCTCGTCCAGGCGTTGGACCTCGAGCAGCATGTGACCTTCGCCGGCGACGTGCGCCCCTCGCTGCATGCGCACGCGGCCGCCGACGCCCTGTTGCATCTCTCGTGGCACGATTCCTTCGGCTTCGTCTCCCTCGAGGCGATGGCCAGCGGCCTGCCGGTGGTGACCACGCCGTACGTCGGGGCCGCGGAGCTGATCGTCGACGGCGAATCCGGACTCATCGTGGATCCCGCCCGCGACGAGGCGATCATCGCCGCGATCCGACGGCTCGCCGATGACGCGCTGCGCGCGCGGATCGGCGCCGCCGCCGCCGTCGAAGGGGCCAGGCACGACGAGCCCCGCAACTTCGCGCAGGTGCATGCGGTGATCCGCGCTGCCGTCGCGCGCGGCGCGGGGCCCATCCGGGCCCGCTAGCTTACGGCATGCCTTCGACGCTCCCCAGCGACCGTTTCATCCTCGGCGTCGACCTCGGCGGCACGAACCTCGTGGTCGGAGCCATGCGCGCCGACGGCAGCGAGCAGTTCGGCATGCACAGCGTGCCCACGCGCGCCGAACTCGGCGCCGACGCCGTGGTCGAGCGCATCGTGCAGCTCGTGGAGCGCGTGGCCGCCGAGACGATGGCCGCGACGGGCGCGCCGCGCGAGGCATTCCTCGGCGTCGGCATCGGGTCGCCCGGGCCGCTCGACCGCGAACGCGGCATCGTGATCATCACGCCCAACCTTGGCTGGCGCGATTTCCCGCTGCGCGATCGGGTCGCGGACGCCGTGCGCTTGCCCGCGACGCTCGACAATGACGCCAACTGCGCCACGCTCGGCGAGTGGTGGCTTGGCGCGGCGAAGGGCGGGCGCAATGTGATCGGCCTGACGATCGGCACCGGCATCGGTGGCGGGTTGATCCTCGATGGGCGGCTGTACCACGGTGCCAGCGACGTCGCCGGCGAGATCGGCCACGCGACGATCGACTCCACGGGACGTCGCTGCGGCTGCGGGAACTACGGGTGTCTCGAGGCCTACGCCTCCGGGCCCGCCATCGCGGAGCGCGCGCGTGAGGCGTTGGCTGGCGGCGAGCCCAGCGGCATGCCGCAGTTGGTGGGTGGCGATCTCTCGCGCATCACGGCCGCGCTGGTGTACCAGGCCGCGCGCGAGGGCGATCGGCTCGCGCTGGAGGTCGTGCGTGAGACGGCGCGCCTGCTCGGCGCGGGAGTGGCAAACCTCCTGAACATCTTCAATCCCGACGTCGTCGTGCTCGCCGGCGGTGTGACACAGGCGGGCGATGCGCTGTTCGAACCGATGCGCGCCGAGGTGCGGCGCCGCGCCTTCAAGCCCGCGGTGGACGCCTGCCGCATCGTCCCCGGTGCCTTGCAAGGCAACGCCGGCGTGGTCGGCGCGGTGGCGACGTTCGCCCAGCAGACGGGGCTGATGTGAGCGCAGCGTCGCAGCCGCCGAGCCGCCGGCGGCGGCTCGGGGTGATCGGCACGTTCGTGTGGGATGTGATCTACGGCCGCGACGCGCGCAGCCTGCCCGTGGAGGAATGGGGCGGCATCACCTACGCGCTGGCGGCCTGCGATGCCGCGTTGCCCGAGGACTGGGAACTCGTGCCGCTCGTGAAGGTCGGCAACGACCTCGCGCCGCAGGCCCGCGAGTACCTGCGCACGCTGCGGCGGCTGGCCCCCGATGCGCAGCCGATCGAAGTGCCGTACCGCAACAATCGCGTCGAGCTTCGCTACCACAGCGACGAACGCCGGAGCGAAGTGCTGAGCGGCGGCGTGCCCGGGTGGACCTGGGCGGGTCTGCAGCCGCTGTTGCGCGACCTCGACGCGCTCTACATCAACCTCATCAGCGGCTTCGAGTTGGACTTGGAGACGGCGCAGCTCATCCGTCAGCACTTCAAGGGGCCGATCTACTGCGACCTCCATTCGCTCACGCTAGCGCTCGAACCCAACGGCCTCCGCACCTGGCGGCAGATTCCTGAAGTCGCGGCATGGTGCGCCTGCTTCGACGTCCTGCAGGTGAACGAGGACGAAGTCGCGATGCTCGCGCCGGATCCGCTGGGCTTGGCCGCGACGGCGCTGGCCCACGGAGTCCGCACCTTGTTCGTGACGATGGGCAAGCGCGGCGTGGTGTACTTCGAGGACGCAGGCCTGGGCCGTCCGCTGCGCACCGCGTTGGTGCCCGCGAGCGTGGCGCGCGTGGTCGGGCCGGGTGATCCCACGGGCTGCGGCGACGTCTGGGGCGCAACCTATTTCTCCCGCGCCATCGCGGGTGATACCTTAGAGGCGGCGATGCGCCGCGCCTGCGATGCCGCGGCGCGCAACGTCGAGCACCGCGGGGCCACCGGCCTCGCCCACCACCTCCGGGGAGACCTGCACCCGCTGTGACTGCCGTCATCACCGTTCCCGCGACCCTCGACGAGCAAAGCTTCGAGCAGGTGATTGAGCAGGTGGCGCCGCTGCCGCTCGACGCGAAGCTGCTGGTGGACGCACGGCACACGCGGTTCTCCACGCCTTATGGCCTCACGGGGCTCCTCTGCCTCGCGCAGTCCCGGGCGGAGAAGCCGGAGTTCGTGCCCCCCGCGGACGACGACGTGAAGTCGTACTGGTCGCGCTCGTCGTTCTTCCGGTACGCGGAGGAGCTCTACACGCTGCGCGGCGTGATTCCGAAGGGTCGCGCGCACCAGGACGCCGACGGCATCCTCGAGGTGACGCCGATAGCCAAGAGCGAAGACGTGCACGCGGCCGTCGAGCGCGTGAAGGACCGCGCCACGGCGATCCTGATGAACAAGTTGCACCTCGAGTCGCGCGCCACCATGGGCTTCACGGTCTCGCTCTCGGAGGCCTGCCAGAACATCGTCGAGCACGCCGGGCGCGGCGGCTGGGTCGCGGTGCAGTCGTACAACTGGGCGAAGCGCCGTGTGGGGCGGCAGGTGGTGGTCATCGCCGTCGCCGACGCCGGGCAGGGCTTCCGGCAGTCGTTGGCGAACACCCGCGTGCGGGCGATCGCCGGCGACCGCTGGAGCGACGGTGAGGCCCTCGAGGCCGCCGTCACCAACGGCTACAGCCGCCACACCGAGCCCGGCCGCGGCCAAGGCATCCGCGGCATCAAGGGGTATGTGCACCGGCACGACGGGCGCCTGAGCATCCGCAGTGGCACTTCGCGGGTCACGATCGTCCCTAGTTGGGATGACTCCCCGGCGCGCGAGGATCATCTGCCGGCCTTCGCAGGCGCGCAGCTGCAGATCATCATCCCCGAGCGGGTGGAGGCGCTGTGACGCCGAACATCGACGTGCGGTCCGCGTTGCAGGAAGGCGTCAGCCCCGGCTACGCCGACCTCGTCACGCGGCACACCGGGCAGCTGGTGCGCCGGCTCATCGAGCAGCGCATCGCCGCGCTGGCCGACGGCACGGTCGCGGTGCTGGACTTCTCGCACATCGGCGTCATCGACCGCTCCTGCGCCGACGAGTTCCTCGCGAAGCTCATGCTGCCGCTCACGGCCGAGCATCCCTCGCACGACGGCTACGTCGTGCTGCGCGGCATCTCCGACGACCACCTCGAGATCATCGAGGCCGTGCTCGCGGTCCACGACCTCGCGCTGGTGGTCCAGTTGCCGAGCGCCGAGTTGCGCCTCGTCGGCGCGGTGAGCGACCAGGAGCGTCGCTGCTGGGAGCTGGTGATGCGGCACGGGTCGGCCTTGGTGGACGCCGTCGCCGATGAGATCGGACTCGCTTGCGACGCGTGCCAGGAAATGCTCGAGCGCCTGGCGCGTCGGCGCCTGCTGCGCCGTGTGGCCGACCGCTTCGTGCCGCTGGGAGCCGTCGCCTGATGCGGGCCTTCCAGCCGTTGCAGGTCGTGGGCTACGTGGCCACGCGCCGCGGCGACGCCGAGCGCGGGCCGTTGGTGCGCATCCGCGCCGAGGACGCGCGCATGCGTCTCATCGATGACGGCGAGCTCGTCTGGGTCTACGGCCCGCGCCGGCACGAGTTGGCGCCCGTGGTGTACGACGACACGTTGCCCAAGGGCGGCATCGTCGTGCGGGACCTCGCCGGCGTGGCCATCACGGAAGTCGTCAAGCTCGTGAAGATGGACGTGGACCATCGTCCGGTCCTCACGAAGAACCTCGCCTGAGCCCCTCGATGTCGAAAGCCAAGAAGCCCTCGCTCGCGACGCTTGCCATCCACGGGGCGCGTGAGGCCCACGCCCACGGCGATGCCGTCGTCGAACCGCTGGTGCAGAGCGTCAACCATCTGCAACGTCCGGGCACCGGCGAGGGCCTGCTCTACACCCGCTACGGCAACACGCCCAACGCGGCGCGCGTGCAGAAGCGACTCGCGTTGCTCGAAGGCGCCGAGGCCTGTTTGCTGCTCTCCAGCGGCATGGGTGCCACGGCCTGCGCGCTGCTCGCCCTGCTCCGCCCCGGCGATCACCTGCTCGCCTCGCAGTACATCTACGGCGGCACGCATCGGCTCTTCATGGAAGAGTTCGTGCGCATGGGCATCGACGTGCAGCTCGTGGACCCCTGGGAGCCGCGCGTGTGGCGCAAGAACATCCGCAAGGACACGCGCGCCATCTTCCTCGAGACGCCGGTCAACCCGACCTGCCGCGTGCTCGACCTGCGTCCCATCTCGTTCCTGACGCGCAACTCCGGCATCGCGCTCGTCGTCGACTCGACCTTCGCGAGCCCCATCAACTTCCGCCCGCTCGAGCACGGCGCGGACGTCGTCATCCACTCCGCCACCAAGTACCTCAACGGCCACCACGACGTGCTGATGGGCGCGGTGCTCGGCTCGGAGCCGTACATCGACGAGGTCCTCGAGAAGGAGAAGCTCTGGGGCCAGACGCCGGATCCCTTCGCCTGCTGGCTGCTGGAGCGCGGCCTCAAGACGCTCGAGGTGCGCGTGCGGCGCGCCAACGAGACGGCGATGGAAATCGCCCAGTGGGCCGAGAAGCGCAAGGAAGTCGTGCAGGTGCACTACCCGGGCCTCAAGTCGCATCCGGATCATGAGGTGGCCAAGGACGTGCTCGACGGCTACGGCGGCATGCTGGCGCTGGAGCTCAAGGGCGGCGGCAAGGCGGCAGATCGCTTCCTCAAGCGCCTGAAACTCATCACGCACGCGCCGTCGCTCGGGGGCGTGGACACCTTGGTCGGGGAACCGCGATTCACCTCGCACGCCAAGATGAGCGCCGCCGAGCGCGCGGCCATCGGCATCCCCGACGGCTTCTTGCGCTTCAGCATCGGGCTCGAGGCGGCAGACGATCTCATCGCCGACCTCGAACAGGCCCTCAAGTAAGCGATGATCCGGTTCACCAAGGTCTCCAAGCAATACCCGCGCGGCGGTCCAGCCCTCGAAGACGTCTCCTTCAGCCTGCGCCGCGGCGAATTCGCGTTCCTCACCGGCCCCTCCGGCGCGGGCAAGAGCACCATCCTCAAGCTCGTCTACGTCGCGGAGCGTCCGACCAGCGGCGAGGTGCGCGTGGACGGCAAGAGCAGCGTGACGCTCTCGCGCCGCGAGATCCCGCAACTCCGCCGTCGGCTCGGCGTGGTGTTCCAGGATTTCCGGCTGCTCGACGACCGCACGGCCGAGCAGAACGTCGCGTTCGCGCTCGAAGTGACAGGCACGCCGGAGTCGCAGATCGGCCCGCGCGTGGCGCGCGTGCTCACGCAGGTCGGGCTCGCCAGCAAGGCCACCGCGTTGCCGCACGAGCTCTCCGGCGGTGAACAGCAGCGCGTGGCGATCGCGCGCGCGCTGGTCAACGACCCGCTGGTCCTGCTCGCCGACGAACCCACGGGCAACCTCGACGAGCGCTCCACGCGCGGCATCTTCCAGCTGCTGCGCGACATCAACGCCTCGGGGACCGCCGTGCTGATGGCCACGCACGACCTCTCGATGGTGCGCGACGCGAACTTCCGCACGCTCGAGATGAACCGCGGCCGCCTCGTGTTCGATTCGGCCGCCGACGATCCGGGGGCCCAAGGATGAACTTGGCCGTCCGCGAGGCCCTGCGGGCCTTCAATCGTGCGCCGATGCTGAGCGCGCTCTCCATCACCACCATCGCGTTCTCGCTGTTCGCCTTCGGCCTCTTCGGGCTCGTGGCGCTCAACCTGCGCATCGCGTTGCAGCAGGTGGAGGATCGCGTCGAGGTGCGCGGCTTCGTTGCCGCAGGCACGCCGCCCGAGGCCACCAGCGCCGCGGTGGACGACGTGGCGCTGTTCCCCGAGGTGGGCCAGGTGCGGCTCGTGACCGAAGCGCAGGCCCTCGAGCGCGCGCGCCGCGAGCTCCGCGAGTTCACCGATGTGTTCGAGGAAGGCCTGCTGCCTTCGAGCATCGAGGTGCGCCTCAAGCCGGGCTTCCGCGATCCGGAAACCGTGCGCCGCGTCGCCAAGCGCCTCGAGAACTACGACTTCATCGACGACGTGCGCTTCGGCGAGGAGTGGGTGGAGAACCTCTACCGCCTGCGCAACATCGCCACCGGCGCCGGACTCGCCCTCGGCATCACGTTCGCGTTGGTCGCCATCATCATCATCGGGTCCACCATCCGCATGGCGGTGCTCGCGCGCAGTCGCGAGATCGCCATCATGCGGCTCGTCGGTGCGACCGATGGCTTCATCCGCGCGCCCTTCCTCATCGAGGGTGCCATCAAGGGCACGATGGGCGGCTTGCTGGCGCTCATGCTCACATGGATCGCCGTGCAGGTCTCCGGACGCTGGGTGCTGCAGGTGCAGTTCTTCGAGGCGCCGATCGCGCTCGCGGGCATCGCCGCCGGCGCCGGCATCGGCTTGCTCGGCAGCGCGTTGAGCGTCGGGCGGCACTTGAGGAAAGTGTGAGACCGGACGGAAGACGGAAGAGGGCAGCGTCTCCGTGGCGGGCCGTTTGGGTCGCCGCGGCTTTGGTGACCTTGTCGCTTCCGTCTTCCGTCCCGAGCCTCCAAGCCCAGACGCGCCCGCCGCAGCAGCGCCCGGCACTGCCGCCGAGCGCCCAACAAAGCGCCGAGCGCATCCGCGATCAGCAACTCGAACTCGAGCGGCTGCGGCAGGAGCGACGCACGCTCGAGCAGCGCATGCGCGATTACCAGCGCAACGCCCAGAACGTCTCCGCCGAGCGGCAGAACCTCGAGCGGCAGGCGCAGGCCACCGCGCGCGTCGTGCGCTCGCTTGATGCGCAACTGGGCACGCTCTACAACGAAGTGGACAACGTCAACGCGTCACTGGTACGCACGCAGGACGAGCTGAGCATCAAGCGCGCGATCCTGCGCAAGCGCGTGCAGGAGATCTACAAGCGCGGCCCGCTCTACTCGCTCGAGGCCCTGCTCTCGGCCGAGAGCTTCGGATCGCTGGTCGCGCGCTACAAGTACCTTCACCTCGTCGCGACGCGCGACCGGGCGCTGGTGCAGCGCGTGGAGCAGCTCAATAGGCAGATCGCTGAGCAGCGCACGATGCTCGTGCGGCTCCAAGGCGACGTCGAGGCCAATCGTCGGGAGAAGGCCGAGGAAGAGGCCCGGCTGCGGCGGCTCGAGCTCCAGCGCGGCCGAACGCTGGCGCAGATCGAAGCCCAGCAGCGCGTCGCGCAGCAGCGGCTGCAGCAGATCTCGCGCGACGAGCAGCGGCTCACGAACGTGATTGCCGCGCTCGAGGAGTCGCGCCGTCGCTCCGAAGCCGCCGCCACGCGCGCCGGCGCCACGCCGCGCGCCAGCGCCATCACCACCGCCGACCTCGGCCGCCTCGATTGGCCCGTGGACGGCCGCATCGTCTATCGCTTCGGCCGCGTGGTGAATCCCAACAACACGAGCATCACCTGGAACGGCATCGGCATCGCCGCCGCGGCCGGCACGCCGGTGAAGGTCGTGGCCGACGGTGAAGTCGTGTTCGCCGAACAGGCCGGCACCTACGGCCTCACGATGATCGTCCAGCACGGCGGTGGCGCGTACTCGATGTATGCGTCGCTGCAGGAGATCCACGCCCGCCGCGGAGAGAAGGTCACCAAGGGCCAGACCATCGGCACCGTGGGCATGGCCGATCCCGACCTGCCGCCGCGCCTGCACTTCGAGATTCGCCCCAACGGCGGGCGGGCGGTCGATCCATTGGATTGGCTCCGCTCGCAGCCGCGGCAGTAAAGGCACGCGCGCGGGACGCGAAACGGGGGGCGGCGCGCTGCGCCGCCCCCCGTTCGCCGACTCGCTGCTCCGCGTTACTTCGCGACGATCGTCGCGCCCGTCACCTGCACCTGCACGTTGAACGGCCCGAAATCCTCGTGGTTCTCCTCGATGTGGAAGAGCTCGAAGGCGACGTTCACCGTGCCCACGGCCGTGCCCGTCAGCGTGCCGGCGAACGGGCCGGTGCGCGTGAAGGTCACACCCGCCGGCGTGGTGATGTTCGCCTGGAAGTCATCGGCGTGGTCCACCAGCGCGTTGCCGCCGCCGGCATCGAGGAACTCCACCGTCACGGCTTCGCCCACGCCATTCACGAGCGCGATCGGGCCGCCGGTCACCGCGCCGGTCGCGTTGACATTGATCACCTGCCCGCCAACCGTGATCCGCATGGACTCCACTTCCACTTCGTGCCCTTCGTCGTCGCTGCAGGCGCCCAGCGCGAGGACGGTGGCGGCGAGGACGGCGGAGCGACGGGCGGAACGAAACTGACGCATCATGTGTGACTGCTCCTGTGCTACGGGGTGAATGCGGCGGCCGCCCTCGGCCGCCAGGGGAAGAACAACAGCACGCCTAGAACTGCACCCGATACAGCAGGGCCACGTTACGGCCCGCTTCCGGGATGATCTCCTTCGTCCGCGAGAGGTGTTCGCGGATCTCCGCGTCGAACAGGTTGTCGACGCGCAGGGTGAGACTGTGCAAGCGCGAGCCGAGCACGAAGCGACGCGCGATGCTGAGATCCATCGTCGCGTAACCCGCCGTCTCCGTCTCGAAGTCGCCGAGCAGGGTCTGCGCAGCCGCCAGCCGTAGGCCGGCACCGTAACTCCAGCTCACCGTCTCGTGGCGCAGCCCCACCCGGCCGTTGAGCGGCGGCATGAGCGGCAAGTAGCGCGACTCGATGCGATCGGGCTCGCCCCCGATGCCGGGAATCGTGTCCCGCGCGCCGGAGATCGTGCCGCGCACATAGCTGGCCGTCGCCTCGAGCAGGAGGTGCTCCGCGAGCGTGAGCTCCACCTCGCCTTCTGCGCCCACAAGCCGCGCGTCCTCGTTCGTGAACTGGAACTTCCACCGCTCGCCGACGCGGCCGAGCTCACCCGTGTTGCGCGGGAACAGGTACCCCTGCATGTGGTTCACGTAGCCGGCGACCTCCGCGCGCAACCGCGGCCGGTCCACGCGCAGGAACACGTCGGCTCCGAGGCCGATCTCCTGGCGGTTCCGCGGATCGCCCACGTCGTACGAGTACGCGGCGAGGTGTGGCCCGTCGGAGTAAAGCTCGTTGAAGTCCGGCGTGCGGTACGACCGGCTCACGCTGGCGCCGAGGCGCACGCCGTTCGTCCAACTGTAGATCGCGCCGAGCGATGCGCTCAGCGAGCCGAAACTCCGCGGCGTCACCGGCAGCGTATCGTCCTGGACGATGATGTTGCGGGACTCCAGCGGCACGTAGCGGGCGAGATCGTAGCGCAGGCCCGCCTGTGCACGCAGCGGTCCGCGCCCGAATTCCTCGACCATGAACGCGGCCAGCGACCAGTCCGCCGTGCGCGTGGCGCGAATCGCCCCTGAGGGATCGATGTCGCGGTACTGGGCGCGCAGCCCCATCACCCCACCCTCGGCGATGCCCGCGTGCGCGTGCCGCGCCACCAACTCGAACGCGCTCTGCAGCTGCGTAAAGCTCGTGCCGACGTTCCCGCTCTGCGTGATCTCGTCGTGATCGTAGGCGGTGAACATCGCTGTCGCCTTCACGCTCTCGAAGCGCCCGCTGCGCGGATGCCAGTCCGTCTCGCTGCGGACCGTGTGGCGGAACATGCGGATGTCCACGCCCCCGGGGTGCGCGCCGACGAAGCCTCCGGGAATCCCGTACTCGTTGCCGTAGAAGCGATAGCTCAGCCCGCTGTAGCCCCAGTCGCCGACCTTCGAGATGCCCAGCGCTGCGCCGGCGCTCGTCACGCCCGTGTTCACGAGGCGTCCTACGGGCGTCCGGAGGTCACCGGCCAAGCGCCCACTCGCCTCGGCGCGCACGGCGAATCCCGCGAGCGGCAGCTCCGCGTATCCGCCCAGCGTCCCGCCGTCGTTCACGGAACTCGCCTGCACGCTCATGCCGCCGTGCAGGTGATCCACCGCCACCGAGGGCACCTCTTGGCGGATGACATTCACCACACCGCCGAGGGCGCTCGATCCGTACAGCAGCGACATCGGTCCGCGCACGACTTCGACCTTGCGCGCCGTGAGCGCCTCCACGGCCACGGCGTGATCCATGGATGAGCTCGAGAGGTCGCCGGGCCGCTGCCCGTCCTCGAGCAACAGCACGCGATCACCGCTCAAGCCGCGGATCACCGGACGCGCAGTTGCGGGGCCCATCGAGGCCATCGCGACACCAGGCGTGTTGCGGATCGTCGCGGCCACCGTGCCGTCCAACGCGCGGTCGAGCTTCGCGTCGGAGAGCACGTTGCTCGGGCTGATCGCGTCCGCGGCGCCGCGCTCCGAGATCTGGCCCGTGACCACCGTGGCGCCGAGCTGCAGCGGCGAGGGCGTCAGCGCGAGGGTCAGGGAGTCCATCCCGAGCGTCACGCGGATGGTCCGCACGACGGAGCGATAGCCGATCCGCTGCACCGTGAGCTGATACTCACCGCTGGGCACGGCCCCGAGCGTGAAGCTGCCGTCCTCATGGCTCCGGGCCTCGCGGTGCAGTTCCACCAAGCGCACCACAGCCGCCGGCAACGCCGCACCCGTGCTCGCGTCGGTCACGCGCCCCGACACGACGGGCGCCTGCGCGACGAGCAGGGAGACTGGCATGCAGAGGACTGCGGCGAGCGACGCCGCGCGCAACGCCATCAGATGGCGAGCCATACGGAAGACCGGTAGAGGATCAGCGCGGCCGCAATGCCCGCGCCAGCACGACTCCGCGTCCCAACGTGGACGCGGATCTCAACTCAACCGAGAACCGGAGGGGCTCGGGAGGAGTGGCCGGCGAGAAACGCCAGCTGGGCGGGAACGTCGTCGCCCGTCGCGTAGGCCGAGGCTGGATCGCGATCCACCACAGACGCGATGCTCGGCGCCGAGGGCGGTACCGCGCGCGCACCCTGCAGCAGGTGGCAGAGATCGCAGGCCTCGCTGCCATGGCTCGCCGGGCAGTGGCCGCCGTCCGCGTCTTCCACGTGCACCACGATTTCCGTGCTGTGGTCCACGAATCCATCCGCCACGGGCGCGGCCGCCGCCACCAGCAGGTAGAGAGCCGACCATACCCCGAGCAGCACGCGCGCGAAGCCCCCACGCCGAGGACGGCGGGAGGCGACGGCAGCGGGGACGGCGGGGTGGCGGTGCATACGGCTAGAATGCCTAGTCGGTTTGAATCCCTCTCACAACCCCGGGACCCCCCAAGGGGTTCCACTGCAAGGCCTTAGACCGGAATCCGTCCACCCCCGAAACGCCTCGGCTCCCGCTAGATTCCCGAGGATGAAGCGAGAGGACGCCCTCGAGTATCACGCCCGTGGCCGGCCCGGCAAGATCGCCGTCGTCCCCACGAAGCCGCTGACCAACCAGCGCGACCTCGCGCTCGCCTACTCCCCGGGCGTGGCCGAGCCCTGCCTCGAGATCAAGCACAATCCCGAGGACGCCTACAAGTACACCGCCAAGGGCAACCTCGTGGCGGTCGTCACCAACGGCACGGCCGTCCTCGGCCTCGGCAACATCGGCGCCCTCGCTGGCAAGCCGGTGATGGAGGGCAAGGGCAACCTCTTCAAACAGTTCGCCGACCTCGACGTCTTCGACCTCGAGGTCGGCTCCGAGAACCCGGACGACGTCATCAAGTTCTGCCAGCTCCTCGAGCCCACCGTGGGCGGCATCAACCTCGAGGACATCAAGGCGCCGGACTGCTTCTACATCGAAGAGACGCTCCGGAAGACGATGCACATCCCCGTCTTCCATGATGACCAGCACGGCACGGCCATCATTTCGGGCGCGGCGCTGCTCAACGCCCTCGAGGTGAGCGGCAAGGACATCGCCAGCGTGCGCGTGGTGTTCTCCGGCGCGGGTGCGGCGGCGATCTCCACGGCCGAGCACTACGTGCGGCTCGGCGTGAAGCGCGAGCACATCATCATGTGCGACCGCAAGGGCGTGATCTACGAGGGCCGCGTCGAAGACATGGACCCGTACAAGGCGCGGTTCGCGTCGACGACGAAGAAGCGGACGATTGCCGAGGCCCTCGATGGCGCCGATGTATTCGTCGGCCTCTCGGTGGCCGGTGCCGTCACGGGCGAGATGGTCGAGAAGATGGCCAAGCAGCCGATCATCTTCGCGCTGGCCAATCCCGTGCCGGAGATCCTCCCGCACGAGGTGCGGGCCGTGCGCGACGACGCGATCATCGCCACCGGCCGCTCGGATTATCCGAACCAGGTCAACAACGTCCTCGGCTTCCCGTTCATCTTCCGCGGCGCGCTCGACGCCCGCGCGACGGAGATCAACGAGGAGATGAAGATGGCGGCGACGCGCGCCCTCGCGCAGCTCGCCAAGGAAGACGTGCCCGAGTCGGTGAGCGCGCTGTACGGCCTCACCAACGTGAAGTTCGGGCCGGAGTACCTGATTCCCTTCCCCTTCGACCCGCGCGTGCTGCTCACCGTGGCGCCGGCGGTGGCCTGGGCGGCGGTGGCCAGCGGAGTGGCGAAGGAGTTCATCGAGCTCGAGACGTACCGCGAACAGCTCGAGACGCGGCTCGGCCGCGCCCGCGGCGTCATGCGCGGCCTCGCCACGCGCGCGCAGCGCGAGCCCAAGCGCGTCGTGTTCCCCGAGGGTGAGGATGCCAAGATCATCCGCGCCGCGCGCATCATCGTGGACGACGGGATCGCCCACCCCATCCTCCTCGGGCGCAAGGACCGGGTGCGCGCCATCGCCGACGACCTCGGCATCTCCCTCGACCACATCCACGTCGAGGAACCGATGACCAGCGCGCAGCGCGACCGCTACGCGCAGTACCTGTGGCAGAAGCGGCAGCGGAAGGGCCTCTCGCTGGTCGAGGCCAACCAGCGCATCGCCCGCGCCAACGTGTTCGGCTCGGTGATGGTCGCCCTCGGCGACGCCGACGCCCTCGTGGGCGGCATCGGCAAGCACTATCCCGAGACCATCCGCCCGGCCCTCGAGGTCATCGGCGCGGACCGGCGGCATGGGCTGGTGAGCGGGCTCTACATGCTGGTGTTCGAGAAGCACATCGTGTTCTTCGGCGACACCACGGTGAACATCGAGCCCACGGCCGAGCAGCTGGCGCAGATCGGCTGGAGCGCGGCGGGCCTCGCGCGCACCTTCGGCATCAGCCCGCGCATCGCCATGCTCTCGTTCTCCAACTTCGGCTCCGTGAAGCATCCGGAGTCGGCGAAGGTGGCGGAGGCGGTGCGCATGCTCCGCCTGCGCGATCCCTCGCTGGTCGTGGATGGCGAGATGCAGGCCGACACCGCGTTCAGCAGTGAGATCCTCACGACGCGCTACCCGTTCTCGGCCCTCAAAGAGGCCGCGAACGTGCTGATCTTCCCCAATCTCAGCTCGGGGAACATCGCGTATAAATTGCTTACCCAGCTGGGCGGGGCCACGGCGATCGGCCCCATCCTCGTCGGCATGCAGCATCCGGTGCACGTGCTCGAGCAGGGTGCCGACGTGCAGGAGATCGTCAATATGGCTGCCGTGGCCGTGATCGACGCCCAGCAGCGCTCCCGTCCCACCACCTGACTCCCATGACTACTGCCACTTCCCCCACGCGCGAGAGCACGACCGGACTCGGCGCCCAGGGTTTGAATCCCACCGGCACCCTCCGCTGGAACCTCGAGGCGCCGGAGCTCGTCCAGGCCGCCATCCGCAAGGGCGAGGGCGAGCTCGCGCACATGGGCCCCTTCGTTGCGGTCACCAAGCCGCACACGGGCCGTTCGCCCAACGACAAGTTCGTCGTGAAGGAGCCGAGCACCGAGGCCGACGTGGACTGGGGCAAGGTGAACCAGCCGCTCAGCGAAGCGCACTTCGAGACGCTGCTCGCCGACGTGAAGGCGTACCTCAACGGCCAGTCCGAGCTGTTCGTGCAGGACCTCTACTGCGGCGCAGACGCGGCGTACCGCCTCTCCTGCCGCTACGTCACGCCGAATGCATGGCACGCGAACTTCGTGCGGAACATGTTCATCCGCCCGGACGTCGGCGCGCTCGCGAGCTTCGTACCGAACTTCTCGATCCTGCACGCGCCGGAGTTCCAGGCCGACCCGGCCAAGCACGGCACGCGCACGGGCACGTTCATCGTGCTCAACCTCGCCAAGCGCACCATCCTCATCGGCGGGACGCGCTACGCGGGCGAGCTCAAGAAGTCGATGTTCACCGTCATGAACTACATGCTGCCCAAGCAGGGCGTGCTCTCGATGCACTGCTCGGCGAACATCGGCAACGACGGCGACACCGCCCTGTTCTTCGGCCTCTCGGGCACCGGCAAGACCACGCTCTCGGCGGACCCCGAGCGCGGCCTGATCGGCGACGACGAGCACGGCTGGAGCGAGCACGGCGTGTTCAACTTCGAGGGCGGCTGCTACGCCAAGGTCATCAACCTCTCGAAGGAGCAGGAGCCCGACATCTACGCCACGACGGAGATGTTCGGCACGATCCTCGAGAACGTCGTGCTCGAGCCGGGCAGCAAGAAGGTGGACTTCGCCTCGCAGGCGATCACCGAGAACACGCGCGCCTCGTACCCGCTGCACTACATCCGCAACCACGTGCCGAGTGGCCGCGGCAATCACCCGAAGCACGTCGTGTTCCTCACGGCCGACGCCTTCGGCGTGCTGCCGCCGGTGGCCAAGCTCACGCCCGAGCAGGCCATGTACTACTTCCTCTCGGGCTACACCGCGAAGCTCGCCGGCACCGAGCGCGGCGTGACCGAGCCGCAGGCCACGTTCTCGGCCTGCTTCGGCGCCGTGTTCCTCGTGTGGCACCCGACCAAGTACGCCGAGATGCTCGGCGAGCTGCTCAAGAAGCACAAGGCGCAGGTGTGGCTCGTGAACACTGGCTGGAGCGGCGGTCCCTACGGCGTCGGCTCGCGTATGAAGCTCCCGTACACGCGCGCGATGGTGCGCGCCGCGCTCTCCGGCGCCCTCGAGAAGGAAGACACCGTCACGGACCCGATCTTCGGCCTGCACATTCCCGTGCACGTGGACGGCGTGCCGAACGAGGTGCTCAACCCGCGCAACACCTGGAAGGACTCGAAGGCGTACGACGAGCAGGCAAAGAAGCTGGCCGGGATGTTCCAAGAGAACATCAAGAAGTTCGGATCGGCCGTCTCGACGGAGATTCTGGCGGCCGGTCCGAAGGGGTGATGTAATCCTCTGGACGGAAGACTGAAGACGGAAGGGGGGGCGGGTTCTGGCACCAATGTGCAGAGCCCGCCCCTTCCGTCTTCAGTCTTCCGTCCCCAACCTTCCGTGCGTGCCGACACTTCGAGATCCTCTCTGGAACAACATCCGCATCGAGGGCCCTTACCTCCGGCTCCTCGACACCCCCACGTTCCAGCGCCTGCGCTACGTGCGCCAACTCGGGCTCGCGCACCTCGTTTACCCCGGCGCCACGCACTCCCGCTTCGAGCACGCCCTCGGCGCCTACCATCTCGCGCAGGAGACGGTGCGCCTCCTGCGTGAGACGCAGTCCGGCGAAGGCTTCCGCGAACTGGATGGTCGCATCGTCGTCGCGGCGGCGCTGCTGCATGACATCGGGCACTATCCGTTCTCGCACGCCCTCGAGGAGCTCGGTGTTCCGCACCACGAGACGGTGGCGGGACCGCTCATCGCGGACGGGCCAGTCGGCGAGATCCTGCGCGCCGAGTTCTCGGCGGACGCGCCGGAACGCGTGCTGCGCCTGGTGCGCGGCGAGAGCCAGGAGCCCCTCGCCGGGTTGATCTCGGGCAGCATTGACCTCGACAAGATCGACTACCTCAAGCGCGATGCGATGAACTGCGGCGTCTCGTACGGCGAGGTAGACGTGGATCGCCTGCGCCACGCGCTCGTCTTGGTCACGGATCCGGCCACCGGTCGCCGCGCGGTGGGGCTACGTGAGCGCGGGCTGAGCGCACTCGAGTCGCTGCTGTTCGCCAAGTACCAGATGTACCGGAACGTGTACTGGCACCATGCCGTCCGCAGCGCGACGGCCATGTACAAGCGGCTCGTGGAAGACGCGCTCCACGAAGGTGCGCTCGACCCGATGCGCCTCGCGAGCTTCACCGACGAGGGCCTGCTCCATGCGCTCGAGCGCGCGGACCGCCCCCTGCTCGCGGCGATCCGCGAGCGGCGCCTCTTCAAGCGCGCGCTCGAGGTGCCGGCATTCTCGCTCGCCGAGTACGACCTTGAGTGGCTGGCCGACGACCGCGCCCGCATCCGCGGCGCCGAAGACGCGCTCGCGCGGCAGCTGGGGCTCCGTCCCGGCGAGTTGCTCCTCGACTACCCGCGCAAGGAACGCCTGCTGGGGCTCGATCTCCCGCTCGAAGCCAAGGACGGCAGCGTCCATCGGCTCACCGACGCAGGGCTCGCCGGCACGCTCAACCTCCCGATCCTCGGCGAGCAGCTCTACCAGTCGGCGCGCTGGCTGCGCGTGTTCACAGCGGAGCGGCGGTCAGTCGCGTTGGCGGATGTGCTGGCAGTATTGAACCGCTGACCGAGGGCGCGTACGCCACGCAGCCCTTCGTGCCGTCGTGGTGATTCTCGTTACGCGGTCGGCTCAGACGCGCCCTGCTTCGCCTTGCCGTGCGCCTCGGCCAGCATCTTCCCGATGCCGCGATAGAACTTCGCGTCCGACGTGCGCCCTTCCTCCGCCATCGCGAGCGCGCAGCGCTCCAGCGCGTAGAGGATGTTGCCGAGATACAGCTCGGCGAGCCCGCCGACCGTCTCCGGCTGCTCAGCCACCTGCGCCCTCGACGCCGAGCACCTGAATCACAATCGCCGTGATGTTGTCGAGCCCGCCGCGGCCGTTGGCTTCGGCGATCAACGAATCCACGATGCGGCCGGGACCGGAACGTGCCATGAGCAGTTGGGCCAAGCGCCGGTCGTCAACCATGCCCGTGAGACCGTCCGAGCAGAGCAGGAAGACGTCTCCAACCCGCACCTCGCCGGAGTAGATGTCGGCTTCGACCTCATCGCTCGCGCCCACGCAGCGCGTGATGACGTTGCTGTACGGATGGTAGCGCGCCTGCTCTGGCGTCAGCAGCCCGGCGTCCACCTGTTCCTGCACGTAGGAATGGTCCTTCGTGATCTGTGTCAGCGTGCCGTCGCGGTAGAGGTACACGCGCGAATCGCCGATCTGCCCGATTAGGTAGCCGTGATCCGAGAGCACCATCACCGAGGCGGTCGTGCCCATGCCCTGCTTGTCCGTCTCGGCCAGCATGCGCTCGAAGATCGCGCGGTTCGCATCCTGCAGCGACTTGTTGATCAAGTCGGCGGCGCCAGCGTCGCGCACCGAAGCCAGCGGCAAGAGATGGCGCGAGACGATCGAGACCGCCATCTCGCTCGCGACTTCGCCCGCAGCGTGGCCGCCCATGCCGTCGGCGACGACGAACACGCCGCGGCGCTCGTCGGCTTCGGCGAAGAAGTTGTCCTCGTTGCCTTGGCGGATGCGCCCGACGTCCGTCCCTGCCCCCACGTGGATCTGCATATCGATTAACGGAGGGTCGAGACGAGGAACGTCAGGAAACCAGCGCCGGCACCGGCGAGGGTCAGGAAGATGGCAATCACGGCAGCACAGCCTTTCTTCTTGGGTTCCGGCGGGGGAGCGGCCGGTTGCTTGGCCACGGCCGGAGTCTTCGTCGCGACGCTGCGCCGCAGCGCTTCGGCATCCACCGCCGCAATCGCACGCGTCGACCCACCGGCCTCGGCGGCCTGCGCGGCCGGGCGGAAGGTCATCTTGATGCCGCCGAACCGGATGTCCGGCGCACCCTCAAGCTTCTGTTCACCCTGGACACGGCGACCGCCAACGTACGTGCCGTTGGTCGAGCCCTGATCCACGATCCACCAGCCGTCCGCCCGCTTCTGCAGCTTGGCGTGCGAATCAGAAATGGATTCGTCGCGGATCGCGATATCGTTGTGCTCGCCGCGGCCGATGTTCGTAAGCGCGGCGTGCAAGTCGAACTTGAGACCCTTCAGCGGCCCTTCGGCCTTGATCTCCAGCGTCGCCAAGGGCTGGCGACCGCCACGCGCTGCAGGCTCAGCCGCTGCGGCCGCAGGGGCAGGCGCTGTAGTGGGCGCGGGAGCTGGCGCCGGTGCGGGGGTCGGTGTTGGGGCTGGAGCGGCAACCGGTGCTGCCGGCGCCGGCGCAACCGGCGACGCGGACGGTGCCGGAGTCGCCGCGACGGGCGCGGAAGGCGCTGGCGCAGCCGAAGGCGCTGGTGCAGCAGGCGCTGACGTTGCTGGAGCAGGAGCCGGCGCCGCCTTGGCGACGTCTGCATAGAAGCGGAACTCCTCGCTCCCCATCTTGAGCACGTCGCCGCGCCCGAGCAGCTGGCTCCCCGAGACTCGGGTCCCGTTCACCCACACGCCGTTCGTGCTGTGATCCGTCAGGACGTAGCCGTTCGCGGCCGGCGCGATCGACGCGTGCTTGCGAGACACTTCGCTCGACGAGAGCACGATGTCGTTGCCGACCTCGCGCCCGAGCGTGATACCAGCATCCGCCACCGCGTACTCACGGCCGTCCACCAGCGAGACCAAGCGTCCGCCGGTCGCGCTGGTCGGCTTCTTGGGGGCACTCGACGCCTTCGACGCCGCGACCATCGCCGCCACGTCGGCCGCCGAGACGAACTGCGTGCTCCCTTCCTTTTGGTCTTCAGCCAGCCGCAGCTCGTGGCCCGCGATCTCCACGCGGTCGCCATGCAGCAAGGGGCTGGGTTCGCCACCGAGCCGGACGCCGTTCACGAGGACCACGGCGTCCGGGGTGCCGCGCTTGATCACCACGCCCTTGGGCCCGACCGTCACCACGGCGCGCGCTGAGGGGTCGCCACTGGGCAGCCGGACCGTCGCGCCATCAAAGGCACCGACGGTGGCATCACCCGCCGGAAGCGGGAATTGCTGGTCCTGAAGCTGCAGATAGGGCATTCGCGAGAAAATTACCGCCGAGTCCGGAAGGTCGGCAAGCGCAACCGCGAGTCTGTCACGAAGCGGTGGCCAGTTCTCCCACTTGCAGCTTGTAGAGCCGCGCATACAGTCCGCCGGCCTGCAGGAGCTGCCGGTGCGTCCCGCGCTCGCGCACCTCGCCGTGGTGGAGCACGAGGATCTCGTCCGCCCGCACGATGGTGCTCAGGCGATGCGCCACGGCGATCGTCGTGCGTCCCTGCATCAGGGCGTCGAGCCCGCGCTGGATCGCCGCCTCGACCTCGCTGTCCACGGCGCTCGTGGCCTCGTCGAGCAGCAACAGGGCCGGATCCGCCGCGATGGCCCGCGCAAAGCTCAGCAGCTGGCGCTCCCCCACGCTCAACGAGCTGCCTCGTTCGCCCAACCGATGGCGGTACCCGTCCGGCAAGCGCGCGATCACCTTGTCCGCCCCGACACGCGCGGCAGCGGCGGCCACCGCCGCGTCGTCGAGCGGCGCCGACAGTCGGATGTTCGTGGCGATGTCGTCCGCGAACAGGAAGATGTCCTGCTGCACGTAGCCCACCGCTTCGCGCAGCCGCTCCAGCGGCAACGTGCGGATGTCCACGCCGTCCACCGTGATGCGTCCGCGCTGGGGTTCGTAGAACCGCAACAGCAGACTGATGATGGTCGTCTTGCCCGCGCCCGTGTGGCCCACGAGCGCCAGCGTCTCACCTGGTCGTGCGGTGAAACTCACGCCGCGCAGCACCCACTCCGGTTCGCGCGGGGCCGCCGCGCCGCTCGCGACGTGCGCCAGGTCGTAGGCGAACCAGACGTCCTCGAAGGTCACGGTGACGCCGCGACGGATAGAAGACTGAACCGACAGGGGCACGGCATGCTTCCCGTTCTCCGTCTTCCGTCCCAATTCCGGCTCCTCATCCAGCAACCGGAAGATGCGCTCACTCGCCGCCATCGCCTGCTGCAGCGTGTTGTACTTGTCGCTCAAGTCCTGCAACGGTTGGTAGAATCGCCGCGCGAGCTGCAGGAACGCCGCGAGGGTGCCCACCGTGAGGCCGTTGGCCTCGACGCGCGGTGCGGCCGCGATGATGAGCGCGGCCAGCGCGACCGTCGTCAGGATCTCGATCGCCGGGAAATACAGCGCGTAGACCGTCACGCTCCGCAGGTGCGCGTCCAGGTGGCTGCGGTCGATCTCCCGGAACTTGTGCGCCTCGTCCGCTTCGCGGCTGAACAGCTGCACCACGCGGATGCCGGCCAGCCGCTCCTGCAGGAATGCGTTGATGCGCGCGAGCTTCGTGCGGATCTCGCGATACTCGGTGCGCACGCGCTTCCGGAACACCGCCGACACCCAGAGGATCGCAGGGACCACCAGGTACGCCGCCAAGGCCAAGCGCCAATCCACGACCAGCATCAAGACGCTGATCGCCAGCAGCGTGAACAGGTCGCCGATGCCGGCCACCACGCCCGACGTGAACAGTTCGTTGAGCGACTCGACGTCGTTCGTCACCCGCGTCACGAGGCGCCCGACGGGATTGCGGTCGAAGAACGTCACCGGCAGGCGCTGCAGCTGCGCGAACACCTGCCGCCGCAGGTCGTGCATCACGCGCTGGCCGAGTGTGCCGGTCACGACGGTCTCGAGATACGCACCGAGCACTTGGCCCAGCAGCGCAGCGATCAACAACAACGTGGATTGGAGGACGAGGCCGGCATCGCGCGCCGGGATCGCCACGTCAATGACGCGCCGCGTCATCATCGGGCCCACGAGCTGCAGGCCGCCGACGGCGAGCAAGAGTGTCAGCGCTCCCGCCACGCGCCAGCGATACGGACGCACCAGCGCCAGCAGGCGGCGCGCCAAGCGGGCGTCGAAGGCCTTGCTGAGCGCGTCCTCTTCGTGGCTGATGGTCGCGGGCGCCGTCACCCCGCAATCTCGTCGGCCGTAGGGTGGCGGGTCCAGTGCCGCGGGCCGGCCGCGCGGGGCACTACCTTTCACTGCATCAGGTTCCGGAGCCGCCGCTGACCTACGCCATCGATTCCCAGTTCACGCCCCTCGCCGCGGCGCTCGCCCAAGAGTTCGCGTTCGAGCAGGAGCTTGGACGCGGCGGCATGGGCGTGGTCTTCCGCGCCACCGACCTCATGCTCGACCGCAGCGTCGCGATCAAGGTGCTGCCGCCGTCACTCGGCGCCGATCCGGAGATCCGGGCGCGGTTCCTCCGCGAGGCACGCACCGCCGGCCAGCTGTCGCATCCGCACATCGTGCACATCCATCGGGCCGACGAGCGCGCGGGCTTCGCCTTCTTCGTGATGGGCCTCGTCGAGGGCGAGAACCTCGGACAGCGCGTGCGCGACCGCGGGCCGTTGCCGCCGGCCGATGCCGTCCGGCACCTGCGCGAGGTCGCCTGGGCGCTCGCGTATGCCCATGCCCGCGGCGTGGTGCATCGCGACGTGAAGCCCGAGAACATCATGATCGAGCGCGGCAGCAACCGCGCCCTCGTCACGGACTTCGGCATCGCGCGCGTCGAGAAGGCCTCGAATCTCACGTCGGAAGGCCACGTCGTCGGCACCGCGCACTTCATGAGCCCCGAGCAGGTGAACGGCAGCGCCCTCGACGGCCGCGCCGATCTCTACGCCTTGGGTGTCGTGGGCTACTACCTGCTGAGCGGCCGCCTGCCCTTCGAGGGGCTCGCACCAGGTGCCGTGCTCGTGGCACAGGCCACCCAGCCCCCGCCGCCGCTGCGCAGCGTCGCGCCGCGGCTGCCGGTAGCGCTATGCGAGGCCATCGACCGCTGCCTCGCGAAGGATCCCGCGCAGCGCTTCGCCACGGGCGAGGACCTCGCCGAAGCGTTGCGGCGCGCGGTCGAAGGCGCGGTGGCCGCGGGTGAGCCGGTCGTGAGCGACCGCCACCGCCTCCTCTCCGAGGACCAGGCCGCACAGGTGTGGCGGCGTGCCGCGCAGCTCCAAGCCGAGGCCGCCGCGCGGCTGGAACGCGAGACGAAGGCGCACGCGGTGCGCACGCAACTCGGTGCCGCAGCCGATGGCACGAGCGCCGCGGCCGCGGCGCCCACGGCCAGCTATCGCCTGCAGGACGTCGAGACGGCCGCCGTCGAGGCCGGGATCTCCCAGCGCTTCGTTGCCCTCGCGCTGAGCGAGTTGCCCACCGATGCCAGCCTGGCCCCGGGCGTGGACCCTAGCGAGGCGCGCGAGCAGGTCGGCAAGGTGATCCTCGGTCGCGTGCAGCGCTCGCTCTCGGTGTCGCGCGTGGTGCGCGCGCCGGCCCGCGACGTGCTCAAGGCGATCGGGCGCACCTTCCAAGGCCCGCTGTTCCGCCTGGGCCTCAAGGACCAGATCGGGCCGCATCCCCTCGACGGCGGCATCCTCGTGTTCAAGTTGCCGGACATGGACGCGAGCGGCGCCGTCGGCTACGCGTTCACGTGGCTGCGCTACGGCCTGTATGCCACGGAACTCCGCGTTACGCTGCGCGCACTCGACCAAGACCGCGCCGCCACGGAAGTGACCGCCGTGGCGGACCTGCGCCCCGGCGTCGGGATGAACGTGTGGGGCTACAGCATCATCGCCAGCGGTGCCACCGCGTTCGCTGCAGCCATCGGCGGCGCCATCGGCGTCAAGGCGATGGCCCTCGCGGGCCTCGCGATCGGCGCGCCGTTCGTCGTGACCGGTCTCGCCGCCGGCGCGCTCTCCGTGGCCGCCGCCCGCGCGCTCTACCGCTGGGAACTCCAGAAGTCCACCGAGGAGTTGGATGAGTTGCTCGGCAGCCTCGAGGGCAGCCTGCGCGCGCGCAACGTCTTCGATGAGGACCCGCCCGCGCTTCCACCCGCGGCGCCGAACAACGGCTCAGACATCATCATCGGCCTGTAAGTGAAAGATCGCATCACCGTCCGCGGCGCGCGCCAGCACAACTTGCGCGACGTCTCCGTGGACTTTCCCCGACGCGCCATCACCGTCGTCACCGGACCTTCGGGCTCGGGGAAGTCATCGCTTGCCTTCGATACCATCTACGCCGAAGGGCAGCGTCGCTACGTCGAGTCCCTCTCCGCGTATGCGCGCCAGTTCCTCGAGCGCATGCCGAAGCCCGACGTGGACAGCATCGATGGGCTCTCGCCGTCGGTGGCGATCGAACAGAAGAACCCCACCCGCACCTCGCGCTCGACCGTCGGCACCGCCACCGAGATCACCGATTTCCTCCGCTTGCTCTGGGCCCGCGCCGGCCGGACCATCTGCCCGCACTGCGGACGCGAGCTCAAGCCGGATTCGGCCGAGTCCGCCGCCGACACGGTCCTCGGGCTCCCCGCCGGCACGCGGCTGCACGTCACGTTCCCCTTCGCCCGCGGCAGCAAGCTCACGCATGCGCGCATCGTCGAGCACCTCAAGGCCAAGGGCTTCGTGCGTGTCATCGCCGACGGCGCGGTGCTGCACCTCGACGACCTCGCGACCGCCAAGCCCAACCTCGCGAAGGCCAAGGAACTGCTGGTGGTCACGGACCGCCTCGCCGTCAGCGCAGACGCAGGCTCACGCCTCACCGATGCACTGGAGACGGCGTTCCGCGAGGGAGACGGTGACGCGGTGGTCATTCCCGCGCGCGAGTCCGCCGCCGACGGCAGCACGTCGGCTGACAACGCATCACCCGCGCCGCTGCGCTTCACGACCGCCTTCCGCTGCCCCAACGACGGCCATGTCGCACCGGCGCCTACGCCGCAGCTCTTCTCCTTCAATAATCCGCGCGGTGCCTGCGAGACCTGCAACGGCTTCGGCGCCACGCTCGAGTACGACGAAGCGCTGATCGTCCCGTACCCGGAGCGCACGCTGGCGCAGGGCGCGCTCGACCCCTGGACCAAGCCGCGTTACGAGAACAAGCGCCGCGCGCTCGCCGAGTTCGCGAAGGCCAACGGGATCCCGATGGACCTGCCCTGGCAGGATCTCGCCAAGACCCAGCGCGAGAAGCTCCTGCGCGGCAAGGCGAAGGGCTACCTCGGCATGTTCCCCTTCCTCGAGGCACTCGAGCCCAAGAAGTACAAGCAGTACATCCGCGTGTTCCTGCGGCAATACCAGACCGCCCAGACCTGCGCGAGCTGCCAGGGCGCGCGGCTCAAGCCCGAGGCCCTGCAGGTGAAGGTCGGCGGCAAGTCGATCGCCGAGGTGCAGGCCATGCCCGTGGGCTTGCTGCGCGCCTGGGTGGACACGCTGCAGCTCTCGCCACAGGAGACGGCGATCGCCGCGCACATCCTCCGCGAGGCCCGCGACCGCATCGCGTTCCTCTGCGACGTCGGGCTCACCTACCTCTCGCTGGACCGCGCCACGCGCACGCTCTCCGGCGGTGAAGCCCAGCGCATCGGTCTCGCGAACTCGCTGGGCGCGCGCCTCGTGGACACGCTCTACGTGCTCGACGAACCGAGCATCGGCCTGCACCCGCGCGATCTCGGGCGCCTGCTCGATCTCCTCAAGCGCCTGCGCGACACCGGCAACACGGTGCTCATGGTCGAACACGACCTCGAGGCCATTCGCCTCAGCGACTGGATGATCGAGCTCGGCCCCAAGAGCGGCGAGCTGGGCGGGCAGGTCGTCTTCAGCGATCGCACCGCCAACGCCAAGGCCAGCCCGCTCACGGGACAGTTCCTCACCGGCGCCCGCACGATTGCCGTTCCCGATAAGCGTCGTCGCGTGGGGCCGCAGTGGCTCACGCTCAATGGCGCACGCGAGCACAACCTGCGCGACGTCTCGGTGAAGGTCCCGCTCGGCGCCCTCACCTGCGTGACCGGCGTGAGCGGCAGCGGCAAGAGCACGCTGGTGCACGACGTCCTCTTCCGCGCCCTCGAGCGGCAGCTCACCGGCGAGCACACGGCGCGCCAGCACTTGGGCGAGAAGGTCGGTGAGTACGACACGCTCAGCGGCTATCAGGCCCTCGACGAAGTCGTGCTCGTGGACCAGGAGCCCATCGGCAAGTCACCGCGTTCGAATCCGGTGACCTACGTGAAGGCCTTCGACGAGATCCGCCGCATCTTCGCGGAGGTGCCGCTCGCGCGTCAGCGCCGGTACACCGCGGGCACCTTCTCGTTCAACGTGGCCGGCGGCCGCTGCG
The DNA here is from genome assembly GCA_964498895.1 of uncultured Gemmatimonas sp. GTDB lineage: Bacteria > Gemmatimonadota > Gemmatimonadetes > Gemmatimonadales > Gemmatimonadaceae > Pseudogemmatithrix. The sequence continues at coordinate 70,014 of CAZCIM010000002.1, read as the reverse complement.
AGACCTGCGAAGGTGCCGGCGCGTTGGAAGTCGAGATGGTCTTCATGGCCGACGTGTTCGTGCCCTGCGAGACCTGCGGCGGCACCCGCTACAAGCCCGAGGTCCTCGATGTCACGTACTTCGGCAAGCGCATCACCGACGTGCTCGAGATGACGGTGGACGAGGCGATCCGCTTCTTCCCCCGCGAGGAGAAGCTCGGCCAGGCGCTCTGGCAGATCCAGCAGGTGGGCCTCGGCTACCTGCGCCTTGGCCAACCAGCCACCACGCTGTCGGGAGGCGAGTCGCAGCGTCTCAAGATCGCCCGTGAGCTGGCCTTCGCCGCCAAGAAGGGCGGGCGCAAGTGCTACATCCTCGACGAGCCCACCACCGGCCTGCACCCGCGCGACGTCGAAGTGCTCTGCGACGTGCTCGACCGCCTCGTGGACAACGGTCACACGGTGATCGTCATCGAGCATGACCTCGACGTGATCAAGCGCGCCGATTGGATCGTCGACATGGGCCCCGACGGCGGCGATGGCGGGGGGACGGTGGTGGCGATGGGGAGGCCGGAGGAGGTGGCGCGGGTGGAGGCGTCGGCGACTGGACGGTATTTGCGTCGGGAACTGGGGACGGAAGACTGAAGACGGAAGGTACCGGCAACGGTCGCTCCTTCCGTCTTCCGTCTTCCGTCTCGCTCACGACTCGTGCCTGATCGCCTCGATTGGGCTCAGCTTCGCCGCCCGCCGCGCCGGATACAGCCCGAACACCAATCCGATCACGACCGAGATGACCACCGCGAACCCGACGGTGGGGAGCGTGACGGCCGCCTGCACCGGCGCGCCGGTTTCCATGCGCATGATCCACGCCGTGCCGTAGCCGACGGCAAGCCCGAGGAGCACCCCCACGAACGCGCCGGCGGACGTGATCGCCACCGACTCCGCGAGGAACTGCGTGAGGATGTCGCGGTCGCGCGCGCCGGCGGCCTTGCGGATGCCGATCTCGCGCGTGCGCTCCGCCACCGACGCAAGCAACACGTTCATGATGCCCACGCCGCCGACGAGCAGCGACACGCCCGTGATGGCGGCCATCAACAGCTTGAACACCCGCATCGCGGTGGCCGCTTGTTCGGCGCGATCGCGGCGGTTGACCACCTGGAGCTCGTCCTTCCAGCGCGGCCCGACCCGCGCCGCCGCCCATCGCTCGGTGGCGGCGCGCACGCTGTCCACGTCCTCGATGCGCGGCGCCACGATCACCAACTGCGCCGATGCCCGCGGGCCCATGGCGCGCCACGCATCCTCCACCGGCACGTAGCCCACGAGCCCCGTCTCGAGCGTGTCGCGCACGCGCACGCCGACCACACGATGCACGGCGCCGCGCAGCACCACGGACGCGCCGAGCGCCTGCTCGGGCCGCAGCGAGTCACCGCCGAACACGCCCGCGGCGCGCGCCGAGAGCACGATCACCGCGGTGTCGGTGTCGGCGAACCATTGCCCCGTGGCCAACGCCGGCAGCGAATCGCGGCCGGCGGTCGCGATCCCCTGCAGTTCCAGGCCGCGGGGCCGCGCCTCAGCCCCGATGAGGACGATCGCGCCACCGCGGGCGCTCAGGCTCACGTCGGTCACCGGAGGGAGCGCCGCGCGCAAGGTTGCCACGTCGTCGAGCCGCAACCGCAGCACCGAATCGCGCGCGATGAACTGCCCGTCCACTTCGGTCATCGCCCGCGGCGTGACGGCGACCGCCAACAGATCGGTCGTGCGGGAGATTTGCTCGCGGGCGTAGCGCTCCACGCCGTCGCCAAGGGACAGCACGGAAACCATCGCGCCGACGCCCATCACGACACCGAGCGTCGAGAGGACCGTGCGCAGGGGATTGGCGCGGAGGGCGTCGAGGCCCACCTGAAGGGAATGGCGCATGCTCGGACTACGCGCCGGCTGGCCAGAGGTTACGCTTGGCGCTCGTGAACGGCGGCCTAAGGCGGGAACACCGGGCCCTCCGGACGGCTTGAATGCGGGCGGCGGCCCCGTTTATCTTTCGCGTCTATTCCGGCGTAGCTCAGTTGGTAGAGCAGGTGACTGTTAATCACCGGGTCACAGGTTCGAGTCCTGTCGCCGGAGCTTCCCGAACGCCCCGCCCTGCCCTGCAGGCGGGGCGTTCGGCGTTCGGACCGGTTCGGGGCCATGCCACGCGTCTGGCGCAGCTGCGGAACGGCCCCGCCGGTTCCGCCGTTCGCTCGGCATGACCAGCACCCGCCCCCTCTCCAGCGCAGGCGCCTTCGTGATCCTCGGCGCCGCCGGCGGTATCGGCTCCGCCATCGCCCGGTCCCTTGCATCCGACGGCGCGCCGCTCGTTCTCGCCGGCCGATCGCCCGACAAGCTCGCGGCCGTGGCAACCGAACTGCACGAACGCGCGTCGAGCGTCGAGACCGTCGCCGTCGAGGCCTCCGACTTTGCCGCCGTAGAGGCACTCGTCGCGGCCGCAACCGAGCGCCACGGCCGCGTCGCCGGCCTCGTGAACGCCGTGGGCTCGATCCTCCTCAAGCCCGCACACATGACCAGCGAGGCTGAACTGGCCGAAACGTTGCGACTCAACGTGCAGACCGCGTTCGCCGCGGTGCGCGCGGCCGGCAAGGTGATGACGAGTGGTGGGAGCGTGCTGCTTTTCGCCAGCTCGGCGTCCGAAGTGGGACTCCCAAATCACGAAGCGATCGCGGCGGCGAAGGGCGCAGTGGGCGGGCTCGTGCGCAGCGCCGCTGCCACCTACGCGGGCCGCAAGCTGCGGGTGAATGCGATTGCCCCGGGCTTGGTGGACACGCCGATGGCTGCACGCATCACGGGCAACCCAAAGTCGCTGGAGGTTTCCGTGGCCATGCATCCCGCGGGGCGCATCGGGAGCCCCGCCGACGTGGTGCCAGCCGCGCGCTGGCTGCTGGATCCCGCGAGTGATTGGGTGACGGGCCAAGTCATCACGGTGGACGGCGGCATGTCGAGGCTCCGCGGCGCCCGCTAAGGGTGTGCTTAGCTTGTGGGCGATGCCTACGCACATCGCCCTGCTCCGCGCCATCAACGTCGGTGGCACCGGCAAGCTCCCGATGGCCGAGCTGCGCCGACTCTGTGAGTCGCTGGGATTCGCGAAGGTCCGGACGTACATCCAATCAGGCAACGTGGTCTTCGACACGCGCCTGAGCGCAGCGCGCGCGAAAGCGACCCTCGAAGCCGCCCTCGAGGCACGTCTGGGGCGGCGGCACGCGGCGATCGTGCGGAGCCCGGCGCAACTCGCCGACGTCGAGCGCGACAATCCGTTTCGCGACGCCGATCCCGCGCGCGTGCTGGTGGTGTTCCTCGACGCGCCCCCGCTGCACGATGCCGTGAAGGGCTGGAGGATTCCCGGACGCGAGCAGCTGCACCTCGCGGGACGCGAGCTGTTCATCCACTTTGCCGAGGGCATGGGCCGCTCGAAGCTCAAGGTGCCATTCGCCGACATCGGGACAGCTCGGAACCTCAACACCATCCGCGCGATCCTGGAGCTCGCGAGCGACTGAGGCCGGAGCGGCGTGCCGGACAGCGCCGCCGACATTCGTGCGGCGGGCCGCGCGCCGTGGCGCCGCCCCCCGCCCTGCGGGCATATTTCCCTCTATGACCGCACCTCTTGTCGGCGTCATCATGGGGTCCAAGTCCGATTACGAGACCTTGGCCCCCGCCTGCGAACTCCTCACGCACCTCGGCATCCCCTTCGAGGCCAAGGTCGTCTCGGCGCATCGCACCCCCGACGAGATGTTCAAGTATGCGGAGACGGCGGAGTCTCGCGGGCTCCTCGTGATCATCGCCGGCGCCGGCGGTGCGGCGCATCTCCCGGGCATGGTGGCCTCGAAGACGCTGGTCCCCGTGCTCGGCGTACCGGTGAACATCACCGCGCTCAACGGCCTCGACGCGCTGCTGAGCATCGTGCAGATGCCGGCCGGCGTGCCCGTGGGCACGCTGGCCATCGGCAAGCCCGGCGCGACCAATGCCGCGGTGCTCGCCGCGGAGATCGTCGGCACGCACAAGCCCGAGGTACGCGCAAAGTTGAAGGCGTGGCGCGAGAGCCGCGCCGCCGACGTGCGCGCGCAGACGCTGCCGTGAGCGGCGGCACGCACACTCCCGTCCCCGCCGGCGCGACGATCGGATTCCTGGGTGGCGGACAACTCGGCCGCATGACCGCCATGGCCGCGCGCACGCTGGGCTACGATGTGCGCGTGCTCGATCCGGAAAAGGACTGCCCGGCACGCGGCGTCTCGTCGTACACGATCACCGCCGCGTGGAGCGATGCGGCCGCCGCCGCCGAGCTCGCCACCGGGTGCGCGGCGGTCACACTGGAGATCGAGCAGATCCCGCGGCCGTCCCTCGAGGCCGTCGCGCGCACTGCGCCTCTGCATCCGGGCGTGGATCCGGTGTTCACCGTGCAGGAACGCGCGCGCCAGAAGCAGTGGCTCGAGCGCCATCACTTCCCGCTCGGCGCGTTCCGCGTGGTCACTGATGCCGCGCAGGCCGAGGCCGCCGTCGCCGCGCTCGGGCCCAGCATCGTGAAGGCCGCGATGGGCGGCTACGATGGCCGCGGCCAGGTGCGAGTGAAGACGGCGAGCGAAGGGCGAGCGGCGTTCGAGCAGCTGAAGGCGCCGGTTTGCGTGGTGGAAGCCTTCCTCGACATCCACACCGAGATTTCCGTGCTCGTCGCGCGTCGCGCCGACGGCACGAGCGTCGCGTACCCGCCCTCGCGGAATCTGCACACCCAGGGCGTGCTCACCTGGGCCGTGACGCCCGCGGGCGTCAGCGCGGACATGACGGAGCGCGCGGAAACTCTCGCCCGGCGCATCGCCGACGAGCTCGGCATCGTCGGATTGCTGGCCGTGGAGATGTTCATCCTCGGCGACGGCCAACTGCTCGTGAACGAGCTCGCACCGCGGCCGCACAACACGTATCACCACTCGGAGCGCGCGCATCCGACGAGCCAGTTCGAGCAGCTCGTCCGCGCGATCTGCCACCTGCCACTCGGCAGCACGGAGATCGTCCGGCCCGCGGCGATCCACAATCTGCTCGGTGACCTCTGGGAGACCGGCGTCCCGGAATGGAGCCGCGCGCTGGCGATTCCCGGCGTGCGGGTGCATCTGTATGGGAAGAAGGAGGCGCGTCCCGGCCGCAAGATGGGACACCTCTCCGCCGACGGCGACACGCCAGAGCAGGCGCTGGAGCGCGTGCTCGCCGCCTACGCAGCCCTCAGCCGCTAGGAGGCAGCGATGGCCACGCCACGCCCCGTGTTCCATGAACTCACGCCGGCCGAGTGCGAGGCGGTGCTGCGCCGGCATCAGGTCGGCCGGCTCGCCGCGACGCACAAGGACCGTATCGAACTCGTGCCCATCCATTACGTGTACGAAGAGGGATGGATCTACGGCCGCACGGCCGTCGGCACCAAAATCGAAATGGTCTCGCACAACCGCTGGGTCGCCTTGGAGGTGGATGACGTACGCGGCACCTTCGACTGGGAATCGGTCGTCGTGAAGGGCGGGCTCTACCTCCTGCGGAAGGAAGGCAGCGCGCAGGAGCAGGCCGTGTACGAGAAAGGTGTGGCCTTGGTCCGCACGGTCGTCCCCGAGGCGCTGACACCCGACGATCCGGTGCCGGAGCGGGCGTTGCTCTTCCGCATCCACGTGGACGAACTCAGCGGCCGCTCGGCGTCGCCGGGACGCTAGCGCGTGCCGATCGTCGCGCTCTACGGCCACGACGCCCTGCGGGCGCAGTTCGCCGCGCAGATGGACCGCGGTCAGTTGCCCGCCTCGCTGCTGCTGCATGGTGCCGCCGGCATCGGCAAGCAGCGCCTCGCGCTCTGGATCGCCCAGCGCCTGCTCTGCGAACGCGCGCCGAGGCCCTGCGGCGAGTGCCAGCACTGCCGCTACGCCCTCGAGCTCCAGCATCCTGACCTGCATTGGATCTTCCCGCACGAGAACGTCTCGGGCTCGGCCGATTGGGAATACGACGACCTGAAGCCGCTGCAGGACGCGCGCGTCGCGGAGCGTGCGGAGGCGAACGGCCTCTACGCGCGCCCGGACGGATCCTGCGGCATCTACAAGGGCGATACCAAGTACCTGCGGCACGTGGCCTCGCGCTCACCGGCCTTGGCGTCGCGCAAGGTCATCATCGTCGGCGACGCCGAGCGCATGGTGCCGCAGCAGGCGAATCCCGAGGCGGCTAACATGTTCCTCAAGTTGCTGGAGGAACCGCCGGCGGACACGACGATCATCCTGACCTCGAGCGAGCCGCACGCGCTCTTGCAGACCATCCGCTCGCGCGTCGTGCAGGTGCGCGTGGCGCCGCTCGCCGCCGAGGCGATGCGCGCCTTTCTCGCCGATCCGCTCGTCGCGCCGAAGGTCCCGAATCTCCAGCCCGCGGAGCTGCTGCAGCTGGCCGGCGGCGCGCCCGGCGCACTGCTGGGCGGCGAGGACCGCCAGACCGCGATCACGCGCGCGCGCGCGTTACTCGCCGCCGCTGACGGGGGCGCGGAGCAACGTTTCCGTGCCGCGTTCACCGCCGGCTCGTCCAAGGCCCGCGGCGCCTTCAGCGACGTGCTCGACGCGCTCAGCGTGGTCGCCCACGAGCGCATGCAGGCGGCCATCGCCCGCGGGGACGAGCCCGCCGCCCGCCGCGCCACGAAGCTCATGCCCTTGATCGAAGAGGCGAAGCTCGCGGCCGCCGGCAACGCCAACCCGCAGGTCGTCACGGCGCAGTTGCTCGCGTCCATCGCCGAGGTCCACTGATGTCCGAGAAGTCCCTCTCGCACGTGAATGCCGCCGGCGAAGCGTCCATGGTGGACGTCAGCGCGAAGCCCAGCGTGGCGCGCTACGCCCGTGCGGCCGGCGAGATCGTGATGAGCGCCGAGGCCTTCGCCAAGGTCCGCGATGCGCAGCTGCCCAAGGGTGACGTGCTCGGCACCGCGCGCATCGCCGGCGTGATGGCCGCCAAGAGAACGGCCGATCTCATTCCGCTCTGCCATCCGCTCGCGCTCACCGACGTACAGCTCCGGTTCGACCTCGACGCCACGTTGCCGGGCGTGCGCTGTGAGGCCGAGGTCCGCACCGTGGGCCAGACCGGTGTCGAGATGGAGGCGCTGACTGCGGTGAGCGTCGCGCTGCTCACCGTCTATGACATGGCGAAGGCCGTCGACCAGGGCATGGTCATCCGCGGCGTTCGGCTGGTGGAGAAACGCAAAGCGGACGGATGACGGTGGTCGGATGCTCAAAGGGTGCGCCGAGCTAAGCTCCGCGCACCCTTCCGTCTTCAGTCTTCTGTCTCCTACCGTACTCTCAGCCTCTGCCCCGGCCGAATCACATCATTGCGCATCCGGTTCCAGCGCTTGATCTGCGCCACCGTCGTGCCGTGCCGCCGCGCGATGGCGCCGAGCGTGTCGCCGCGACGCACCGTGTACGTCGCCGAGGCCCCGTAGCGCTCCACCGTCGGGTTGGGCACGTCGCGCGCCGCAGCCGCGACGTCGCGCCGCGGCACCAAGATGCGCTGCCCCGCGTGCAGGTTGCCGTTCTTGAGCCGCGTCGCCTGCGGGTTGTACCAGTTGAGCTGCTGCGCCGTGAGTCCGTTCGCCCGCGCGATACGCGTGATGAAGTCACCCTCGCGCGTCACGTAGCGCTTCGTGGCCGTCCGCTCTTCGTCGGGGAGCGCCGCGAACGCGGAGTCGAATCCTTCGGCGCTGCCCACGGGCACCCGAAGCCACACGGCAGTGCCGGTCGGGGGCGTCATGCCCCGCAGGTACTGCGGATTCCAGTTGCGAATCGTATCGAGGGGCACCTGCGCGGCCTTCGCGACCGCGGCGAATGGCACGTTCGCGTCCACCCGCACGGAATCGAACACCCACGGATCCACGCGGCGGACATCGATGCCGTAGCGGGCCGGATCCTTCCCCACCAACGCCGCCGCGATGAGCTTCGGCACGTAGTCACGCGTCTCGGCGCGCAGCGCCGTCGTGTTGTCGCGCAGCGCGAAGAACAGGTCATCGCCCGCCGCGCCGTCGAGCGCCGCCGCGTGATTGTCGAGCCCGCGCTGCACGCGCCCAGGGCCGCCGTTGTACGCGGCCGACGCGAGATAGATCGACCCGAAGGTCTCACGCAGCTCGTTCAGGTACTTCACCGCGGCCTCGGTCGAGCGCACCGGATCGCGGCGCTCGTCCACCCACCAGTCCACGCGCAGACCCACCCCGCGCGCGGTCGTGGTCATGAACTGCCACATGCCCACGGCCGCCGCAATCGAGTACGCATGCGGATCGTACCAACTCTCGATCAACGAGAGGTAGATCATGTCCTCAGGGAGTCCACCGGCGCGCAGACGCTCGCGCATCATCGGGGCGTAGCGGCTCTGCCGCTCGAGCGCGAGCTCGAACGAGGCCTTCAGCGGGCCGCTGAAACGCTGTACGAAATACTCCACCCGCTCGTGCGACTCGTAGGGCGCGACCTCGATGTCCCAGGCCGGCGGCGGTGCGCTGGGCGCCTCGGGCGGCGCCGCGTCTTCCACGGGCTCCGCAGGCGTGTTCTCGGGCAATGCGTCGCCGGCAACCGGCGTCGGCGCAACGGCCTGCGGTAGCAGCGGCGCCACCTCAACCGGGGCCACGGTGGCACTGACCACCGGTGCGGGTGCCGTGCGAGGCAGCAGACCACTGCGGCCGCAGGCGGCCATGGCGATGAGGCCCAGAACCAGCCATGGGCGGAGTGTCGTCATGCGCAGACTCATCGGAGGTGAGACCCTTCGAGCGAACCAAAGGGCTGCGGACGGCCGAATCCCCGCAATGTGGCGGTGGGTGGCCCCGCTAGCTACCCCAGAGGACGATTTCGGTGGCGCTGGCGACACGCCGACCGGATGTGACGTGTGTCACACGCGCCGATTTAGGCCGCTCGCCGCGCCGCGCGGTGCATGACGCGCAAATACTCGTCGATCAATCCACGCCAGATCGTGTCCCAACTGCGCGCGCCGGCCTCACGGAGACCGGCAGCGGCAAGCGCTGCGCGGCGCCGCGGGTCCTGTGCCAGCTCGCTCACCGCCGTCGCGATGCTTGCGGGGCGGCGCGCATCGAAGAGTCGCGCCGTCCCTGCGTGCGCCATCTCAGTCGTCGCGCCGATGTCCGGCGCGACGACCGGCACGCCCGAGGCCATCGCCTCGAGCACCACGTTGCCGAAGGTCTCAGTCGTGGAGGGAAACACGAAGACATCCAACGACGCATAGAAGGCCGCGAGCTCCTCGCCACGCAACGCACCCGCGAACCAGCTGTCGCGCGCGGCGACCGCACGGCAGCGCGCGTCATCGGGCCCATCGCCCGCGATGGCGACGCGCAGCCGGCCCCCGGAAGCCTCGACGACCGGCGCGATGGCCGCGAGCGCATCGGCGATGCCCTTCTCCGGCGCGAGTCGTCCCACGTAGCCCACCACCACGTCGTGCGGGCCAGCCCCCATGCGCTCGCGCATCGCCGCGCTCCGAAAGCGCGGATGAAAGCGCTCGGCATCGACGCCTCTGCCCCATACCCGGACACCGTCGAAGCCCTGCGCCTCCAGCTGCTGCGCCACATGCTGCGTGGGTGCGAAGGTGCGGCATCCGCTGTTGTGGAACCAGCGCAGGTAGGGCCAGGCAATCGCATCGAGCGCCGAGAGGCGGTAATGCCGCAGATACGCGTCGAACGCCGTGTGATACGACGTCACCAGCGGCACGTCGAGCGCACGCGCGGCCGCGCGACCCGCCAGCCCGACGCCGAACGGCGTCGCGGCGTGGATCAGCGTGGGACGCCAGCGACGCATCGCGGCAATCGCACGGGACTTGGCGGGCGCGGCGATGCGCAATTGCGGATACGCCCAGAACGGCGTGCTCGACCACCGATGCACGCGGCGGTCCATCAGCGCCGCAGGATCGTCCACGGTCTCGACGCGCACCGCACCGCCACGCGCCTCCACGGCCGCCACCAGACGCTCAAGCGTCCGCGCGACGCCGTTGACCTGCGGTGCATACGTGTCGGTGAACAGCGCCAGACGCAGGCCGCGGGCGTCGAGCGCCGCGGCCGCCGGCGTCACCACGTCCACAACACCAACGCGGCCGTGCCGAGCGCGATTGCCTGGCCTGCCAGCACGTCGCCAGGATAGTGCACCCCGAGCCGGACGCGCGACCACCCCACAAGTCCGGACAGCAGCAGCAGCGGCCAGGCGAAGACCGGATAGGCCACCGCGTACACGGCGGCGACGCTCATCACCGCGCAGCTGTGACCGCTGGGGAACGAGAAGCGGTCCGGAACCTCGACGTGCGACTGCTCCACCACGCGCACCGTCGGCCGTTCGCGCAGGACGCGGCGCTTGATCAGCTGCACCACGAGGTGCGAGAGCGTCAGCGCCCACGCCGCCTTGATGGCGACCAGCTGCAGCGACGCAGCCGCGAACAGCATCGGCAGCAGCACCGCGAGGATCGTCACGCGCGCGCCGCCGACGTGCGTCAGCAGGCGCCAGGCCCGCGTCGCGCGGAGCGGCGTGCGATCGCTGATGACCCAGCGCAGGAACAGCGCACGGTCGCGGGCATCAAGTCGGGTGATCAACGGCGCTCGCATCATATGCCCCCAAGTCTCGGGGAGGCGTGTCGCGATTGCCTGTCGGGCGAGCAACGGGTCGGTAACGGCCGCCCTACGCTGCGGCGACGGCGCTGCGTGCGCCGAACGCGCTGAGCAGCGGCCGCCCGACATAGCTCTCCGGCAGCGGCAGCCCCAACGCCCAGCAGATCGTGGCCGGCACGTCCAACAGCGTGGCCCCCGCCCCGAGCTCGCCGGCCTGCACGGCGCCACCCGCCAGGAAGATCGGGATCGTCGTATCCAACGGATGCGTGCTGTTGTGGTGCGTCCGCACCGCGCCACCGCCGCCGTGGTCCGCAAGCGCGACCAACAACGTGCCCGGGTCGTCGAGCTCAACGGCCTTCACCAGCGCCCCGAGCGCGGCATCCATCTCCCAGGCGGCGGCCCCGTACTGCTCGGACATCCACCCGTGCGCATGACCGGCGCGGTCGGCATCGGGCCAGTGCAGGAGCACGAGTCCGCGGCGTTGGTCGCGCAACGCAGGTCGCGCCGCCGCCAAGATGTCGAGTGCGCCGCGCCCAGTGAAGCGCGAGCGCTCGACCCCAAGATGCCCGGCGATGCGCCGTGCGATGCTGCCGAAAAGCAGCGGCATGGCCGCGAGGAACGCAGACGTCGGCAGGCCTGCGGCCGCGAGATGGCGTGGCAACGGATGCAGCGCGCCCTTGGCGCGCGGCAGGTGGAAGCGCTCGCTCTGCAACCCATGCCGCTCCGGCGTCGCCCCGGTGAGCAGCGAGGCCATCGCACAGGCCGTCACGCTCGGCTGCACCGTGCGCCCGAGGAGCGTGAACGCGCTCACGCGCGCCAGCGCCGCAAGATGCGGCAGCCCGAAGCGCGGGATCGCATCGGGACGCAGGCCATCGAGCACGACCAGCACCACGCGCTGCACGGGAGGACGCTCGGTCATGGGGACCTCGGGTGGGAGACGCGAGCATGATGCGCCCCGCACAGCACGATGCCAGCGCGGGCGGGTCGCGGATTCGTCACGGCACGCCCACGGACGGCACACGACGCCGCGAGTCGTGACGCCGCCGTCACACGACGGTGACGCGGCCGCCGGAGCTTCCGCGCTCATGCGCATCCTCTTCTGCACCGACACCTATCCTCCGCAGGTCAACGGCGTCAGCGTCGTCACGGCCCTCTCGGTGCAGGGGCTGCGCGACCGTGGCTGGGATGTGGAGGTCATCGCGCCACGCTACCCCGAGGGCGACGCGGACATCTTCGGCCCCGGTGTCAGCCATGCCGCCGTCACGGCCATCCCCTCGATGCCGTTGCCGGGATATCGCGACATCCGTCTGGCCGCGCCCGCTCGCGCCACGCTGCGCGCGGTCGTCGAGCGTTTTCGCCCGGACATCGTCCACAGCGCCACGGAGTTCGTGATCGGCCGCATGGGACAGCGCGCGGCGCGTGACCGCGGGCTGGTCGTCACGACGTCCTATCACACGGACTTCGCGAAGTACACGGCATCGTACGGCGTGCCGTTCCTGCGGGGCCCGGTGCAGCGCTGGATCCGTCGTTTCCATGCCAACGCCGCTCGCATCTTCACGCCGTCGGAACCGTCACGACAAGACCTGCTTGCGCTCGGGCTCAGCGACGTCGAGGTCTGGGGCCGCGGCGTCGACGACACGCTCTTCCACCCCAACAAGCGATCGCTCGCGCTCCGGCATCGGCACTCGCTCGGCAACGCCTTCACGTTCCTCCACGTGGGGCGCCTCGCCCCGGAGAAGGGCGTGGACGTGTTGCTCGAGGCGTTTCGGCAGGTTGAGTCACGCCTCGGCGCGGAGCGCGTGAAGTTCGTGGTGGCGGGCGCAGGGCCCAGTCTCGAGAGTCTGCGCGCGAAGGCACCGGCGAACGTCACCTTCCTGGGCAACCTCGACCGCACGCGCGAGCTGCCCACGCTGTACGCCAGCGCCGACGCCTTCCTGTTCGCCAGCACGACCGAGACACTCGGCCTCGTGGTGCTCGAAGCGATGGCCTCGGGTCTCCCCGTCATCGCGACACCGGCAGGCGGCGTGGCCGACAACCTCCGCGACGGCGAGAACGGCCTCGCGTTTCCCGCGATGGATGCCGCGGCCTGCGCCACAGCCATGGAACGCCTTGTGGCCGACCGCGACCTGCAGCAGACGCTGCGCGACGGCGCGCGAGCGTGGTCGGAGCGACGCACGTGGGCGATGGAACTGGACCGTCTCGACGCCTCGTACCGCGAAGTGCTTACGCGACCGGCACGGTGAAGCGGAAGCTGCTGCCCTTCCCGACGATGCTCTCGGCCCACAACGTGCCGCCGTGCGCCTCGACGATACCGCGCGCGATCGCGAGGCCGAGCCCCGTCCCGCCCTTCGGCGCGTTCTGGCGAATCGACCAGTAGCGCTCGAAGATCTTCGGCAACTCGCTGGGCGGGATGCCGGCGCCGGTATCATGCACGGCGACCTCGACGAAGCCCGGCACACGCCGTGCGCTGAGCCGCACGCTGCCGCCGCGCTCCGTAAAGCGCAGGGCGTTCCCCATGAGATTCGCCAGCACCTGGACGATGCGCTGTTCGTCGCCGAGGATGTCCGGCAACGTTGGCAAGGCATCGACCTCCAGCAGGACTCCCCGTTCGTCGGCATCGCGACGGAAGAGCTCGGTGGCCTGCGCCAGCACCTGTGGGACCCCCAGCGCACGCCGCTCGATACGCAGGCGCCCGAGCTCGATGCTCGCCACGTCCAGCAGGTCGCGGATCATGCGCTGCGTGAGCTCCGTCGAGTCGGCGATCGTCGTCACGAGGTTGCGACGCTCCACGTCGTCTTCCGGCGTCACGGCAAGCAGCGCGCGGGCGCACATGCCGATCGCGCTGATCGGATTGCGGAGGTCGTGGGACACCACGCCCAGCGCATGGTCGCGCGCGATGGTCGCCTGGCGCGCGGTCTCGTAGAGCTGCGCATTGTCGAGCGCGTAGGCCGCGCGCAGGGCGAGTTCCTTTGCGATGGCGATGTCGGCCTCCTCGAACGCGCCGCCCTCGCCGACCCGGAAGATCGACAGCACGCCGAGCACGTGATCGCGCGCCACGAGCGGTAGCAGCAGCACGGTTCGTACCTGCATGGCCCGCGCCCGGGCCAGCTCTTCCGGCGAATCCGTGTGCGCCTCAAGCCACTCGTCGTCCACCACCGGCACGTGTTCGGCCTCGCCCCGCCGGAATACATCGACCACGCGCGAGGGAGAGTCCATGTCGATGCGTTGCTCCGCCATCTGCGCCAACACCGCGGCGAGCGTTGCGTTCGCGGGCGTCGCGACCACGCGCCGCAGCGGCCCCGCACTCGTCTTGAGGTCGAGCACCGCGCCGTCCGCCAACCAGCCCACCGGCAGTTGCACGATCGTGCGCTCCGTCGCGCCGACCTCGAGCGTCTCCCCCAGCGTCGCCACTGCCTGCGCGAGTCGCTGCTGTGCGGCGTCGCGCTGATGTCGATCCGTCACATCGCGCAGCAGCACGGTGTAGATGCGTTCGCCCGACGCGAGCACCAGCTTCGAGATGGACGCCTCGGCGGGAAACTCGCGCCCGTCCCGACGGAGCCCGGCGATCGCGCGGCGCTCGCCCATCTGCCGCGCACGGTCCACGGCGGAGCCGAAGCCCTGCATGAACTTCCCGTGATTGCCGCGGAAACGCTCCGGCAGCAGGAAACTCAGCTCACGCCCCGTCGCCTCCTGCGCCGACCAGCCGAAGATGCGCTCGGCTCCGGAGTTGTAGTGCAGGATTCGTTGCCGCTCGTCCACGGAGATGATCGCGTCGGCGGCAATCTCGAGGATGCCGGAAAACTTCGCTTCGCTCGCGCGGAGCGCCGCTTCGACCGCACTGCGGCGCTGGATGTCGTCGTGCAGGCTCGCGTACGCCAGCCACGCGAGCACCACCGCGAGGATCATCAGGATGATCACCAGCGCCTGCGCCAGACGCAGGGCCGGATCGTCCATACCGCCGGCGAACGCGCGCCGCGTCGCGGCGAGAGTCACGCTGCCCACGAGCAGCAGCGCGAGCACGCCAGCGCCGACAATCAGCCGCAGCTTGGATTGCGTGGAGACCATCGGCCGGAATATGCGAACGGCGCGGGCCCGATGGAATCGGCACCCGCGCCATCCGCGGTGGGGGGACTACGCGTGCAGCAGCCCGAGGCGCAGCGCGAACTGCACGTACTCGTGACGGTGGCTCAGCCCCAACTTGTCCTGGATCCGCTGCTTGTAGGTGTCCACCGTCTTGGGCGAGATGAACAGCCGCTCGCCGATCTCCGGCGCCGAGTACCCCTGCGCGGTCAGCCGCAGCACGTCGCGCTCGCGTTCCGTGAGCTTCTCGTACCGCGTGCGGTCCTCGTGCATCGGGTCCTTGCGCTGATAGCCCTTCGCCAGGATCCGCGCGGCCTCCGCGCGCACGTACACCTCGCCCCGCGCCACCGTGCGCACCGCGTCCAGCAGCTCGCGGTCCGGCGCCGTCTTCGGCAGGAAGCCGCTCGCCCCCGCTTCGAGCATCGGGACGAGGTAGTCCTCTTCCGGATGCATCGTGAGGATGAGCACCTTCGAGGGGATGCCCTTCTCGATCAGCATCTTCGTGGCCTGGCCGCCGTCCACTTCGCCGATGGAGAGATCCATGATCACGACGTGCGGCTTCAGGCGCTCTGCCAAGGCCACGGCCTCCGGGCCGCTGGACGCCTCACCGACGACGTGCATATCCTTGGCGGCGCCGATCACCGCCTTTAGGCCCGCGCGGACCACCCCGTGGTCGTCAGCCAAGATTACGCGAATCAGGTCGTCGCTCATGGGCTCAAGTCTCATCCTTTGGGGGATTCGCGACCATAAAGCATCGGCGGATTTTTACCAGGGGATTCCCCTACCTCATCTATTATTCCTCGTCCCCTTCCGCCAGCCCCGTCCCGCCCCCCCATGCGCCTGTCGCTCCTCGCCTTCGTCCTTGCGTCCGCTGCCTGTGCCCCCGTCACGGCGCAGGCGCCGCGCGACAGCGCCGCCCTCCCGACGGTGGTTGTCATCGCCACCGGCGGCACCATCGCGGGTGTGCAGCAGCAGCCGGGCACGCTCGGTGACTATCGCGCGGGAACGCTCACCGCCGAGGAGATCATCGCATCGGTGCCGGAACTGGCGCGCTTCGCCCGCGTCGAGACCGAGCAGTTCTCCAACGTGGCGAGCACGTTGATTACGCCGCAGCAGTGGCTGCAGCTCTCCCGACGCATCAATGAGATCCTCGCCACGCGCCGCGACGTCGCCGGCGTCGTGGTCACGCATGGGACGGATCGCCTCGAGGAGACGGCGTTCTTCCTGTACCTCACCGTCCGCTCCGACAAGCCGGTGGCGGTGGTGGGCGCCCAGCGTCCCGCCACCGGCATCAGCCCAGACGGACCCGTGAACCTGCTCTCGGCCGTGCGGACCGTCGCGTCGCCACAGGCGCTGGGCAAAGGCGTGCTCGTCGTGATGGATGACCGCATTCTCTCGGCGCGCGAAGTGCGGAAGCACTATCAGCGCGTGGGCGGCTTCGAGGGCGGCGAGATGGGCACGCTTGGCGTCGTGGGTGGTGGCGGTCCGGAGTTCTTCTTCGCGCCGGTCCGGCGCCGCGGCCCGCAGAGCGAGTTCGACGTCAGTCAGATTGATGCGCTGCCCACGGTGGATCTCACGGTCGCGTATCCTGGTGGCTCGGGCCCGCGCTACGACACGCTGCCCGCAGGCATCGTCGTGACGTCCACGGGATTTACCCGCGCCGAGGCGGCGACGTACCGCAACCTCCGAACGCGCGGCGTGATCGTGGTCAGCGCATTTCCGAGCGGCGATAACGTGGCGGCCGCGCGGCTCACTCCGCGGCCCGCCACGGATTCCCTGCGGCCGCCCGTGACCGCGGAGGATTCCACGATGGCGGCCGAACGCGCCGCGCCGCCTATGCTCAGCGTCCAGCATCTCACGCCGCAGAAGGCGCGCATCCTGCTCATGCTCGCGCTGACGCGCACGCGAGACCCCGTGGACATCCAACGCATGTTCCGCGAGTACTGACCCGCGCGCCCAACCATGACCCGGGTGGGGATCGAACCCACGACCTGCGGATTAAAAGTCCGTTGCTCTACCGACTGAGCTACCGGGTCGTCCAGGCCCACTGCGGCCCGTCCGAAATCTAGTCGTATATTCGGCCATGCTCTCCCCCCAGCTCATCGCCAGCACCATCATCGCCATCGTCGCAGGATTCATCCTCGGACGCGGCCTGCACCGTCGCGGCATCACGGCGGCGAACGCACTCGTGGGACGCCAGCGTGCCGCGTACCTGATGCTCGCCGTGCTCGGGGCGCTCGCCGCGGCCCTGTTCGTCCCCGCGATCGCCGACCGCGCGCCGCTCGTGCTGATGCTGGGGCTCCAGCATTACCTCTGGCCGGGATTGGGCGTGGTGGCTGCGGCTTCTGCCGGATTGCTCTTCGGACTCGAGGCCCCAGGCTGGCGCGATCCCCAGCGCCTGCGCGGCATGCTCAGCGGCGGCATCGGCTTGCTCGCGGCAGCGGGCCTGCTGCTCTCGCGGCACGTGCCGGTCGCTCCGCGATTGATCGAGCGCGTGGAAGGCGGCAACGTGCTGCAGTCGTCACCCTCGAGCTGCGCCGCAGCGTCCATGGCGACGCTCGCTCGGCGTTCCGGGCTCGATCCCGCGATGACCGAGCGCCGCATGGCCGAGCGTGGCGGCACGACGCTGCTCGGCACCTCGACGCTCGGCGAACTCCGCGCACTGCGCAGTCTCGGGGCCGACGTGCGCTTTGCGCGGCGCCTCACGGCCGACAGCCTGCGCGCGCGGCGCCAGCTCGCGCTGCTGCACGTGGACGAACCCGTGGCCGGCCGCACGATCCGCCACACCATCGCCCTCGTCGGCTACGATGCGTCGCGCGAGGAGTTCATCGTCGTGAATCCGCTCTACGGCGAGCAGCGCCGCAGCGCCACAGCGTTGGCCGGATACTGGATCGGGGAGGCGGTGTTCCTCACGGAACACCGCCTCCCCGACGCGGACTGACGGTGCGCGCGCGTTAGTCGGCGCGCGTCCACACCACCACGTACATGCCGCTCGAGGCCACGCCGCCGGCGGAGGCACCGCACTCCGCGCGTGGCGGCCATCGCCGATCCAGCAGCCGCGAGCGGTCCGCACCGCGCGGGTAGATCTCGATGAACTCCACCGACTCCGGCATCACGCTCGCCAGCGGGAAGCCCGGACGCGCGACGCCATCCACGAACAGGCACACGGGCCCGTTGACGCGCACCCCGCGCGCCTGCAGCTCCGGCGACTGTTGCACGGCAATGGTCAGGTCGCGCGCCTCCATGCGCGCCACGTCCTCGCGCGTGAGGAACGCAGCCATCGGGCTCGCCCAGCTCATGCGAAGATCAAGCTCATCCTGCACGAGCTCGCTCACCACACGCTGCCCCAGCGAGTCCATCAGCACCGAGAGTTCAATCGAACCGTCCTGCGGCACCCGCGCCGAGACGAGCCGCGGCGCATGGCCCGGCGCGCGCACCCGGAGCAACACCGGGGTGCCCGCCGCCTCCGGCAGCGCGAACACGCCGTCCGCCGTCACCGGCGTCGGCGTCTCGCGACCCACGAACTCCACCGTCGCGCCCGCGAGCGGCTGGTACCGGCGGTCGCCCACGACGCCACGCACGCCGACCCAGTTGGCGGTGATCTGCCGGCCATCGAGCTGCGCCACGGCCGGCGTGAGCTGGCGGTCCAGCGCGACGTCAGCGTCGGCGATCTGCACGTCCACCGAATCCGCGAGGAATCCGATGCGCCGCAGCGAGACCGTCCAGGTGCCGTCCCCCAAGCCGCCCACGCGGAACGCGCCGCTCTCGTCGCTGCGCGACTCGACCACGCGTGTCCCTTGCCGCGCACGCACCAGCACGTCCGCGACGGGTGCACCCGCCTCACCCGTCACGCGCCCGGCGATCGCCGCGCCCGTCGCCGTGACGCGCACCGTGGACTGCGCAGCCAGACTGCTCGCCCCGAGTGCGCCCATCGCCACCCATACCGCCACTCGCCGCATCGCTCGCATCGCCGAATCCTCCGAAGTCGAGAGCTTCCGTCCCTGGCCGCTCCGGCCGCACCGCATCCGGTTCCTACCCCAGCGTCCGCCCCGGGGTCCGTGCCCTAGTGCCGCTCCCGCTGCCACACGAGCAGCAGCCCGATCGCGGCCAAGCTCCCCATCAGGAGCGGCACGCGATGCGACCCCAGCAGCACGTACCCGCCGAGGTAGGCAGAGGAGATCACGAGGGTACCGATCATCACGGGCACGCCGGTGCCCATGTACTCACGGAACCCGATCCGCACGCCCTCGCGCTCCGCGAGCCCGAGCGTCGTGACGTTGGCCGACGCGCCGATCGGCGTCGCGTTGCCGCCAAGGCAAGCACCCAGCGACAGCGCCCACCAGAGCACGCCCGACTCGCCGGGCAACTGCGGAATCAGCGCCGCGATGATCGGAATGCTCACGGCCACGAACGGGATGTTGTCCATCACGGCGGAGAGCAGCGCGGCCACCCAGGCCACGAGCAGCGCGGCGAACAGCAGCGTGCCCGCATCACTCAGGCCGAGCGTGGAGCGCCCCGCAAGGATGCCGCGCTCGAGCCATCCGGCCAGCGTGCCGGTGAGCCCCGTCTCCACGGCCGCGCCGACCACGATGAACAACAGCGCGAAGAACGTGAGCGTGGGCCACTCCACTTCCTTCTCCAGCACGTGCAGGATCCCGTGCTGACGCTCCTCATGCGTGGGCTGGTGCGTCTTGAGATACCGTAGATCCTGCACGATCAGCGCGACCGCCGCCCCGATGAGCGCCGGGACCGCCGTCGGCATGCCCGTCGCCCCATGAGTGACGAATCCGAGCAGCACGAACGCGCAGATGCCGCCCATCCAGCGCAGCAGCCCCGGATCCACAATCTGCGGCCCCGCGCCGGGGGCATCGGCCTTCGCAGGCCGATCCGCCGTCGCGCCCATCGCGCGGCGCAGCCGCGCCACCGCCCAGAGATGCAGCAGCGCCATCATGAACAGCACCGGCAGGCTCAGTTCTTCGATGAAGTCCATGAACGTGAGCCCCGCCCCCGACCCGATCATGATGTTCGGCGGGTCGCCGATGAGCGTCGCCGTGCCGCCGATGTTCGCCGCCATGATCAGCGGCAGCAGCACGAGCGCCGGCGGCGCCTGCACCCGTCGCGCGGCCGCCAGGGCCACGGGGGTCACGAAAATCACCGTCGTCACGTTGTCGAGAAACGCCGACGCAATCGCGGTGAACCACCAGAGCACCGCCATCGCGCGCGCAGGATTGTGCCCGAAGCGCTCCAGCAGTCGCTCCACCGCCCATCCGAAGACGCCTGTTTCCTTGAGCACTCCGACGAGCGCCATCATCGCCGCGAGCAGCAGCAGCACATTCAGGTCGA
The DNA here is from genome assembly GCA_964498895.1 of uncultured Gemmatimonas sp. Lineage (GTDB taxonomy): Bacteria > Gemmatimonadota > Gemmatimonadetes > Gemmatimonadales > Gemmatimonadaceae > Pseudogemmatithrix. The sequence goes on along the minus strand of CAZCIM010000002.1, from coordinate 49,998 downwards.
GATGCGCCACCGCCGCCTCGACGGGCAGCAGGTGGAAGGGCGTCAGGTAGGTGATGGCCCAGAGCAATGCGACGGCGCCGAGCACCACGAGGACGCGGTGGGCCGCCTCCAACGCGAGAACGGCGAAGAGAGCGACGAGCAGCCCAGCGACGAGTAGCTGCGAGATCGGATCGGTGGTGCTGACGGCGAGTGTTTCGTGCACGCCCAAAACTATCCAAACGCGACGAGGCGCGGGGCTCGGAGCCCCGCGCCTCGTCGTTGCTTCGCCGCCAGTTTACGGCCGGCGGATCGGCGTCACCTGCCCGGTCGGCAGCACCGGCTGCGGCCCCCGCCCGGGCGCTCCCGGACGCCCGGCGGAACCGGGGCGCTCGCCCGGCTGCAGGCCCGGCGGGCCCACGCGTTCGGCGCCGCGGCCACGCTCGCGCGCCATGCGCTCGAGGTCAGCGTCGCTGGCGCGCGCCTGCATCCGCTCCTGCACCTGCGCGAGGGCCTGGTCGGCAGGCAATCCGCGCTCCACCAACGAGCCCACCACGAACAGCGGCACCGCCAACGACCGGCCAGACGGCGCCGTCTTCGCCAGCGCGCGCACCGCAGCGCCGTCCACCCCCTGCCGCATCGCTTCCGCGCCCGCGTCAATCTCATCGCCACGAGCGGATGCGCCGCGCCCCGTCTCAATCTCCACGCGCGCGCCATCCATGCGAGTGGCATGCTCGCGCACCGCCCGCGCCACCTGCTCCGGCGCCACGCCGCGCGACGCGAACTTGAGCGCCCGGTTCTCCAGCGCGGCGATCGCCGCCGGCGGCAGCTGCCGCGCACGCGCCGACGCAATCGTCGCCAAGACTTGATCGGCCACGGCCGGCGGCAGCACCTCGCGCAAGCGCGCCGAAGGATCCGCCGCCTGTGCCCCAAGGCCGCTGGTCATCAGCGCCACGAGCAGCGTGAGGCGTCCGAGTCGCATTCCAGTCGTATTCATCGCAAGTACTCCATCCTGAGGTTCAGCCAAGAGACCGCACGTACCAGGCGCCGCGTCACATCAGGGGAGCAGCCACCGGCCGCTCACCCCACCGAACTCGTCAGTGATCGGCTCCGTCCCCGGCGGCGGGCGCCAAGGCCCCCCGTCCACGCGGACAGCGAGTTCCAGACTCGCGCGCCCAGCCCGCGCGAGGCGGAGCTCGAACCACCCCCAGCCGACGCTGCGCATCGGGACCGCATCCCACTGCGTGGCGTCGCTCTGCAACTCCACGCGTGACGCCGTCGGCGCGTACACGCGCACGAGCAGTGCGGAATCACCCTCCGTGCCCAAGCTCGCGCGCACGATGCCCGCGCGGCGCGACACGGCGGCCGCGCGGCGCGCCGCGGCCTGCAGGACCGGCCGCGAGCGCCGGCGCTCACCAAGCTGGAGCGCGAGCGTCAGGTACTCGCCCGCCGGAAACCCCTGCGTCACATCCACGGGATAGGCCCCTGCCCCGACCTGCAGCGCCGCGCGAGGGTGCAGCCACACGTTCACGGTGCCTCCGCCCCACGCACGGCGATCGCCACCGATCGCCGGCAGCGCGCGGCCCGCGCGCAAGCCGAACGAGAACGCGAGATCGACGGCGCGCACCGCGGTCGAGACCGTCGCGAGCCCGTCGAGATAGCGAATCGTGTCGTCCGCCACGGTCGGCAGTGCCGACACGGCCAGCCGCCACCACCCGACGTCCGTTGCCGCGCCGACCTCTCCTTGGCGCAAACCGCGCCACGTCGCGCCGTCGTACAGCGACCCGGCACCCGCCGCCGCCCACAGCGTGCCCCGCGCGCCAATCCGATACAGGCGCAAGGACGCGAGTCCCTGGGCCGTCGACGCACCGCCGGGGAACGTGCTCCCGGCGAAGCGCCCCTCACCCTCGAGCATCCAACGCTCCGCCATCAGGGCCGACGCCTGCGTGAGTTGCAGCCCGCCCTGCGATGACCAGCCCGCCGCCGACACACGGGAAAACGTGGCCTGCGCAAAGAGCGACGTCCCACCGCTCCGCACGCTCACCATCGGGGCGAGCGTTGTAGCCGTGAAGGCACTGCCGTCGACGAGGCGCACGGACGCCGCGCCGACCCCCACGCTGGCCTCCGGCGCCTGGGCACGAGCGGTCGGAGCGGTCGCGGCGAGCACCGCACATGCGACAAGCGCGCCGCCTGCCCTTTGGCAGGCGGCGCGTCGCCACACCCGCAGGTGCGCCCAACTCACGTGCCGCGCCGCAGGTCGCCTCCCACGCGGAGCAGCGAGCTCTCGTTGCCGAACTCATCGCGCCGCGCCACCGCCCCAGGATCTGCCATCCATCGCTCGCCGTCCACGATGAACGCATACTCGTGCAATCCCGGCGGCAGCGCCACCGTCACCACCCACTGACCGGACCCCGTCACGTCCTCGAGCGGCGTGGCCTCGCGAGACCAGCCATTGAAGTCTCCGGCGAGCACGACGCGCTGCGCCCCCGGCGCCGCGAACACGAAGCGCACGACGTGCACCGTGTCCACCCGCGGCGCAACGGCGATGTCTTGCCCCGCAGCGCTCGCATCCGACGAGCGCCCGATGGCGACGCCCGACAGCACCATCACGGCCGCGAACCCCGCGGCCAGGGCCGTCGCGCCCAGCGGCGACAACCGCAGCACCGGACGGCGCCACCACGAACGCGGCGGCTCCGCCGCGATCTGCGCCATCACCCGCGCATCGAATCCCGCCTCGAGCTTCACGGCCGCCTTGAGCGGCGCCGCCACCCGCGCGGCAAACTCCTCCGTGTCCATCCGCTCGCCGTCACGCATGCGTCACCCCCTCCAGCTGCTCCCGCAGCCGCTCGATCGCTCGCTTCACCCGCATCTTCAGTGCGGACACGCCCGCGCCCGTCACCGTCGCCATCTCGTCGTACTCGAGTCCTTCGACGTGCTTCAGCAAGAACGCCTCGCGTTGGTCCACCGGCAACTGCGCCAGGGCCTGCTCGATGCGCAGCCGCAGCGCAGGATCGCCGGCGCCGGACTCCGCCTCCAACCCATCCAGCAGCGACGGCTCCCGCAGCAGCCGCAGCTCCCGCTGCCCGCGCCGCGTCGCGAAGGTCCGGCATTCGTTCACGACGATCCGGTGCAACCAGGCGCCGAACCGCACCGGATCGTCGCAGTGGTCGATGTGCCGGTACGCCCGCAGGAACACCGACTGCAGCACATCTTCGGCATCGTCGGCATCGCCCAGCATGCGTGTGGCAAAGCGGGCATGCCGGTCGCGATACCGGCGCACCAACTCGGCGAAGGCGCGGTGCTCGCCGCCCCGCGTCCGCTCCACCAACTCCGCGTCGCTGAGTCCCTCCATACGTCCTGATGACTCCCCCAAACGTTTCTCGCGTCACACCGGGGCCGCGAGATCCAACTGCCCGCCGAGGGCGCTGCGGCAGAAGCTGACCCGATGGTGCGGCGTGAGCCCCTCCCGCCGCAGGGCCTCGAGGTGCGCCGGCGTACCGTACCCCGCATTGCGCTCCCAGGCATAGGCTGGGTAGCGGCGTGCCAGGCGTGCCATCAGCCGGTCGCGGACGACCTTCGCGACGATGCTCGCGCAGGCGATCGCGTAGCACTTGGCATCGCCACCGACGACCCCGTGATGCGGGACGCCGAGCGTCTTGATGGGCTTCCCATCCACGAGGATCTCATCAGGCCGCACGCGCAGCTTCCCCAGCGCCCGAGCCATCGCCCTCGCATTCGCCTGGTAGATGTTCCAGCGCGCGATCTCGGCCACGCTGGACGCGGCGACGGCCAGACTGACCGCCTCGGCCTGGATGCGGACGGCCAGACGCTCGCGCTCCGCGGCCGAGAGCTTCTTCGAGTCGTTCACGCCGGCAATCGCCCGACGGTCGGCCGGCATGATCACGGCACAAACGACAACGGGGCCCGCCAAGGGGCCCCGTCCGACTTCATCTACACCCGCGATGTGCACCGCACCGGCGGCGCGCAGCGAACGCTCGAGGGCGCCCCAGCCGCCGGCCACGGATGCCGACTTACGCCTGCGCGGCCTCGCCCGTCGCCGGCACCTGCACGCGCACCTTCTTCTCGGCGATACGCGCGGCCTTGCCGGTCACGTTGCGGAGGTAGAAGAGCTTCGCGCGGCGCACGCGGCCACGGCGCACGACCTTGATGTCGGCGAGCATCGGCGAGTGCAGCGGGAAGATGCGCTCCACGCCCACGCCGTTCGAGATCTTGCGGACCGTGAAGGTGGCCGAGACACCGGCGCCCTTGCGCGCGATGCACACGCCTTCGAACGCCTGGAGACGCTCCTTCTCGCCTTCCTTCACGCGCACGTTCACGCGGAGCGTGTCGCCGGCGCGGAAAGCGGGGACGTCCTTCAGGTATTCCTTCTGGGTTTCGGAGAAAGCGTGCATATGCGACTCCGGGCGCCAAAGCAGCCCGCTGAGGTGACAGAGTTGAGCCTTGTAAGCTACTGCCGGGTTTGGGGTTGCGCAACGGGGCCCCACAGCCAGTCCGCCCGACCGACGCCCGTCGGGCTCAGCCCCGCCGTTCCCGGGTCAGCCGCTCCCCTTCCTCACGTCGCCAGCGATCGATCTCCGCGTGGTTCCCGCTCAGGAGCACGTCGGGGACCTTGAAGCCTCGGTACTCGGCCGGCCGGGTGTAGGACGGGGCGGAGAGTCCGCGGTCAAAAAAGGAATCCGTGCGCGCGGATTCGATGTCGCTCATCGCCCCCGGCAGCAGCCGGACCACCGCGTCCACCACCGCCAGGGCCGCCGGCTCCCCGCCGCTGAGGACGAAGTCCCCCAGCGAGATCTCCTCCGTGGCCAGATGATCGGCCACCCGCTGGTCCACGTCTTTGTAGTGGCCACAGAGCAGGGTCAGCTCGGAGCCCTCCGCGAAGCGGACGGCATCAGCGTGGCTGAACACCTTGCCACGCGGCGAGAGCAGCACGATCGGCCGCGTGGCCCCGACGGACTCCACGGCATCGAAGAACGGCGCGGGCTTCATCACCATGCCGGGCCCGCCACCGAACGGCGCGTCGTCCACCGTCTTGTGCTTGTCCGTGGCGAAGCTCCGCAGGTCCACGCAGTTGTACTGCACGAGCCCAGCCTCCGCCGCGCGCTTCGGGATGCTGAGGCCCAGCGGTCCCGCGAAAAACTCCGGGAAGATGGAGATGATGTTGATGGTGAGCATCAGGCCTCCAGCAGCCCGTCGGGCAGACGCACGCGAATCACGCGCGCCTCGCGGTCCACGTCGTCTACGAACTCGTCCACGAAGGGAAGGCTCGCCGTGCCTCGCGGCCCGCGGAACTCCAGCAGCAGCCCCTGCGGCAGCTCATAGAACTCGATCACCTCGCCGATCGGCGCGCCGGACTCAGCATCCACGAGCTGCATGCCCACCAGCTCGTGCGCGAAGACCTCGCCCTCCTCGGGCTCCGACAGTTCTTCGACCGGCACCATGAGGTGGCGGCCGTTCCACTTCTCGGCTTCCGTGCGATCGGTGATCTCGGTGAAGGCGATGAGCCACCCGTCGTTCACGGGCCGCAGCGACTTCACCTCGAGCGCGCGCGGCTGGCGCGTGCGCGGGTCGAGCCACAGGGCACCCTCGTGGGTGCCCTGGAAAACACGACGGCCAGGGGCGAAAATCGCCCCTGGCTCGTCGGTCAACGCTTCCAACGCGAGTTCCCCGCGCACGCCGTGCGGGCGGCGGATGCGGCCCACCGCAGCGCAGTCGGGGATCGTCACGCCGTCACTTACTCCTTCACCGGCACGGCCTTGGCCGCGAGCTTCGCGGCGAGGCGCGTCTCGTGACGGGCCTTAAGCACGCCGGCCTTGCGGAGCAGCGAGCGCACCGTGTCGGACGGCTGGGCGCCGTTGTCGAGCCAGTAGTTGGCGCGCTCGGCGTTGAGCTGGATGGCCTGCTCACCGGCCCGCGGCGCGTACTGCCCGAGGATCTCGATGAACTTGCCATCGCGCGGGCTGCGGCCGTCGGCGACGACGATGCGGTAGGTCGGGGCCTTCTTGCGGCCCTGACGGCGGAGACGAATGCGAACTGCCATGTGGAGATACCTCGGTCTACTGGTTTCGGTCCTGCGCCGAGCTCATCGCGACCACCGGCGTTTCCGGGGCGCACTCGGGTACTGCACAGACTTGAGACGGGAGACGTGAGACGTGAGAGCACAACTCTCAAGTCTCACGTCTCAAGTCTCATCTCTTGACTGCCATCCGCTTCATCATCTTCTGCATCTCCCGGAACTGCTCCAGGAGACGATTCACTTCACTCACCGGCCGCCCCGAACCCTTCGCCACGCGCGCGCGGCGCGAGCCGTTGAGCAGCTCCGGCTTCTTGCGCTCCTCGCAGGTCATCGAGAGGACGATAGCCTCGAGGTGCTTCATGCGCTTCGGGTCGACCTTGCTGGCCTGCGCCAACACCTTGGAGTTCACGCCGGGCAGCATCTTCAGGATGTTCTGCATGCTGCCGAGCTTCTCCATCTGCTTCATGGCGGAGAGGAAGTCCTGGAGGTCCATGCCCTCCTTCTTGATCTTCTTCTCCATCCGCTTGGCTTCGTCGGCGTCGAAGGCCTGCTGCGCCTTCTCGACGAGCGTGAGCACGTCACCCTGCTGGAGGATGCGGCCCGCCATGCGGTCGGGGTGGAACTCTTCCAAGGCATCGGGCTTCTCGCCGACGCCGATGTACTTGATGGGCTTCTTCGTGACGCCGTAGATCGACAGCGCCGCGCCACCGCGGGCGTCGCCGTCCATCTTCGTGAGGATCACGCCGGTGACGCCGATGGCGTCGTTGAAGCCCTGGGCGATGCGCACGGCGTCCTGGCCGGTCATGCCGTCGGCCACCAGCAGGATCTCGTCGGGCTGCACCGCATCCTTCACGCGGCGCAGCTCCTGCATCATCTCGTCGTCGATCTGCGTGCGGCCGGCGGTGTCGATGATGACCACGCGGTCGCGCTCCTTCTTGCCCTGCTCGATGCCGGCCTTGGCGATCTTCACCACGTCCTGCGTGCTGCGGTCAGCATAGACCGGCACCTGCAGGTCGCGGCCCAGCGTCTCGAGCTGGTCGATCGCTGCGGGGCGATACACGTCGGCCGCGACGAGCCGCGTCGCCTTGCCCTCGGCCTTGAGCTTGCGCGCAAGCTTGGCCGAGGTGGTCGTCTTGCCGGAGCCCTGCAGGCCGACCATCAGCACGACGGTCGGCGGCACCGACGAGAGCTTGAGGCCTTCCTTGCGCTCGCCGAGCATCAGCGTGAGTTCGTCGTAGACGATCTTCACGAGCTGCTGCGCGGGCGAGACGGTCTTGAGCTGCGTGACGCCGACGGCGCGCTTCTCGACGCGCGCCAGGAACTCCCCCGTCAGCTGGAACGAGACGTCGGCCTCGAGGAGGACCCGACGCACTTCGCGCAGGCCGTCCTTGATGTCGGCTTCGCTCAGGACACCACGCCCGCGCAAGCGCGCGAACGTGGCTTCCAGTTTCTCGGAGAGTTCGGTGAACATAGAGCCTTGAAGGATAACGGCTTAGGACCGCTTCTCCAAGGCCCGACCCAGCCCTGCCGTGGGGCCGCCCGCGACGCGCGGGTTGACGGTCAGTAGTTGAACTGGGCCTGGAGCCGCAGGAGCCGGCCCTTCTGCCGATTGCCCTCGGTCGCGAGGTCTTCGAACAGTCGGTCCGACACCGTGTACATGGCCGTCAGCTCGAAGGCCGCGAACGGCAGCCACTCCACGCCGACTTCCGTCTCGCGCACGCGATAGCGCCGCGCGTCCTGCTCGAGCTTCTTGCCCCCGTCGTACGCCTGGTGGCGCACAAACGGCTGAATCACCTGGCCACCCCGCTGCCAGCGGTACATCGTCTGCACGAACCCACCCTGCAGGGGTGCCCGCCGCACCCGGTTGGCGACGGCATCGTACTCCGGACCATGCCCCCAGGTATACTCGCTGACCACACCCAGTGGCTGGGCATACCAGACGAAAGTCACCGCCTGACGCTGGTCGAGGTACTCGGGGTCCCGCGTGACCGCCGTCGCCACGGTCGGCAGCACGATCTTGCCCTTGTAGGCCTGCACACTCGCCTCGACGAACTGCCCATTGCGTAGCTGCCACGGGTATGTCAGGCGGGCCACGGCGTGCAGGTCGTCGTTGGCCTCTGGCCGGTTGGCGCCCTGGCCGTTGTAGAGCCCGATCCCGAACACGCCGTAGTCGCCCGAGCCCTTGAGCCCGCTGTTCACCAAATGCGCGAACCGGCGGCGGGCCTCCGGCGACGCGTAGTAGTAGAACACGCCGAGGTCGCGTTCATTGGGCAGGGCGCTATTCAGCGCGTCATTGCGGTCCAGCGGCAGTCGATTCGACGACGACTGCATGTTCTCGAAGCCCCAGGGCACCTTGCTCTGGCCGAAGCGCAGGCGGTGCGCACGAGCATCATCCAAGGCGAGGTCGAAATACGCATCGCGAATCTGCAAGTAATGCGCCTGCCCCGCCGCATCGGAGGCAAAGTCCGGCTGGATGTAGATCGCCACCCGCGGGTGCACATCACCCGAGAGGATCACGCGCCCGCGGCGAATGAAGAAGCCGCCGTTGCGCCCGATGGACCGGTCGCACTGCGGGCAGTTGAGCGCCTCGTTCGTCTCGAGAATCCGGTTGAAGCGAATCTGCGTGTAGCCCCGCAACGCCAGTCGCTGGTACCACGCCGTTGGCGTCGCAGGCTGCGCCGCGCGTGACACGCTGTCGGTGCGCGCGGCCGACGGCGCGGATGCGGCGCCAGGGGCCGCTGACTGCGCAGCCAGCGAGGACGCGACCGCTACCGAGAGCGCGATTGCGAGAAAGTGACGAGCAAAGAAGAACATGACGTGATCGCAATCGGGCGAGAAGACAGGTGCCGTTACATCTGGACACCGAACACGGAGCTTGTCCGGACGTAACGAAGTCTGTAACGAGCCGGTCCCGTTCGAGCACGCTTCGTGTAACGGAAATGTCACAGCGAATCACCCGCCGAGAGCCCCCCCAACCGCCCAATCGCGTGCGCGAAAGCAAGCAACGGGCGTACATTTGTGGCCGTGACCGCTCGCGCCAGCTCTCCCTCGCCGCCCGCTGCGGGCTTGCCCCTACCGGCCGACCTGCCGCTGCTCGCCCTGCGTTCCACCATCGTGTTCCCGCACGGACGCATCGCCGTGCAAGTCTCGTCCGCGGAGAACCTAGCCCTGCTCCTGGCGCACCCCGAGGAGGGCGCGCTCGTTGCCTGCGCGCTCGATGACGGCGATCGCGGACTCGCCGCGCTCGAGGGACGCATCGGCATCCTTGCCCGCCTCACCGACCGACGGCCGGTCTCCGGCGGCATCGCGCAGGTCACGCTCGAGGGCGTAGCACGGGTGGAACTCGCGTCCTGCGTGCGCGACGCCGTCACGGGCTATCCGACGGCGCGCGTCTCGGCGCGCCCCGAACCGGAGTCCAACCGCGACGCGGCTCGTGCCCTCATGCAGCGCATCGCCATGGCCTCGGACGCGCGCGCGGAGCTGGATGCCAGCTTCCCAGCGGAACTACCGGCGCTCCTGCGTCGCGAGGCGGATGCGCCCTCGCGCTTCGCGGACCTAGCCGCCGCCCGCGGCGGCCTGCGCGCCGCCGAAAAGGACGCGGTGATCCAGCTCATCGATCCGCTCGAGCGGCTCGAGTTCCTGGCCGAGCGCTGGGAACGTGAGGTCGCCCGCGCGAAGGTCCACGAAGAGGTGCGTCAGGAGACCGAGCGGCGTGTGGACCGCCATCACCGAGAGTTCTTCCTCCGCCAGCAGCTGCAGGCCATCCGCAGCGAGCTCGGTGAGAGCGACGGCGGGGACGGCGAGATCGCGGAGCTGCTGCGCCGCGTGGCGGAGGCGCGGCTTCCCGCGAACGTCGAGGCCGAGGCCAAACGCGAGATCGAGCGCCTGCGGGCGCTCTCGAGTGCGTCGAGCGAACACCAGGTGCTGCGCAACTATCTCGAGTGGGTGCTCACGCTGCCCTGGCACGCGAAGTCCGGCGACGACCGCGTGGCCCTCGAGAAGGTGGAATCGGCGCTCGACGGGCGGCACTACGGACTGCACGAGGCCAAGGAGCGCATTCTCGAGTACCTCGCCGTGCGGCAGCTGCGCGGCGACAGCGGCCGCGATCCGCACGGACCGATCCTCTGCTTCGTGGGACCGCCGGGCACGGGCAAGACCTCGCTCGGCGAAGCCATCGCTGCGAGCATCGGGCGCGCGTTCTATCGCATTTCGGTCGGTGGCGTGCGCGACGAAGCCGAGATCCGCGGGCATCGCCGCACCTACGTGGGCTCGCTGCCGGGGCTCTTCCTGCAGGCGCTGCGCCGCGTGCAGGTGAAGGACCCGGTGCTGATGATCGACGAGATCGACAAGATGACGGCCGGCGGCCCGAGCGGCGATCCCACCGCGGCGATGCTCGAGGTGCTCGACCCCTCGCAGAACTCAACGTTCACGGACCACTACCTGAACCTGCCGTTCGATCTCTCGTCGGCGCTGTTCATCTGCACCGCGAACAACCTGTTCGACATCCCGCACGCGCTGCGCGACCGCCTCGAGGTCATCCGCATCGCCGGCTACACGGTCGAGGAGAAGGTCGAGATCGCGTGGCGCTACCTGCTCCCGCGATTGTTCGAGGAGCACGGCATCACCGAGTACGACCTGCAGTTCACCGACGAAGCGCTCTCGCTGATCGCTAACCGCTACGCGCGCGAGGCGGGCCTGCGTGCCTTCGAGCGGCACCTTGCCGCCTTGATGCGCAAGCGCGCGAAGAAGAAGGCCGAGGGCGAGCAGGGCGCGTGGATCGTGGATCAGGAGCGAATCGAGGACGTGCTCGGGCCCCCGCGCTACGCGCCGGAGGAGGCCGAGCAGGAGCCCGAGGTCGGCACCGTCACGGGGCTCGCGTGGACGGCCAATGGCGGCGAGCTCATGACCATCGAAGCCCTCATGATGCCCGGCACCGGCAAGCTCACCGTCACGGGTCAGCTCGGCGACGTGATGCGCGAGTCGGTGGACGCCGCCTGCAGCTACGTGCGCTCGCGCGGCCACGCACTGCGCGTGGGCGACCCTGAACTGCGCAGCTCGGACCTGCACGTGCACTTCCCGGCGGGCTCGGTGCCGAAGGATGGCCCCAGCGCCGGCGTCGCCGTCACGCTCGCGATCGCCAGCGTGATGAGCCGTCGCCCGGTGCGTCGCGACGTCGCCGTGACGGGCGAAGTCACGTTGCGCGGCCGCGTGTTGGAGATCGGCGGCGTGAAGGAGAAGGTACTCGCGGCCTACCGCGCGGGGCTGCGCACCGTCGTGCTGCCGAAGGCGAATGAGAAGGATCTCCGCGATATCCCCGCCGAAGTGCGCCAGGCGCTCACCTTCAAGTGCGTGGCGACGATGGACGAGGTGCTCGAGGCGATGCTGCTGCCGCCGCGGCCCAACGGGTTCGCCGAGGACTTGCCCTTGTTCGACGAGTCGGCGCGTGGTCCGGCGGATGCGCCCGCGCGTGACGCGGTGGACGCGCCCCGTGCCGCGGATGGTGCGCGAGCCGACTGACGTGGCGCGCCCTTGGGTGGTCCGCAACTCGCCGCGCCACGGTAAGGGGGTCTACGCCACCGCCGTCATCAAGGCCGGCACGAAGATCATCGAGTACACGGGCGAGTTGATTTCCGAAGCCGAGGGCGAGCGTCGCTATCCCACGGCGCCCGACGGACACGAAGAACCGGAGCACACGTACCTGCTCACCCTCGACGAGCATCGGGTGATCGACGCGAACGTCGGCGGCAATGCCGCGCGGTTCATCAATCACTCCTGTGAACCCAACTGCGAGCCCATCGCGTACGGCGACCATATGTGGATCGTCGCCGTGCGGGACATCAAGCCGGGCGAGGAACTCGCCTACGACTACGCCATCGAGCTCGACGAGCCGCACACGCCGTCGCGGAAGAAGCGCTTTCCCTGCCGCTGCGGGGCGCGGCGCTGCCGTGGGTCCATCCTGAAGCCCAAGTACCAGCCGCTGCATCCGCTCGTGCGCGCGGCGATCCGGCGGTACGGGCCTGCCGCCGAGGCGCGGGCGGCGCGCCAGCGCAGCGCGGGCCGAGCGCCACGATGAGCCCGCTGCTGCGCGAGTTCCTGCTGAACGTCGCCATCGGGACCATCGCCGGCGGCGTCACCAACGCTATCGCCGTCTGGATGCTGTTTCATCCGTACGAGCGACGCTTCGGACTCCACGGCGCGATTCCGAAGAACAAGGCGCGCCTGGCCAAGAGCATCGGGCGCACCGTCGGCGAGAAGCTGCTCACGCCCAAGGACCTGCTCGACGAACTGCACCGCGCGGGGTTCCGCGACACACTCGACGCCAAGCTGACGGCGCTGATTCGTCACCTGCTGGAAGTCGAGCGCGGCGCGCTGCGCGAGCTCCTGCCCCCGACGGTCATCGGTGAGGTCGAGCGCGCGCTCGCGGGCCTCGGCCCGGCAGTCGGCGACAGCATGGCGGCGTGGACGTCCACCCCGGCGTTCGAGCTGAAGGTACGCGAGGCGCTCACCCGGCTCCGCCAGGAACTCGGCCAACGCCCCGTGAGCGAGGTGCTCACCGAGGCGCGACGGCAGGAGCTTGCCGCACAAGCCGCCACGCTCGCCGCCGAGTTGCTCGATGAGAGCCGCCGTGCCGAGCAGCGCTCGGCCGCCGCACGCATCGGCGACGCCGTCCTGCGGCTGGCGGGCGAGGAGCGCACGAAGGCGTTCATCGAACGCGCGGTGAACGAGGCGCTCGGCCGCGCTGGGAGCCGCACGTGGGGCGACGTGCTCGATGCGATCGGCGAGGATGTCGTGATCCGATGGATGCTCGAAGCCGCGCGAAGCCCGCGCGCGCATGAGTTAGCCGCAGAGGGTGCCGGGAACGCCGCGATGGCGCTGCTCGACCGTCCTATCGGTCGCCCCGCGCGTTTCCTCGCGGAGGACGCCCCTGCCCGCCTTGGCGCGCTGGCTGGTCCGGCACTGTGGGAACTCATGGAACGCGAGCTGCCCAAGCTCGTCGAGCAACTCGACATCCCGGCCATCGTCGAGCGCAAGGTGCTGGGCTTCAGCACCCAGCGCATCGAAGAGATCATCCGCGGCGTGACGCAGCGCGAACTGAATCTCATCGTGAATCTCGGCTACCTCCTCGGCGCCGTGATCGGCACGATGACCTTCGTGGTCGGCCGCCTGATCAGAGGCTAGGGCTGCTCGAGCCGCACCGCGGCGCGATTCAACACGCCCGTGCCGGCACCAGCAGGTAGATCTTCCCAGATCACGACCGCCCGGCCGCCGATCTCCGTCTGTTCAAGCAGCAGCGTGCGGCCCCGTGCCGTCCACCGGCGCGCGGCGCCCGTGCCCCCAGCACCACGCGCGGCCGCGAAGCGCCGCTCGACCATGCGTTCCATGCGGTCGCGGAACTCGGCTGCCTCGAGCGCGTCGTCCCACACGCTGAGCCAGGCGATGCCGCTGCCACCGGCGAGCTGCACCAGCTGGTAGCGATCGCCGTCCCAGCCGGCGGCACCCGACGCCGCGCCGCCGACGTCGCGCAGATGCTCGTACAGGAAGAGTCGCGTCTCGAACTCACCGAGGTTGTCTTCGTGCACCACCTGCGCACCACGCGGCGCACCGAGCGCAACGCGCGTCGGCAGATCGGGCAGCGAGTCGAGGTACTTCTCCGGATGCAGCACCTGCTCGGTGGATGCCGGCACAGGATCGTACGGCACCGCGCCCGGCCGCGCCCGCTTGAACTGCCGGATGAACTCCGCGCCCGCTATGTAGGGAAACAGCAGCGTCTCCTGCAGCAAGGTCGGCGCACTCGCGAACTTGGGCATCGAAGCCTGCGCCGAGCGGATGGTCTCGCGGACATTGTCCCAGCCGCCGGGGAGCGCGAGGCCCATGTCGGAGCCCCCGAGCATGATCGACAGCTGCTCGTACACGGCCTGGCCCTCGACCATCGCCTGCATCGCCACTTGGCGATCGTTGTCGCCCTTGAGCGCCCGCGTGGAGTCGAGGGGGAAGTGCATGTGCTGCAGGGCGTGCACAAGCTCGTGCGCCACCGTGACGCTGGTGATGTCGGGCGAGGCGCCCTTCACCACGTACAGCACGCGCGTGGCGGGATCGTAGTAGCCCGCCACCTGTTCGGTGAGCAGGTCGAGCAGGAAACCGCGCAGGTCCAGCGAGTCGGGAATCATCCCCAGCCGCTTGTACGCGGCCTCCGTACCCGCGAGCTCGAGTGGCGTGAGCTGCTCCGCGAACTGTCGCTCGAGGAACTCACGGACTTCATCTCTGTCGCGCTCTTCGAGCTTCGGCGGCGCCGTGAAGCGCAGGCCCGTGGCGGCCTCAAGCTGCGGGATCGCGCGGCGCACCTCGTTGCGGTACGGCCCGTCGTACTCCACGGACGGCTTGTCGGCACAGGCGCCGAGCGCCAAGGCGGCAACGGCGAGAGAGCAACGCATGAACGACGACATCAGAGCCCGGAGTATGTGAGATACGCGGCGACGAGTGCGTCGCCCCAGAGCAGTGCGACCAGACCGGCCGGTGCAAGGAATACCCCGAAGGGCACCAACGGGAGTTCGAACTCGCGGCCGGCCCGGCGCGCCGCAATGGCACCGATGGGGACCACCGCGAGCAGGAACACCGCAGCGCCGATCGCCGAGGCGAGGAACACCGTGAGGAGGCTGCGGCCCGGTCCGACCATCGCCCCGATCATCGCCATGAGCGTGATGTCGCCTTGCCCCATGGCTTCCTTGCGGAAGGCGATCTCCCCCAGCCATGCGACGATGGCGATCAGTCCCGCGCCGGTGCAGGCGCCGATGAATGCGTCCCACGGCCCGACGAACGGACCCGCATCGCCCGTGAGCAGCGCGACCAACGGAAACGCGAGGCCGAGCACGAATCCCGTGAGCGTGAAGCCGTCGGGAATCACGTAGTGCTGGAGGTCGGTGATCATCACCCCGAGCAGGATCGTGGCCGCGATGCCGACGCGCAGCGCCGTCAGGCTCGGGCCGAAATACCACACGGCGGTGACCCAGACGACCGCGACCGTGAGCTCCACCAGCGGATACTGCCAGCTGATCGGCAGGCCGCAGCCGCGACACTTGGCGCGCAGGAGCAGCCACGAGAGCAACGGGATGTTGTCGTACCAGGCGATCGCGTTGCCGCAGCGGGGGCAGCGCGAGCGCGGCTGCACCACGCTCTGCTCCGCCGGCCAGCGCGCGATGCAGACGTTCAAGAAGGAGCCGAGCGAGGCGCCGAAGAAGAACACCACCGCCCACACGGCGACGACGAGGGGATCCACAGGTCAGGGAGTGAGACGGAGCACGTGCAACAGAATGCCCGCAGCCACCGCGACGTTCAAGGACTCCGCGTCGGCGGCCATCGGAATCGCCACCCGCGCATCGCAGGCGGCCGCGACCTCCGCCGACAACCCCTGCCCTTCATTGCCGACCACGAGCGCGAGGCGCTCCGGTGTGTGCACGCTGCCCAGCGGCGCCCCGTCGGCAGCGGCCCCCCAGAGCACGCAGCGTTGGGCCGCAAGGAACGCCCGGAGTTCGTCGAGGGACGCGGCGATCGGCGGATGCCGGAACTGATGGCCCGTCGCCGAGCGCACGACTTTCGCGTTCCACGGATCTACCGTGCCGGGCAGCACGATCGTATGGAGGGCCCCCAGCGCCGCCGCACTGCGCAGCAGGGTTCCCACGTTGCCGGGATCCTGAATGCCATCGAGCACGAGCATGCGGGCCATCGGCGGCAGCGTGATCTGGTGGAGGCCGAGCTCCGGTTGCTCCGCGACGGCGAGTACCCCCTGCGGCTGCTCGGTGTCCGCGGCGGACTCGAACTCCGCGTCGGTGACGCGAACATGTTCGAGCCGCCGCGCATTGATGCTCGTGAGCAACTCGGCGCCCCGCGGGGTACGATCCACCGAGGGCGCGCTGAGCACGCCGCGGATGCGCAACGGCGAGGCCAACAAGGCCTCCACGGTGCGCAGCCCTTCGGCGACGAAGAGCCCCTGCCGTTCACGCGCCTTGCGGCGCTTTAGGTCCCTCGCTAGGGTCAACAATCCCATGCGTAAACTCGTCGTCCTCGCCCTGCTGGGCTCGCTTGTCGGCTGCGCCATCTCGACCCAACAGGAAGTCGAGATGGGCGCCGGATACGCCGCCGAACTCAACCGGCAGCTCCCGCTCGTGCAAGACGCGGAGCTGAACCGCTACATGAACGTACTCGGCGATTCGATTGCCCGCATCGCCGACACGCGGAATCTCGACTGGTCCTTCTACATCGTGGACAGCCCCGACGTGAACGCGTTCGCGGTGCCCGGCGGCTTCATCTACATGAACCGTGGGCTCCTCGAGCGCGCGACGAACCTGGCGCAGGTCGCCGGCGTGCTGGGCCACGAGATCGGCCACGTCACGCAGCGGCACTCGGTGCAACAGATGCAGAACGGCCAGCGCACGCAGGTCGGCCTCCTCGGGCTTTGCATCTTCCTGCCGAACCTCTGCGCCAGCCAGACGGGACAGGCGGCGATCCAGCTGGGGGCCGGCGCGGCGATGGCGAGCTTCTCGCGCGCCGACGAGGACGAGGCCGACGCCGTCGCGATCGACTACATGGTGCGCTCTGGCATCGACCCCAATGGCGTGCCGGAGATGTTCCAGATCCTGCTCGATGAGCGGAAGGCGAAGCCCGACGGCCTCGAGACCTGGTTTCGCTCGCACCCGCTCGAGGAAGATCGCATCAAGGCCGGTCGCGCCCGCGTGGCGAAGTACACGCCCGAGCAGCTGCGTGGCCTCACGCGGGACACGCCGGGCTTCCAGGCCTTCCAGCGCCGCCTGAAGGCGCTGCCGCCCTCGCCGCGCCAGTAACGCTCGTCGCGGGGCCTTACAGCTTCGCGACCCAGCGCTCGACCAAGCCGCAGAACGCGTCGCCGGCTTTCCGCCCCTCTTCCATGACTTCGGCGTGGTTGAGGGGCGCATCGCTGATGCCCGCCGCCGGGTTCGTGATGCAGCTGACGCCTGCGACTTCCATGCCCATCGCCCGGGCGACGATCGTCTCGGGCACGGTGCTCATCCCCACCGCATCGGCGCCGAGCGTCGCGAGCATGCGCACTTCGGCGGGCGTCTCGTAGGTCGGCCCGAGGAGGCCGGCGTACACCCCGCTAGGGAGCGCGAGTCCACCCTCCGCGGCGGCCGCCTCGAGCAAGCGCTGGAGCCGCGGCGCATAGGGCGCACTCATGTCCGGAAAGCGCTGATCGCCCGGTTCGACGCGCCCCTCGAGCGGATTGCGGAACTGCAGGTTGAGATGGTCGCGGATGATCATCAGCGTACCCGGCGGGAACGCGCGGTTGATGCCACCCGCGGCGTTCGAGACGAACAGCACGCGCGCGCCCAGGGCATGCACCACACGCACGGGGAACGCCGCGACCTGCGCGCTGTGGCCCTCGTACATGTGGAAGCGCCCCGCGAGCAACAACACCTCGCGCCCGCCCAACAGTCCGCGGATCAACTCGCCACGATGTCCCTCGACGCCGGGGGCGTGGAAGCCGGGAATCTCCGCGTAGGGCACGCGCGTGGCCTGCTGCACGCGGTCCGCGAGTCCGCCGAGTCCGGAGCCCAACACGATGGCCGCAACCGGCGACTGCACGCCAAGTCGCGACCGGACGGCGGCGGCGGACTCCGCAGCCGCCCTGCCGTACGACGAAGAATCCGCGCTCATGCGGCGCTCCGGGTGAGTGAGGCGATCTCCGCATCCACGCGCGCCAGCAGCGCCTGGCGCTCCGCCTCAGGGAGGAAGGCGTTTTCGAAGCCCCCGCGCGCGAGGCGGGTGAGTTCGGAGAACGTGAAGCCCTGGTGCTTGGCGGCGAGCGCGTACTCCGTGACGAGATCGGTGCCGCTCATGAGCCGGTTGTCGGTGTTGAGCGACAGCTTCAATCCCGCATCGAAGTAGCGACGCAGCGGGTGTTCGTCGAGATGCGGGACCGCGCGCGTCTGCACGTTGCTCGTGAGGCAGCATTCGATGGCCACGCCGGCCGCCTTCGCCTCGGCCATCAGCGCAGGATCCTCCACGAGGCGCGTGCCGTGGCCGATGCGGTGCGCGTGGCAACTGTGCATGGCCGCCGCAACCGACTCCGCGCCGGCGCCCTCGCCGGCGTGGCAGGTGCACGGCAACCCGTGCGCGAACGCGTAGTCGAAGGCCGCCTTGTGGCGCTCGGCGGGATTACCCGCCTCGCCGCCCGCGAGGTCGAAGCCCACGACGCCCCGATCCTTGAAGTCCACGGCGAGGTGCGCGAGCTGCAGCGAGACGGAGGGATCCATGTTGCGGATGCCGCAGACGATCACGCGCGCGACGATGCCGTACTCGCGTTCGGCGCGGGCAAGACCGCGCAGCGGCGCCTCGACAGCCTCGGCGAGCGTAAGCCCGGCCTCGATGTTGAGCACCGGCGCGTACCGCGCCTCGAGGTAGCGCACGCCCTCCTTGGCGCAGTCCTCGGCCAACTCATACGCGATGCGCTCCATCGCCTCGGCGGTCTGCATCACGCTGAGCGTGTGGCCGAAGCGGGCCAAGTAGTCCTCAAGGTTCCGCGCGTCATCCACCCGCATGTACTCGCGCAGCGCGTCCGCGTCGTCCTCCGGCATCGTGACGCCGACGTCGCGCGCCAGCTCGAGCATCGTGGACGGCCGGAGCGATCCGTCGAGGTGGCAGTGCAACTCCGCCTTCGGAAGCCGCCGCAGCAGGTCGCTGGTAATGACCGTCACGCGTCCACGCCTTCGCCGGCGGCGCGCGCGCTGACCACGCGCATCACGAAGCCGCCCGTGAGCGGCAGCGAGGCCGCCACGCCGAGCCCGCGGCTGTCCACGACGCCGCGCGTGCCGGCGCGCACCGCGTCGGCCGCCGCCGCGTCGGCGCTGGCCACGGCATCGAGGACCGTGCTGCCAGCCGGCACGCGCACCGTCTTGCCGTTCACGAACACCGTCAGTTCCGCCGTCATCGCGTCACGCTCCGGATGCGGCGCGCTGCCAGCGCGTCCGTCATCGTCAATCGGCCACCCGGCACCGCGCGCAGATGCGCGATCAATGCGTCCAAATCGTTCACACCTAGCTCCTCGGGGCTTCCGCCCCCTGTCAGGCCGACGCCATCGCCACCACTGGCGATGAAGTCGGACATCACGACTCGATACATGCGACGCTCCGCCAACGGGCGACCGTCCGCCATCACCACCTGACGAATCCGGGTGCCCGCGGCCGCGGTCGAGTCATACACGATCGTCACGCCGCTCAGATGCACATTCAGGCGGCTGCCGCCGACCAAGGTCTCGAAGTACCGCCGCAGGGCATCGCCGCGGACGGTGACCGCCACCAGTCGGTTCGCGAACGGCTGGATCTCGTGCAAGTCACCATACGTCACGGCGCCCGCACGCAGCTCGGCGCGGATGCCGCCGTTGTTCATCACGCCCACATCGCCGCGGCCAGCGGCGCGCTGGGCGTCCGCAATCAAGTTACCGAGCGCGTACTGCGTCCCCTCGCGGGGGAATCGCGCCTCGCTCGTCACGATCGTATCCCATACGATGTGCCGCACGGCCGCCACGGCCGCCGCCACCAGCGGCGCCACGGCGGAATCGGGCGTGATGCGATCGCTCACCACGTCGCGCAGCTGCGGACGCTGCGGCGCGGTGCGACGCGATGGGTCGAGGTCCACCACGCCCAGCACCTGCGTGCTCGACCGCGCCTGGACGATCGGGATGCCGTTCACGATCGTCTGCACGGCGGAGTGCGTGTGCCCCGAGACAATCGCGTCCACCGTGCCGGGCGCCAGCTCGCGCGCCACGTCGAATATCTCGCCGCGGCAATCGTCGGGATTGTCGACGTTGCAGAAGCCGCCCAAGTGGGCCACCACGACCACGAAATCCGCACCGCGCGCGCGCATCGCCGCAGCCGAGCGCGCAATCACCGGCGCCGGCGGCAGGAACCGCAAGTCCGCCACGTGGCGCGGCATGGTCGTGCGCGGGGTGGCCGGGTCGGCGATGCCTACGATACCCACCCGTCCCACGGACGTCTCGACGATGGTGTCGTTGGGTATCCACTCCACGTCGCGACCGTCCGCATAGGTCACGTTCGCGCCGAGGATCGGCGCGCTGAGCTGCCGCATGCGCACGCGCAGGGTGTCCTGGCCGTAATCGAATTCATGGTTGCCGAGCGCGTGCGCGGCGAAGCCCATCGCGTTGAGCACCGGCACGGTCAGCGCACCCTTGCTCAAGTCGGAGGGCGGCGTCCCCGTGAACAAGTCACCGCCGCTGAGCACCAGCGTCGCGCAGAGCGGCGCACACTCGGCCTGCGCCGTCCGTAGCATCGCCGTGATCTGCGCAAAGCCGCCGCGGTTGCCGAGGCTGCCCACGGGCCGCGGCCGGAACGCGCCGTGCATGTCGTTCATCGCCAGCAGGCGCAGCGTGCGCCGCGGTGGCAGCACCTGCCAGTTCGCGACGAACACGTCGCTGGGCTGAATCCTGCCGCGCCGGCGAATGTCTTCGATGATCAGCTCGCGGATCTCGCGGCCGCCCTCGTACACGACAGGCGCGCCGCGCAGCATGTCGTAGCCCCCGCCGCCCGAGGCGCGATAGCTATTCAACGCGACGGTAAAGGAATCGGTATCGGCGACCGGACGGCCGTTCCGCTCCAGCCGCGTGATGCGCTGCCCGATGGGCCGCGAGAGATCGACCGTGTAGTCGAGCCCCTGCAGCACGTCGTAGTTGTAGCCGGGAATGTCAGGGTCTGCCGCCACCCGCAACGCGCCGTCGGCGCCCACCGACACCACCCAGTACCGGTTCGTCCACTCGAGGTGCGCGCGGATCTGCGCCCCGCTCAGCTTCAGCGCGCGCAGCGTGTTCTCGTAGGGATACAGCGCGACCAGGCGCTCCACGGTGATGTTGCCCGCCTCGAAGCGCGCGTCGGTCGTGAACACCGAGGCGATGCTCAATTCCGCACCGGATTCGCGCCGCTGGACCTCTTGGATGAGATCGATCATCGGCCGGTCCACCATGCGCGCGGAGTCGGTGATCCACGCGGCGTCGGTGCGGCCGATCACGGCCGTTGAGTACTGCACAGCGGCACGATGCGCCCGCTCCACCGCCTGCACGATGCGACGGTCCTCGGGCCAGCCACGCGCCTGGACCGTCTCGCCGCGCTTCGCCACGAGCGCCCAGCGGCCGCCGCGCCGTTCCAGCTCCAGCGTGACGACGGCAACACTCGTCGCCCAGTTGCGGGGCTGCACCACCAACACCCCATTGATGGTCGTGTCCGTGACCTCGCGGTGCGAGTGCCCGATCACGATGGCATCGATGCCGCGCACTTCCTTGGCGACGCGCGCCATCGGATTCTCGGTCGCGAGCCCGGTGGCCGCCGTGTCGTAGGACGTGAGCTCGTTCAGGCCCGCATGCGCCACGACGATCACGACGTCGGCACCGGCCGCCCGCGCGGAGTCCACCTGCGCCGGCAACGCGGTCACGATGTCATCCACCGCGAGGCGGCCCCGCAGGTTGTCGCGATCCCAGACCATCGATCCCGGCGTGGTGGCGCCGATGATCGCCACCTTCACGCCGGCGCGCGTCACCATGCTGCGCCCGGGGTACTGGTGCCCGCCGTCGAGCCGCCGCGTGTTGGCCGCGAGGAACGGGAAGCGCGCCTGGGCCACGGCGCGGTCGAACACGCCGAGTCCGTAGTTGAACTCGTGGTTCCCGACCGCCGCCGCGTCGTAGCGCATGAGGTTCATCGCGGCGATCACCGGATGCGGGGCCAGCGAGTCCACACGGCCGGCGACGAACGTCATCGCGTTGCCCTGCAGCAGGTCACCGGCGTCCACCAGGATCACGCGGTTGCGGGCCGTGCGGCGCAACGAGTCCACGATCGTGGCCGCGCGGGCCAAGCCGCGCGTCGAGTCGGCCCGACCCGCCGCATAGTCCCAAGCGCGCAGGCGTCCGTGGACATCCGTGGTCGCCGCGACCTTGAGCGTGACGCGGTCCTGGGCCGCCAGCGACCGCGGCGCGGCGACGGCGAACAGCAACACCCCAGCGGCCAGCAGCGTCCGCAGGGGGCGGAAAAGAGCGAGACGACGCATCCTTGGAAAATAGCGGCCACGGGCCGCGAACGGGGCCTCGACGGGTAGCGACCGCGGCGGAAATGGAGGAACTTTCACCTGACCCACCACCGATACAGGACCGTGACAGCCTCGACGCTTCTCGCCTCCCACGGCGCCCGGCAGATTACCGCCGTGCAACACCCCGGTCACGACTCGCCATGCGCCCGCTGATCATCGGCGTCGCCGGCGGCTCCGGCTCCGGGAAGACCACCGTGGCCCGACGCGTCGCGCAGGCCCTCGACGGCGCCAAGGTCGCGTTCCTCGATATGGACGCCTACTATCGCGACCACCACGCGCTGTCGCACGATGAACTCCGGTTGCTCAACTGGGATCATCCGGATGCCTTCGACCTCGAGCTCCTGGCCGACCACCTGGGCCAGCTCGCGAGCGGCAAGGCCATCGACAAGCCCGTGTACGACTTCGTGCGGCATCGGCGCGCGCCAGAGGCGCAGCGCATCGAGCCGGCGGACGTCATCGTGATCGACGGCATCCTGTTGCTCGTCGAGGAACGCATCCGCGCCCGGCTCGACATCAAGGTCTTCGTGGATACCGACGCCGACATCCGGCTCATCCGCCGCATCCGGCGCGACATGGCGAAACGTGGTCGACCGCTCGAGGAAATCCTCGATCAATACCTCACCACGGTCCAGCCGATGCATCTCCAGTTCGTCGAGCCGAGCAAGCGCTACGCCGACCTCATCATCCCGCGGGGCGGCGAGAACACCGTCGCCATCGACCTGCTGCTCGCGGCGATCAATCGCCGCCTCTCGGGAGCGCACGCGTGACCGCACCCGCCGCCGGCGCCGAGCGCATCCTCGTGGTGGACGACGAGCCGGACATCGTCGCGCTCGTCGTCTATCACCTCGCGAAGGCCGGCTACAAGGTGTCCTCCGCCTCCACTGGCACGGATGCCCTGCAACTCGCCAAGCGCGACCGGCCGTCGCTGGTGGTGCTGGATCTCATGCTCCCGGGCATGAGCGGCTTCGACGTCCTCGCCAAGCTCCGCGAGGACAGCAACACGGCCAACGTCGCGGTGCTGATGCTCACGGCGCGCAAGGAGGAGCCGGATCGCATCCGCGGCCTCGAACTGGGCGCCGACGACTACCTCACCAAGCCCTTCTCGCCCCAGGAGCTGGTGCTCCGCGTCGGCGCGATCCTGCGGCGCATCGCCAGCACCGCGTCGCCGGCCGACGTGCTGCACATCGGCCCGATCCGCGTGGACCGCTCGGCGCATCGCGTCCAGGTCAACGAGCACGAGATCGAGCTCACGCCCACCGAGTACAAGCTCCTCATCACCTTGGCCGACCGCCGCGGTCGCGTGCAGTCTCGCTCTCACCTGCTGGAGACCGTGTGGGATGCGGCACCGGACATCCAGACGCGTACGGTGGACATGCACATCCAGCGACTGCGCACCAAGCTGCACCCGGCGGGTGACTTGATCGAGACGGTGCGCGGCTTCGGGTATCGGCTCAAGGGCGGCAAGGACGGGTGAGACTCACCCAACGGCTGCTCCTCGGTGCGCTGATCGTCGTCGGCGTCCTCGCCGCCCTCATCATCACGATCGTCGACCGTCAGCTCACGGCCCGCCTCCGACAGGACGCCGCGGGGTTCCTGGAGCGCGAAGCGCGGCTGGTGGGGGTGCTCTGGGAGCGCGACCGCGCGGCGCCGGACTCGATCGCCGACCGCATCGGGGCCGCACTCGGGCGCCGCGTCACGCTTGTGGCGCCCGATGGCGTGGTGATCGGCGATTCGGAGTTCGATGGCGACTCGCTTCGCGCCCTCCAGAACCATGCGTCGCGCCCGGAAGTGGCCGCGGCCGTGCGTGAGGGCGTGGGGTCGTCACGGCGCCCCTCACCGTCCACGGGCGACCAAGAGCTGTACGTCGCCGTGCGCGTGCCGGAGCTCGGCGTGGCCCGCGTGTCACTCCCCACCGCAAGCATCGATGCCGTCACCCGCGATGCGCGCGAGGACATCCTGGGCGCGTCGCTGCTCGCGCTGCTCGCGGCGCTCGGCATCGCCTTCCTGTTCTCCCGCAGCGTGTCGCGTCCGGTGGAAGAGCTGCGCGACGTGGCGCAGGCGCTGGCGGACGGTGACCTCGCGCGCCGCCCCTCGTTGAAGGCCCCGGGCGAAGTTGGGGAACTGGCCGGCGCCCTGCGCGAGCTCGCCGAACAGCTCTCGGCGCGCCTGCGCGCGCTGGAGGCCGACGAGACGCTGCTGGTGCAGCTCACGGAATCGCTGAACGAGGGCGTCATCGCTGTGGATGCGCAGCGCATGGTGGTGCGCATCAACGAGACGGCGCGGCGCCTGCTCGGCAGCCGCGCGCCCCTGCCCTTCCCCTACGAAGACCTGCCCCGCGACCTCGCCCTGCGCGAGGCCATGGAGCAGGCGTTCAGCGGCAGCGTGACGGAGGGGGTGGAGGTCGTGATCGCGGGGCGAACGCTGAACATCGCCGCCCGTCCGCTCACGGGCGGCGGCGCCGTGCTCGCCCTCTTCGACCTCACGCGGGTGCGTCGCCTCGAGGCCGTGCGCCGTGACTTCGTGGCGAACGTTTCGCACGAGCTGCGCACGCCGCTGACCATCGTGGGCGGCTTCGCCGAGACACTCGTGGAGGAGGACGTACCGACCGATGCCCGACGCGGGTTCGCGGAACGCATCCTCAGCAACACGCGCCGCATGCAGCGCATCGTGGACGACCTCCTGGACCTCTCGCGCATCGAGTCGGGCGGCTGGGTGCCGAACCCGCAGCCGATCGAACTCGCCTCCGTCGCCTCCGACGTGTTTGCGGCGGCCCGCGACGCGGCCGACAAGAAGTCGCTCCGGCTCGTCGCCGACATCGCAGCCGACGCTGCGTCCGTCGTGGCCGACAGCACGGCGCTCCGCCAGGTGCTGGGCAACCTGGTGGACAACGCCGTGCGGCACACGCCGGCGGGTACGATCACGCTCTTCTCACAGCGCCATGCCCGCGGGGTGATCGTCGGCGTGCGCGACACGGGCATCGGGATTCCTGCCGAGCATCTGCCGCGGATCTTCGAGCGCTTCTACCGCGTGGACCCTGGGCGCGCACGCGAGGAGGGGGGCACCGGGCTCGGGCTCTCCATCGTAAAGCACCTCGTGGAGGCCCACGGGGGACGCGTCCGCGCGGAGTCGGTGGTCGGCGAAGGCTCGACGATCACCGCGATGTTTCCGGACTAGCCCCGCAGCGCAGGGCGCACGGCCGTCGTTGCGCCGTTTTCCACACGGCTGGGGCTCGCGTTACACAACCGTTGCATGTCCGTGGGGGCCCCGGTACCGGGGTCTGGGAGCTTACTGGTGTTCTTCGGGCCGGTTCGGCCGGAGGCACCTGAACCTTCCGACTTTCTCACGAGACGCCAATGCGCCGTGTTTTGCTTGCAGTTCTTGTTGCACTCACCATGCCGATGGGCCTGTCGGCCCAGGGCGCCGCACAGACCGGCCGCATCGTCGGCCGCGTGCTCGATGGCGCGAACGGCCAGGGCCTGGCCTCCGCCGGCATCCAAGTCGTGGGCACGACGGTCGGCGCCCAATCGGGCGTGGACGGCCGCTTCACGATCGTCGGCGTGCCGGCCGGCACGGTGACGATCACGGTGCGCCGCATCGGCTACGCGCCGAAGACGATCACCGGCATCTTCCTCGAGGCCGGCAAGACGGTCGAGCAGGATGTGACGCTCGCCGAGGCGACGTTGCAGCTCACCGCCCAGGTGGTGACGGCTTCCACCGAGCGCGGTTCCGTGAATGAGGCGCTCGACGCGCAGAAGAACGCTGTCGGCATCGTGAGCGCCGTGTCGCAGGAGCAGATGGCGAAGAGCCCGGACAGCGACGCGGCGAAGGCCGTGCAGCGCGTGTCGGGCGTGACGGTGCAGGATGGACGCAGCGTCTTCGTGCGCGGCCTCGGCGAGCGCTACACGGTGACGAACCTCAACGGCGCACGCCTGCCGAGCCCGGAGCCCGAGAAGCGTTTCGTGCCGCTCGACCTGTTTCCGTCCGGCCTGCTCCAGTCGGTGAACGTCGCCAAGACGTTCACGCCGGATCTCTCGGGTGACTTTTCCGGGGCGTCGGTGGATATCCGCACGCGCGAGTATCCCTCGAAGCGCACGGTGACCTTCTCGACGTCCTCGGGTATGAACGACCGCGTAACGGGGCGCTCGGTGGTATCGGCGCCGCGCGTGGGGCAGGAATGGCTGGGCTTCGGCGGGTCGCAGCGCACGCTGCCGGGCTCGCTGGCGACGGCAGGAGCGGTGGGCAGCCTGACCACGCGCCCGCAGATCAACGGTGCGATCAACCAGCTGCGCAATGCCTGGACGCCGCTGCAGACCACCGGCCTTCCGAGCGGAGGCATGGGCATCTCGGTGGGCGGGCAGGATCCGATCCTCGGCCTGCGCATCGGCTACGTCGGGTCGTTCACGTATTCGTTCTCGCAGGAGATCCGCGGCGAGGATTACCAGGCGAACCCGATCCAGCGCACTGAGGGCATCGAAGTGCTCGAGTCGTGGCGCGGCGAGGGCACGTCGCAGTCCGCGAGCTGGGGCGGCATCCTGAACCTGAGCACCATGCTCGGCTCGGGCTCGCTGATTTCCGTGAACAACGCCTACACGCGCAGCGCCGACAACGACGCGCGCCGCTCGGAAGGGCCGGCGCTGAGCTTCGGCCTCGCGAACGTCGAGCGCATGACGCTACGCTTCGTGGAGCGCGCCGTGCGCAGCACGCAGGTGAAGGGCGAGCACACGATCGGCGCGCGCCAGCAGCTGGATTGGTCGCTCTCGAGCTCCGGCGTGGCGCGTAAGGAGCCGGATCGCTCGGACCTCGTGTACGTGCAGTTCAACCAGACCGGCCCCTACGCCTGGAGCGACGGCAACCCGGACGTCGCCCGCCGCACCTTCGGTGACCTGTCGGAGTCGAACTGGGTGTACGCGCTGAACTATCGCCTGGCCTTCGGCACGACGGCGGACGCACCGGCCCTCAAGGTGGGCGCCACCTACCGCAGCACCGAGCGCTCGGCCTTCAACCGCCAGTTCTCGATCCTCTCGAACCAGGTGCCGGTGACGGACCGCGCCCGGCGTGCCGAGGAGCTGTTCGACGGGCGCTTCACGACGGGCAACGATGATGTGTTCAACATCCTCAACGTCGCGGAGGACGGCATCTATGACGCGCAGGAGCAGCTGGCCGCCGGCTACGCCATGACGGAGTTCAACGCGGGCAGCCGCGTGCGCGTGATCGCCGGCGCCCGCGTCGAGGACGCGCGCATCGACGTGAGCACCGCGCTCTCGAACGCGACGCGGTTCCGCTCGACGCTCGACAACGTGGACGTGCTGCCGGCGGTGGTCGTGAACGTGCGCGTGGGCGATCGCTCGCAGCTGCGGCTGTCGGCGTCGCAGACGCTGGCGCGCCCGGAGTACCGTGAGCTCTCGCCCGTGCAGTACTTGGAGATGGTGGGCGGCCAGGTGACCCGCGGCAACAGCGACCTCGTGCGGACGCTGATCCAGAACTACGACATCAAGTTCGAGTCCTTCCTCGCCGACGGCGAGGTGTTCAGCGTCGGCGTCTTCGCCAAGGAGTTCGACCGGCCGATCGAACGCATCGACCTGTCGACGGGCGGCGGCTCGCTGGTCTCGTTCTTCAATGCGAAGTCGGCGCGCAACGTCGGCGTCGAGTTCGAGTTCCGCAAGGCGCTCGGCAACATCGCGCTGGCCCTGGATCCGTACTCCGCGTTCACGAACGTGACGCTGATGCGCAGCACGATCAACGTCGGCAGCGACGCATCGGCCAACACGAACGCCAACCGCCCGATGATGGGTCAGGCGCCGTGGGTCGTGAACTTCGGTGTTACGCGCGCCGGCCGCACGATCGGCAGCTCGGCCACGCTGCTGTACTCGGCCGTCGGTCCGCGCGTCTTCAGCGCGGGCACGATTCCCTACCCCGACGTGATCGAGCAGACGCGCCACATGGTGGACTTCTCGTGGCGCCAGCCGTTCACCGAGCGCCTGTCCGTCAAGCTCGACGCGCGCAACCTGCTCGACGCGCCGTTCCGCCTGACGCAGGGGCCCATCACGCGCGAGTCGTTCCGCTCGGGCCGCGTGATCTCGCTGGGCCTTGCTTGGCAGTAACCAAGCGGTGCGGGCCGGTGCAGTGACCGGACCGTGACACAAGCATCTCAAGAGCGTCACCGACGTCGGTGAGACTTCAAGGGTCGGCTTCCAACAGGGAGCCGGCCCTTTGTCCTTCATTACTCTCCCTCGAGCATCCCATGATGACACGCCTTGCACGCTGGGCCACCCGCGGAGTCGCGCTGGCCGCCCTCGCCATCGCCGTCGGCTGCGAAGACGACGGCCCGACCGGTCCGGCGACGCTGGTCGCCCCCGCGACGGTCACCGTGACCGCCACGAGCCCGACCACCGTGAACGTCCAGTGGACGGCGGTGGAAGATGCGGGCGCCTACGAAGTCGAGCGCGTCGTCGGCACGACGGGCGGCACGTTCACCTCCGTCGAAGTTACGACGGGACTCACGTTCACGGACGCCACGCTGAGCGCCGAGACGGACTATCGGTATCGCGTGCGCGCCGTGCGTGGCACCGAGCAGGGCCCGTACTCCGCCGAGCAGGGCGTGCGGACGCCGAACCGTCCGATCGTGCAGGTGACGGCCGACATCACCACGAACACCACGTGGGTGAACGACAACATCTATCAGCTCACGAAGATCGTCTCCGTGGCGAACGGCGCCACGCTGACCATCGAGCCGGGCACGCGCATCATCGGCGGCAACATCACGGCGGGCGCGGCGCCGCCGGTCGTGAACCTCATGATTCTCCGCGGCGCGCGCATCGTGGCCGAGGGCACGTCGGCGGAGCCGATCATCTTCACGTCGTCCGCGGCCGAAGCGAACCGCTTCCCCGGTGACTGGGGCGGCATCGTGATCGTGGGCAACGCCACGTCGAACCGCACCGGCCGCACGGTGGTGGAAGGTCCGGCGCCGGCCGACACGGTGAGCTGGAACGGCGGTAACCTCGATGCCGACAACTCCGGCTCGATGGTGTACACGCGCGTGGAGTTCGCGGGCGCCGCCGCGGTGCTGAACGTGGAGCTCAACTCCTACTCGATGTACGCCGTGGGCCGCAGCACGCGCTTCGAGTACAACCAGGCCATCCGTGGCCTCGACGACCAGTTCGAGTGGTTCGGCGGCACGGTGGACTCGCGCTACCTCGTGTCGTATGAGGCCGGCGACGACCACTTCGACGCGGCGGAAGGCCACCGCGGCCGCCACCAGTTCCTGATTGCGCTGCAGACGGGTCCGCGCGTGACGCCGCGTGCCGGCAATCCGGGTGCGCTCTCGGCCGAGCAGAACGGCTTCGAGATCGACGGCTGCGGCTCGGCCGCCGGCACCTGCGCGGCGGGCTTCAACTCGACCCCGTATTCGATGCCGGTGTTCGCCAACTTCACGATCGTCGGCCCCGGCGCCGGGGTGCTCCCGGTGCGCGCAGGCGGCGACGGTGGCGTCGGCATGCTGCTCCGCCGCGGCACGGGCGGCGTCTGGATGAACGGCGTCATCGCGCGCTGGCCGGAAGCCGGCCTGTCGATCTTCGACGCTGAGACGGATGCCCGCATCACGTCGGACTCGCTGGACCTGTTCAACGTGCTGCTGGCCGACAACGGCCGTACGCTCGACACCTTGGGCATGACCAACCGCTACGGCTTCGCGTCGAAGTTCGCCGGCGCGAACGTTGACTCGACGACCACGGCGGCGCACACGCTGTTCACCAACGTGCCCGCGGCCGCGACCACGATCCCGAACGGCTTCGCCTTCGACTGGCGTCC
Organism: uncultured Gemmatimonas sp.; assembly: GCA_964498895.1. Taxonomy (GTDB): domain Bacteria; phylum Gemmatimonadota; class Gemmatimonadetes; order Gemmatimonadales; family Gemmatimonadaceae; genus Pseudogemmatithrix. The sequence continues at coordinate 20,066 of CAZCIM010000002.1, read as the reverse complement.
GGCCGTGGGCTCGGCGCTGCGCACGGGCGGCACCGGCGCCACGCTCCCGGGCCTCGTCCCGAACCGCGTGACGAACTTCTTCGGCGGCACGCTGGCCGGCACCACGTACCGCGGCGCGGTCGATCCCGACCAGGCGACGCCGTGGTACAGCGGCTGGACCGCGTACTACCGCAACTAACCGCTCCCTGTAGGTTCCGTGGGGGATCGGGATCGCGCGAGCGATTCCGGTCCCCTGCGGACTTTTCCCCGCACCCTTCGCACCACTTTCGATGTCCAGCACCCTTCGACTCGGCGCGCTTTGCCTCGCGGCACTCCTCGTGGGCTGTGGCGAGCGCCAACCTGACGTGTCCGACAATCGCCAGCCGATTCCGTCCGGCGTCGACCCTCGCATGGTCGAATGGCGTTCAGATGGCGTCCTGATTCCCTCGCAGGATTCTCTCCGGAAGCTGCCTGGCTACGTCATTGACAGCGTCTTCACGCCCGAGGAGAACCTTCGGCGCTTCCAGGCGACCGTTACCGGCCCCGTCCCGCAGCGGCTGACGGGCGGTGCGCCGAGCACGGACGCGCTGCTCCGTCGCTACTGGGCCTTGCTCGCGGCGGGCGACACGCTGGGCATGACGCCGTTGATCGTGTCGCGGGCCGAGTACGCGTACCTGTACGCGCCCTTCGCGCCTGAGGTGGCGTCGGGCATGCCGCCGCATATTGGCTGGGAGCTCATCCTCTCGCAGACCGGTCGCGGACTCGTGCGCGCCCTGGCGCACGCGAAGGCGAACCCCGGGGCCGTGGTCGGTACCGCGTGCTCGGACGCCCCGCGTGCGGTCGGAAGCGGGCAGCTGTATGGCCCCTGTGGCGTCGTGATCGACGCCGGCCAGCGGCGTGACACCATCTGGGTCGCCAAGTCGTTGTTCACGCGCGATGGCGTGCACAAGCTGATCGGGCTCCAAAACGAGCTACGTGCTCAGCCGTAGGCACTGGGGGCGGCGAGCCCTCGCCCGCCGCCCCTGCCGAAGCTTACGGCTCGAATCCGGTCCAAACCTGACTCGTAGCCTGACGGCCGTCTCCCGAAGTGACTCTAACTCGGAGATACGCTTGCTGCGGCGTCTCGTTGTACGACAGGACGTGTGGATACATCCTTGTCGTTGCGACGGTTGTCCAAGTAGTCTGATTCAGACTTCGCTGCCACTCGTACTCGTACGTGTTCAAGCCCCCATTGAGAGGGTCAACGCTCAATCGGTAGTACTCTGAGTCGTTCGCCTCCCAGGAGCGGAGCGACGCAACCAGTGTCGGCCGGGCGTCACGCGGATCAAACAGAAGCCGATTGGGCGTGCCGTTTCCAGGATTGGTTACGACTCCCAGAGTTGCGTTGCTGGTGAGCCATCCACTGATTGCTGCCGGCGTCATCGTCGGCTCAACCTGAAGCAGCGCGCCGACCATTCCAGCTACGTGAGGCGCGGCCATTGACGTCATCCAATGCACCATGGTCAAGTTGTTGATTGCGGTCGTCACGATCTGATCGCCTGGCGCGAACAAGTCCACGCATCCGCCAAAGTTCGATCCTCGCCACTGATCTAGCACCCAACGTGGGTTCGTGACCCCCCCGGCATTTGGTGAAACCGCTCCGACCGTGATGGCGAGTGGCTCGCGCGCCGGCGAGTAGTTGCATGCGTTCGAGTTCTGGTTACCCGCAGCGACCACCACGGGCACGCCGGCGTTCACCAAGTCACGCACGGCCTGATCAACCTCGAAGTTCGCATCCAAGAGCAGCGACATGTTCACCACTGCTGGCTTCTGGTGATGCTGCAGAACCCATCGCAGTGCATCCGCCACGTCCGAAGGATGGACCGAGTCTCCGCAGCTGGTCGTGGTTACGTGCAACGAGTGAACGAGCATTCTTGGCGCGATGCCGTAGGTGCTTGACGCTGCGATGCCGGCAACTGGCGTTCCATGGTTCCGACAATCGATGCCATTCCCGCCAGTCGCCGACCACACACGAGACGCGCGTCCGCCGAACTCAGGGTGCGAATCCCAGATTCCGGTGTCCAGCAAGTAGAGTCGTACGCCACGCCCGTCCGGATAGCGCGCGTTGTAACCGTCACCTGGCCCATTTCGTTGATTGACGCGATCCAGGCCCCACGACGGAGACTGGAGAGCCGAGACCGGCGCGTCACTCTCGATAGCTTCGATGCGCGGATCACGTCGGAGCTCATCTATAGACTCGTGGCCGACGTCAGCAACAAACAAGTCATGGGTTGCACCCGCTACTGGCGCCAGTACGCGTAGGACCCGAACCCCACGCACGCCAGCACGTAGACCATACGAGCGCTCTATGTCGCGTGCGACCTCAGACGGGTGGCGGCCGCGACGCGCAAGTCGCACGAGGTAACGACCGTTGACGTCCTCCGACCTAGCGCCAGCTAATGCTCCTTCACGAGCCGAGCTCGGCGGGGCCGAAGGCACCTCGTGTTGGCAGCCAAGAGTGAACAGCGCCGCAAACGCACACAGTCTTGATCTCATTCTTCCTCTCCTTTGCTGTAACGTGAGATGGTATGTCTATCGGCAAGCCCAGCCATCCACCCCAAGAACGGATCACAATTCCGTATCTTTCGTGTACTCAGCCGAGGCGCGGCCTCCGAGGTATACTTCTGCATCGCCCCTGCCGGACCTCGCTCGCCGCAGACGCACTTCAGCAATCGACGATGCAAGTGATGCACGCATCCCACAACGACTCGCGCGCAGCGTTACTAAGGTGGATGGCTGTCGTTTGGCTGAGCCTGCTCGTCGGTTTCGCCGTCGGCATTGAATGGATCCGCTCGCGGCCCGAGCCGCCACAACCCTCGGGCAGCATCGACCTCGTCGGTGCCGGCGCAACGTTCCCCTACCCGCTGTATCGGCAGTGGTTCGCTGACTACGGCTCGGCAACCGGCGTGCGCATCAACTATTTCTCGGTCGGCAGCGCCGAGGGCATCCGGCTCCTGCTCGAGGGCAGCGTGGACTTCGGCGCGGCGGACCGCCCGCTCACGACCGCGCAGCGCGCCGCGGCGCGCTGCGGCCCCATCGAGATCCCAATGGTCGTCGGGGCCGTCGCCGTCGCATACCGTGTGCCGGCCCAAGATGCCCCGCTGCGGCTGGACGCCGACGTTCTGGCGGACATTTTCGCGGGGCGGATCACGCGCTGGAACGATCCGGCGCTGCGAGCGCTCAACCCACGGGCGTTCCTTCCGGACATGCCGATTGCGGTGGTCCGCCGCGCTCGAAGCACTGGGACGAGCGCGGTCTTCGCGCGGTACCTCGCAACGAGCGCACGGTGGCCGGGCGATAGCGCCCTCACGGCAGCCGGTGCGCAGGTCGAGGGCAACGAGGGCGTGACGGCGGCGATCAGCGCGGCAGACGGTGCCATCGGGATCGTGGAGTACACCTACGCGAAGCAAGCCAAGCTGTCGGTCGCCGCCTTGCGCAACGGCGGCGGCGCCTTCGTCTTGCCGAGCGCCGCGGCCTCGGCGGCGGCGGCCGACGAGCTGCTCGATGCCGCTGGCGTCGACAGCATGCCCGGAGCGATCGGCGCGAGCGGGCCGACTGCGTATCCGGCCGTCGCGGTCACGCGCATCAGCGCCGACGCCGCGCTCGGTGACAGCACGCGCGCCGCGCACTTCATCGCCTTTGCGCGCTGGGCCCTCGAGGATGGCGCCAGCATCGCGGAGGCGCTAGGCTATGCCGCGTTACCTCCTGCGATCGTCGAGGCCCAGCGCCGCCGCCTTGACGCGCTTCGCCCCGGTCGCTGCCCCAACCCACGGACGCCGTGACGCATCCCAAGCCCAGCGACGGACCGTACCGCGCGGCACGCGACGAGCGCGAGCAGCGCATCGCCGCGATCGACATCGGCTCGAACTCGATCCGCCAGATCGTCGCCGACGTGTTTCCGGACGGGACGATCCGCGTGGTGGACGAGATGAAGGCGGCACCGCGTTTGGCCACGGGCCTCGATGAACAAGGCCGGCTCGACGACGCGCACATGACGGAGGCCTGCGAGGCGCTCACGCGCATGGCCACGCTGGCGCGGCAGCTCGGGGCAAAGCGCATCGAAGCCGTGGCCACGAGCGCGGTGCGCGAAGCCGCCAATGGTCAGGGGTTCCTGGCGCGCGTGCGTCGCGAGGCGGGCCTCAAGGTGAAGGTGCTCGCCGGCGAAGAAGAAGCGCGCCTCGCCTTCCGATCGGCGCTCGCGCACTTCGAGCTCGGCGCGGGACGATCCGTCGTCATGGACATGGGTGGCGGCTCGCTGGAACTCGCGCTGGCTGCCGAGGGACTGGTGGAACGGCTCATCACCTTTCCGTTCGGCGCGATCCGCATGCATGAGAAGTTCCTGGCGAATGGCAGCGGGCCGAAGGGCGTGAAGAAGCTGCGTAAGCATGTCCGGCAGGCGATTCGCAAAGCCCTGCCGTTGCGCGATTGGCGCGGCGCCGAGGTGATCGGCTCCGGCGGTACGTTCACGAACCTCGCGGGCATGTACCTGGCGCGGCAGGGCATTCGCGTCCGGAGCGTGCACGGCACGCGCATTCCTCGGCACGAGGTGGAGCACATCCTCGAGCAGCTCGCGGCGATGACGCCCGAAGAACGGCTCGAGGTGGAAGGGCTGAACCCCGGACGCGCGGACATCATCGTAGCGGCGTTGGCGGTGGCGGCCGAGGTGTTGGCGCGCGTGGAGCCGCGGGAGCTCGCCGCGAGCGGCTACGGGATCCGCGAAGGGCTGTTGTTGGAGACCGCCCGGGTGAAGGCGGTGATCGCCGACCCCGGCGAGGCGCGCGAGCGCTCGGTGCTGGGCTTCGCCGAGCGCTGTCACTACGAAGAGCCGCACTCGCAGCAGGTGCGCACGCTCGCGCTGCAGCTGTTCGATGCGCTCGGCGCGCGACTCGGCTGCGACCCCAGCGAGCGACAGACCCTCGCCGACGCGGCGCTCCTGCATGACGTGGGCTACCACATCAACTATCAGGGGCACCACAAGCACTCGTTCCATCTCATCCAGCACGCGGACCTGCTGGGCATCTCGCCGGATGAGCAGATCGTAATCGCGCATGTGGCCCGGTATCACCGCGGCGGCGAACCGAAGCGCAAGCACGAGGAGTTCTGGGCGCTGGACCGCGAGACCCGCGAGAAGATCCGTCGGCTGAGCGCCATCCTCCGCGTCGCCGATGGCTTTGACCGCGGGCACGTCCGCGCCGTGGAGCGCGTGAAGGTGCGCTGGCTGGAGCGGGCGATTCGCCTCACGCCGGTGCCGCGACGCGCGAACGCCCCGCTGCGCCTCGAGCTCTGGGGCGCGAGCCGCAAGAGTGGCCTACTGGCGGATGTGGCGGGTGTGCCGGTCGAGGTCGTCGGACCCGACGGGGCCGTGTACGTGCCGGAGGACGACGAGTCCGCCTGACCGCGAAGTTTGCGCGGTGACCTGCCTCAGCCCGTAAACGCGCGGAACTCGGCAGTGCTCGAGGGCGGACGCCCGGGCGCTCGACCGTCACGCGCGAGGGCCGAGGCCTCGAAGACGAATGCCCCGCTCTCGCGACTGCCGCCCCAGCTATCGCGAAGCAGCATGCGGTGGGTAGCCCGCTCGCCGCGGCCTGGCTCTGGATGGCGCTGCACGTAGGAGCCATCAGGCTGGAGGTCCCAGGCCTGGCGATTGTCCGTGAGACAGACTTCGAGCACCGACTGGAGCCGACGCTTGAACAGCGCATTGCCGACGGGCGTCACGACCTCCACGCGGCGATCGAGATTGCGCGGCATCCAGTCGGCCGAGCCGAAGTAGTACTCCGGCTCACCGGCGTTGCCGAACATCCAGATGCGCGAGTGCTCGAGGAAGCGTCCGATGATGCTGATCACACGGATGCGGTCGGAGAGACCCTCGACGCGCGGGCGCAGGCAGCAAATGCCGCGGATGATGAGGTCCACCTCGACGCCGGCCTGTGAGGCCTCGTAGAGCGCGTCAATGATCTGCGCGTCCACGAGCGCGTTCATCTTGGCGATGATGCGGCCGCCGTGCCCCGCGCGCGCGTGCTCCGTCTCGCGGCGGATCAGCCCCATCACCCGCTCGCGCATGTTCACCGGCGCGACGATCAGGCGGCGATACTCGCGTTGCCGCGAGTAGCCGGTGAGCGAGTTGAACAGCTCGGTGATGTCGGCGCTGATGGCCTCGTCGCAGGTGATGAGCCCGAGGTCCGTGTAGATGCGAGCCGTGCGCGTGTTGTAGTTGCCGGTGCCGATGTGCACGTAGCGCCGGATCCCGTCGGCTTCCTTGCGGACCACCAGCGCCGTCTTCGTATGCGTCTTGAGGCCCGGCAGGCCGTACACGACATGCACGCCGAAGGACTCCAGCGTGCGCGCCCAGGCGATGTTGTTCACTTCGTCGAAGCGCGCCTGCAACTCCACGAGCACGGCGACCTGCTTGCCGCGCTGGGCCGCCTCGGTGAGCGCCTGCACGATGGCGCCGTCGCCCGAGGTGCGGTACAGCGTCATCTTGATCGCGAGCACGTGTTCGTCACGGGCCGCGCTCTCGATGAAGGTCTCCACCGACGCGCCGAAGGAATCGAAGGGATGGTGCACGAGGATTTCCTGCTCGCGCACCACATCGAAGATCGACCGCGTCGTATCGCGCAGCTCGGGCGGCACGGCCGGGATGAGCGGCGGATCGCGATGCTCCGGGAACTCGAGCCCGGCCAGCGGCAGGAAGTCGGAGAGATCGAGCAGCGGGCCCGGCACGTGCAGCTCGCGCTCCGTGAGCGGCGCCATCTCCGGCGCCTCGCTGCCCCGCAGTTCGTCGAGCAGCAACTCGCGCAGGTGCGCTGGCGTGCCCTCCTCCACTTCGAGGCGCACGACCTCGCCGAAGCGACGCTGGAAGAGCTGCTCCTCGATCGTCGCGAGCAGGTCCTCGGGCTCCTCGGTGTGCGAGATCTCGAGGTCTGAGTAGCGCGTGATGCGGAAGGTCCAGGTGCCGAGGATCTCCATGCCCGGAAACAACGCATCGAGGCGCGCGCCGATGAGCGACTCGAGCGGCACATAGCGATGCGCACGTCCCGTCGGGACCCAGCGGGGCAGCGACTTCGGCACCTTCACGCGGGCGAAGCGGATGTCGCCGCGCTCCGGATCGCGCAGCTCGACGGCCAGCGACAGCGAGAGGTTGCTGATGTACGGGAACGGATGGCCGGGATCCACGGCGAGCGGCGTGAGCACCGGGAACACCGAGTCGCGGAAGTACGCGTCGAGCGTCTCGCGCTCATCCGGTTCCAGCGCATCGGGGTCCACGAGGCGCACGCCGAGCGCGCCGAGCGCCGGGAGCAGCGTGTCCATCAAGAGCGAACGGGCCCGCGCGTTCAGCTCGCGGACCCGTGCATCGATGAGGTCGAGCTGCTCCGATGGCGTGAGCCCGTCCGCCGGCGTCTGGAGGACGCCGGCCGAGAGCTGTCGTCGCAGGCCCGCCACGCGGACCATGAAGAACTCGTCGAGGTTGGAGCTGAAGATCGCGAGGAACTTCACGCGCTCCAACAACGGCGTCCGCTCGTCCTCGGCCTCGTGCAACACCCGGGCGTTGAACTCGAGCCATGACAGCTCGCGGTTCAGGTACGACGGGTTCTTCGAGGCGAGCGGGATCATGCGATCAGGTGCGGATCGCTTCGACGATCAAGTACGAGATCGCGGCCACGGCCGCCGAGGCGGGAATGGTGATGATCCAGGCCCAGATCATGCGGCTGGCCACGCCCCAGCGCACCGCCGAGAGGCGCTGCGTCGCCCCGACGCCGACGATGGCGCCGGAGATCGTGTGCGTCGTGGAGACCGGGATGCCGAGGAACGTCGCGAGGAAGATCGCCGAGGCACCGCCCGTCTCGGCGCAGAAGCCGCCGATGGGCCGCAGCTTCGTCACGCGCGAGCCGAGCGTATGGACGATGCGCCAGCCACCCATGAGCGTGCCGAGCGCAATCGCCAAGTGGGCGCCAAGCTTGATCCAGAACGGAATGTGCTCGCCGTCCGCCAGGTAGAAGTGGCTCAGGAAGCCGGTCTCATTCACGAAGTACGCGTTGCCGGCCACGAGCAGCGACACGATGATGCCCATGGTCTTCTGCGCATCGTTAGCGCCGTGCGAGAGCGAGAACAGCGCAGAGCTCGTGATCTGCATGCCGCGGAACAGCGGCTCGAGCTTCGCCGGGCGCTGGTTCCGGAAGATCCAGTACGTGGCCACCATCAGCGCCCAGCCCGCCGCCATGCCGACGAGCGGCGAGAGCACGATGAAGATCAGCGTCTTAGTCCAGCCCGAGGCGATGATCGCGACGAAGCCGGACTTCGTGACCGCGGCACCGGCGTAACCGCCGATGAGCGCGTGCGACGAGCTCGACGGGATGCCGTACCACCAGGTGATGAGATTCCAGGTGATCGCCCCGAGCAGGCCCGCGAGGATGACGTCGGGGTTCACGACCGCGAGGTCGATCATGCCCTTGCCGATGGTCTTCGCGACGCCGGTGTCGAAGAGGAAGAGGGCGAGGAAGTTGAACGTCGCCGCCCAGACGACCGCCGTGAACGGACTGAGCACCCGCGTTCCCACGATCGTCGCGATGGAGTTCGCGGAGTCGTGGAAGCCGTTGATGTAGTCGAAGATGAACGCCACCAAGACGATGGCGAGGATGTACCAGACCACTTAGACGCTCAGGAGTTCTTGAGGGAGATGCTCTCCAGCACGTTCGCGACGTCCTCGCACTCATCCACCGCGTGCTCGAGGTTGTCGTAGATCTCCTTCCACTTGATCACCTCGAGGGCGTTGGGCTGCCCGGCGAAGAGGTCGGAGATGGCCTTCGAGTACAGCGCATCCGCCTTTTCCTCGAGCTCCTTCACCTGGCGGGCCGCCTTGTGCACGGCCTGCGGGTTGCGGATCTCCTTCACGCCCTTGGAGAGGACGGAGCAGGTCTCGACCAGCACGTCCATCATCTCGATCGCGGGCGCGCGGCGCTCCGTGATGTGGAACATCGTCGCGCGACGCGCGGTGCCGTCCATGAGGTCCACGACGTTGTCGAGGCGGTTCGCGAGCAGGTGGATGTCCTCGCGGTCGAGCGGCGTCACGAACGAGCGGTCGATGCGCTGCATGATCTCGTAGGTGAGCGTGTCGGCCGCGTGCTCCTCGGCCTTCACCTTCGCCACGAGCTCATCGAGACGCTCGGGATGCTGGAACAGTTCGCGGAGATAGGCGGCCGAGGAGTTCAGGCGCGCCGAGAGCTGGTCAAAGAGGCCGAAAAAGCCTTCGTCCTTCGGCAGGAATCTCACGTGGGGGTCCGCGCGATGCGGTGGTAGAGAGTTCGAATCCGGGCGCCTGTGACGCCCGTTACAGCGCCTGAAACTTACCCGCGACCCGTGGGGGGCGGCAAACATTATAGGTGCGTCCGTAACACGACTGTTACGAACGCCCTAGCTCCCGGCGTCCAACAGGCCGTGCTGCAACAACATAGACCGTCGCCGCGCAGTCAAATCCTCGCGCTGAAATGCGCGCACCAGGAGGGCGCCTGCGACGAATCCGCCCACGTGGGCCCAGACCGCGACCCCACCCTCAGCGCTCGGGACCGCCGCGAGGTCGGGCAGCGCCAACAGCAGCTGCAATCCGAACCACCAGAGGAGCACCGACCACGCGGGCAGGGGAATGACCCGCCAGAAGATCACGAAGATGAACAGCATGCGCACCCGCACCTTCGGGAACAGCACGAGATAGGCACCCATCGCCCCGGAGATCGCGCCCGACGCGCCGACCGTCGGCACCGGCGAGCCTGGCTGCATGAACACATGCACGGCCGCCGCGGCGAGCCCGCAGAGCAGGTAGAACAGCAGGAATCGCCCCCGCCCCATCACGTCCTCGACGTTGTTGCCGAAGACCCACAGGAACAGCGCGTTCCCGAGCAGATGCGCCCAACTGCCGTGCATGAACATCGAGCTCAGGGGCGTCACCCAATTGAGCGGCTCGGCGTCCACCACACAGAGCAGCGTGCGCGTCAGCGGGACGCTGGTCCCCAGCGGTGCCGCACCCGTGAGCTCCGCCGGGACGAGCCCGAGGTTGCACACGCTCATCGCGAGGATCTCGTGGTCGAACCCCGCGCCCTGGAGGATCACCCAGGCCGACCCGATCCCTGCCAGCAGCAGGATGGTCATCACGGGCAGCCGGACCGTCGGATTGTCGTCGCTGATCGGAATCATGGGCGAAGTCCTGACACGGTCACACGCTCGACCCCCTCGCGCGTGCCAAAATGGCGTGAATCTCTGGCCTAGAGCTTGCCGTCAACTATCGACGTAACTCTGCCCGCCGCCGAGAGGTGTCGGGCAGCCGACTCCGCAAAAGATACCTTCTCGAGGAACGAATGGCAGACAAGGTGATTGGCATCGACCTGGGCACGACGAACTCGGTCGTCGCGGTGATGGAGGGGGGCGACCCCGTCGTCATCCCGAACGCCGAGGGCGGCCGCACGACCCCGTCGGTGGTGGGCTTCAGCAAGGACGGCGAGCGCCTCGTCGGCCAGATCGCGAAGCGCCAGGCGGTGACGAACCCGCAGAACACCGTGTTCTCGATCAAGCGCTTCATGGGCCACAAGATGGCCGAGGTGCAGGCCGAGACGGCGCGCGTACCGTACAAGGTCGTGCGCGGCAGCAACGACCTCGCCGCGGTCGAGGTCCAGGGCAAGACGTTCACGCCCCCGGAAGTCTCGGCGATGATCCTCCAGAAGATGAAGCAGACCGCCGAGGACTACCTCGGGCACTCGGTGAGCAAGGCGGTCATCACGGTGCCGGCGTACTTCAACGACGCCCAGCGCCAGGCCACCAAGGACGCCGGCAAGATCGCCGGCCTCGAGGTGCTGCGCATCGTCAACGAGCCGACGGCCGCCGCGCTGGCCTACGGCCTCGACAAGGACAAGAAGAAGGACGAGAAGGTCGCCGTGTTCGACCTGGGCGGCGGCACCTACGACATCTCGATCTTGGAGCTGTACGAAGTGGACGGCACCCGCCAGTTCGAGGTGAAGTCCACGAACGGCGACACGCACCTGGGCGGCGACGACTTCGACCAGAAGCTGATCGACTGGCTGGTGGCCGAGTTCAAGAAGGACCAGGCGATCGACCTCTCGAAGGACCCGATGGCCCTGCAGCGCCTCAAGGAAGCGGCCGAGAAGGCGAAGATCGAGCTCTCGGGCACGATGAGCACGGACATCAACCTGCCGTTCATCACGGCGGATGCCTCGGGCCCCAAGCACCTCAACTACCAGCTCACGCGCGCCAAGTTCGAGCAGCTGGTGGACGACCTCGTGCGCCGCGCGATCCCGCCGATGGAGAAGGCGCTCAAGGACGCGGGCCTCACGCCTGCCGACATCGACGAGGTGATCCTCGTGGGTGGCTCGACGCGCATCCCGAAGATCCAGGAGATCGTCAAGGACTTCTTCAAGAAGGAGCCCAACAAGGGCGTGAACCCGGATGAAGTCGTCGCCGTCGGCGCGGCCATCCAGGGTGCGGTGCTCACCGGCGAGCAGAAGGACGTGCTGCTGCTCGACGTGACGCCGCTGTCGCTGGGCATCGAGACGCTGGGCGGCGTGACCACGGTGCTCATCCCGCGCAACACGACGATCCCGACGAAGAAGTCGGAGACCTTCTCGACCGCCGACGACAACCAGACGACGGTCGAGATCCACGTGCTGCAGGGCGAGCGCGAGCTGGCGCTGCACAACAAGACGATCGGCAAGTTCCAGCTGACGGGCATCCCGCCGGCTCCGCGCGGCATGCCGCAGGTGGAGGTGACCTTCGACATCGACGCGAACGGCATCCTGCACGTGACGGCGCGCGACAAGGCGACGGGCAAGGAGCAGAAGATCCGCATCGAGGCCTCGAGCGGCCTGTCGGACGCCGAGATCGACCGGATGGTGAAGGACGCCGAGAAGAACTCGGCCGAGGACAAGCGGAAGCGCGAGGAGATCGACACGCGCAACCGCCTCGACACGCTGGCGTACCAGGTGGAGAAGGAGTCGAAGGAGTGGGCCGACAAGGTGCCGGCCGACGCCAAGACGCGCCTGGACGCGGCCGTGGAGCGCGCGCGCAAGGCGCACCGCGGTGAGGACATGAACGAGGTGAAGGCCGCGCTCGAGGAGCTGACGGGCGCCTTCCAGGCGGCGGGTCAGGCGGTGTATGCCGCTGGGGCCGCGCAGCCGGCCGACGCCTCGGCGCCGGCGGACGGTCAGGGAACGGCGGACGCGAAGCCGGACGACGTGGTCGAGGCCGACTACGAGATCGTGGACGACAGCAAGAAGTAATCGTTCCACGCGGCGGTCCGGAAACCATCGCCCCACATCGCGGTACTTATAGGGTGTGGGGCGATTGCCCAGTCGAAGGGCCGCCGCCGGCGGCCCTTTTGCTTACCTTCCAGCCATGACCTTCCGTATGTCACGCTCCAAGTTGATCGCAGCCGCCGCGGTGGCGTTCGTGGGCGGCGTGTTCTTCGCGTCCAGTCTCGACTGGACGGACCGCATCTTCGCGCAGGGCGGGAGCACCCCGGCCCCGCGTCCGCGAACGGACGAGGTGCGCTCGATCGCCGATGCGTCCAACGCGTTCGTGAGCATCAGCGAGTACATCACGCCGGCCGTCGTGAGCATCCAGAGCGAGCGCGACCCGCGCGCGAACCAGCGCCGCCGCGGCGGCCAGCAGCAGTTGCCGCCGGGCTTCGAGGAGTTTTTCCGCCTCGACCCTAACCAGCAGCGCGCGCCACAGGAGTCGTCGGGCTCGGGGTTCATCGTGAGCCGCGATGGGTACATCCTCACCAACAATCACGTGGTCGAGGGCGCGGACCGCATCCGCGTGGCCATGCAGGACCGGCGCGTGTACGACGCCAAGCTCGTGGGTCGCGATCCGAGCACGGATGTCGCGGTGCTGAAGATCGAGGGCCGCAACTTCACGCCGCTCACGTTCGGCGACGACGAGGCGCTGCGCGTCGGTGAGTGGGTGTTGGCGATCGGCAACCCGCTGGGCCTCGACTTCACCGTGACGGCCGGCATCGTGAGCGCGAAGAACCGTCCGCTGCCGGGGCTCAACCCGGACACGTACGCGATCACCGATTTCATCCAGACGGACGCGGCCATCAACCCCGGCAACTCGGGCGGGCCGCTGGTGAACTCGAAGGGCGAGGTCGTCGGCGTGAACACGGCGATCGCCTCGCAGACGGGGCTCTACGCGGGCTACGGCTTCGCGATCCCGATTTCGCTGGCGAAGGTCGTGATGGAGGACTTGATCGCGCATGGCGAGGTGCGGCGCGCGGTGCTCGGCGTGGGCATCAACGAAGTGACGCCGGAAGACGCACAGGTGGCCGGGCTACGGCAGATCGCCGGCGTGAAGGTGAGCGGCTACTCCGGCGAGGACTCGCCGGCGCGGCGCGCGGGCCTCGAGCCGGGTGACATCATCACGAAGGTGGACGGTCGCATGGTGGACCGCGTGGGCGCCCTGCAGCGCGCGGTGCGCGCCAAGAAGCCGGGCGACACCGTGGAGCTCGAGGCGATGCGCTACGGCACGCGCCAGACCTTCCGGGTGCGACTGGCTGCCGCCCCGAGCGAAGGCCGGACGATCGCGCGCGAGGAAGCGCCGGCCGCGCCGCCGACGACGTCGCGGCTGGGCATCAGCGTGGAGCAGGTGCCGGCCGAGTTCGTGCAGGCGCGTCGCCTGCCCGAGCAGTACCGCGGCCTGCGCGTCGCGAGCGTGGAGCCAGCGAGCCCGTCGTGGCAGCGCCTCGGTGCCAACGATGTGATTGTCGAGGTGCTGTATCCGCAGCCCAAGCAGCGCGTGCAGACACTGGATGACCTGCAGCGAGCGCTGGACCGCGTGAAGGCAGGCGAGATCCTGTCGCTGCTGGTGTATCGTGGGGTGGAGGGCCAGGGGGGCGGGACGGTGGTGGTGAATGTGAGGGTGAATTGAGACGTGAGACTTGAGACGTGAGATTTGGGTGGGGGCGCTCCGGGTTACCGGTGCGCCCCTTCTCACGTCCCAGGTCTCAAGTCTCACGTCTCTGCTCTATCGGTTACCTGCGCCGCGGACTATGTTCCGCTCGTACGCGGAAGTGGCGGAATTGGTAGACGCGCGGGACTTAGGATCCCGTGCCGCAAGGCGTGAGGGTTCGAGTCCCTCCTTTCGCACTCCCCCGGGTCGCGAACCAGCGGCGGTTCTCTGGCGTTAGGGGTGGTATGCGTATCGTTGTCATTGGAAGCGGATTCGGTGGGCTCGCGGCGGCGATTCGGCTGCAGGCGCAGGGCCACGAAGTGACCATCGTCGAGCAGCGGGACCAGCCCGGTGGTCGCGCCTACGTGTACCGGCAGGACGGCTTCACCTTCGACGGCGGCCCGACGATCATCACGGCGCCGTGGTTGATTGACGACCTGTTTGAGCTCGCGGGCAAGAAGACGTCGGACTATGTCAAGATCGTGCCGATCGATCCGTTCTACCGGATCCGGTTCGAGGACGGGTCGGTGTTCACCTACAACTCGGACCGGCAGAACCTGCTGAAGCAGATTCGCCAGTTCCGCGCGGCCGACGAGCAGGGCTACCTGAACTTCGTGAAGGCCAGCGAAGCCGTGTTCGAGTCCGGCATGGCGCTGATCGACAAGCCCTTCGGGACCATCGGCTCGATGGCCAAGGTGCTGCCGGATCTGATCAAGCTGCGCGCCGATCGCTCCGTGGCCGGGCTCGCCTACAAGCACCTCAAGGACGACCGCCTGCGTCAGGTGTTCTCGTTCCACCCGCTGCTGGTTGGCGGGAATCCGTTCGAGACGACCAGCATCTACGCGTTGATCCACCACCTCGAGCAGAAGTGGGGCGTGTGGTTCGCGATGGGCGGCACGGGCGCGCTGGTGGACGCCTTCGTGAAGCTGTTCACGGACATCGGCGGCACGATCCGGCTCTCGACGCGCGTGGACGAGATCACGGTTGACGACCGCACGGGCAAAGCCAGCGGCGTGCGCTTGGCCGGCGGTGAGACGCTCAAGGCCGACGCGGTGGTGAGCAACGGCGACGTGGCGTTCACCTACAAGCGGCTCATCGCGCCCAAGTACCGGAAGAAGTGGACGGACGCGAAGGTGGATGGCCTCGATTACTCGATGTCGCTGTTCGTGATCTACTTCGGCACGGACAAGAAGTACGAGGACATCGCGCACCACGAGATCCTCATGGGCCCGCGCTACCGCGGCCTGCTGGACGACATCTTCAAGACGAAGGAACTGTCGCCGGACTTCTCGCTGTACCTGCACCGCCCCACGGCCACGGATCCCTCGCTGGCGCCGGTGGGCTGCGATGCCTGGTACGTGCTGTCGCCGGTGCCGCACCTCGGCGGCAACACGGATTGGGCGAAGGCGGGCCAGGCGTATCGCGATGCGATCATCGCGTACCTCGAAGAGCGCTACATGCCGGACCTCTCGAAGCACATCGTCTCGGAGCACCGCATTGATCCGGTGCACTTCCGCGACACGCTCTCGAGTCACCTGGGCAGCGCGTTCTCCGTGCAGCCGACGCTGTTCCAGAGCGCGTACTTCCGGCCGCACAACAAGAGCGAGGACATCCCGAACCTCTACTTCGCCGGCGCGGGCACGCATCCGGGGGCGGGGCTGCCGGGCGTGATCTCGAGCGGGAAGATCGTGGCGGAGTTGATCGGCGCGGCGCCGGAGGGCAACCGTCGGCGCTCGGCGCACCTCGACATGGCGGGCGTGTAATGGTGTTGCCCGGCTTCCTGCGGGAAGACGACGCGGCGCTGGCGAAGCTCGACGCCCAGCACTGCGAGGCGATCACGCGGGCGCATGCGCGCACGTTCGCGTTGGCGAGCAGCTTCCTGCCGCCGCGGAAGCGGCGCGGCGCGTTCGCCGTCTACGCGTTCTGCCGCCTGGCCGACGACATCGTGGACCGCAACCGCGGCAAGGATCCGGCGCGGCTGCAGGCGGAGCTCGATGCATATCGTGCGGGCGTGGCCGAGGCGATCAACGGCAACCCCGACGGGCCCGTGTTCCGCGAGCTCTGGCGCTGCGTCAGCGAGTATGGCGTGCCGGCGGACGTGCTCGAGGAACTGCTCAACGGCGTGGCGCGCGACGTGCAACCGCAGCGCTATGCGACCTGGGCGGAGCTCTCGCTGTACTGCGAGGGCGTGGCGGCGAGCGTAGGCGCGATGTGCACGTACATCTTCGGGGTGGCCGGGGACAAAGCCGTGCGCGAGCGCGCGATCAAGTACGCGCGCACGCTGGGCGTGGCGATGCAGGTGACGAACATCCTGCGCGACGTGGGCGAGGACGCCCGCATCAACCGCTGCTACCTGCCGGACGACGTGCTCTCGGCGTTCGGGCTCAGCGCGGAGCGCGTACTGCAGGACCCCACGCTCAAGGACGACCCGAAGTGGGTGGCGATGATGCGGCACGAGGTAGCACGGGCGCGGGCGCTGTACCGCGCGGCCTCGCCGGGCATCGCGCTGCTGGAGCCCGACGCGCAGCGCTGCGCGCGGGCCTGCGCCGACGGCTACGCGGCCATCCTCGGCGCGATCGAAGCGAACGGGTATGACTCGATCAGCGTCCGCGCGCGCGTGGGGAACTGGGCGCGCGCCGGCCTGCTTTGGAGTGTGTGGCGGTCCGGGGCGGAGACGCCGCCGACCGGGATCAACGGACCAGTGATCGAATGGGGCGAGCGGCAGCTCTCGCGCCCCGAGGAGATGGTGCTCAGCTGATGGCGCAGACCCGATCCACCGAATACGCGTTCGACCGCGTGGCCCAGGGCTTCCTCTGGGGCCATCTGGCGCTGATCGCGTTCGCGACGGCCGCGATGGTGACGATCCTCGCGGGGGAGTTCCCCGTGTGGATGCAGGGCCCGTACACGGCCAAGGTGTACGCCTTGGGCTGGAAGTACTCGGGCCAGGTGTACATCCTGCTCGGCACCGCGGCGGTGCTCATGCACTCGGCGCCGCGCTTCGGCTGGGGCAAGGCCGTGGCGCTGTTCGTGGCGGCCAGCGGCGTGGCGCTGCTCAGTGAGCTCGGCGGCACGAACATCGGCTTCCCGTTCGGCCCGTACCACTACACCGAGATGCTCGGGTATCGGATCATGGGCGACGTGCCGTACCCGATTCCGATCTCGTGGTACTACATGCTGTACTGCTGCCTGATCTTCTGCGCGCGCCTGATGACGACGGATGACTCGTCGGCGACGAAGTGGAAGTGGGCGCTGGTGGCCGGGGCCTTCCTCACGGCGTGGGACGTGCCGATGGAAGTGCACATGACGAACGTGCAGCCCGTGCACTGGGTGTGGGAGATGGAGAACTTCGCGCCTTGGGTGCCGACGTTCCTGAAGGCGCCGATCTTCTACGGCATGCCGCTCTCGAACTGGGTGGGCTGGTACTTCACGGGCGTCATCGTGAGCCGCCTGATGCTCATGATCGTCCCGCCGAGCAAGTGGCAGGCGACGACGGCCGTCACGACGTTCCCGCTGATCCTGTACGCGACCAACGGCATCATGCCGATCGCGACGGTGGCGCGGCACGGCTACTGGTGGGCGGTGGTGTTCGGCGTGTTGGCGATGGGCGCCCCGCTGTGGCTGGTGCTGCGGGCCCGGAAGCGGGCCGGCGCCGCCCTTGGAGCCACCCCCCTCACCGCTTAGCTTTTAAGGCTCAGGCAGCCCCCGCCCCGCCCCGGCGAACCTCGCCCGGGCGGGGCGGATTGCTCTGACAGGTTCCTACCCGTAGCCGACTTCCCGTCCCATGGATATCCAGATCACTGCCACCAAGGCCGAAGGCGCTGAGCGCCGCCTCCAGGTGGCCGTCCCGGCCGCTCGTGTGGCCGAGGCCCGCAATAAGGCCGCCGCGCGCGTGTCCAAGCAGGTCCGCGTGCCCGGCTTCCGCCCCGGCAAGGCGCCGGCGGCGATGGTCCGCAAGCAGTTCGCGCAGGCGATTGACCAAGAGGCCGTGGACCTCCTGCTGCGCGAGGCCTTCCAGGCCGTGCTCGAGCAGGAGAAGCTCGACCTCGCGACGCAGCCGCACGCGCACGACGTGAAGTTCGGCGAGGACGATACGCTGTCGTTCGAGCTGCACTGCGAAGTGCGCCCGACGATCGCGCTGAACAAGCTCGACGGCTTCCGCGTGATGCGCCCGAAGACGGACGTCACGCCTGAAATGGTGCAGGAGCAGCTCGACCGCCTGCTGGAGCAGCGCGCGACGTGGACGCCGGTGGAGGGCAAGCCCTCCGAGGGTGACCTCGTGACGGTGTTGCTCGCGACGGCCGAGGAAGACGGCACGATTCCCGAGGGCCGTGAGTACCGCCTCGTCCTCGGCGCGGGCCAGGCGATCGCGGGCATCGAGGAGCTGGTGCTTTCGATGAGCATCGGCGAGACGAAGGAGCAGCCGGTGAAGTGGCCGGAGGACTTCCCGGACGAGGCGCAGCGCGGCAAGACCAAGCCGGTGCGCGCCACGCTGAGCGAGATCAAGAAGAAGTCGGTGCCTGCCTTGGACGATGCCTTCGCGGCCGAGATGGGCGACTTCGCCTCGCTCGCGGCGCTGAAGGAGACGATCCAGAAGGACCTCGCCGAGAACCTCGTGCGCGAAGCCGATGCGGCGAGCCGCACACAGCTGCTGGATGAGATCGTGACGGCGAATCCGTTTGACCTGCCGCCGAGCTGGGTGAAGCAGATGATCCAGGCCTACGCGGAAGCGTACCGGATCCCGCAGGAGGAGATCCTCAAGTTCGCCGACGAGATCAAGGGCATGGCGGAGCGCCAGGTGCGCCGCGACCTGATCATCGACACGCTGGCGGAGAAGGAATCGCTGGTGGCGACGGAAGCCGACGTGGACGCGAAGGTGGCCGAGCTCGCCGGCAAGCGCGGCGAGGACGCAGGCAAGATGTACGCCTCCTTGCAGAAGGCGGGGCGCCTGCGCGAGCTTGAGCGGAGCATCACCGAGGAGCGCGTGTTCGCGTGGCTCCTCGAGCGCAACACGATCGAGCAGGCGTAAGCAACAGGATGGCCGTGGCTCCCCCGGGAGTCGCGGCCGCAGACCCCGAGAGGACGACAGCAGATGGCGATCATCCCGAATCCGTATGTGATTGAGCGCAGCAGCCGCGGCGAGCGCAGCTACGACGTGTACAGCCGCCTGCTCATGGACCGGATCATCTTCCTCGGCACGCCGATCAACGACGACGTGGCGAACATGATCATCGCGCAGCTGCTGTTCCTCGAGGCGGACAACCCGGGGCGCGACATCCATCTGTACATCAACTCGCCGGGCGGCAGCGTGAGCGCCGGCCTGGCGATCTACGACACGATGCAGTTCCTGAAGTCGCCGGTGAACACGATCTGCATGGGCCTGGCGGCCTCGATGGGCGCCTTCCTGCTGACGGCCGGAGCCAAGGGCAAGCGCTCGGCGCTGCCGAACTCGCGGATCATGATCCACCAGCCGAGTGGCGGCGCGCAGGGCACGGCGGCGGACATCGAGATCCAGGCGAAGGAGATCCTGTACCTCCGTGGGCGGATGAACGAGCTGATGGCGAAGCACACGGGCCGTCCGCTGGAGCAGATCGAGCGGGACGTGGACCGTGACCGGTTCATGAGCTCGGCGGAGGCGGTGCAGTACGGCCTGATCGATCAGGTGGTGGCGAGCCGGGCCGAGGCGGACGCCGCGGCGGCGCTGGCGAGCACGAAGTAAGGGTTTTTTCCACAGGCGGGGCGCTTGTGAATCATTTCACGAGCGCCCCGCTGGTTTTCTTGGGGCGGTCCCGGCCCTAAGGTTACGTTAGGTCGGGAGGGGAAGTCTCCAGCCGATACTTGCTGAGCCGCCGCTTCCCGTCATCCGTCTTCCGTCTTTCTCGCAATGTCCCAAGACCGTCACCTGCGTTGCTCGTTCTGCGGTAAGTCCAAGGATGCCGTCCGGAAGTTCATTTCCGGGCCGTCCGTGTACATCTGCAACGAGTGCATCGCGCTCTGCAACGAGATCCTGGCGGAGGACGAGGAGCGCGAAGTCACGGAGACGCATACGAGCGTCCCGCTGCCGCAGGAGATCAAGGGGACGCTGGACCAGTACGTGATCGGCC
>CAZCIM010000001.1:0-138670 GCA_964498895.1 uncultured Gemmatimonas sp. | reverse complement strand
GCGGCTTCTGGCAGTACACGTGCTTGCCCATCTTGAGCGCCATCATCGCCGCCACGGCATGCGTGTGGTCGGGCGTCGAGACGGTCACCGCGTCGATGTTGTTGCGCTCCTTCTCGAGCATCTCGCGAAAATCCTTGTAGCGCTTCGCGTTGGGAAACTCGCGGAACGCCCGCTCGGCGCTGCGCCAGTCCACGTCGGCGAAGGCCACGAGTTGCTCGCCGCTTACGCCGCGCACGTCGGAGAGCCCCATGCCGCCCACGCCGATGCAGGCGATCCGCAGTTTGTCGCGGCCCTGCTGCTGCGGAGGCGCGGCGTACTCGCCGAGCGCGTGCAGCGACGACGGCATCGCGGCAAGCGCGCCGGCGGCGGCGAGTCCAGTCACGACGGTACGGCGGTCCAGCTGACGATCACGGGACATCGCGAACCTCAGGGGTTGGCGGGAGACTTGGTGCCGCTACGGAACAGGAGGAGGAAGAGCAGGAACACGGCCAGCGCCATGTAGGCGGGAATCGGCCAGATCGTCGACCAGTCGTGCAGCGTGACGCCGCTGGCGTCATCCACGGTGGCGTAGCGATTGACCACGTAGCCCGACACGAACGCGCCGACGAAGTATCCGAGGCCGTTCGTCACGAAGTTCACGAACCCCTGCGCCGCGCCGCGGATGCTCTCGCCGGCGCGCTGGTCCGTGTAGATCTGCCCCGCGACGAAGAAGAAGTCGTAGCAGACACCGTGCAGCAGGATGCCCACGTAGATCATCCACATGCCCGGGCCGGCGTCGCCGCCGGCGAACGCGAAGTACCGCGCGCCCCAGGCCAGCATGCCTACCAGCAGCACCGTCTTGATGCCGAAGCGCATCAGGAACACCGGCAGCGCGATGAGGAAGAAGATCTCGCTCATCTGCCCGAAGGTCTGGATGAACGCCGGATCCGGCGCGCGGATCTCGTTCAGGTAAAGGTTCGTGAACGTGTAGTAGAACTGCAGCGGGATGCAGAGCAAGAAGCTGCCGAGCGTGAAGATCAGGAAGTCGCGGTGCCGCAGCAGGCCGAGCGCATCGAGACCGAAGGCATCGCGCGCAGAGAAGGGCCGGCCCGCGCCTTTGGGCGGCGTGGCCGGCAGCGCGAAGCAGAAGAGACCCAGCGCGAGGCTCGCGGCCGAGGCCAGCTGCATCGGCACGTTCAGCGCGTCGGCCTTCAGCACCTTGCCCACGAGCACGCCGGCCGCGATCCAGCCGATGGTGCCGAGCACACGAATCGCCGGGAACTCCTTGGCCGGATCCTTGATGTGGTGGAAGGCCACGCTGTTGGAGAGCGAGAGCGTCGGCATGTAGCAGAGTGCGTAGACGATCAGCACGGGATAGAACGTGCTGAAGTCCTGCTGCTGCGCCACGAACCACATCAGCGCGCCCCCGGCCAGGTGCAGCAGGCCGAGCAGCTTCTCCGAGTTCACGAAGCGATCGGCCACCATGCCGATGAAGAACGGCGAGATGAGCGCCGCGATGGCCGTGGCGCCGTAAGCCGCGCCGATCTGCTGGTCGCCGAAGCGCAGCGTCTGGCCGAGGTAGGTGCCCATCGTCACGAACCAGCTGCCCCAGACGAAGTACTGCAGGAACATCAGGACGGCGAGACGGAGCTTGATCACGGCAGCTCCCGGATGCGCATGCGGCGGAACGAGACGACGTCGCCGTGGTCTTGGAGACCGATATGGCCGCGGCGGGCGCGGCCGTAGCTCGGCCATTGCGCGAACTTCGTGGCCTGCACCTTGGCCGCCCACTCCGGCGACCCCAGCACGTATTCGGCGACCTTCTGGCCGTTCAGCCAGTGCTCCACGTGATTGCCCCGCGCCACGAGCTGGACCGCGTTCCACTCACCGGCAGGCTTCGCCGCCGACTGGATGGTCGGGTAGAGGCCGAAGTTCGCCCCCGCCGAGGTGAGGGCGCTGCGGCCATCCGGATGGCCGGCGTTGTCGAGTACCTGCATCTCCGTGGCGTTCTCGAAGATGCGGTCGGTGGTTTCCTGCGCCCAGAAGAAGATGCCGCTGTTACCGCGTGGCGCGACGCGCCACTCGAGCTCCAGCACGAAGTTGTTGAACGCCTGGCGCGTGATGATGTCCGTGCCCGCGAGACGCGTGAGCTCGCCGCTCGCGGCATCGAACACCCAGCCGCTCGGCAGCGAGTCCATGCGGTAGCCGCGCCAGGCATCGGCGCGCTGGAGGTCGATCCACGGACCCGTGGGCGCAACGGTCGGGGCGGCGGGCGGCGCGGCCTGCGCAAATGGCGCGCAGGCGGGAAGCGCCACGAGGACCAGTGCGCGGAGCGTACGACGGACGGCGGAGAGAGTCATCGCAGGAGACTGGGGGGAGTGAAACCGCGCTCGCCCCCAGAAGATGCGGCGCACGGGACGCGCCCGAAAGGCTCGGCACGCCAACCGCGGCGCAGCCCGCCGTGGTTCACCGCGCCAGCGGCCGCACCCGAAGGTTACGGAACTGCACGCGGTCGCCGTGGTCTTGCAGGCCGAGCAAGCCGCAGGTCGCGAGGCCGAACGCGGGCCATTCGCGGAACTTCGAGGCGGCCACGCGCGCCGTGAAGTCTTCCGATCCCACGCGATACGCGACCACCAGCACGTCGTTCAACCAGTGCTCCACGGAATCCCCGCGTGCGACGATGCGCGCACTGTTCCACTCGCCCACCGGCCGAGTCGCGTCACGCGCCGGGGCGTACACGGCGTAGAGGGAGCCCGCCGAGGTCATCGTGTTGCGACCGTCGTTGTGCGCGGCGTTGTCCAGCACCTGCATCTCGGGCGCATGGTGCCAGATGGTGCGTGGGGCCTCCGTCGCGCGATAGAAGACGCCGCTGTTGCCCGCGCGCTCGATGCGCCAGTCGAGCGCGAACTCGAAATCGCAGAAGGCCACGCGCGTGACGATGTCGCCGGCGAGGCCCGTGCGCGTGAGCACACCCGTCTCGGTGTCGAAGCGCCAGTTCCGCGGGAGGGAGTCCGCGTGGAAGCGGCGCCAGGCCTCGGGGCGCTGGAGGTCGATCCAGCCGTCGGCGGCCGGTGCAGCCGTTGCGGCCTGTGCGGAGAGCGGCGCGAAGACCGGCGCGACAGTCAGCGCCGCCGCAAGCATCACGGCCGACGGAAACGCAGGGAGCACTGAGAGACGCATCATGCGGAGAAGATGCCTGTCGCAGCTCTGTCACGAAAGGTTTCGGACGGTGACACTCGAATGGTCACCAGAGTATCCATGTGCATGATGAGACCACCCGACAGTCCTATCCGTGTGGGCCGCGCGTCAGCCGCGCGCGCGTTCATGCTTGCGCTCGTGGTCGCCCTCGCGGCCTGCGAGAGCAGCACCGCCCCGCTGCGCAACCGCGAGGATGTCCCGCTCGTGGCCATCGACATCTGGGGCGCGCCGCCCCGTGCCAACGATGGCTATCTCAGCTTCACCACCGGGTTCCTGGACAGCGAGCCAGCGCTGCGCCCCGGCGAGTCCGTGCTGCTGCGGATTCGCAGCAGCCGCGGCGACGAGGAGACGCTCCGGTTCGGCCTCGGCAGGCCCGTTCGCATTGGATCCGTCGTCACCTCGCAGCTGCCCAGGGAGTACGTGCTCGTGGCAGTCCCCGGCGCGGACTTCGACGCGCTCCTGCAACAGGCCGAGGTGCTCGGCGCGCGACACCGGCGCCTCGACTTCGGCGTCGCGACGAGCTTCGTCGCCATCGCCAACGAAGCCGCGGCCGTGGCCGCCATCCGGGCACTGCCCGGTGTGCAGGGATTCGAGCCCAATACGTATAGCTGCCTGATCGCCTGTGAGCCGATCACCGCAACGCCTCTCTGGGCGACGATCCTCCTCGACCAGCGCGCGAGTGCCGTCATGGACGACGGCCTGCTCTCCGTCGCCAGCGGCGACACGCTGCGCATCCAGTACCGCTCCTCGTTCGGCGTGCTGCAGCAGTTCCAGACGGTCGTGCAGTAGGGCGGATGGGCGGGCACAAACGAAAGGCGGGCGAGTCCACATGGACTCGCCCGCCTTCACCCTTCCGTCTTAAGTCATCCGTCTTTTGGTCCAGATTGCCCCTCCAGGTTTCGAACCTGGAACCTCCTGATCCAGAGTCAGGCGCTCTGCCAGTTGAGCTAAGGGGCATCACTCCGCGGTTTCCCGGAGAGACACGAAACCTAAGTGGGCTTGGCTTTCCGAGCAACCCCTCGCGAAACCACGCAAGTGCCTGTCGCACAGCGAGTTGCAAAGCCTTGTCCCGCGCCGCATCGTAGCCGGGTCTCGATGCCAGCATCCGGCCGGCCACACCCTCAACCCATTGCGACCATGAGACTCTGGTTCGACGTGCTCTACCTCTGCCTCGGCCTCGGGTTCTTGGGCTATTGGCTGTTCAAGCGCAGCGGGCCCAGGTCGCCCAAGCATCCGTACCTGTACTTTGGCATCGGCGTGACCTGCAGCGGCATCGCAGAGTTGCTGCCGCCATCGCCGCTCAGCATGATCCTGAAAGTGGTCGGCACGATCTCCGTGGTGGCCGCCGCGATCCTCATGTTCACCTTCACCGACCCCGCGCACGCCGACCCCGCAACGCCCAAGTCGCCGGACGCGCCGCGCTGACCTGAACTCCCGGGTGGCAATGGAGCTTAGCGCTTAGCCCTTCGCGACTTCCTTCGCCCAGCTGTCGCGCAGCCCCACGATCCGGTTGAACACAAGCTTCGCCGGCGTCGAGTCCTCGGGCTCCGAGTAGAAGTAGCCCACGCGCTCGAACTGGTACCGGCTGCCGATCGCATCGTTCGCGACCGTCGGCTCGACCTTCGCGTCCGGGATGATCACCAGCGAATCGGGGTTGATCGCGGAAAGAAAGTCCTGGCCCTCCGGCACATCATCGGGATCCGGCTGCTTGAACAGGCGATCATACAGCCGCACTTCGCAGTTGAGCGCGTGCGGCGCCGACACCCACTGGATGGTGCCCTTCACCTTCTTGCCGCTGTTGGCACCACCACTCTTCGTCTCGGGATCGTACGTGCAGCGCAACTCGACGATGTTGCCCGCCGCGTCCTTCACGACCTCTTCGCACTTGATGATGTAACCGAAGCGCAAGCGCACTTCGTTCCCCGGCGAGAGGCGGAAGAACTTCTTCGGCGGGTCTTCCATGAAGTCGTCGGCGTCGATGAACAGCTCGCGCGAGAACGGGATCTGCCGCGAGCCGGTCTTCGGCACGTCGTGCGGATAGTTCTGCGCCTCGAGCATCTCCACCTGGCCCTCGGGATAGTTCGTGAGGACCACCTTGAGCGGCTTGAGCACCGCGAGCACGCGCGGCACTTCCATGTTCAGGTCGTTGCGCACCGCGTGCTCGAAGATCGCGATCTCCACGCGCGCGTCCTTGCGCGCCACGCCGATCGTCTCGGCGAAGTCGCGGATCGCCTCCGGCCGCACGCCGCGGCGCCGCATCCCGGCGATCGTCGGCATGCGCGGATCGTCCCAGCCCTTCACGTGTCCTTCGTTCACGAGGCGCAGCAGCTTGCGCTTGCTGAGCACCGTGTAGTCGAGCTCGAGCCGCGCGAACTCGATCTGCGTCGGCGGATTCGTGAAGCCGGCCTCGGCCACGAGCCAGTCGTAGATCTCGCGATTGTCCTTGAACTCCAGCGTGCACAGCGAGCGCGTGATGCCTTCGAGCGCATCGCTGAGCCCATGCGCAAAGTCATAGAACGGGAAGATCTTCCAGTCCGTCCCGCGCCGGTAATGATGCGCGTCACGGCGGATCCGCAGCAGCAGCGGATCGCGCATGATCATGTTCGGATGCGCCATGTCGATCTTGGCGCGCAGCACGCGCGAGCCGTCGGGGAACTCGCCGGCCTTCATGCCACGCAGCAGCGTGAGGTTCTCCTCCACGCTGCGGTCGCGCCAGGGCGACGGCGTGCCCGGCGAGGTCACCGTGCCGCGGTTCGTGCGAATCTGCTCTTCGGTCTGATCGTCCACGTACGCCTTGCCCTTCGTGACCAAGAGCTCGGCGATCTCATACAGCTTCTCGAAGTAATCCGACGCGTAGAACTCGTGTGTCCACTGGAAGCCCAGCCACTGCACGTCGCGCTTGATGCTCTCGACGTACTTCACGTCCTCCGTGAGGGGATTCGTGTCGTCGAAGCGCAGGTTGCAGGTGCCGCCGTATTCCTTGGCGATCCCGAAGTTGAGGCAGATGGACTTCGCGTGCCCCATGTGCAGGAAGCCATTGGGCTCCGGCGGGAAACGCGTGGCCGGCGCGCGGCCGAAGCGGCCGGTGGCGACGTCCTCCGCGACCAATTCGCGGATGAAATCTTTGGAACGTTCGGTGGAATCAGACACAGGACGGATGACGGATGACGGATCCCGAAAGCTAATCGCGTCAGGGCAGCGGCACGCGCCGCAGGACCACGGGTGGCAGGGGTCGCGCTTCCGTCCGACGCGCGCCCGTTTCGGTCCAGAACGGCCACGCGCTCGAGGCGACGTACACGAACGCGCCGTCGACCACCACGCCCACCGTCATCTCGCCCTCGAGCGGGTCGGGCGCGTCGAGCACGTCGAGCGTCGCGAGCCGCGTCCCCTCGGGGTCCAGCGCCACACGCACGACGCGGTTCGGCGTCGCGCCGTTCTGCACCCCGAGCAGCGTACCGGCGTGCCAGCGCAACCCGTCCACCCCGCGCAGCAGGCGTCCGTCCGCCGTCGGCACCGGCACCACGGAGTCCGTCACGAGGTCCCAGCGTAGGATGCCGCGCGACCAGTCGGCGACATACGCGACCGCGCCATCCGGGCGGACCGCGATGCCCTGCGGCGACCGGAGCGCCGCGGACCGGACAATCTCCAGAGAAGCTGCGCCGGGCCGCAGCCGATACAGCAGGCCGTGCAGGCCGTCGCTGACGAGCACGGCTCCATCCGGCGCGATCGCAATCTCCCCGGGCATCCCGTCGCCCGCGCCGAGCACGAGCCGCCGCCGAAGCTGGCCCGTCAGCGCATCCACCAGCAGTAACTCGGCGCGGACCGCGCTGTCGCCAGGGCCGCGCGACGCCATCGTCGGGAGGCGCGCCGTCGTGAGCCAGAGCGCGCCCGCCGTACTGTCGTACGCCGCGCCGAGCACGGCGCCGACGTCGGCGCTCGCTGCCGTGGAGAGCAGAAGCCGCGGCGCAGCGCCGCTCGCCAACACGAGCACGTTGCGGTGGTGAATACTCGTCACGTACAGCGTGCCGCTGCGCCGGTCCGCCGCTAGCCCTTCCGCGAAGAACATTGTGTCGCGAGAGACCGTGTCCGCCGTGGAGGCGGAAGTCGGCAGCTGTGCATGGAGGACGCGCGCGGCGAGGAGCAGCGGCAGTAGCGCCAGCGCAGGCAGCAGGCGCGCGATCACGGTGTGCTCCTCGCCGCAGTGGGCCGCGCTGGGCTGCGCTCCAACGCGATCCGCGCGGCCTGCTGCAGCGCGCGCACGCGGGCGCTGTCCACGCTCGCGCCCGGAATACGCGGCGGCAGCGACTCCGGCGCGATGTCCAACGTGCGCTCGAGCAGCACCAGCGCAGCGAGATACGTCCCCTCGCGCGAGGCATGCGTGCCATCACCCGCGTAGGGATCCAGGGGAGGCACCGCGGCGAGCGCAGCCGTGAACGCATCACCGGCCGGCGCGAGCAGGCCTTCCACCGCCGCAGCCGCGTTCCAGTAGCTCGTCAGCGTGTGCTCGGCGTCGAATCGCCGTGAGGCCGAGGGCCAGATCTGATACAGCACCGGCTCGGCCCCCGCGTCGCGGATGGCCGGCGCGAACGCTTCCGTCCAAATGCGGAGGTGCAGCTGCGACTCCGGCAACGCCGAGCTCCCCTGCTGCAGCACCACGAACTCCCACTGCGAGCCCGCGAGCGACCGCTGCACCGCGCCCACGGTCCAGTGATCCTCCAGCGCGTAGTTGGGCTGCGCGATGCTCGCCACGCGCAGCGCCGTGTCCCCACGCAGCCGCGCGAGACTGCGGTACATGGCCGGCAAGTCGTTGGTGTACGTGTGCGAGTTGCCCACGAACAGCACGTTGTGCGTGCCCGGCAGCTGCACCGCCTGATCCCCGGGCCCGAGCGCGCCGAGGCAGGAGATGAGGACCGGCGCCACGAGCAGCGCAGCGACAAAGCGAGAGCGAATCATGGGTTCAGCGGTTAGGGAACGCGGTACGCACGAGAGTTACCTTCCGTCATCCGTCTTCCGTCATCCGTCATCCGCGAGGCCCGACAATGACCGCCGATCTCCGCTACCCCATCGGCCCCTGGCAGCCGCCCAGCGGCCCCGTGTCGCCCGAGTGGCGCGCGAACCACATCCGCGACCTTGCCGCACTGCCGGCCCAGATGCGCGCCGCCGTGGCCGCGCTCACCGACGCCCAATTAGACACGCCGTACCGCCCCGGGGGTTGGAGCGTGCGCCAAGTCGTGCATCACGTGGCCGACTCGCATGCCAACGGCTACGTGCGGCAGAAGCTCGCGCTGACCGAACCGAACCCGACCATCAAGCCCTATGATGAAGTCGCCTGGGCCGAGTTACCGGACGCGCGCCTGCCGCTCGATGTGTCACTGCGCATGCTCGACGCCATCCACGAGCGCTGGGTGCAGCTGCTGCAGGCGCTGCCAGCCGAGCGCTTCCGCGCGCCGTACCAGCATCCACAGTCAGGGCCGCAGACGCTCGACAGCTCGCTCTCCAACTACGCCTGGCACGGGCGGCACCACGTCGCGCACATCACGGAGCTCAGGAAGCGCGAGGGCTGGTAGGCATGAGCAAAAAACGGCGCGGACCGAAGTCCGCGCCGTTACAGGGAATCCTCGCAGGGTGCCACGCGCGCCGTCATTGGAACTCTACGTCCTACCGAGCGGCGGCGGGCTAACTTCCTGCAAGGGGGGAATCCTTGGTCCTGCCAGTATGGAGCTGAGGGGAATCGAACCCCTGACCTCTGCAGTGCGATTGCAGCGCTCTCCCAGCTGAGCTACAGCCCCGAAGCAGCGTGTCGGTCAGGTCCCGTCGTCCTACCTACCCCAGACGACCCAGACGGGTTCCCGTCACGCACACGGCCCCGCCCGATGTGGCTGGGGCGAGGCCGCCGATGCACCAAAGCTAGCGGGAGCGGGAACCGGGCGCCACCCCCTATCCTTCCATTCCTGTGACCGCCAAGACCCCGCCCCACCGCCTCGAATCCGAGTACGTCCACGGCCAGCTCGCCCTGCGCCGCCGCGACGCCAACCGCG
Source organism: uncultured Gemmatimonas sp. (assembly GCA_964498895.1). Lineage (GTDB taxonomy): Bacteria > Gemmatimonadota > Gemmatimonadetes > Gemmatimonadales > Gemmatimonadaceae > Pseudogemmatithrix. Next base: position 129,455 of record CAZCIM010000001.1, on the reverse strand, counting down.
CCGACGCCAACCGCAGCGGCGAGTTCGTCCTCTACTGGATGCAGGCCACGCATCGCTTCGAGGACAACTGGGCCCTGCGCTACGCCGTGCTCCAAGCCGATGCGCTCGGCAAGCCGCTGCTCATCCACCAAGGGCTCGACCCCACCTACGAGCACGCGAACGACCGCATTCACACGGTCATCCTCGAGAACGCCAAGGCACTGCATCGCCGCGCGGAGCAGTTGGGCCTGCGCTACCAGTTCGTGCTGCGCCGCCGCCGCGACGACGATCGCCGCGTCGTGGACCGTCTCGCGGCGCGTGCCGCGTTGGTCGTGACCGACCTCTTCCCCACCGCCGGCATCGCCGAGCGCACGGCGCGCTTCGCCGAGCGCTGTCCGGTGAAGCTCGTGGAAGTGGAATCGCATTGCATCGTGCCCTACGGCAACTTCGTGAAGGAGGAGTACGCCGCGCGCACGATTCGCCCGAAGATCCTCAAGGTGCTGGACCACGCGCTGGAGCCGGTCGAGGACCGCGGACCGCGCGCCAAGTTCCCGCAGGCGCTCTGGGACTCGCTCGACGTAGCTCGCCTGGACCTCGCGACGCTCGATGTCCCCGCCGCGGTCGCCAGCTGCGAGATCGATCACGCCGTGCCGCCGGTGCCGTTCGCGAGCGGACTCGACGGCGCGCGTGCGCGCCTCACGGCCTTCTGCGCCGATGGCCTCGCCGACTACGCCGAGCGCCGCAACGAGCCCAGCGACACTGACGGCAGTTCGCGCCTCTCGCCCTACCTGCACTTCGGACAGATCTCCGCCGCCGAGGTGTTGCGCACGGTGCGCGCGGCGGGCCACAAAGCCTCGGCCGACAAGTTCGCCGACGAACTGGTGACCTGGCGTGAACTCGCCTTCAACTTCTGCGTGCGCAACCCGAACTTCGGCAAGCTGAAGGGGCTGCCCGACTGGGTGCACCGCTCGATGGAGAAGCACAAGGACGATCCGCGCGAGGCCATCTATTCGCTCGAGCAGCTCGAGCGCGCCGAGTCGCATGACGAACTCTGGAACGCCGCCCAACGCGAAATCGTCCGCACGGGCTACATGCACAACGTCACGCGCATGCTCTGGGGCAAGTCGGTGCTGCTGTGGACGGCGCGCTACAAGCACGCGCTGGAGCACCTGATCCTGCTCAACAACAAGTACGGGCTCGACGGCCGCGACCCGTCGAGCTACGGCGGCATCCAGTGGTGCTTCGGCAAGTTCGACCGGCCGTGGTTCGACAAGCCGGTGTTCGGCGTGATCCGGCCGATGTCGCTAGCGCGCGCGCGCGAGAAGTTCGACGCCGACGCGTACATCCGGATGTTTCCCGCGTAGCTTGCAGGGGTGAACGCGAGCCTCCTGCCCCACGCCGACGAAATCCGAGCGGCGTACACGCGCATCGCGCCGTATGTGCGGCGCACGCCGCTGGTGCACGACGCGGCGCTCACGGCGCAACTGGGCGGCGAGGTGCTGCTCAAGCTGGAATGCCTCCAGCACGGCGGCTCATTCAAGCTGCGCGGTGCGTTGCACGCCATGCTCGCCCTCTGGGATTCCGAGCGCGCGGATGGCGTCGTCGCGTCATCGGCGGGCAATCATGGCATCGGCGTCGCGATGGCCGCCGCGCGGCTCGGTGTGCGCGCGACGATCTTCGTGCCAAGCACGGCGCCCGCGGTGAAGCGCGAGAAGATCGCCGCGCTCGGCGCCACGATCGACGCGTCGCAGCCGACCTACGACGCCGCGGAGGATGCCGCGAAGGCGCACGCCGCGCGCACCGGCGCGACGTTCATCAGTCCCTGCACGGGTCGCAACTTGCTCGCCGGCGCCGGCAGCGTCGCGCTCGAGATCTTCGAGGAGCGCCCGGAGACGGCCACGCTGGTGGTGTGCGTGGGTGGCGGCGGGTTGTGCGGCGGCGTCGGCGGCTTCGTGCGCTCGGCCGCGCCGCACGTGCGCATGCTCGGCGCGCAGTCCATCAAGACGAATGCGATGGCGCTCGCTCTCGAGGCGGGGCATGCGATGGACATCCCGGACGAACCCACGCTCTGCGACGGACTCGCTGGTCGCGTGGACGCCGAGATGTTTGCGCAGGGCAAGGCCGCGCTCGACGCCATCGCGACGGTGAGCGAAGCCGAGGTGGCCGACGCGATCCGCGCGCTGCATCGCGACCACGGGCTGGTGGTCGAGGGCTCAGGCGCCGTCGGCGTCGCCGCGCTCCGGAGCGGCGCGCTGCGACCCACGGCGTTTCCCGTGGTGGTGACGGTGAGCGGGGCGAACATCGAGCGCGCCCGCTGGGACGCGCTCGTCGCCGACGTTACTTCTGCTTGAACACCCAGTTCAGCGAGACGCCGAACGCCGAGGCGTCGATCTTCGGCCCGCCGTTCACCTGGTATTCGATACCAGTGTAGGTCAGCGCCACCCAGCGCCAGCCGATCTCCACCGTGTAGCCGGCCGCGGGATCGAACTCGAAGTCCGGGAAGAACCCATCGCCGTTCACCTTGCCCACGGCGTGATACGCCAGCCCCGCACCGAGGCGCCAGTCGGCGTCCGGGTAGTAGCTGCCGACGACCTCGATCGGGATCCGCGTGAAGCTGATGTTGGAGTTCTCGGCGGCATTCGTGCTCCACTTGATGCCCGCGAGTGCGCGCACGCCAACCTTGGGCAGCGACGGAAAGCGATAGTCCCCGCCGACGGAGATCGTGCCGCCCTGGCCGGCCAACAGTTCCTGCCGGCTGCCGTCGGTGAAGAGCAGCGTCGCGTACACGTCGCCGCCGTACTCGAGGGAAAAGTCGAACGCCCAGTTGAGCGGACGCGCAGGGGCCGGCGGCTGGGCCGGTTGCGCCAGCGGGGGCGGGACGGGCACGTCCATCATCGGCGGCGAGGACTGCGCGGCGGAGCGGGGCAGCGAGAACCAAGACAAGGCAGGCCAGACGGACACGCACAGATTCGCTCCGGGTGGATGGGGCACATCGGTCGATCGCGACCGCAGGGAATCTAGCGGGCCCGCCCCCCGCCGCGTCACGAGTCGGCCACAGCCGCCGCGAGGGCCGCTGTAGATTTCGCCAGCGAGTTCCTCCCGTCCGCTCCAATGCACCTCACCTTCCTCGGCACCTCCGCCTCCCGCCCCACCGTCGAACGCGGGGTCTCCTCCCTCGCGCTCGTGCGCGAGGGCGAGACGCTCATGTTCGACTGTGGCGAGGGCACGCAGCGCCAGATGATGCGCTACGGCGTGGGGTTCACGCTCGAGGACATCTTCTTCACGCACTTCCACACCGACCACTTCCTCGGCGCGCTCGGGCTGCTCAAGACCCTGGCGCTGCAGCTGCGCGAGCAGCCGCTGCGCATCTGGGGCCCCAAGGGCGCGCAGGCGCTGTTCAAGCGCGCGGAAGGGCTCGGCAACGAGAAGCTCACGTTCCCGCTCCTCGTCACGGACCTTGAGCCGGGCGCTGTCGTGCGGCGCAAGGACTACGAGATCCGCGCCTTCGAGGTGGAGCATCGCAAGGGCGCCGCGCTGGGCTTCGCCCTCGTCGAGGACATCCGCCGCGGGCGCTTCGATCCCGACCACGCGCGGGCGCTGGGGATTCCCGAGGGGCCGCTCTGGGGTCGCATCCACAAGGGCGAGGCGATCACGCTCGACGACGGGCGCGTGATCACGCCGGCGGAGCTCGTGGGGCCGGAGCGCCCGGGGCGCCGCGTGGTCATCACCGGCGACACCCGCCCCTGCGCGGCGACCATCGAACACAGCCAGGGTGCGGACCTCTTGGTACACGAAGCCACCTTCGGCGACGAAGAGCAGGCCCGCGCGCAGGAGACGATGCACAGCACCGCGCGCGAGGCCGCGACGGTCGCCAAGATGGCCGGCGTGAAGCGGCTCGCGCTCACGCACTTCTCGGCGCGCTATTCGCGCGACCCCAGCGACCTCGGGCGCGAAGCCCGCGAGGTGTTCAGCGGCGAGGTGATTCTCGCTAAGGACGGCATGGAACTCGCCGTCCCGTTCGCCGATCAGATCGGCTGACGGCCCGCGAAGCCTGCGTCGCGCGCATGCCAGTGCGCCACGCTGGGCTCGCCACGCATCCAGCACCAGTAGACGGGCTGCCCGTCGCGCTCACCGGGGAAGTCCACGAGTCCCTGCTCCATGCCCTTGCACTCGACACCGAGCTCCGTGAGTTCGGTGACGCAGGCCTCGACGTCCGCCGCGGCGCGTTGCACCTCGAGGGCCAGGCGCTCGGCCTCGGGATCCTGACGCTCCGCCGTGCTGCGCAGCGACGCCAGTTCGTAGCGCTCCACCAACTCCTGCCACTGGCGATACGCCATGACGAGGTCGTCCACGATGCGCCGCACCAACGGCAGGGCCTTGTTGGCGCGTTCGGGGGTCCAGAGGTCCTGCGCAGTCGCCGGTGACATTACCGAAGGGATAGCGAGGCGGGCAGCAGTTTGAAAGCGGCCCCGCGCCGCTGGGCCACACGCGTCTCCTCGCCGTACAGCGCGGCTTCGTCGAAGGCGCGCAGCAGGGCCTCGCGCGTGCCCGGCGCCATCACGGAATCCTCGAGCCACATCAGCCGCTGCACCGGTGCCGGCACCGAGCCGAGCGCCCACTCCTGCCCACCCGCGTCGCGGAGCGAGAAGCGCACGCGCGGCGTGTCGCCGGGCAACGGACGCGCCACCACCGTCAGCTCGCGCATCGGCCAGCGCCGCTCCCCCGATGCGTCCACCACGGGATAGTCTGCCGCCACGGTGGGCCACCACGCCGGCGTGTCCACGGGGATCGGCCCGAGCTGCGTGGACGCGAGGGCGATCGCGCCCGCGCTCTGCGCCAAGGTGAACTCGATGAACAAGCGGCGGTCGTCCACGAGGAAGCCGAAGCTGCGGGGATCGAAGCTCAGTTCCTCATAACCGCTGCGTGGCCCCGCGTCCTCCGACGCAGCCGCCGCCGCGGCGTTCGTCGAATCGCGCAGCTCGCGCCACTGCCGTTGTCCTTCGGCAATCACCGCGCGCGACGCGGCACGACCCACCAAGGCCTCCAACGACGTCGTGGCACCCGTCCGCAAATCCACGACGCCGCGCCGGAACCCGAACGCCGAGGGACGTCCGATGATGTCGGCATCCGTGCGGTACTCATAGGCCGCCCAGGGCCCCATGACGTCGAGCACGAGGATCTCCGCGCTGCCGACGATGCGCGGGTCTTCGCTGCCCTGCTCTTCGGGGCCGAGCGGCTGTTCGTCCGGATTGGCCGCCGCGTAGTTGCGGGCCAACGCGCGCATCAGCGTATCCGCAAAGAGCTGCACCGAATCGCCGGTGATGAGATCGCGCTTGAACAGGCGCTGCCCGACGAACACGGCATCGTAGAACGAGTGATCCTCGTCCGTGACGTAGAGCTCCGCGAGGCGCCCGCCGACCATCGCGAGCACCATCGGCGCGCCGCGCACGCGGATGCCGTCGGCCTCGGAGCGGATCCAGAACACCGAGTCGCCGGCGACCACGAGGAACTCCGTGGGCGGCGCGGGCGGCGGCGGCTCGACGCGTCGGCAGGCCGCCGCCATCAGCGCGAGCAGCAGGACGAGGACGCGGCGCAGCATCCTCGGAATATAGCCCTTAGGCCTTGGCGACCTTCGCGACGCCCGCGAGCAGACGCTCGATCTCGTCCATCGTCGTGTAGCAGGCGGCGCCGACGCGTACCAGCCCATCGTCCCCGTGGCCGAGCAGGCGCACGACGGTGCTGGCGTAGAAGTCGCCGTTGCTGACGAACAGGCCGTCCTGCGCCAGCGCCCGCGCCACATCGCTGCTCGACACGCCGTCCACCGTGAAGCTCACCGTGGGCGTGCGCGGGCGGTCCGGCCCCGGCCCATAGCGCGTGACGCCGGGAATGCGGCCGAGGCCGTCCCAGAGCCGGCGGAACAGCGTCATGCCGTCCTCGTGCAGCGCGTGGAATGCCGAGGCGAGGCGCTCGCGACGCGTGTTGCCATGGCCCAGCGACGCAAGGAACTCCACCGCCGCCGCGGCGCCCACGATGCCCTCGTGGTTCTGCGTGCCCGTCTCCATGCGATCCGGCACCTGCTCCGGCGCAGGCTCGAGCTTCGGGACGTCGAGGCGCCCGAAGTGCGCCTCCTTCCCGAAGATCACGCCCACGTGCGGCCCGTAGAACTTGTAGGCCGAGCAGCCGAGGAAGTCACAATCGATGGCCTTCACGTCCACCAGCTGATGCGGCGCGTAATGCACCGCGTCCACGTACACGAGGGCGCCCGCGTCGTGCGCCGCGCGCGTGGCGGCCGTGACGTCGGTGATGGTGCCCAGGGCATTGGAGCCCGCACCGATGGCCAGCAGCCTGGTGCGCCGCGACAGCGCGGCTTCGAGCGAGGCGAAGTCCAGTTCGCCGCGCGTCGCATCCACCTTCACGCGCTTGATCGTGATGCCGCGCTCGCGCTCGAGGGCGCGCCACGGTGCCACGTTCGCATGGTGATCGAGCTCGGTCACGATCACTTCGTCACCCGGGCCCCAGCTGCGGCCGAGCGCGCGCGCGAGGTGGAAGGTGCCGGTGGTCATGTTATTGGCGAACGCGATCTCGCGCGGCGAGGCGTTCAGGAAGTCCGCAAGCACCTGCCGCGCATTGAGCAGCATCGCGTCGGTCTCGACGCTGGTGGGATACACCCAGTGCGTGTTCGCATTGTGGTGCAGCAGGTACTGCGACATCGCATCCACGACCATGCGCGGGACCTGCGTGCCGCCGGGACCATCGAAGTACGCGACCGGATGGCCGTTATGGCTGCGCTGCAGCGCAGGGAAATGCGGACGAACGGAATTCATTCGGGGGGAAGAATCCGGGGGGAGGGGACCGTCGATTGTGATCCGAAAGTTACGCGCGGCGTCCTAGGACTCGTCAGTCCAAACAGCGTCGGTCAGCGGCCCTCGGCGCCGGCCTGCAGCCAGCGCACGATCTCGACGTGGTCCGCCTCTTCTCCGAGGGCCGCGTGCGCCTCGGCGTAGCGCTGGCTGGCCAGCGCGAGCAGCGGGGCCGACACGCCGGCCTCGCGGGCGACCTGCAACGCGATGCCCACGTCCTTGTCGAGCAGGGCGAGCCGGAACGTGCGCGGATACGCCTTCGTGAGGACGCGCTCGGGAAACAAGTTCATGGACGCATTCGAGCGACCGCTCGAGTTGTTGATCACGTCCAGCGCGAGGGCGGGGTCCACGCCCACGCGCTCCAGCGCCATGAGCCCTTCCGCCGTCCCGATGATGTGCTGCGCCAGGAGCGCGTTGTTGACCGCCTTCACGGCGTCGCCCGCGCCGACCGGGCCGCAGTGCACGATGCGCTTCCCGAAGGCCTCAAGCGCCGGCCGCACGCGCTCCAGCGTCGCCGCGTCCCCGCCGACCATGACGGTGAGCGTCCCGGCCTCGGCTCCGACCACGCCGCCGGAGACCGGGGCGTCGAGGAAGCCGATGCCCCGCTCCGCCAACCGCGCCGCGATGCGGTTCGACGTGGCGGGATCGCCCGAGGTGCAGTCCACCAGCGTGCTGCCTGCCGCGAGCCCCGCGAGCAGGCCATCGGGTCCGACGAGCAGCGCCTCGACGTCCTTCGACACCGGGAAGCAGGTGATGACGATCTCCGCGCCGCGCGCCGCCTGGGCGGGCGTCGCCGCGTGCACAGCGCCGTGTGCAGCAGCGAAGGCCGCCGCCTTGGCCGCGGTGCGGTTCCAGACGCGCGTGCCGGGGAACTTGGTGGCGAGATGGCGCGCCATGGGACTTCCGATGGCGCCGAGGCCGAGGAAGGCGATCGTCATGAAGAGACTGGACGGAAGAGGGAAGACGGAAGGTACATACAGCCGCGGCCATGCAGAGGCCAACCTTCCCTCTTCCGGCTTCCGTCATCAGTGTTCCCCCATGCGCCTCGAACTCGAGATCTCCGGCATGCTCGCCGTGCACGCCAAGCACGCGGTGTTCGCCGCGCTGGCGGGGGTGGCGGGGGTGGAGCGCGCGAACGTGGAGCTGGGGCGCGCCGAGCTGGATCTCGCGCGGGGTGACGCCGAACTCGACGCCGTGACGGCGGAGCTACGGGCGGCGATCGAGCCCTTAGGGTTCAGCGTCACCGCGGTGCGACGCCTCGCGCGGCAGCTGCCGACGCTCTGAGGCAGGCCGCAGGGGCTGGGAGGCGCGGCGCGCGGGTACCGACGCGCCACGGGGCGCCGCGCGATGCCCTTCACAACATCGCGTGACGCCCCGTGGGTGGTTCGGTTGTACTGCGCGTAGTGAAACCCCTTCGGTTGAGCGGGCAGGGGGTGGGCCGGCCCCCCACCAGCACCGGCGTCACCCCGCTGCCGCTCTTCCTTGGGTCCTGCAATCCTTCAGACACTGCCTACGGGGGAAGGGTTTACCGGGTTTCGCCGGGTGGAGCCCAGACTTGAGACGGGGGACGTGAGACTTGAGCCGCTACGGTGTCCCCTCCCGCCTCCCGTCCCAAGTCTCACGTCTCAAGTCTCACGTCTTACAGGCTGAACCAGTAGCTCGCCTTCACCAAGAACGTGTTATCCGACCGCGTGCGGAACAGGTTCCCGTAGTCGCGGCCGAAGTCAAAGCTGCCGGGGTTCCGGAAGTCCTGACGGCCCTGCTGCCACACGAAGAACAGCACCGAGCCCGGGCGATACTCCCAGCGCAGCACCGTGTTCGAGCGGAACTGCTTGAAGTTGAAATCGTTGGGCTCGACGGCCGTGTACGGCTGGAAGCGATCCTCGTAGCGCGCGGCGCGGGGATTCACCACTTCCTTGAGCTCGCTGTAGTCACCCGCCGTCACGAACGGCTGGGCGTAGAGCTGCAGCGAGAGCGTGGGCGTCATCGTGTAGTCCAACCGCGACGTGATGCCCATCGTGGTCTGGTCGAGGCGCGCGAAGGTGTAGGCGGTGCCGCCGGCCGTGGCGAAGTTCTGGTACCACTGCTGGTCGTTCACGCCCTCGTAGTAGTTGAACTCGACGCTGCCCTGGATGCGGCCGCCGGCGCGGAAGCTCAGGCCCGGATCCACGCCCCATTCCTGCGAGCCGCTGACGTCCCGCCACACGTAGAAGCCCTGCGCGACGAAGCTCACCGGCTTGCGCCCGTCGGTCTCGAAGCCGAACCAGGCGTTCTGGCGGAAGTTGCGGCGCAGCGCGGGACCGCCGCGGGTCACGCGGTCGTCGTACACTGAGCCGATGCCGTTCACGTTGTAGCCCGCCCAGAACCACCACTGGTTCGGCAGTTCGCCGTTCACGTTCACGTTCGCGCCGCTGTTGAGCGCCAAGCCGTCGGTGGTCCAGTCGTTCCACTGGTTGAAGTTCACGAACAGTCGGCGATACAGCTTGGTGGGCTCGAGGAAGTTGAGCCCGAACCAGTTGCCGTTCTGCGTGATGTCGGCGCGGGGCTGGAAGCCGGCGTCGTTCACTTCATAGCCGGCGCTGATGCGCGTCACGCCGGTGTTGAAGCGCGTGATGCCCCCGCCCTGCTTGCCAATGCCGATGTTGAGCCGCGTGCCGCTCAACGACGTACGCGAGGAGTCCACCTCGAGCGGCGAATCCGGCCGCTGGAACTGTTGCACGGCGCTGCGCTGCGTGCGCCAGATCGCCGCTTGGCTGCCCGTCACGTGCGACCCGACGGCCGAGCCGCTGATCTGGAAGTTGTTGTTCTCGCCGAAGCGGTGCCGCGCGTCCACGCCGAACGCGTAGGCGCCCTCGCGCAGGAAGTCGCGCGTATCGGCGTCGAGCGAGCGATTGGTGGCCGTGGCCATCAGGCCGAAGCCGGAGTTGCCCTGGCGCAGGTCCTGCGAGAGGCGCAGGACCATGTAGTTCGTCTGCGGTTCGATCGTCCGGCCGGCGTTACCCAACTCGCGCTGCGTCACGGCATCGATGAACCCGACGTTCAGCCCGCTGGCGGTGCGGCCGGTGATCTTGGCGGCGCCGAGGATGGTCGTGTTGAGCGGATTGTCCTGCGCGTAGTAGGTGCCGCCCAGCTGCGGCGAGCGGCCGACGCGCCGCGAATAGAACAGGTTGTTGGCAAAGTTGAAGATGCCCGCGCCTTCCAGGAAGAACGGCCGACGCTCCTCGAAGAACTGCTCGAAGGCGCCGAGGTTGAGCACCGCGGGGTCGGCCTCGACCTGGCCGAAGTCCGGGTTCACTGTGGCATCGAGCGTGAGGTTGGACGTGATGCCGTACTTCACGTCGGCGCCGAAGGTGATGTTCTGCTGGCGCGCGAAGCCCGAGGCCGTCGGCCGCGGCGCATCGCTGCTCACCGAGTACGGCAGCACCTCGAGGCGGCGCGGCGTCGCGATACCCACGAATCCGTCCACCTCGCCCCATTGCGACACGAAGCCCATCTGCGTGCGGCGGTAGAGCGGCCAGGAGATGCGCTCATTGTGCCGCGCGATATCGCGCCAGATGGCGAAGCCGAACGTATGCGCCTCCGCCTCGGGGAATCGCAGCTGGCTGAACGGCACGCGATACTCCGCGGTCCAGCCCTCGGCGTCCACCTTGGTGGCCACGTCCCACACGCCGTCCCACGAGGCGTCTTCGTTGCCGTCGTTGGAGATGTAGAAGTCGCGCTTCACGCCGAGGGGATTCGCCGAGAAGCGGAAGCCCGTCCGCTTGTCGTGGTAGCTGTCCACCATGAGGTGGATGTAGTCGCTCTGTGTGCGCTGGTCGCGGCGCGAGAGGAAGGCCATCACGGAGTCGGGCGCCGGATCGTAGGCGCGCACGAACACATAGAGATACTTGTCGTCATATGCGACGCGCGCTTCCGTGCGATAGCGCGGATCGCCGTCCTCCACGGGATCGTGCTGGCGGAACTGCGTGATCGCGGGCGCGTCGCGCCAGATGGCGTCGCTGTCCACGCCGTCGAGCACGGGCGGCGTCGCGGCGCGCATGGCCGTGGCCGCGCGCGCCGTCGGAGCGCGGAGGATCGGGCTGCGCAGCGCGCCGCCGGGAGCGGTGGCCGCAGCGGGCACGATGATGACCCCTTCGGGCGGCGGCGTGGCGGGACCTGCGGCCACGACCGTCTGGAAGGCCAACGCAAGCGTGGCGAACATGGGACGATCCGGGTGTGTGAGGTACCCGGTGGGGGTCGGGCCCTGCGTGGGACGGCGTCGGCGGACCTACGCCGGGGGAGTGTCGCCTGTTTCGACATGTGGACGGACGAAAGGGTTGCGTCCTTCCCTGCCGCGGCCATCTCCTGACCGGTTCCTGACGTTTCGCGCTCGGGTTCCGAGAGCTCGGCAGTCGGTTTAGCTTCGGGCATCCCCGCGCGGTCCTCCGAGGTCTCCGAGGTCTCTCTATGCAGTCAGCGCCTGACGAACCCGAGCGGCCACTCGCCGCGCTGGTGGCGCCCGACATCATTGACTTGCTCGAGACGGATCCGCGCAGCGTCGCCGCGGAGACGGAGGAGTTGCACGCCGCCGACCTCGCCGACGTCGCGGAGCTGATCGACCGCGCCCTCGTGCCGCAGCTGCTCGCCGCGCTGCCGGTGCCGCGCGCCGCCGCGGTGCTCGAGTACCTGAGCGAGGAACTGCGCACCGAACTGCTCGAGACGATGGAGCCCGAGCAGGCCGCGGCGCTCATCACGGGCATGACGCCCGACGAGCGCGCCGACGCGCTGGAAGAAATCGACGAAGAAGTCGCCGACGAGATCCTCGAGGCGATTCCCGAGCGCGAGCGCGCCGAGACCGAGCGGCTGCTGCAGTACGAGGCCGACACGGCCGGCGGACTCATGACCACCGAGTTCGTCTCAGTGCCGGAGTCCCAGACGGTCGAAGAGGCGCTGGCCTCGGTGCGCGCAATCGCCCGCGCGGGGCGCCGCGAAGCGATGCAGACCATTTACGTCGTCGACGCGCGCGGCGCCCTCACCGGCGTGATGTCGCTGCGCGAGCTGCTGGCCGCGCCCGATGGGGCGCGCGTCGGCGAGCAGGCATGGACCGAGATCGTCACCGTGCCGGCCGACGCCCACCGCGAGACCGTCGCGCAACTCACCTCCAATTACGACCTCGTCGCCGTGCCCGTGGTGGACGCTGACCGCCGGCTGCTGGGCGTCATCACGGTGGACGACGTGATTGACGTCATCCAAGAGGAGCAGACGGAGGACGTGCAGAAGTTCGGCGGCTTGGAGGCGCTGGAGCAGCCGTATCTCGAGGTCGGCTTCGGCGAGCTGGTGAAGAAGCGCATGCCCTGGCTCATCGTGCTCTTCGTGGGCCAGATGTTCACGGCAGCGGCCATGGGCTACTTCGAGGATTCCATCTCGGCGGCCACGGTGCTCGCGCTCTTCGTGCCGCTGATCATCTCCTCCGGCGGCAACTCCGGCTCGCAGGCGACGTCGTTGATCATCCGCGCGATGGCGCTGCAGGAGCTGCGCTCCCGCGACTGGTCGCGCGTGCTGCTGCGCGAGGCCGGCATGGGCCTCGTGCTCGGCGTGCTGCTCGGCGCCGTCGGCGCGCTGCGCATCGTGGTGTGGCAGTGGATGGGCTTCTATCCGTTCGGCGAGCACTATGCGATCCTCGCCACGACGATCGGCGCGACGGTGCTCGGCGTGGTGCTCTTCGGCACGCTGACCGGCGCGATGCTGCCCTTCGTGCTGCGGAAGGTCGGCTTCGACCCCGCAAGCGCGTCGGCGCCGCTCGTCGCGACGCTGGTGGACGTCACCGGCGTGGTGCTCTACTTCTCGATGGCGCTGCTGCTGCTGCGCGGGACGCTGCTCTGACCACACCGCGGCGCGCAGCCCTGCTGATCATCATTGCGGCGTCGGCCTATGGCTCGTTGAGCATCGTGACGACGCTCGCGGGCCGCATCGGCGTCGGGCTCCTGCCCCTGATGGCTTGGCGCTACGCGTTGGCGGCCCCGGTGCTGGCCGCGCTGGCGGGCCCTCGCGCCCTGGCCGACGTCCCCTGGCGGCGTGCGCTCTCGTTGTTCGTGATCGGCGGCGGTGGCCAGGCGCTGGTGACGTTCTTCTCGCTATCGGCGCTGCAGTGGCTGCCGGCGGCGTCGCTGGGCTTCCTCTTCTATACATATCCGGCGTGGGTGGCGATCTTCGCGGCCGTGTCTGGTGTGGAGCGGCTCACGGGTACCCGCGTCGCGGCACTCGGGCTCGCGCTGTTCGGCATCACGCTCATGGTGGGCGCGCCTTGGGACCTCGCCCTTCCCTGGCCCGGCGTGTGGCGCGCGCTGCTCTCGGCGGTGATCTACGCGCTGTACATCCCGCTGCTGCACCGCCTGCGCGGTCCGCTCGCACCAGCTACGGCCTCGGCGTTCCTGATTGCCGGCGCGGCGACGATTTTCCTCGTGGCGGCCGCCCGCGACGGCGGGGCCCTCGCGCCGATGACCTCGCTGGCCGCGTGGAGCTTTGCGGGCATCTTGGCGGTTTATAGCACGGTGATCGCGTTCATGACCTTCCTGCGCGGGCTCGAAGTGCTCGGGGCCGTGCGCTCGGCCATCCTCTCGACCACCGAACCGCTGTTCACCGCCGTGCTCGCGCTCGTGATCCTGCGACAACCGCTCGGCCTGCCGACCATCCTCGGCGGCGCCTGCATCGTTGCGGCGATCCTCGTGCTCGAGCGCGCCTCGCCCCCGACCGATGAACTCCCCCACGCGGCCTGACGCCGGCGCCTTGGGCGCCGGCACGTTCTACACGCTGCTCGCCGCCGCCGGCTTCGCGGCGGTGAGCATCCTCACGTCGCTGGCCACCGCCACCGGCCTCTCGCTCGCGACGGTGCTGGCGTGGCGCTACACGCTGTCGGCCGTGGTGCTCGTCGGCTGGGTCGGCTCGCGCAACTACAAGCGCATCCGCCCGAACGAGATGCTGCTCCTCATCGGCTTGGGCGGTGGCGGGCAGGCGCTGTTGGTGTTCGTGGCGTTGAGTGCGCTGGCGTACATCCCGGCCGCGACGCTGGCGTTCCTGTTCTATACGTATCCGGCCTGGGTGGCCTTGGTGCAGGCCGTGCGCGGCGCCGAAGCGATGGATACCCGACGTCTGCTGGCGCTCGTGTTGAGCTTCACGGGCATCGCGGTGATGGTCGGCCTGCCGGCGATTGGCGCGGGCAGTGGCGCGGAGGCCCTCGATTGGCGCGGCGTCGCGCTCGCGTTGGGCGCGGCGGCGATCTACGGCGCGTACATCCCGATGATGCGCGTGCTCGCCAAGGATCACCCCGTCGCGCCGGTCAGCGCGTACGGCAAGATCGGCTCGGCGCTGGCGTTCCTCGTGTTGGCGGTGAGCGAGCGTTCGTTCACCTACGTGATGGAGCCGCGCACGTGGCTGGTCATCGCGGCGCTGACGATCTTCAGCACCGTCCTGCCTGGCGTCTTCTTCCTCATGGGCCTCGTGCGGCTCGGCCCCGTGCGCACGGCGATCGTCTCGACGGTGGAGCCGTTCCTGACGGCGCTGCTCGGCGTCGTCGTGCTCTCGCAGTCGCTGACGCTGCCCACGGTGCTCGGCGGCGTGCTGATCATCGCGGCGGTGGTGCTGCTGCAGACGAAGCGGGACCGCGTGGCGTAGCTGCCGGCCCCGGGGCGCCGTAGGCTTAGCGCGACAGGGAAGAAACCCGCCGCCAACTGCGTCCTACTCATGAATGCGTGACCACACGACGTCCGCGCGGGCCGAGGAGTCTGCGCTGATCGAGGGATGCCGCCGCGGCGATCCCCTCGCGCAGCGTGCCGTCTTCGACCGCTACCGCGACCGCGTGCACGCGATTGCGCTGCACTATCTCAAGGGCGACGGCGACGCGGCGCAGGACGCCGTGCAGGAGGTGTTCGTGCGCTTCTTCCGGTCGGCGAGCGGATTCCGGGCGGACGCGACGCTCAGCACGTATCTCTACCGTGCCGTGGCCAACGCCTGCGTGGATGAACTGCGGCGCCGTCGGCGCTTCGTGTTCGTCGGCGATGTGCCCGAAGCGCTGCATCCCATGGTCGACGCACCGGGTGACGGCGCCGATCCTGAGCTGCAGCGTGCCGTCCATTCTCTTTCGCCCAAGCTTCGCTTGGTGGTGCTGATGCGGTACTACGATGAACTCTCCTACGAGGAGATCGCGGGGGCACTCGGCGTGTCGGCGGGCACGGTGGCGTCGCGGCTGAGCCGCGCCCACGCCGCGCTTGCCGTCGCGTTGGGGCGTGACATCCGCATGGAGGACTCCGATGCCGCGTGACGAGATGTCGCGTGACGAGATGCGGCGTGCGCTGGGCAACGCGCCGCTGCCTGAGCCGGACCGGCACTGGGCGGCCATTCGTCAGCGACTCGCCGTGCGCGAGGCGACGCCGCGCGCACAGGTCCGGTGGCCCGTGGCACTCGCCGCAGGCCTCGGCGCCATCGTCCTCGGCGTGGCCGGGGGATCGTACTGGCAGTTCGCCGCGCCATCGGCATGGACGGTGGCGAACACCACCACGGCGCTCGACACCGCGTGGACGGACGTCCGCGGGGACACGCTGCGCGTCACCGTGGGGCGCATCGGCGAGGTCGCGCTGGCGCCAGGCGCGCGGGCCCGCGTGCAGCGCGGCGCATGGAACGAACACCGGCTTGAACTCGCCAGCGGCGCGATGCGTGCCGTGATTGCCGCACCGCCACGGCTGTTCTTCGTGCAGACGCCGACGGCACTGGCGACCGATCTTGGATGCGCGTACGAGTTGAGCGTGTTGCCCGACGGTAGCACGTCGCTGCGCGTGACCGCGGGCTGGGTGGAGCTCGCGCGCGACGACGCGCGGAGCATCGTACCCGCGGGCTTGATGGCGACGGTCGCGGCCGACGGCCAGCCCAGCGTTCCGGCGGATCCGGCTCTGTCCGAGCCGGCGCGCGCGGCGCTTAGACGACTCAGCGGAGCTGCCGGCGCGCAGCTGCCCGCTGCGCCGTTGAGCGCCGACGCGCGCGACGCGGACTTCGCCATGCTGTTTGCCGCCCTCGACGCGCTCGACGCGTCGCGTCCCGCAAACATCCGGCGCCAGACCAGCGGCATCACGCTCTGGCACCTGCTGCAGCGCGTGCCGACCGCCGAGCGGGCGCGCGTGCACGCGGCGCTCATCAAGCGCGCCCCGGCTCCGGAAGGCGTGAGCAGGGAAGGAATCCTTGCGCTCGACCGTCAGATGCTCGATCGCTGGCGGCGCGCGTTGCATCCGATGTGGGGCGAGGACCGCTCACCAATCGTCGCGCTGGCCCAGCGGGCCTGGTTGGCTGTGATGGACTGACCTTCAGCGCGGGAGCGACGATGCGGTGGCGGACTGGACTGATCCTTGGCGGTGCGATGGTGGTGATGGCGGCGGCTCCGGCGCTGCGCGGCGGCTGGGCAATCCTCACGGTGCATGACTTGCCGGAACGCGTAGTGGCCGGCACGCCCACGACGCTCACGTTCTCGCTGCGGCAGCATGGGGAGCATCTCATGGCGGGCCGCGCGCCGGTGCTGCACGTGCGCAGCGGCGGACTGCTCGGCGAACGGCAGCGCATCCCGGCCGAGCGGACGCGCCAGCCCGGCGTGTACCGCGCGACGTTCACGCCCGGCAGCAGCGATGCCGTGCAGCTGCGAGTGGACACGGACTTCCACGGATGGACGGTGGACTTGCTGCCCATCTCCAACCGCGGCAACACGGACCGCGGGCGCGCGTTGTTCGTGGCCAAGGGCTGCATTGGCTGCCACACGAAAAGCGATGACGCCGCGCTCGACGACTACATGGAGATGCGCGTCGGGCCAGACCTCACGGGGCGCAGCTATCCCACGGCCTGGTTGGTGCAGAAAATCACGGACCCGGCCTCCGTGCCCGAGGGGCGCCGGCAGACCGGGACCGTGATGCCGCAGTTGGAGATCACCGCGGCAGAGGCGCAGGAGATCGCGCGCTATCTCAACGCGAGATCCGTCGCGTCGCGGGACTGAGCTGTCGCTGCGGGCGCCGATGCCGATGCGCTCGCCGCATCGCGCGTCGGCGCCGCAGCCGCCGCTCCGTACCCGTCCACGATGCCCTGCTCCAGCCACTCGTGCTCTCCCTTCAGCACGTCCTGCGCGAGCTTGTAGAGCGCGACGTCATGCGCGCCGAACAGCGCACGGAAGCTGGCCTCGATGCGCTCACGGGCCTCGCGGCAGAACGCATCCGCGAGCTGCAGCGCCTCGCGATTGCCGGCCTTGGCGAGCATCTGCGCGCGGGACAGCGTAGCCGTCATCGCATACAGCTCCGCGCCGATGTCCACCGCGCGGAAGAGCACCATCTGCCGCTTCTCGAGCGCCGGGCCGAAGCGCAGCATCGCGTGGAACAGCGACCGGCCGAGGCGGTTGGTGGCGCGCGCCGCATAGCGCATGTGCCGCGCGTTGCGCCCGAACTCGCTGAAGCGGCGCAGCTCCGGCACCCAGCGCGCCGGATACCACGTGGCGTAGAACGGCGCGGCCGCCGTCGCGTACTTCACGCGGGTGCCCATGCTGCTCTTGGGATCCACGATCGGGAACGCGCGCGAAAAGTGCGCGTCCACCGCCTCGCGGGCGATGAACAGGCGCATGATCTCGCTGGACCCCTCGAAGATCAGGTTGATGCGCGAGTCGCGCATCGCGCGCTCCACGGGCAGCGGCGTCTCCCCGCGGGCGCGAAGGGAGTCGGCGGTCTCGTAGCCACGCCCGCCGCGGATCTGCAACGCGTCGTCCACGCTGCGCCAGGCGAGCTCGGTGTTGAACATCTTGGCGATCGCCGCCTCGAGGCGGATGTCGGTGCCGCCGCGCTCGTAGAGCGCCGTGGAGAGATACGCCACCGACTCCATGGCGAACACGCTCGCGCTCATGCGCGCCAGCTTCTGCGCGATGGCTTCATGCTTGCCCACCGGCTGGCCCCACTGCACGCGCTCGTTGGCCCACTGCCGCACGCCGCGTAGCAGGCCCTTGGTGGCACCCGCGACGCTCGCCGGAATCGTGAGGCGACCGGTATTGAGCGTGATGAGCGCGAGCTTGAGGCCCTTGCCCTCGCCCCAGAGGATGTTCTTGGCCGGCACCTTCACGTCGCGGAACGAGATCCAGCCGTTCTCGATCGCCTTGAGCCCCATGAAGCGGCTGCGGTGCTTGATCGAGATGCCCGGCGTCTTGGCGTCCACGATGAACGCCGTGATCTGCTTCTTGCGCAGCTTGCCGTTGACCTCGCGGTCCGGCGTGCGCGCCATCACCACGAAGAGATCCGCGCGGGTGCCGTTCGTGCACCAGAGCTTCTCGCCATTGATCACCCAGTGCGTGCCGTCCTCGCTGGGCGTCGCGGTGGTGGTCATGTTGGCCGGGTCGGAGCCGGCGTTCACCTCGGTGAGCGCGAAGGCCGTGATGCCGCCCTTGGCGATGCGCGGGAAGAACTCGCGCTTCTGCTCCTCGCTGCCGAACAGCTTGAGCGGCTGCGGCACGCCGATGGACTGCGAGGCCGAGAGCAGTGCGCAGAGCGAGCCACACTTGCTCGTCACGAGCTCCATGGCCTTCACGTAGGCCATCTGTGAGAGGCCGAGTCCGCCGTACTCCTTGGGAATCTTGATGCCGAAGGCGCCCAGCTCGCGCAGGCGCTGCACGTAGGCCTCGGGAATCTCGCCCGTGCGGTCGACGAGATCGGCGTCGTACTCGGTCTCGAGGAAGTGCTTGAGCGCCTTGAGGAAGGGCTCGGCGTCGCGCATCGCGGCGGGATCGTCCGCCGGAAAGGGATGCACGAGCTCGGGACGGAAACGCCCGAGGAAGAGCTCCTTCACGAAGCTCGGGTGCTGCCACTCGCTCTCGCGCGCGTCTTCGGCGACGTCGCGCGCCTCCTGCTCGGAGGCGAGGGCGTGGGACTGGTTGGCCATGATGGCCACCTCCAGGGGATGTGGTCCAACGGTGCGGGTCGCATGGCTTCCCGCGGGGGTACCTAAATACTACCCCATGTGCGTCGGAAGAGCACAATCCCGCCCACGACGGCGATCATCGCGAAGCTGAACCACTGCGCCGCGTAGGAGCGGTGCGGGCCCATGTCGATGGTCGGCGGTGGCAGGCGGCGCGGCACGGAATCGGCGCGCGCGGCAGAGTCGGAGGTCATCACCAGTTGCATGGCGTGCACGGGCCGGCCGAGCCGCGCAGCGGCGGCGGCGCGGTTCAGCGAGCGGATCAGCTGCGGATTGTCGGCCGGCGGCGCAGGGCCTTCGGGGATCAGCGGCAGCAGGTATCCGCTGATCGTGACAAACGCCCCTTCGCGCCAGCGCGGGAGATCCGCACTCGCGGCGTCCGCCGCATAGACCCAGCCGCGGGTCACCAGCAGCAGAGTGTCGTGCCCCGGCATCTCCAACGGCGTCAGCAGGTGCACGCCGGGCGACCCGTTGTTCGGCCGTGAGGCGTGGATCTGCTCGAGGTCGTAGCGGAAAAAGCCCGAGACCGTCACGCGGGTCCAGCGGGCGGCCGCCGTATCGCGCGGCACGGAATCGAACGGCACCGGGGCCGTCACCAACCGCTCGGCCAGACCTGCGTTGAACGCGGCGCGCTCACGATGCCGCGAGAGCTGCCAGAGCCCGAGCCGCACGAACAGGGCAGCGCAGGCCAACGGAATGAGCAGGGCAAGGAGCGTTTTCGCGCGCATCGATGGCAAGACGGGATCGGGCTGAATCGGGTCCGGCAGTGGCGTGTGCGGCGGATGTCTGCTGGCAGACGGCGCGCCGGTCAGGTATCCGCGGACACGGACCGCCTGTGCGGCGAGTCACGGAAGATTTTCCCCCGAAGAGGCACCGTTACGGGAAGCTAACGCCTGCGTTGCGGCCGCGGGTCGCCACGGTGCGTCAGCCACACTATTATCGAAAGGGTGTTCCCCCTCTCGCCGCGCGCTATGCCTCAGTTGCGATTCTCCCCTCGTCTTCGCGGCGCCGCGTTGGCGCTGGCGCTTTTCGCCTCCCTGCTGAGTTGCGGCCGCGAAGTCACCGGCCCTGGCGGGCGCGGGGCACTCGTCGGCCTGCAGTTCGCGCCGGACTACACGGCCATGATCGACCAGGCCGGTGAACTCGCGCATGCCGTCTCCGACCTCGTGCCGTTCACGCGCGTGCGCATCGAGCTGCGCCGCGTGGACAACACGGTCGCGGCCTCGCAGATTATCAACTTCCCGGCGGACGCGACGGAGATCCCGCTCACGCTCAACGTGCGGCTCGGTGCGGCTGCCCAAGACGGCGCCGAGCCGATGACGGCGTTCCTGCGCTACATCAACGCCGCGGGCGACACGGTGTTCGCTGGTCAGGTGGCCGTCACCGCGCAGGTGCAGCGTCGCGGGGAGCAGCCCACACCCGTGCAGGTGCCGATCGCCCCCACGGTCCCGGGCGCCGTCTTTGCGCGCATTGATATCGCACCCGACACCACCTCGGCCGTGTCGGGCTCGCAGGTCAACTTCACGGCCACAGGCTACGACGGCCAGGACAACGTCGTGCCGAACGCCATCATCGGCTACATCTCGCGCAATCCCGCGCTCGCCGTCGTGCCGAGCGTCGGCAGCGGAACGGTGAACCTCATCGGCGTCCGCGGCTTCACGTGGATCGTCGCGCAGTCGCTCACGGGCGTGAAGGACTCGGCGTTCCTCGTGGTGCTGCCCCGCCCCGCGTCCATCGTGAAGGTGAGCGGCGATGCCCAGACCGCGCTCACCGGCGAGGCCTTCGCGGAGCCGCTGCGCGTGCGCTTGCTCGCCGCCGACGGCCTGCCGGTGCGCGGCTGGCCGGTGAACTTCGCGGCCACGTCGGGCGGCGGACTCGTGAGCTCGAGCATCGTGGCCACCGATACCGCGGGCTACGCGCAGGTCACCTGGACGGCCGGCGCCGCGCCTGGTGCGGCCACCGTGACGGCCAGCGTGTCGTCGCCGGCCCTGAGCACGACGTTCACGGGCACCCAGGCGTCCACGCTGCCCACATCGCTGGCGTTCCTGACGCAGCCGACGGCAATCACCTCGGGCATCGCGTTGCCGAGCATCCAGGTGGCGGTGCGCAACGGGGCCGGACAGACGATCCCTGATTTCACGGGCGCCGTGACGCTGGGCCTCACGGGCGGCACCGCTGGCGCCGCGCTCGTCGGCACCTCGACGGTGAACGCAGTGGCCGGCGTGGCGACGTTCACGAACATCACGGTCAACAAGGGCGGCACGAACTATCGCCTCACCGCGACGTTCGAGCTGTTGCCTCCGGCGCAGTCGAACACCTTCAACGCGGCCGCCGCGCCGGCGACGACGATCACCCTGCTTGGCGGCGGGGGCCAAGTGGCCCCGCCGAGCACGCAACTGCCGGATTCCATCCGCGTGCGCCTCACGGACACCTTCGGCTTCCCCGTGGTGGGTGCGACGCTGCAGTTCACCGTGGCGCAGGGCGGCGGCTTGGTGAGCGAGGCCTCGCGCGTCACCGATGCCGACGGCCGCGCCGGTGTGCTCTGGACCTTGGGCGCGAGCGGGGCGCAGCAGCTGCGTGTCAGTCTCGGCGCGCTCGAGACCTTCGTGAGCGCGGGGATCATCGCGGGCGGCGACGTCTCGCTGTTTGCCGGCTTCGACTACACGCTCGTGCGCGCCGGTGGCAGCAAGCTGATTCCGCTCTACCTCACGAACCCCTCGGCGTCGCCGATCGAAGTCACGCTGTCGGTGGACGATTCGAGCGGCACGAAGATGGCCTGGGCATCGTCCACCGTGAACATCCCGCCGGGCAACACGCGGCTTGACGTGGCGCTGAACGGGCTCAGCGAGGGCACGGGTTGGGCCATCATGCGCTCGAGCTTCGGCGACGACTCGGTGCTCGTGACGGTGGATTCGTCCGGTCTCGCGATTCTCGACGTGAACCAGTACAACTTCGTCGAGGGCGACACGATCCGGACCTTCGTGAAGCTCGACGAGCCGGCGCCGGCCGGCGGCGTCACGGTGATCCTGCGCAGCGTGAATCCGTCGCTGGCGATCCTCGCGCCGAGTTCGGGCGCGGGCCATCCGGAGCCGGGCTGCATCGATGGGTTCTGCGGCGGCGGCAGCGTGATGGCGCTTCGCGAGGAGGCGTCGCCGGTGCCGACGTCCGATCCGTCGCGCCTGCTCGCCACGCCGGCGGATACCGCCGCGGTGTTCATCCCCGAAGGCCAGGTCTTCGGCGAGTTCGCGATCGTGTTCCTCGACGACCTCGGTGGCTGCGCAAGTGTACAGATCACCGCCGAAGCCACCGGCTTCGTCGGTGACGACGCGTACTACGTCGTGCAACCGCAGGATGTGTTCATCTACACTGACTACGCCAATCCGCCGACGTCGGGCGTGGGCATCGGCCAACAGACTCAGCTGGACGTATATGTCGGCATCCGCCGACTGAAGCCGACGGCCGTGTACTTCCAGAGCAGCGATCCGACGCGCGTGGTGCTGGACACCATCGCGTACGTCGCGCCCGGTGACAACTACACGCCGCCGGTCAGGGCGACGGTCGTCGGCGCCGACAGCGCCTGGGTGCGGTACTGGGCGATGGGCTCGACGGTCGACTCGCTCTTGATCATCGGCAAGCCCGCGAAGCTCGAGATCGACACCTACAGCTTCATCGCCGAGGGTGGGCTGCGCGAGGTGACGGTGCGCCTCACCGGGCGCGACAACCCGTGGTCGAACTATCGCAGCCCCGTGCCGGTTCCGATCACGGTGACGTCGAGCAATCCGGCGGTCCTCGCGGTCGAGCAGGTGATCCAGACGGTTGCCGCCGGCGAGGCGTCCGGCTTGCTGCGTGTGCGCACGGTCGGGTCCGGTATGGCGGACATGATCGTGAGCGCGCCGGGCTACGACGGCGACACGCTGACGATCACTAGCTATGTCCCGAGCGTGTATGTGAGCGGCGTGGGCAGTGGCGTGGGCGCCGGCCAGCTGGCCGATCTCTTCATCGAGTTGGAATACGATGCCGTGGCGGCGACCCCGCGCACGGTGAATGTGCAGAGCTTGGCACCGGCAGTGCTCGAGGTGCTCACGCCCTCGGTGACGATCGGCAGCGGTAGCACCGGCGCCTACGTGCGCCTGCGCGGCGTCGCCCCCGGTGGCGCGACGCTTCGCTTCACCGGTCCGGGGCTCGCGGACTACGATGTGTTCGTGCCCGTGGACGTGACGCAGATGTTGCTCAGCATCGGCAGCGAGTATGCGCCGGACAACGTGGAGCGTCCGCTGTTCGCGTATCTCTATGGCGCGGGCAACGCGCGTCCAATGGCTGACACCACGTATGCGGTGTTGCGCAGCACCGATAGCACAGTGGTCGCCGTGGTGGATTCGATGGTGACCTTCCCCGCGGGCGGCTACAACGGCATCGGGGGGTCGTTCCGCGCCGTCGGGCCGGGGAACGCCGTGCTGTGGTTGGTGCGTCCGGGCCGCGACAGCGTGCTCCAGAGCGTCACCGTGCGCCCCTATAGCATCGTCCCGCAGTTCTTGAGCGTCGTCGCGGGCCGACAGCTCGAGGAGCCGTTCACGCTGTACCGCGAAGGTCCCGACACCGTGGCCGCCGCGATCACGATCAACCAGTCCGGCCCGGGCTCGGTGAGCTTCCGCACGCCGATCACCGAGTTCCCGGTTGGCGAGTTCTCGGTGCAATCGCAGTGGGTGGGCGAGACGCCGGGCCAGGTGACGCTCACGATCACCGTCGCCGGATATCCGCCGGTGGAGCAGGTCGTGTTCGTGGAGAACACGTCGCTGGCTCTCAACAGCAGCGAGCTGAACCCGGCCGTCGGCGGGGTGGACGAGTACGTCTACAACGAGTTCGCGGTCACGGGGAATCCCGGCAACATCATCGCCGGCAAGCCGCTGACGTTCGTGATGAAGAGTCTGGACACCACGCTGGCGGTCGTCGAGCAGGATACGATCCGCTGGATGCCCGGTGACCAGTATTTCCCTTCGCAGTACGCGTCCGTCCGGTACAAGCGCGTCGGCAACGTGTCGTTGGCGGTCACCGACGCGGATGGCGTGCTGCCGGGCGATACGATCGTGACGTACATCTACCCCGCGGAACTGACCGGCTGGGCGGGCAGCGGGTTCAGCAGCAGCACGATCGGCATGAATCAACGCCTGTATGACGACGAGGCGTACGTGTCGCGCATGGCCACGGCACCGGAGCCGCTCACGGTGTACCTCACGTCGAGCAACCCGAGCGTGGTCCAGGTCCCGGCGACGGTAGTGATTCCGGCCGGCGAGTTCTCGACGTACTTCAGCTATAGCGCGGGCGACACCACCGGATCGGCGCGCGTCACAGCGTCGGCGCCGGGCTACAACCCCTGGGAGTTCGACGTACTCGTCACGCGGTCCAAGTTCGGCGTGTGGTCCTCGGACCTCTTCACCGACGGCGGCGCACCGATGGAGGTCTACGTGGTGGACGCGATGACCGAGAATGTGCGGCCCCTCAATGCGCCGGTGAACGTACGCCTCTCGACGCTGACGCCGAATGTGATTGACACCGTCGGCGCGACGTTCACGATGCCTGCCGACAGCGGCTACGTATACCGCCGCGCCCCGAGGGGACTCGTGCCCGGCTGGGGTACCTTCGCGCTCGTGGACAACGGACCGGCGCGCTTCGACTCCGTGCTCGCGACGTGGTCCACGGAGGAGATCGTCCAAGCGCGCGTGCTCGCGAGCCAGCGTCGCATCCTGCTCACGCCGGGGCTGGTCTCGGACAACTTCCAGACCGACGTGAACGTGCGCAGCGGCCGCGACACCGTGTGGCTGCGCATGGAGGCACTGCGGTCGTCGTTCGTGTCGGAGGACGACTCGATACGCGTCGTGCTGTTCGATCCGAACGATTACTACGACATGCGGGCCGCACTGTCGGAGAACCTGCGCATGCAGCTGCGCCCGCTGGATCCCGGACCGGACAGTCTTGTGCTCTCGGCGACCGGCATGGCCCCCGATACGGTGCTGGTGCTGTACGGCGAGGGCATGCTGCGCACGACGGGCACGATACCGAATATCGTGGTCGGCGATTCCATCGCCATCCCGCTGCAACTGTTCGATGCGGCGGGCGGAGAGGCCACGGCGGCGGAGTCGCTGTCGTTCGATGTGTTCGCCGACACCACGTTCACCGTGCGCAGCGGCGGCCTGGCCGCCAGCAGCGTCTCGGTCTCGACCGGCCTCGGCGCGCTGGTGATCTGGGTGCGGGCCGAGCAAGCAGGGAGCGGCAGCGTGAGCATCACGCACCCGGACTTCCGCACGTTGACGCTGAACCTCACTGCGGTACCTCGCCCATGATTTCGATGATGAGCTCACTCCGGCGCGCGCTGAGCGCGCTCGCCATCTGCGCCCTGCCGCTCTCCGCGCAGGCCACCGAGACCGCAGTGCCCGTGGGCGCGCCTGCACCGGCGTCTCCCACGGCGGTGCGCGGCAACGGACCGAACGGCGCGACGCTGCGCTGTCGCGACGGCTCGTATCCCGCGCCTGGCGCGCCCGATGCCGCCTGCGCCGACAAGGGTGGCGTGCTGGTCCGATTCCCGACTCGCAACGTGCCGACGCCGCCCGCACGGCAAGTGCCGCCGCAAGTGCGGGCCGCGCAGGGCGGCGCGCAGCCGGCGGCGAGCGCGGTGCGGGCGGACAGCGCGCCTGCGGGATTCTCACCCTGGCGTGATCGTGAGTCGAAGGCCGCCGAAGAGGCGCGCGCGCAGCGTGCGCCTGAGGGCGCCACGCTCCGATGCGTGGACGGCACGTGGATCGTGCGTGATACCGCGTCCACCCGCTGCAGCGCGCACGGCGGTCTCCAGCTCCGGGTGAATCCTCGCCCAGGCCCGCGCCGTCGCGGGGACTGACACCGAACAGAAACCGCACAGCCCGATTACTCAACGCCGGTGTGACACAAGTCACACCGGCGTTGCTGTTTCTATCCTGTCGCCCGTGCGTGTGGACAGGTACGTTTGTGCGCCTCCCCACCTATTTAAATAGGAAGTACCCGCGTGCTTCGTCCGGCCCAACGCCGCCTGCTTCTCCTCAGCGCGGCCTTTGCGCTGTCGTTCCTCTCCTGCGGCCGTGAAGTCACGGGCCCCGACAACGGCATCAACTACGGCAATCGCATCGCGAGTCTCTCGCTTGCGCCGCAAATGCCGTCCCTGATGAGCGTACTCGAAGGCGCGGGCGATGCTGTGCCGTTCGATCGCGTGCGCGTGTTGCTGCGCAACCAGGATGGCAGCGTCGCGAAGGACACGACGGTGATCTTCCCCGCGGGCGCGGATTCCGTGGCGCTCTCGCTGCAGATCCCGCTGCCGCTCTCGGCGCCGGACAGCGGCCTGCCGTTGGCGTTGACGATGGCCTACGTGAACGCCGCCGGAGACACGGTGTTCCGCGGTGGACCGAACCCGATCGTCGCGCGGCCGGTGGGGCGGCCCGGCGCGAATGTGCCGGTGGTAATTCCGGTCACGTACGAAGGCACCGGCAAGGACGCGACCAGTGTCGCCATCAGTCCGAAGACGGGCAGCGGCGTTGCCGGTGGCACGCAGGCGTTTGCCGGTACGGCGTTCAACGACGCCACGCCGATCCCGAATACGCCGTTCCTGTTCTACACGCTCGACTCCGCGCGCGCGCAGGTGAACGCCGTGACCGGCGTGGCCACCTGGCTGCCCAACCGCGGCGTGGCGCGCGTCGTCGCGGCGCTGCCGAATGGGCTTCGCGCCGATACCGCCACCTTCAGCATCTCGCTGCCCGCTTCGAAGCTCGTGCTTCAGGCGGGCGGGTCGCAGACGGGCGCGATCAATGCACCGCTGACCGACACGATCGTCGTGCGCACACTGGCGAGCGATGATGTGCCGGTGGCCGGCGTGACCGTCGCCTTCGCCGTCGCCACGGGCGGCGGCAGCGTCGCGACCATCAACGGCGTGTCCGATTCGCTGGGCCGCGTGCGCGCCGTCTGGACGCTCGGCGGCACGCTTGGTGCGCAAAGCATCACCGCGACCTCGCCGGGCCTCACGTTCTCTCCGCTCACCATCAACGCCACGGCGGTGGCCGGCACGCCCACGCAACTCGTCATCGCGTCGCAGCCCACGATCGTGACGGCCGGCGCCGGCTTCACGCCGCCCATCGTCGTCGAGGCCCGCGATGCCTTCGGCAACGTCGCGACGAGCTTCACCGGCGAGATCAGTCTCGCGATCAACGGGCCGAACCCGCCGCCCTTCGGCGGGATTACCGCGAAGAACGCGATTGCGGGCGTCGCCAGCTTCGATGCGATCGACATCAAGGTCGTCGGCACGTACGAGTTGCGCGCGATGGCCGGCGCGCTCGTCGTCGATACCACGGCGCCCATCCAGGTCGTCGCCGCCGCGGCGGCGGAACTGCAGTTCCTGCAGCAGCCGGTCGGCGCGGTCGCCGGCGACAACTTCCTGCCACCGGTGACGGTGCGTGCGCTCGACGCGTTCGGGAATCCGGCCAGCGGCTTCACCGGGCCGGTCTCGCTCGCGTTGCTGAATGGCGGCGCGGCCACGCTGCGTGGCACGCTCACACAGAACGCCGTGGCGGGCCTCGCCACGTTCAGCGACCTCAACGTACGTGAGGTCGGCGGCGGCTACGCACTGCACGCCAGCAGCGGCGTTCTACTGCCGGACACCAGCAGCGCCTTCGGCATCACGCCGTCGCTGCCGGCCCAGCTGGTGATCGTCGGCGGTGATGCACAGACAGGCGCGGTGCTGACCACGCTGGCCGACTCGCTGCGCGTCGAGGTGCGAGATCTCTACAGCAATCCGGTGCCGGGCGCGACGGTGAACTTCGTCGTCACCTCCGGAGGTGGAACGCTCAGCGCATCCTCAGCCGTGTCCGGCGCCGACGGTCGCGCCGCCGTGCGCTGGACGCTTGGCAACGCCGTCGGGGCGCAGTCGGTAGATGCCGCGTTGGCGGTCGCACCGGCGGTGAGCGTGGCCTTCGGGGCCACGGCCACGGTCGGCACGCCGGCGCAGGTGGTGATCACCAGCGCTCCGACCACGGGTGTCGCCGGGGCGGGGCTCTCGCTGATCGCCGAAGTCCGCGACTCGCTCGGCAACCGCGTGACCTCGTATACCGGCCAGCTCACGCTGGCCCTCGACGCCAACCCGGGCAGCGCGACGCTCGGGGGCACCACGCTGGTGAACGCGATGGGCGGCATCGGCACCTTCGCTGGCTGGGTGATCACCACGGCCGCGAGCGGCTACACGCTGCGCGTCACCGCCGTCACCGAAAGCATCGTCTCGGCGCCCTCGGCGCCGTTCACGATCACGGCTGCCAGTGGCGGGGCGACGCAGTTGCTGTCCTTCAGCGGTGGCGGGCAGACCGTCACGGCGGGCGCCGCATTCCCGCAACCGCTGCAGGTGCAGGTGCTCGACATCTATGGCAATCCGCTCAGCGGACATCCCACCACGTGGAGCGATAACGGTGTCGTGACGCTGGGCACGGTCGGCGTCGTTCTCACCGACAGCAACGGCGTCGCGACCAACACGGCCGTTGCCGGAACGGTCGCCGGCGCGCAGAACGCCGGGCCGTCGGTGACCACCACGGGCACGGGCACCAGCGTGGTCTTCGGGCACATCGTCGAGCCGGGGGTCGCGACGCAGATCGCGTTCATCTCGCAGCCGGATACGGTGGTGGCCGGTGAGCCGTTCCCGCCGACACTGTTCGTGGAGATCCGCGACTCGCTCGGCAACCGCGTGGTGTCGTTCAACGACTCCGTCTCGGTCACGATCGACAGCGGGCCCGCGTTGAGCGCGCTCCTCGGGCCGACGACGCAGTTCATCACCATCGGCGGCGGCCCCGCCGGGCAGTTCGCCGGGCTCGAGATTGAGAAGGCCGGCACGTATCGCCTGCGCGCGACGGCGCCGAGCGGAATCACGGGCGTCTCCGCGCCCCTCGTCGTCGTCCCGGCCATCGGCTTCCTCGCGATGGTCGAGGTAAGTGGCATGAACGATACCGGCGTCGTGAATCAGCCCTTCGCGGAGCCCATCCGCGTGCGCGTGCAGGACGCCTACGCGAATCCCGCGCCGGGCATCGCCGTGGCGTGGTTTGACCAGGGCGGCGGCGCAATCCTCTCCGCCGACACGGTGCTCACCGATGCCAATGGCATCGCCGAGGTGCTGGCGACGCATCCGAGCACGCCGGTGGCGCTGAGCGCGGTGTCCGCGCAGATCGTCGGCCGAGTCGGCACGCGCGACTTCTTCTACACCACCACGGTGGGCACGGTCGACAGCATCGCCATCGTGAGCGGCAATGCGCAGTCGGTCGCCGTAGGCGACACCGTGGCCGCGCCGCTCGTGGTTGAGGTGCGCGACCAATTCGGTAATCTCGTGAGTGGCGCCTCGGTGGCCTTCGAGATCGTCGCCGGTGCGGTGTCGCTCACCGAGTTCTCGGCGACCACCGACGCGCTGGGCCGCGCGTCCACGCGCGTCATCGCCGGCTCGAGCGCCGGGACCTTCGCCATCGCGGCGACTGTCGGGGTGCTGCCGGACACCGTGCTCTTCACGGGCACGGTCACGGCGGGTGCGCCGATCTTCGCGGAGGAACTCGTCGGGCCCGTGAACGGCACGGCGGGTGTCGCGATGACGCCGTTCACTTACGTGGTGAAGGACGCCTTCGGCAACGTCGCGTCCGGCTTCAACGGCACGGCCTTCGTGACGCTGAGCCCGTCGACGGTGAACGATCCGACGCCCGTGGTCACCGGCGGCGATACCGTCGCCGTGGTGAATGGCGTCGCGACCTGGAGCAGCCTCACGGTCACGTCGGCCGGTAGCTTCACGTTGCTTGCCACGCTTGGTAGCAACGCCGTCAACTCGAACACGTTCACGATCGAGCCAGCGGCCCCGGCACAGCTGCTCAAGGTGGCCGGCGACAGCCAGAGCGTGGCGGTGGGCAACTTCCTGCCACAGCTGCTCGAAGTCCGCGTGACCGACGCGTTCGGGAACGGCGTGGCGGGCGTGAACGTCAACTTCAACACCATCAGCGGCTTCGCGACGCCGAACGTCCCAACGGTCGCCACAGACGGCGCAGGCCTCGCGGCAGCAAGTATCGCCATTGATTCGATCGCGGGCCCGGTGTTGATCGGCGCGTACGCCGCCGGCCTCACGCCGGACTCGGTGCTGTTCACGGCCACGGGCCTGCCTGGTGCGCCGTCGGGCTTCTCGCTCGTGGCGGGTGACGCGCAGACCGTGACGGCCGGCGGGGTGGCGGCGGACACGATCCGCGTGCGACTCAAGGACGCGTTCGGCAATGGCATCGCCGGCGCCACGGTCGTCTTCGCCTCGTTCGACGACGTGACCTTCACGGCGGACACCGTCATCACCGACGCCAGCGGCATCGCCAGCACCGTCGCGATCGCTCCGCCGAGCATCGGGCTCAAGAACTTCTTCGCGTCGCTGCCCGGCGTCTCGGATTTCTACCTGACGATGGACGTCACGTCGGCGGCGGCCAGCGTCGCGGAGATCGTGAGCGCGCCGACGTTCGGCACGGCTGGGGCGACGCTCGATCCGCTCGTCGTACAGCTCAAGGACATCTTCGGCAACACCGCCAACGGCGCGACGGACTCGGTCTTCGTGGAGATTGCCAGCGGCCCAGGCGGTGCGACGCTCAGCGGCCCGACACGCATCACGGCCGCGGGCGGCGTGGCCACGTTCAGCGGGCTCAGCAGCACGACCGCAGGCGAGTATCGCCTGCGCGTGTTCGGCGCCGGCATCTCGGCCGACACCACGGATGCATTCACCGTGGCGAACGACACCGCGGCCTTCCTGACGTACATCTCGGGTGACGCGCAGTCCATGGCGCCAACCGCGACCGCGGCGGACAGTCTCGTCGTGCGCGTGACCGACACCTACGGCAATCCGGTGCCGAACGTCGGCATCTCGTGGGGCGTGGCGCCGGGCACGGCCGTCGTGTCGTCGTCCTTCGTGCTGACGGACTCGAGCGGTATCTCGCGCATCGCGCTGACGGCGTCGCAGTTCGCCGAGAGTGGCACCGTGACGGCGGTGAATGCTGGACTGACCGGCTCGCCGGTGGCGTTCACGTACAACACGACGGCCGGCGCTGCGGCGCAGGTGGTGTTGGTCGTGCCGCCCGCGAACACGACTGCCGGCACGCCGATCAACGTGCAGGCTCGCGTGGAAGACAGCTTCGGCAACACGACGAGCGGCTTCACCGACACCATCACCGTGAGCGTGGATAGCGGTCCGGCGAATCCGGTCATCACCGGCCCGCTGGCGGTGGCCGCCGTGAACGGCGTGGCCGACTTCACTGGCCTCGTGTTCGAGACCGCCGGCGAGTATCGCCTGCGCGTCAGCCCGCCCGCGGCAAGTGGCGTACCGGATGCAGTCAGCAGCTTGTTCACGGTCAGTCCCGCCGCGGCGGCCGTCCTCAGCATCGCGGACGGCAACGCGCAGACGGTCGAGGCGGGTACGCTTGCCGCGGTGTTGCTCAAGGCGCTGCTCACGGACGTCTACGGCAATCCGATCGAAGCGGAGGTCATCGACTGGACCGTGATCAGCGGCGACATCGGATTGGGCGCGGCCTCCACGGGAACGGATTTCAAGGGCGAGGCCACCGTCGGCCTGCTTTCGAACGGCACGGCGGGCGCGTACAGCGTGCGCGCGGTGAGCGCGGTCGCCAACGACACGGTGCTGTTCACCGGCACGGTGACGGCAAGTGCCGCATGGGCCTTTGCGCCGTTGAGCGGCAATGCGCAGGTCACGGGTGCGGGCGTCACGGCGGCCGATTCGATCGTGGTGCGCTTGATCGACGTCTATGGCAACGGCATCGCCGGTGCGACGGTGAACTTCACCACACCGGACGACATCACGTTCTCGCCGACCTCCGCGACGACCGACGCCGAGGGCTTGGTGCGCACGACGGTCACCGGTGGCCCCACGCTCGGCCTCAAGACCATCACCCTCACGTCGCCGCCGGCGATCGACGTGAACCTGAACGTCACCGTCGAGGCCGGTCCGGCCACGGCGCTGTCCATCGTCGCGGAGCCGACGGCTGGCATCGCCGGCCAGACGCTGGCACCGGGCGTCGCGGTGTACATCGTCGACGCCTTCGGTAACACGGTGACGACAGCCACGAACAGTGTGACGCTGCAGCTCGATAGCTCGCTCACCGTCGGCCCGCTGAACGGCACGTTGACGCAGGCGGCCGTGCCGCCGACCGGCTTCGTGAGCTTCGATGACCTCTCGCTGGAGACGGCGGGGAGCTATCGCTTGATCGTGCGTGCCGCGGGTCTCGCGCCCGACACCACGGGCACGTTCACGGTCGGCGCCGCGACACCCGACACCGTGCAGGAGGGCGCGGGCAACGGCCAGCTGATGACGGCTGGCGGCGACCTCACGACGCCGCTCAGCGTCCGCGTCGTGGATGCATTCGGCAATCCGGTGCCTGGCGCCTCGGTGTTCTGGAACGTGGCGCAGGGCTCCGCCACGCTCGACTCCGCCGAGACCACCACGGATGCCGACGGCTATGCCTATGCGACGATCGGCGACGCCTTCGCCGCCGAGTCGCTGACGGTGACCGCGCAGGGCCCGGTGGGCGATCCGATTGCGTTCTTGGTCATCGTGGCACCGAGCGCGCCGGTGCAGCTGGCGATGGTGGTGCAGCCGAGCGATGTCGCGGCGCTCGAGACGATTCCCGCCTTCAGCGTCGAAGTGCGTGACCAGTTTGACAACCGTGTGCTGAGCTTCTCCGACTCGGTGTTCCTGCAGATTGAGCAGGCGCCAGTGATGGCGTCGGTTACCGGCACGCGGCGCGTCGAGGCCGTGGGAGGTCTCGCGACGTTCAGCGACATCTCGGCCAATCGCATCGGCACGTATCGCTTCCGCTTCCAGTCCAACAATGGCGCGGTTGCCGATACCACGTCGGACGCCATCACCGTGTCGGCTGCTGCGGCGACGGTGATTATCGCCGGCCGCACCGAGACGCAATCGATCGAAGTGCTCGCGGTATCGGATACGATCGGCGCGCAGGTGCAGGACGCGGCCGGGAATCCCGTTTCTGGCGTCAGCGTGACGTGGACCTTCCCGGCTGGCCTCGACAGCCTGTTTGCGACGGGCGTGACGGACGCCGATGGCTATGCACTCGCCGTGGTGCGGGGCGGCAGCGTGGTCGGCGACTTCGTGGTGACCGCCAGCGCAGCGGGCCTGACCGGCTCACCGGTGAACTTCACCGTGACGCTGGTGCCCGGAGCCGCGACGCAGCTACGGATCGTGAGCGCACCGGACACGGTGCCGGCGGGCACACCGGGCGCCGTGTGGGAAGTCGAGGCCGCCGATAGCGTCGGCAACCGCGTGACGAGCTACACCGGCAACGTCAGTGTGACGGTCAACGCCGGACCTGGTGCGCTCAGCGGCACCAGCACGGTGGCGGCTGTGGCCGGCGTTGCCACCTTCAACGACCTGAGCTTCGTGGCGATCGGCAACTACACGCTGGCGTTCACCGATGGCGTGTTGGCGGGGGTCTTGGACAGCACGACGGTCAAGGTCGGCGCTACGGCAAGCATCGAGATTGCACAGGGCGACGCGCAGTCCGGCTTCGCAACCCTGCCGCTGGCCCAGAACCTCGCGGTCATCGTGCGGGACGGCGTCTCGAACTTCGTCCCGGGCGATACTGTCGTCTGGACGGTGGAGCCGGGCACCAATGGCGGGCTGATCAACGGCAGCGACTCAACCATCACCGTCACCAACGAGTTCGGCAGTGCGGTCGCGTCGTTCAAAGCGGGCACGACGGTCGGCGTGCAGAGCGTGCGCGCCAGGGCGTCCAATGGATCGTTCGTGCAGTTCGACTTCACCATCGGCGCACTGCTCGGCAACGCCATTTGGACGGGTGACGCCGACACCGTGTGGACCAACACTGCGAACTGGTACGGCGGCAACGTGCCGACGGCTGGCGATTCCGTGCACGTCCTCAGCGGGCGCCCGAACTACCCGGTGCTCAGCAGCAACGTCAGCATGACGAAGCTCTTCGTCGAAGACGGCGTCATCGGCTTCGCCATCGGCGACAACTCCCTCGAAGTCAGTGGTGACTTCCGCGCACCGCAGGGCGGTGCCTTCACGATCGGCGGCTTCGGCCAGATCCGAGTCACCGGATCCGGCACGCATACGATTCGCGGCGCCCTGCCGCGACTCACGATCGAGAACGGCCAGTACAGCGTCAACGAGGACGCGGGGGCGACCTGGTCCGTGTTCGGTGACCTCTCGGTCACACAGAACGCTCGCCTGATTCTCGACGCCGCCGACTCGGTGTTCGTTACGGGCAACTTCCTCACCACGACCGGCGGACAGCTCGCACAGGCTGCCGGCTCCGATCTCTTCGTCTTCGGCGACGCCCAATTCGGCGGCGGCAGCACGGCCGGGCTCCTGACGGGTGGCCAGCTCACGGTCGCCGGCGACTTCACGACGCTGGGCGGAGAGCCGCAGGCGTTCCAGGCATCGGCGAGCCATGAGACGCGGTTCATCGGCGGTTCGCAGATCGTCTCCTTCATCTCGCCTGACAACGAGATCGCCAGCAGCGCTTGCTTCGCGAGCTGCTTCGGGCGCGTCATCGCGGACTCTCTGGCAGGGTCCGACACCCTGCGCTTCACCAGCACCGTCAAGGCGCGCGCCGGGTTCCAGGTCTCGAACAACGCGCTCCTCGCCGACGGACAGCGCGTCATCGCCTCCGACGCCTCGTCGCTGTTGGCAGACTCGGTGCGGATCGGCACCATCGTCTTCATCGATGAGTATCCGACGTTCGCGCCGGATGCCGTACTGGATTCCATCCACGCATCGGGCACCGGCCTCCTGCCGGACTCACTGACGGCGCCGACGGTGGTGTTCGGCAATCGCGAGCTGCGCGGCTGGCACAACGCATCGCTGAGCGTGGCTGGCCAACTCGTGATTGGCAGCGGCACGGCGGTCATCACCGGTACGCTGCGGACAATCAATAACTCCGGCTCGATCCGGATGCTCGAGGATGGTGACACGCTCACCGTCCTCGGCGACGCGCTTTTCGCCGGTTTTGGCAACCAGGCGCATCTCACGGCCGGCGTGCTCCGCGTGGCCGGCAACTTCGACGCGGCCGCGAGCACCTTCATCGCGAGCGGCACGCATCGCACCGAGTTGATCGGCAGCAGCAGCACGCAGGTGGGAATGGCCTCACCAGGGTTCACCACCTCCAGCAACCACTTCCAATTCTTCTGGCTGCGCAAGACGGACGGCGCGGCCGTCGCGACGACCACGCCGTTGGCCATCCAGGGTCAGCTCATCGCGACCGAACCCGGCCAGGCGATCTTCGGCACGGGACTAAGCAACGCGGTGTCGATGTACGGCGCAAGCATCACCGCGCTGCGCCTCAACAACCAGCCGCTTATCCTCCGCGGCGACGGCATCGTCAGCGTGCTCGACAGCCTACGCTTCGAGAACTTCGATGCCAACCTGACACAGCTACGCATCGAGCGAGAGACGCTCGGTGCGCCGCTGAACGCCCCCGTGTTCGATACCCTGGCGACGAACCCGACGTACCTCGCGCTCGTCGACCCGACCGATGTCGACCCGACGCTGGTCGTTGAAGTGAACGACCCGCGGCCGGCGTACCGCGGCACGTTCGTGTCCGTCGGCCCCGGCGCCACGCTCGTCGGGTGGAGCCAGTTCCCGGCGATCGTCTGGGGCAACGTCACGGGGAACCGTAACTGGGCGGATCCGGACAATTGGTTGCAGTTCGTCGCACCGACCGCGACGGACTCGGTCGTTGTCCCGAGTGGGTTCGATGCGCCGATCATCAACGCAGCGACGACGGTCCGCGCGTTGGTGAGCACGAACAACCTGCCCATTGAGCTCAACGCCGCACTCACGGTCCGTGGGCGGCTGAATCTCTCCGCTGTCGAGGCCACGACCATCAGTTGCGGTGCTGGCGGCAGCATTCGCCTCGACGGCACCTCGGGCGCGGTGCCGGTGGGCGGCGAGGTGGCCTGCGACGTCGCCGTGGGTACGCCTGGCGCCTTCACGGCCAGCGACTTCCGGTCGGGCACGCTCCGGATGGAAGACGGCGGCGACTTCACCCTGGGCGCCTACACCCTGACCGTCACGGGTGAACTGATCGCCACGAACGGTACGCTGCGGATGAACGACGACTTCGGCGTCGCCGTGGTCGAGGGCGCGGCAACCTTTGCCTCGCCAGCCAGCGGATCGCCTGCACTCACCGCGGGCGTCCTACAGTTCAGCGGCGCCTTCACCCAGAGCGGCGCGGCCGACGCCTTCCAGCCGGAGGGCACGCATGTGGTTGAGTTCGACGGTGCGGCGCCGCAGTCCATCACCTTCGCGAACCCCGCCTCCAGCAGCGCGGGCTCGTTCTTCAACCGTCTGCGGTTCAACACGGACGCGGCCACCGTCGAGCTCGGTTCGGATGTGTACGCGCGCGGCGCCGTAGAGCAGTCACTCGGCAACATGATCCTCAGCAGCCCAGGCACAGTGCGCACGCTGTACTCGGTCGGCGCCAATGTGACCGCAGCGAGCTTCGATAACGTGCGCTGGGTGGTGGACAGCGCGTCGAGCATCGCGAACCTGAGTGGCGTCGCGTTCTCAGGCCTCGAAGGCGACGGGGCGCAGTTGCGACTGCGCGGCATCAGCGGCTCGGCCAACATCGAAGACATCGTCTTCGACACCACGGACCTGGTGGCTGGCGACGTATACCTCGCGGCCGAGGATCCGGACGGCGGGCTGAACGGCAGTCTCCAGGTGTTCGTGACGAATCCGATTCCGGTCGTGCACGGCGGCCGCATCCTGCAGGATGGCGGCGTCATCAGCGGCTGGGATGAGATCCTGACCTTCGTCTGGGACGGCTCGGAAAACAACGTTTTTACGAACCCCGCGAACTGGGTGCTCGGCGTCGCGCCAAGCCCCAGCGACTCGGTATTCATCCCGTCGCCTCCGAGCTACTCGTTCTTCCCGGCCATCACCAACGGCTCGGTGAACGTCCGCGCGCTGGTCAGCGAAGACAGCGTCAATGCCATCACGATTGATGGCGTGTCGCTGTTGCAGGTGACGGAACGGGCTGTCTTCGCCGGTGACGGCGGCGGCGTCAGCTGCGCCCCCGGCGGCCAGTTCTTGCTCACGAACGTGGCCAGCATCTCCGGTCGCATCAACGGCTGTGATCTCCGGATCAACGGCGGGTTGGTCAGCGTGACGGACTCCGTCATCGTCGGCGACAACCTGCTGGTGCTCAACGATGCCGTGTTCAACATCAATGGCGCCGTGGTCCGTGTGGACGGAAACTTCGCCGCGCTCGACAGCAGTCTGCTGGTGATGGATGCAGCGGACGACAGCTTGCTGATCACCGGCACGGCTTCCTTCAGCGGTGGGGATCAGACCGGGCTCTTGACCGATGGCTATCTCGAGGTGCGGGCTGGATTCAACGGGACTGGCACGAACGAGTTCGTCGCCTCAGGCTCTCACCGCACACGACTTGGCGGTGCGACGCTCGACTACTACGCCCTGAGTGACAACAATGGCGACCTGCGCTTCGGACGCCTTGAGCTGCAGCCCGAGAACTTCCAAGTCGCGCGCACGATTACGGCCGGCTTCCTCCTGCAGCCGAACGGCGGCTCGCTGGTGCTCGATACGCTCAGCGGCAATCGCCTTATCGTGCAGAACGACTACCAGGGCTCCACCACCTCGGCGGTGGACGCGCTGGTGCTCGAGATCGGTGGCTCGTTGCTCACCAACGGCCTCTTCGGCGTAGACACGGTGCGGTTCATCGGCACCAGCCAAGAGCTCCGCGCCTACGGCGACACCGGCGTGCGCATCACGTACCAGCGCGTCGAGGTGGCGGGCAATGTGCACGTGCGCATCCCCGACGGGGACTCGCTGGTCGTCACCAGCCTCGGCGTACTCGACGGTGGCCTCTTGAACTTCGACGACGCGGGCCCGGGCACCGCCGTCACGCGCATCAACGGCGCGTTCCGCACAGATGGCAGCGGCAGCTTCTCAATGCAGGAGAGCTCCACGACCGTTCGCGTGCTGGGCGACGCGGTGTTCGCGGGTGGCAGCACCGACGGTCAGCTGACCGCCGGCCAGCTGCAGCTCTACGGCGACTTCACGCAGCTTGGCCTCAACTCCCCCGAGAGCTTCCGCGCCCTGCCCGGTCACTTCACATACTTCTTCAGCGATGAAGTGGCAGCGACGGTGTCGTTCGCGTCGCCGAGCTACGATGCGGGCGGTTCGCGCTTCGGGTTCTTTGCGCATGTGCCGACGGCGGGGCCGACCTCCGTGGTCCTCGCGAGCGACGTGTTTGCCTACGCGCTCCTCTACACGGGCGTGACGCCGCTCGAGTTCCAGGCACCGGAGCTCGAGCGCTACACGCTTCACACGCAGGGCGTCGAGCTCGGGAAGGTCGGATTCCGCCGGCTGGATCTCGAGGTGACCGCGGGCGCGCTGAACATTTACGCGGACAGCGTCAACTTTTCGGAGAGCGACCCGGAGGGCACGCCGCTGCGCATCGCGCGCACCGGCGGCTCTTACACGATCGACACCCTCGTGTTCGAGACGCTGCCCACCACCGGCCGCTACCTGCGCCTCGAAGACACTGACACCAACGGCGATCCGGTGACGCTGGCCATCATCGAGGCCATCCCGGGCTACTACGGCAGCTACGTGGACCTGATCGGCGAGGCCACGCTCAGCGGCTGGGAGCAGTCAGGCCCGGCGGTGTGGACGGGCGCGGTAAATGATGACTTCAGTGTCGCCGGCAACTGGCTGGCGCTCGCGGTGCCGACCGCTGCAGACTCGGTCACGATTCCGGCCGCGTTCAGCGGAAACATCTTCGTCTACTCGCCCACCACGATCGGCGCACTGGCACACCTGTCCTCAGGTGCGACGCTGGAGCTGAATGACCTACTCACGGTGAACGGCACGTTCAACACCGGCGGCAATCCGATGAACTGCGCAGCGGGCGCCGCGGTGCTGCTGGCGAACGCGACGATGAGCGCCACGGATCTCGCGACGACCACGTTCTGCGACGTCACCATCGGTCAGGGTCCGTATCGCGTGGCCGCCAACAGTGCCGTCCAGAACCTCACGGTGTCGGGTGACGCCACGCTGGACCTCGACGGCCACACTCTCGTCGCGGACCAGAACTTCGAGATCATCGACTCGGCGGCCGTCGTGATGGACCAAGCGGCTGACACGCTGCGCACCAACGGCGACGGTCGCTTCACGGGCCGCAACACCTTTGGCCTGCTGACAGCCGGCTCGATTGAAGTCTTCGGCGACTTCACCAACGGCGGCAGCTCGGCCGGCAGCTTCATCTCGATGGGCGGCCAGCGCGTGGTCCTTGGCGACTCGACCATTGGCATCCCCCAGAATCGGAGCCTGACCTTCACGGCTGGGGACTCCTCGTACTTCCACAACCTTTACATCGCGAACCATAGCTATACGCTCATTGGTGACATCCGTGCGAATGGCCTGATTCGCTTGCGGCAGAGCACGGAGCTGCTGGGCGGCGCGGTGGTTGCGGACTCCGGGCTCTTCATGGGCACGGAGGCCGTGATGTCGCTCGACCGGCTCGCGGTGCGCGGGAACTTCTTCCCCACCAGCAGCTTCTCCGCCGACACCGTGGACTTCCTCGGCCCGGTCAGCGGCGTCGTGCCGCAGACCGTGCCGCCGCTGTCCAGCGGCTACCAGCGCATGCGCGTGTTCGGGGCGGCGCGGGTGTCGAGCATCAGCCAGTCGGTGGCGGTCACCGAGGCCATTGAAGTCAACGGAGGCGCGCTCGAGGTACAGCCGCAGGAAGGGGCGGCTGTCATCAACCTGACCGCGCCGACGGCCGACCTCATCGTCACGAACGGCGGCACCTTCGCGATGCGGACGGACGGCACGGTCAACGTGGACAGCGCGCACTTCGATGGCGCCTCCACAGCGGGCCTGCTGAAGGCCGGTCTGCTGCGCGTCGGCGGTGCGCTGGTGCAGCTCGCGACCAGCTCCCCCTCCGCGTTCCGCGCGGACTCGACCCTTACGGTAGAGCTCATCGATAGCGTGACCGTGAGCCTGGCCACGCCGGACTCCGCGCGCTTCCAGAACCTCAAGTTCGGCGATGCATCAACCGTCATCCTCTTGAGCGACATCAACGTGGACGGCGAGCTGCGTCGTGAGACCTTCAGCAGCCTGAATCACCGGGTGGAGTCGGACGTGAAGACGACGGCGCCTCCGCGCCGCATCACAGTCACCGGCGGAGTCGACTTCTCCGGCGGCAGCATGGCCACGGAGTTCGCCAATGTCAGCTTGCGGCTTGTGGATGATTCCAATGCCGGCGGCGGATCCTACTCCTTCTCCAACATCACGTTCATGGAGATGGACCCAGCCAGCCTGTACCTCGACCTGACCGGCTTCGAGAACTACTTCACCATCGTGCAGGGTGTGAACTTCTCCACTCCGGTCACGACGGGCCGGTACTTCGAGATTCCGGCCACGACGACGATCGCGTTCCAGAGCTCGTCGCCGACCATCGGCTGCATCGGGGCGCCAGACTACTGCGTGGGACCGCGCAGTGAGCCGAGCGCAGGCGTTGACACCAACACGTACATCGCGCTGGGCTTTGCGTTCTGGAGCGATAGCAGCGCGTGGTCGCTGGGGCATCCGCCGCGCTCGTACGAAGACGTGCTGATTAACGACGTCTCGCCGTACCTCGACGCCGGCGCCACCCGCTATGCCCGTAACCTCACCGTGACTGCCGGCCCCGACATCTTCGCCGACCCGGGTGCCGTGCTGGAGATCCGCGGTGACTTTACGAATGCGCGCGATTGGTTCGGCGACAACGGTGCCACCATTCGCTTCCGGCGCAACGCCGACACTGGCCCCACGACCATTGACGCCGGAGGGCGCAGCATTGACGACTTCATCGTCTCGCTGGACAGCAACATGGTGTTCGGCGTGGACAGCGTGGTGCTCGCCAGCCCGCTGCAGGTCGGCAGCAACGGCAATCCCAGCGTGCTGCGCATCAACGCCGGCGTGCTGGACGTCAACGGCCAATGGCTCGAGGTGGACTCGCTCTTCACGACGGGTACGGGTAGCCTGCGGATGGCGAATGCCTCCGACTCCGTGCGCGTCAATGTCATGGCGCGCTTCGAGGGCGGCAGTTCGAACGGCCGCCTCACCGACGGCAAGCTGGTGGTCGTCAACGCGCTCACGCAGGCCGCCACGAACACGGCCTTCGCCGCCTCCGGCAACCACCAGACCATCGTCGAGGGCAACGGCAGCCTGACCTTCGCCAATCCCGGCGTCACGGAATCCCACGTGGCACGGTTGCGGCAGTCTGGTGCTGGCGTAGTCACGCTGGGTTCGCACGTCGTCGCGACGGGTGACCTATACCTGCTCGACGGGGCCACGACCTACCTCGGTGGCGGTGCGACCAACCGCGAGTTGCAGGTCGCGGGCCTCAGCACCGTCGCCGCGGGCGTCGTCACCTTCGACAACGTCCGCGTTCGCGTCGTGGATGCTGGCTCAGTTTCGCTCAGCCAGCAGCCGGTGACGTTCCAGAACATGGACCCGAGCGTGGACTTCCTCACGTTCGACCGGAGCGGTGGAAGCGTTGGCCTGCCAAACCTCGTGTTCAATACGACA
The DNA here is from genome assembly GCA_964498895.1 of uncultured Gemmatimonas sp. Lineage (GTDB taxonomy): Bacteria > Gemmatimonadota > Gemmatimonadetes > Gemmatimonadales > Gemmatimonadaceae > Pseudogemmatithrix. The sequence goes on along the minus strand of CAZCIM010000001.1, from coordinate 88,004 downwards.
CCGAGCGGCCCCGGACGCTTCCTGGTCGCGAAGGATACGGTGTTCGACGCGAGCGCCTTGACGCTCAACATCGATCTTGCCCAGCCCAGTGCTCACGGCAACCTCATTGCGACGCTGGGCGAGGCCTCCATCGTGGGTTGGGATCCGTTCGCGCAATATGTGTTCACGGGCGCGAGTGCGACGGACGGCAGTGTGTTTGATCCCGCCAACTGGGACGTCGGCGTCGTGCCCACGTACACGTCGACCGTGCGACTCGGCGGGTCGGCCACTCGCGTGGCGGAGATCAACAGCAACACCCAGTACCGCACCGTTTTCGTCGATCCTGGCCAGGACGTCTCGGTTACCGCCTCGGTCACGGTCGGCATCGGCCTGTACATGAGCGAGACGACCTACTGCAGCAGCAGCGGCGAGTTCGTGCTGCAGCCGATCACCGGCACCAGCCAGATCGGTGGCCTCGGCCGGTTCTGTAACGTACGGCTGCAGACCGGAGATCACCTCGTGGCCGGCCAGGCACGCCTCGGCCGTACCATCGTCGAGAACGGCGCGCGGCTGTTCCCGGGGAGCACGTCCGGGCCGACCTCGCTGACCGTGAACGACAGCCTCGTGGTGCTCGCGGGCGGCAGCGTCCTGATGAACGCCGACGTCGGCAGCGACTCGCTCATCATGAACGGTGTCCTGCGCGCTGACGCTGGCAGCACGGTCACCTTCGCGGCGGGTGCGCTGGTCATCCGCAGCGACGCCCGTCTCAACGGCAACGTCGTGGCAGACTCCGGCGCGCACGTCTACCTCGGTGACGACCTGTCCGCCACCGAGCGCACGCTCACAATCGCCAACTCGAACGTGCGCTTCGACTCGGTCACCGTGAACTTCGGCACGCAGACGGTTGATGGCTCGCTGCGCGTCGGGCGCTTCCTGGGCTACAACAGCGCGTTCACCGGCATCCTCACGGGTGACAGCGTCCTCGTCGGGCGCCCCGGCATCAACGACGGCACCCTCGCCCTCAACGATTCCGCCAGGGTCACGACTGACGTGGTCGTGCTCGCGGGCGAACTGACGGGCCCGGGCCTGTTCCAGCCGGACACCACCGTGTTCGCTGGGAGGTACCTGGCGACCCAAGACATCCCGGCGACGAATAGCGCCGAGGAGCAGATCCAGTATCGTCATGTGCTCGTCACTGGGGACGCCCGCATGGGCGCCGGCCTCGGAGCGCAATCGTACCGCGTGCTCAACGGCCTACGCGTGACGGATTCGCTGACCATCAGCAGCATCGATGACTCGGTCATCGTGGACGTCGATGGACAGCTCCACGTGACCGGCCTGATGGCCGTCGGCGGCGACTCGACGCGCCTCCGCGCGGACAACGTCCTGCTGGAGTCGCCGCCGAGCGGGGGCTTCGAGCTGAGCGATGCCGCGGTGATGGAAGTCGAAGGCTCGTACGAGGTGCGGCCGGTGGGCGGGCAGGCAGTGCCGATCGCCTACGACACCACGTCCACCGTGCGCATGTTGGGGTCGGGCGTCCTCGATGTCTCCGGCCTGCATACCGGCGCGAATCGCTTCGGGCGGCTCGAGTTCGTGGCCGGCGAAGAGGTCACGATCCTTGGCGTGACGCAGACTCGCATGCTTGGCCGGCGGAGCGGGTCGTCCGGCCAGATCACCCTGCGGTCGCTGTCCAGCGGCAGCGGCTTCAACCTGCCGATCGTCACGGCGGGCCTCGACTTCCCCTCCGGCACCGGTGAGTTGCTATTGAACAACGTTCGGTTGCAAGTGGAGGGCGACTTCGCGGCGCCGAACTACGTATTCAACGACGCGCGCTTCGCGCAGATGGATCCCGAGGCGGTGTTCCTGCTCACGAACATCAATGGCACTGGCAGTCTCACGTTCACCAACATCTCGTTCGATTCCCCGGTGACGGGCGCCGGACGCTACTACGCGAACTTCGGCTTCGGTGGAAGCGGCAATCCGTCGGTGACCTTCGTGAATGCCTCACCGGCGGTGGACTGCTTGGCGGACACCTGCAATCCGTTCGACGAGGCGCCGATTTCCGGGGGCAGCTTCGCCACCTTTACGGCTGCTGCAGATACGAACTGGACGAACCCGGCGAACTGGGACGGCGGGGTCGTGCCGAACGCCAACACGGAAGTCACGATTCCGACCGGCACGATGGTCTTGCTCGCGGAATCGCGGCAGGTGAAGTCACTCACGGTCGAGAGCGGCGCGCAGGTATGGATTGCCGGTGGACAGACCCTGACGGTCTGGGGTGACCTGACCGCAGATGGCGCCATCCTGAACTCCGCGGGCAACGTGGTGATGCGGCACGTCGAGGGGGGCAGCACACTCCAGGCACCTGTCGGCTTCGTCCCGCGGCTCCAGATCCAACCGGGGCTCGGCGGCATCGAGGACACGGTGCGCCTCACGGGCAACGTGATCAAGCCGGCAACCGACCCCACCCGCGGCACGCAGGTGTACGCAGGCGTGCTCGACATCGGGCAGTACACTTTGGCGGACAGCGGCTCCTTCTTCACCGAGAACACCGGTCGCCTGCGCATGCAGGATCCGGCCGGTCTCGTGCGGGTGAAGTGGAACCTGATCTTCCGCGGCGGGAGCACCGACAGCTTGCTGACCGCAGGCACCGTGGAGTTCAGCGGCTTCTTCGAACAGGACAGCGTGAACAGCCACAAGTCCTTCGTGGCCACCGGCAGTCATCTCGTGCGATTCGTGGGTCCGATCACTCAGGACATCACGATGCGGAGCTCTTCGCCGACGCTCTCTCGCTTTGCAAACGTAGAGATCAACAAGCCGGTCGAAGGCACCGTCGACATCTACGAGGATTCGGCATTTGTCCAGAACCTAGTCGGGTTGAACGGCGGCATGACAATTGCCGGCGGTTCGTTTATCGTCTTGGACTCTGTCAGCAATATCGTGTTCGACAGCCCAAGCAGCTCGGATGCGATTGCGATGGTTGGCACCGGCGTCTTGGAGCTGCGTGGCGTGGACCCCGCCACCTGCGACGGATTCCAGTTCAACGTGTCGTTCGCAAAGAGCCAGTTCCGCCCGAGCGCCTGCCACACGACGTGGGTGGCCGACGCCTCCCCGACGTCGGAGCAGTTGAATGCCGTTACGTACGTCGGTGACTCGACCGTCGTCGCCGTCGGCAACAATGGTGTGGTGTTGCGCAAGGTCGGCAACGGCGCGTGGACGCCGCTCGTCTCCGGCACGTCCGAGAACCTGCTGGCCATCGGCTCGAACCTCGGCGGCGGCGCGTTCAACGAGTTCTGGGTCACCGGCACCAACGGTACGGTGATTCGGTACACCGCGTTCGATACCGTGGGAGTGGCGCTCGCGTCGGGCACGAGCACCGCGCTCCGCGGCGTGACGTGGGACAACGTGAATGGATGGTTTGTGGTCGGCGATGGCGGGTTCATCCAACTGTGGAACGGCAGCGGCTGGATCTCCCAGACTTCCAACACCACGGCAGATCTCTACGGCATAGGGAATTCCTTTGGTCAGGGCATCATCGCGTACGGTACGAGCGGTGAGATCGTTCTGTATACCGGTACCAGCGGAATCTGGGCGCCCCTCGAGAGCCCGACCTCGAACACGCTCCGAGGCTTCTTCAGCGGTTACAACGAGACTTGGCACGTTGGCGACCTCGGCAGCTTCGTGCAGAAGGGCGCGGTCTTCGACACAACACGCACGTTGGTTGCCTCGGTGCCACCCATCACGACGCAGCTCAACGGCGTGGGCAGCTTTGGCGACCAGTTCATCTACGCGGTCGGCATGGGCGGCGCACTTCTCCGCCGCGAACTCGGCCAGTGGACGCCGATTGCGTCCGGCACCGCGGCGAATCTCTACGGTGTGACCGTGAACGTTCGGACGACACTCGCCGACGCATATGCAGTAGGCGCCGGCGGCGTCATCCTCAGGGCCGCGTTGGGAGAGTACTAGCCGTCAGAACAACCCCAACTGCTCCAACAACTGGGCCGGGTCCTTCGGGACCTGGCCCAGTTTGCTTTGCAGCCAGCGCACATTCGCCGGCGAATGCCCGCTGAAATGGTTGTTCACATAGCCATACACCGGCACACGCACCGCCAATGCCGGCAGTACCTCAGCCCACGACTCGAGCTCCGCCGTGCGGTCAATCTGCACGCGCGAGTAGTCCGTCAGCGCCCGATCTGGCCCCATCCACCGCACATAGGCATGCGTCGTGCTCGTCGGCCGCGCCGCCAGTTTGAGCATCCACGGCCTCGGGATCCAGCGCGCGTCCACCAACGCGAGCGCCACGTTCCGCTGCGTCAGCAGCTCGTGCGTCCGCTCGTTGATCCAAGCCTTCTGCCGGAACTCGATCGCGAAGCGCAGGTCCGCAGGCAGCGAGTGCAGGAACTCCTCCATCGCGTCGAACTCCAGCACCGAGAGATCGGGCCCGCACTGAATCAGGATCGGTCCGAGCTTCGGCCCCAGCTCCCGCGCCACATCGAAGAATCGCTCGGCGGTCTCCCCCGCCCCCACGAAACGCCGCTCGTGGGTGATCTCCTGCGGCAGTTTCAGCGCAAAGGTGAAGCCCTCCGGCGTGCGCTCGGCCCAGCCGCGCACGGTCTTCACAGCGGGGATCGCGTAAAAGGTCGAGTCCACTTCGACGGTGTCGAAGGCCCGGGCGTAGACGCTCAGGAAGTCCGCCGCGCGAGTCTTCGGCGGATAGAACGCGCCGACCCACGCAGGGTAGTTCCAGCCCTGACAGCCAAGGCGGAGTGGCATGGGTGCAATATCGCGGGAGCCGAGGGCGGCGGCAAACACGCTAGACTGCCCCACTCCGCCCCACTGGCTGGAGATGTCGCGTCCGAATGCACGACGGGCCGGAGCGTGTAGCTCCGGCCCGTCGTGTTCTGTGCTTCCCGACGTCTCGACTCAGCGGAACCCGCGAATCCAGAAGTTCATCGGCGGCGCGAACGCTGCCGGAGGACCGCTGCTCGGCCACGTTGCTGGCAGGCCGCTCGAATACAGGATCGTGCCCGGCACGAAGGGCCAGCTTTCGACTGGCTTCGTGTTGTCTACCTCGAAGTCGACCGTCACGTCGGGCATCACCGCCAACCAGTATGTACCCGGAGGAATAGCGACTTCCGGGACCGTCTGCTCGATGAGGCCAGCTCCGGTGGCCGAGCCCACCCACGACGTCAGAAGTGCCTCCGGCTCGTCCGGCGCAAGTCGCGCAGTGTAGAGACCGAAACGGATGTTCGCAGGACCGATCACGCTCAGGACACGTAGCCCCAAGTGCGTGACCGATACGGAGTCCGTTATGACCACCTTCTGCGCGACGATGTAGTTCGCCGGGATGCCGAACATACCAGCACCCGTCGCATTCGTCACGCCAAACCGCTGCGCCAACGAAGCCTTCAAGGTGACATTGTTGTACGCCTGGAATCCGTGCACCATGGCATACCAGTCGCCGGCGGCCGGTGCGTCAAACGTACAGATCTCGGGCGTGTTCCCCGTGTACGGCACGCAGTTCTGCGCATCATTGAGCGTCTGGCCGAACTGCCCCGTCGCGTTGTACTTCACGTACAGGTCGGCATCGCCGCTCGGGGCATCCATGCGGACGCGCAGGCCCAACGCGCCAGCCGGCACGCTGAACATGTAGTGCCGCTCACCACGGAAGACGTCAGCCAAGCCGCTAACCGGCGTGGCATTGCTGAGCATGATCGGCATGCGTGCCGGCGAGGTGTTGCCGATCGTTGATCCACCGTTGATCGTCACCGCGCGAACGCTGTACGTGTACTCGATACCGGCGACCGGCACCTCATCGATGAAGCTGAGCACACCGCTCGGGACGCCACCAACCCCGTTCACCGGCGAACAGGCGGCACCGACGCAGCGCACCACCTGGAAGCCGCTATTCCAGCTTGGCGTATACGTCCAGGTCAGCTGCACCGAGTCGCGATTGACCACGCGTGCGCGGACGTCCGACGGCGGAGCCAGGATCAGCTGCGCCGTCGCCGTGTTCGTCGGCGGCGCGTCACCCGAGATGTTGGCCGCACGCACGCGATACGCGAAGCCCTGGCCATAGGTCAACCCGGTATTCGAGTACGACGTGACGTTCTGCCCCACCTGCGCGATCTCGGTGTACACCGCGCAGCTCGGCAACTCGCAGCGCTCGATCCGGAAGCCCTGCTCGTTCAGCGAGTTGTCCACCCAAGCCAGGTCCACCCGCGCGCCGTTGATGATCGTCGCCGTCAGGCCCGTGGCCGCGGCCGGCAGGAAGGTGTTGGCCGCGCCGATGTTCGAGAAGTCCGACGGACCCACGCCGTTGATCGCGCGCACGCGGTACCGGTATGCCGCGTTCAGCGACAAGCCGTTGTCTACGAACTGCGTCGTACCGCTGGCCAGCGACTGCACCTGCACGAAGTCGACGCAGGCCACGCCCGCGCAGCGCTCGAGCAGGAACCGCGTCTCGTTATCCGAGTTATCCAGCCACTGCACCGTAATCTGGCCCGGACCCGTGGTCAGCGCCGTCAGCGACTGCGGGATGCCCGGCTCCTGCATCACGATCAGCACCGGCGCCGTCGGCGCCGACGCACCGATCGCGTTCACGGCGATGATCTGGTACTCGTACTTGCCACCGTACGTGAGACCCGGGTCCTGATACGTAGTCACCCCCGCGCCCACCGAGTCCACCGTGGCGAAGTCGCCACAGCCCGCGCCCTCGCAGCGCTCGATGATGAAGCGCGTTTCGTTGTCGCTGGCGTCCACCCACGTGAGCTGCGCCGAGGTCGGCGACAGCGCCACGATGGTCGGTACCCCAGGCGTCGCCGGCGGGTTGATGTTGGCGCCGAGGTCGTTGGCCGCGATGCCATCACCCACCACGTTCAGGCCACGGACGCGGTACTGGTACGCCGTGCCGAGCGCGACCGTGCCGTCCGTCAGCGTCACGGTGGGCGCCGCGACGGTGTCAATCGCGACGTAGCTGCAGCCCGGCAGCTCGCAGCGCTCCACCACATACGAGGTGGCATACGCCGCCGTCGCCCACTCAAGATCGACCGTCGAGCTGCTGGTGATGGTCGCCGCGCTCAGCGTCACGGCCTCCGGCAGGAAGGTGTTCCCCGCCCCGACCGCCGACGGAGCCGACGTGCCGGCAGCGCTGAACGCGCTCACGCGGTACGAGTAGGCGGCACCGATCGTGGCCGTCGTGTCGAAGTACGACCCGGCGTTGGCACCGAGCGTGTCGAGGGTCACCCACGCGCCCGTGCACGGATCGCTATCGCAGCGCTCGATGAAGAAGCCCGTTTCGATCATCGAGTTGTCTGTCCAATCCACCTGCAGCGTCGTCGGGCCCAGCGTCGTCACCGTCACGCCGCTCGGCGAGAGCGGGATGTCGGTCGAGGCCTCGGCCACGGCCGACTCACCCAACGTCCCGAAGATGTTCTCGCGCAGGATGCGATAGCGGTACACCAGGCCAGGGTTGAGGCCGGTGTCGCTATAGCTGCTGCCATCGTTCGCGATGACGTCATCGAGGAAGAACGTCGAGCATCCCGCGCCGGTGCAGCGCTCAACCGTCGTGCCGCTGCTCACGCCCGAGTCCGGCACGCTCCACGCCAGGTCGATGCGCGTACCGGAGATCGTCGTGGCGGTGAGGCCCGTGGCGATTGCCGGCCGATAGGTCCGAACCTCGAGGATGGCACCCAGCGAGAGGCCGACGACGTTCTCCGCCCGCACGCGATACAAGTACGTCGTGTCGAGCGTGATCGGACCGTCGTTGTATCCCGTCGAACCGGCACCCAACGTGGCAATCGTGGAGAAGCTGCTGCAGCCCGTGCCGTCGCAGCGCTCGACGATGTAGCCCGTCTCGGTGGTCGAGACATCCGTCCAGGTCAGGCCCACCGCGCCCGCGTTCGTCTGCGGCAGATTGAGCGCCAAGCCCGTCGGCGCATCCGGCACGGTCGTGGAGAGCGTGACCACCGCCGTCGCGCCGGACGTACCGTTCGCGTTGTAGCTGCGCACGCGGTAGCGGTACACCACGCCGGCCAGCGCCGAGGCATCTTGGTACGTCGTTTCGTCCACCGCCGCGGTGTCGATCGCCACGAAGTTGGTGCAGCCCACGCCTTCGCAGCGTTCGATGATGATGCCGTCCTCATCCGTGGCCGGGTTCACCCAGCTCAGGTCAATCTGCGTGGCCGAGACCAGCGTGCCGACCAGCGTGTTCGGCAGCGCCGGAATGGTCGTCGCGACCGAGGCTTCATTGCTCGGCGCGGCCGACCCGGCCGGATTGAGGGCGAGCACCCGGTAGGTCAGCGCCTGGCCAACCGGCGCCGACGTGTCCTCGTAGGTCGTCGTGTTCGAGTCAGCGATGAATAGCACAACGAAGCTGCTGCAGCCAGCGCCGACGCAGCGCTCGATGATGTAGCCCGTCTCATCCGTGGCGTTGTCCTGCCACGTCAGCGACACGAGGTCGTTCGACAGCGGCGTCGCGACCAGCGCCGTCGCAGCCGGCGGCAGGATCGTCGACACACGCTCAACGCCCGAGAACGCCGAGCGCCCGTTGCCGATCGCGTACACGCGGTACCGGTAGACGTTGCCGCCGGTGACGCTGTTGTCGTCGAACGACGTCACACCGGCCGCCACGGTGTCGAGCGGCACGAAGTCCGTGCAGCCCTCACCGCCGCAGCGTTCGACCACGAACCCAGTCTCGTCGCCGCTCTGGTCGAGCCAGCTCATCTGAGCCTGCGACTGGCCATTGGCCGTGGCGCTGAAATTCGTCGGTGCATTCGGCACCGTGGTCGACGTCTGGGCGGTGTTGGAGTTACCGCCGACGCCGACGCCGTTGAAGACGCGGACCCGGTAGCGCACGATCACGCCGGCCGGAGCGGTCGCATCTATATAGATGGTGGCGCCAGACGGCACGGTCGCCGGCACGGTGTCCACCACCGTCGTCGGCGTGCAGCCGTCCCCGGCGCAGCGCAGCACCTCAAAGCCGGCTTCATTCGTGGCGACGTCGGTCCAGGTCAGGCGCGTCTCAGTCGCCGCTAGCGTCGTGGCCGTCAGGCCTGTGGACGCGGTCGGTGCGAAGATGCCCGTCGGGTCAGTGGCCGGCGACGCGAACGCCGACGTACCGGCGTTGTTGAACGCACGGATGCGGTGGCGGTAGAACGTGCTCGCCACCAGCCCCGTGCTGGGGAAGCTCGTCACACCGGGGCCGACGCTACCGACTTCCACATAGTTGGAGCAGCTCGCGCCCGTGCAGCGCTCGATGCGATACCCGAGCTCGTTGTCAGCGGCGTCGGTCCACGACAGGTCGATCTGCGACGGCGACACGGCGACGGCCGTGACGCCCGTGGGCGCCGCCGGAACCAATGTCGTCGCCGTCACGGGGCCAGCATCGGCCGACTCACCCGCGATGTTCGCCGCCCGGATCCGATACGTGTACGATTCGCTCGCCGCGACCGTGACGTCCTGGTAAGCCGTCACGTCCGCGCCGACGGTGGCCAGCGCGCCGAAGCTCGCGCAGCCCGCGCCTGTGCAGCGCTCGATGATGAACTGCGTCTCGTTCGCGGAGGCGTCGGTCCAGGTGAGATCCACCTGCGCGGCGCTGACCGTCGTCGCCGAGAATGCCGTCGGCGCCGCGGGGCGCAGCGTGTTCGCCAGCACCGTGCCGGACGTCACGTTGCCCACGTTGTTGCTGGCGGTGATGCGATACTGGTACGACACATCCACCACCACCGTGCTGTCCACGAAGGCGTTGGCGTTCGGCGGCAGTGTGTCGATGGCCGCGAACGCACCGCAGGCGTCGCTGCAACGCTCCACGATGTACCGGAGCTCGTTGGTCGAGTTGTCGGTCCAGCTGACGTCAATCCGCGTCGGACCCTGCGTGACCGCCGTGAGCCCAGTGACGACCGTCGGCGAATCCGTGTCCGTCGTCGCGACGGCCGAGAAGGGGCTCGAGCCCGCCGAGCCCACCGCTTGGATGCGGTAGCTGTAGCTCTCGCCCGACACCAGCCCGCTGTGCGTGTAGTTCTCGAAGTTCGCCGCGAGCAGCGCCAGGAACGTGAAGTTCGTGCAGCCCACGCCTTCGCAGTACTCGATCAGGAACTGCGTCTCGTTGTTCGAGAGGTCGGCCCAGGTGAGCGCGATCTCGTCCGACGCCATCGCCACCGCGACCAAGCTGTCCGGCGCCACCGGCAGGTCCGTCGCCGCCTCGGAGATGGCCGTGAACGCCGACTGACCGATCGCATTGAGCGAGCGGATCCGATACCGGAAGATCTGGTTCTGCGCGAGCCCGACGTCAGAGAACGCGACGGCGTCGGCCGCCGTGGTGTCGATGGTCGCGAAGTTCGAGCAGCTCGCGCCTTGGCAACGCTGGATCTCGAAGCCCGTCTCGTTCGGCCCGTTGTCCGTCCACGCGAGGTTCACCTGCGTGGCCGAGAAGGTCGTGGCGGTCAGGCCGCTCGGCGCCTCGGGGAGGAACACCGGGAGATCGACCGGCGCGGTGAACGCCGAGGCACCGGCCAGGTTCAGCGCGCGCAACCGATAGCGGTAGTGATTGCCGACGGCGATCGCGACGTCAATCGTCGAATCCGCATTGGCGCCGACACTCTGGTAGTACGTGAAGTCCATGCACCCGACGCCGATGCATCGCTCGAGCTCGAAGCCGGACTCGTTGTTCGACGCATCCGTGAATGGCAATGCGGCGTACACCCCAGGGCGCAGGATAGCCGCGAGCCCGGTTGGCGTGGCGGGAGGACCAGCCGTCCGCTCGATGATCTCGGTGTAGTCGGAGTTGCCGGCCGCGTTCCGCGCCGCAATGCGGTACCGGTACGTGGTACCGCCGGTGAGGCCCGCATCGATGTACGTGTTCGTGCCGCCGTCTTCCGGGACCTCGATGATCTCACCGAAGCTCGTGCAGCCGGCGCCTTCGCAGCGTTCGATGGCGTAGCCCGTGGCATTCGCGACCAGCGTCCACTGCAGCTGCATCGACACACCGTCGCCCTGCACGATGACCGAGATCGGTCCCGGCACCGCCGGCAGGTCGGTCGTGGCCGTGGCGGTGTTCGACGGCGGCGAGTTGCCCACGACGTTCGTCGCGAACACATGGAAGGTGTACGACGTGTTCGGGTTCAGCCCGTTCACCACCACTTCGGTGGCATTCACCGGCGTGGCGATGAAGTTGCCCGGGCCCACGGCGCAGCCCACGCCTTCGCAGAGCTGCACGCTGAACTGCGACTCGTTGTCCGAGTTGTCCGTCCACGTGAGGCGCACACTGGAGTTCGAGAGCGTCTGCGCCACGAGGCCGCTCGGGCTGGCGGGCAAGCGCGTCGTCACCGTCACCTGGTTCGTCGGCGCGCTCGACCCGAACGCCGCCGTCGCCCGCACACGGTACGTGTACGAGTTGCCCGGCTGCACGCTCATATCCATGAACAGCGTCTGGTTGGCTCCGACGGTGTCCACCGGCGCGAAGTTCGAGCAGCCGTCACCTTCGCAGCGCTCGATCTCGTAGCCCGTCTCGTTCAGCGCGTTATCCGACCACGTCACGTCGATGCGCGTGCTGCTGACGAGGTTGCCCGTAAGCCCGCTCGGCGCTGTAGCGAAGAACGGGAACACAGGCGTGAAGCTGGTGGCGGCGCCGAATCCGATGCTGTTGTTGCCGCGGAACCTGTACCCATACGACTGGTTCGCCGAGACCGCGTTGTCTACATAGACCTGCGTGCCGGCAGGCACCACGGCGAGAATGATTGACGGACCGCAGGGGTCGCCCTCGCAGCGGTCGATGATCACCTCACTGGCACCATCCGGATCTGTCCAAGCGAGCTGCACGCCGCCGACAGTCAGGGTGACGGCGACGCCAGTCGGAGGCGCCGGCACCGAAACCGGCACGTTCACGACGTTACCCGGCGCCGACTCCCCCGTGACGCCGCTGGCCGCGATGCTATAGCGGTACGTCGTACCGAGCGACACGCTGTTGTCGACGAAGCCAGTGGTCCCGGCGCCAGTGGCCGTCAGGACGGTCGTCGGCGTGCAGCCAACTCCTTCGCAGCGCTTCACGACGTACTGCAGCAGGTTCGGCCCGGCCGATGCGCCCCACGCGAGCGACACCGATGTCGGGCCCTGGATCGTGTAGGTCAGCGTGCCCGGCGTCGCCGGCACCTCCGTCGACGCCTCCTCGACGTCCGTGTACAGCGACACATCCGCCACGTTCTGCGCGCGCAAGCGATAGCGGATCACCTGCCCCGCAATCACACCCGCCGTGTCCACCCACGACGTTCCGGGCGCGGGCACGAAGCCAATTTCTACGAAGCCCGTGCAGCCCGGCCCGAAGCAGCGCTCGACGCGCGTACCCGTGGCCTCAGGCGCGTTGTTCAGCCAGCTCAGGTCCACGCGGGTCGCGCTGGCCGTGTTGGCCAAGAGGTTGCTCGGCGCAGCCGGCGGCAGTGTGTTCGCCGTCGCGTTGTTCGACGCCGCCGACGCGCCCGCGATGTTCGTCGCCCGCAGCTGGTACACGTAGGTTACGCCGGCGACGGTCGTCGAGTCGTCGTACGTCACCCGCGGCGCCGCGAAGGTCGCCAGCGTCGTGAAGTTCGTGCAACCCGGCGTCGCGCAGCGCGACAGCGTGTAGCCCGTCTCGTTATCGGCGTTGTCCACCCACACGATGCGGATGACGTTCGCCGAGAGCGTCGTCGCGGTCAGCGACGTCGGGGCCGCGGGTCGCAGCGTGTTCGCCTGGGCCACGTTGCTCGTAGCCGAGATGCCGGCCACGCCCACGGCGCTCACGCGGTAGAGGTACCACGTGTCCACCGCGACCGTGTTGTCCGTGAAGCCCGTCGAGTCCGCCGCGACCAGCGTGACATCGGCAAAGTCACTGCAGCCGAGGCCGGCGCAGCGCTCCACGCGCGTGCCCGTCTCGATCAGCGAGTTGTCCGTCCACGTGATGCGGATCGTCGTCGGACCCTGCGTCGTCGCCGTCAACGCCGTCGGCGCCGCCGGCGGACGCGTGTTGGCGTCGGCGATGTTCGTGTAGTCCGCGCCGTTTACCGCGTTGAACGCACGCACGCGATAGCGATAGGCCTGGTTGTTGGACACCAGGCTATCCACGAAGGCCTGCACGTTGAGCCCCACCGTGCCAATCTCGGCGAAGGTGTTGCAGGCGTCTCCAGTGCAGCGCTCGATGCGGAATCCGGCCTCGGTGGTCGAGTTGTCGGTCCAGCTGAGCGCGATACGCGACGGACCGGTCGTCGTCGCGACGAGCGCGGACGGCGTGGCCGGCGGGATCGTATTCGCATCGGCCGGACCGGCGTACGTCGACGGCACCACGTTGTTGGTCGCGCGCACCGAGTAGCGATACGCGTTGCCGAAGGTGACCGTGAGGTCACTGTACGCCTGCGTGCCGGCCGGCACGGTCGCGATGACCACGGGGTCCGTGCAGGCCGCGCCCGAGCAGCGCGCAATCTCGAAGCCCGTCTCGTTCGTCGAGGCATCCACCCAAGCGAGGTCAATGCGCGTCGCCGAGATCGCCGTCGCCGTGAGCCCGGTGGGCGCCGCCGGTCCGACCAGCTCCGCAGCCGCGATCGGCGCGTTGAGCGACGTACCCACGGCGTTCACGGCCATCACACGGAAGCGATACGTGCTGCCCTGCGTGAGCCCCGTTACCGAGAACGCCTCGGCGTTGGCGGCCGCCGTTCCGATCTCCGTGAAGTCGCTGCAGCCGGCGCCCGTGCAGCGCTCGATGCGGTAGCCGGTCTCATTGTCCGCGTCGTCGTTCCACGCGAGATCCACCGCGGTGCCCGACATCACCGTCGCCACGAGCCCGCTCGGGCTGCGCGGCAAGCGGCGGATGCCCGTCACGAGCTCAAAGTGGCCGTTCGAGCCAGCCGGCGCGCTCACGCGCAAGCGGTAGGTCTCGGTGTTGGTCGCCGTGTGCAGGATCCGCGAGTCCGTCGAGCCCGAGATGTCGCCGCTGCTCGCGACCTCCGTGCCGTTGTCGCGGTACAGCGTCAGCGTCGTGTTCAGCGGCGACGGAATCGTCAGTCGGTTGGCGAAGGTCTCCACCGACAGCGTGTCGCCGTCGCGGAGATCGAACTCGAACCAGTCCTCGCGCTTCGTGCTGGTGAGGTTGCGTTGGGTCGTCGTGAGCGGCGTCTGCGGCACCAGCGTCAGCGCCTGCGCCGCGCCTTCGGTGTCGCCACCCGTCGCGGTGACAATGTTCCAGCCGCGGCTATCCGCGTACGGGACACTCGTGCCTTCGATGCCCGGCAGCACGGCCTTCGCGCGGATGTGCCAGCGCCCGTGCGCATTGACCGTGACGATCGGCTGCGTGTCGGGAGATGCAACTTCCACCGCGCCGAGGAACGTCGAGTCCTGCGACACCTGGATGATGTAGCTCGACGCGCCCGTCACGCTGCGGAACGGAATACGCTGCGCGAACGCCGTCGTATTGTTGAGCGGCGGGATGTTTACGGTCGGGATCGCCGCGGCGAACGGAATCGTGGGCTGCGCGCGCTGGCCGCGCCCCACGTTGATGTTCGTCAGGCGGCCGTAGTACTGCACCTGCCCGTTGGCGATGCCTTCGATGATGACTTCGTACGTGCCGGCGGCCAGACCGGTGAGCGACCCGCGCCACACCGAACCGACGGGGTCAAGATCGATCGTGCGGCCCGTGGGGCCGATGCTGCGCGCACGCACCGCCGTCAGCGGCAGCACCAACTGCGCGCGCGTCTGGGAATCGGCCTGGATCAGCGCGATGCGCGGCTCGATCGAGCCCGTGGTCGGCGGCGTCGTGGGATCGTCGCAGGACACCAACACGGCGGCCGCGAAGACGGCCATGGCCGGCGCAAGGAGACGCGAAGTACGAGGCGTGAATCGCATCGCTTAGAACCTCACCGGCGGATTCGGCACTTCGATCACGATCGTGCCACCGGAACTCCCGCCTCCACCGCCACCGCCGAGCGCGAGTGCGCCACCGACCGCGCCGCCGATCGCCACCGCCCACACCCACTTGGGCAGACCGCGACGCGCGGCGGCCGGCGCCGGACCACCCGGGCCCTGCGCCACCGTGCGCAGCGAGATCGCCGCACGTGTCGTCTCACCGGCGCGCAGCGTCACCTCCTGCGTGCGCGCAGCGATGTTCGGCGCGCTCACCTCGACGCGGTACCGACCCGCCGCACCGCGGAACGTGAACGGTGCCGGCCCCTCCGCCCGCAGCTCTTCCCACTGCCAGGCCTCGATCGGGCTCACCTTCACGGTCGCGTTCGGCACATCCACCGCGATGATCACGCTGCCGTAGCGATGATTCTCCGCCACCGCCACCTGCTGCGGCGTCATGGTGCGGTTGTTGGCCACCGCGTCCTTAGCGCGCGCCACGAGCGGTGCCACTACGCTGGCCGGGGCCGCGCGCGTGCCGGCACTGTACACACCGGCCACGTTGCCTTGGTAGTCCACGAGCGGCGAGCCCGCGGCCGCCGATTCGAGCGCGGCGCTCAGCGAGAGCGCAGCGGACGTCGAGCCCTGCAGCAACACGCGCGGCGTCGGCGCCGGCGTGCCGGTGCAATCGGCCAGCGTCACGCCCCAGAGCGACTGCCCCTCGATCACCTGCGTCGCCGTCGCCAGCGTGTCCGGCGCGGCGGCCGGCAGCACCAGCACGGCGAGATTGCTCGTCACGTCGTACGCCGCCACGCGCACCTCGCCACCCGCCGCAATCGCATCGGCGCCGCGGATCGCATGATAGCTCGTCAACACCAGCCGCGCGCCACCCGCGGCCACACCCACGGCGCAGGCCTGCGGCAATCCGAATCGCGTCACCTGCAGCGGACGCGTCGCGCGTGCGAGGCGCGCCGCCACCTCCGGCGCCAGCGTCGCCGACGCCACGGCTGCCGACGTCAGCGTGAACGCGAACTCACTCGTCACGCCCGGCAGCGCCTCGCGCGTCACGCGCAGCGGCAAGAACCCGCTGGCGCTCACTTCGAGCTCGTAGGTGCCCGGCGGCAGCACCAAGCCCTGCGCGCCCACGAGGCCGATGCCGCGCACGAGCACGGTCATCGGCGTGCCGTTCGTCGCGACGCGGAAACGCGACTCATTCGACTCACTCGCGCCGGCGGGCCACTGGTACGTGGCGCGCGTCTGCGCGTCGGCGGGCGTCGGCGCCGCAGCGACCTTCGCCTCGCGCAGCGTCGTCACCACGTTGGTCAGGAAGTTCACCGAGTCGATTGCCAGCGTCGGCTCGAGCCGCACGGCCCACTGCGCCCAGGTCTTGGCCAACGGCGCTTGCTGTTCCTCGATCAGGATCTGCGTCAACACATGTACGCCGCGCGTCCATGTGGAGTCGAGGGGCCCGAGCGCAGGATTCAACGCGGCGCGCGCCAACCGGATCGCGCGCGGGGCGTCGAAGTCATCGATCGCCGACTGGGCCTGCCGCAGCAGCTCGGCGCGGGACTGCGCCTCGGCCGCCAGCGGCGTCAACAACAAGGCGCCGACGAGCGGCGCCAAGAACCGGAAGGAACGCATTACGGAGTGGGCGTAAGCGTGAGGGTCACGCGGACCGTCTGGCCCGCGCGCAACGTGACGACAGTGTCTTTCGTGGCGAATCCGCCACGTTCAACGCGAATCAAGTGATCGCCTGGCGACAGCTGCTCTGAGAATCGCGAGCGCTCGCCCTTCGACACGCCATCCACGCTGATGTTGCCGCCGGGATTCACGATGAGCTGCAGCGTCGCCGGGCCTGCAGCCGCCGGCGCGGCCGTCGCCGGCGCCGGCGTGGCCGGCGCAGTCGTCTGCGATGCTGCGGTCTGCGCAGGCGTTTGCGTCTGCGTGCGCGGCGGGGTTTGTGTCCGCGTGGCCGTGCGCGGCGGAGTCTGCGTCGTCGGCGCCGGCGTGGTGGCCTTCGTCGGAGCCGGCGCCGGCGGCTGCGTCACCGGTTGCGTTTGCGGCGCGGGCTCCTGCACCGCCGGTGTCGCCGCCTGCTGCGGCGTGGACGTCGCGGGCGCCGTCTGCGCGGCCGGTGGTTGGGCTTCCGCGATCTGCGGCGCTGGCTCAGGCGAACCTGCGCCCCCGAACACCTTCCACGCGCCGAAGCCACCGCCACCGAGCACGACGGCGGCGATGACCACGTACAAGCCCGTCTTGCTCGAACCCGCAGCGGCTGGCGCCGGCGCGGCGGCCTTCGCCGCCGCTGGCTTCACCGCCGCACCCGCGACGACCGTCTTGTCGGCCGCGCCCGCCTTCGGCACCACCTTCGGACGCGGGCCGCTGATCGCCTTCTCGAGTTCCTTGCTGTCGATCACCTCGGTGCGCGCACTCGCGCGCGCGAACTTCACCGACGGGTCACGCATCGCCTTCACGAACGCGCGGATGTTCGGGAAGCGATCGTCCGCCTTCTTCGACAGCGCCTTGTCGATCGCGTCGCAAATGTGCTTCGGCACATGCGGCGCGCTCTCCTCGAGGCGCGGCGGTTCCATCATGCAGTGCTTGTGCAGGATGTCGATCGCCGAGTCGCCGTCGAAGGGGATGTGGCCGGCCAGCATGCGGAACGCCATCACCGCCACCGAGTACTGGTCGGCGGCGCCGCTCACCGGCTTGCCCATGCCCTGCTCGGGACTCATGAAGTACGGCGTACCGATCACCGAGCCCGACGCCGTCAGCGCGCCCTCCGTCAGCGCCTTCGCGATGCCGAAGTCCGTGATGATCACGCGATTGCGGGAATCGAGCATCACGTTGGCCGGCTTGATGTCGCGATGGATCACGTGGTGCTCGTGCGCGTAGTCCAACGCGTCGGCCACCTGATCGAGGATCTCGAGCGTCTCGTCCACCGAGTACGCGCCGCGCTCGCGCAGCACGTCTTCGAGCGAGCGCCCTTCGAGATACTTCATCGCGTACCAGAACAGCTTGCCGCCGCTGGCGATGCGATAGATCGGGATGATGTTCGGATGGTCGAGCGTGGCGGCCGTCTTCGCCTCGCGCAGGAAGCGATCCACACCATGGCCGAACGTCAGCTCGGGCGGCAGCACCTTGAGCGCCACCTTGCGCCCCAACCGCGTCTCCTCGGCGAGATACACCACGGCCATACCACCGCGGCCAAGCATCTTGCCGACGGTGTACTCGCCCTTGGTCTCATCGCGCAGCATCCGCTCCATGTGGGCGAATGCCGACTGGTCCATCGATGCCGTCGCCGCCGCCTGGCCTTCGGCGTCGGAAACCATCGAACCACAAGAATGACAGAACTTGGCACCCTCACCCACCGGGGTGCTGCAATGCACGCAAATCATTAGTGATGCCCCTCATCCGGGGCCTGAAAGGTCGCGTCAAATATCCGGCCACGGAGTCCTAGGCGCAAATGGCCCCGTCACCCCGGTTTTGCGACCCACATCCCACACTTGCGCGCAGGATTCCAAAGTGATATCATCACGACATCACCCCGAACCGGAGACCCGTTGATGTACGTGGAGAAGCAATACTCGGCCCAGAACGGCCTCACGACCCTGCTCATCACCATCGTCGCGATGCTCGCGGGCGGCTACTTCGCAGTCCAGGCCTTCCAGTCGCAGCAACATCTGGTCGGCTTGCTCTGGATCGGGCTCTCGTTCGTCGCACTGATCATGATGACCGGCCTGTTCATCGTGCACCCCAACGAGGCCAAGGCCCTCGTGCTCTTCGGCACCTACAAGGGCACGGTGCGGCAGGACGGTTTCTGGTGGGCGAATCCCTTCCTCACCAAGCAGCCGATCTCGCTGCGCGTGCGGAACTTCGAGACGGCGAAGCTCAAGGTGAACGACAACCACTCGAACCCGATCGAGATCGCGGCGATCGTCGTGTGGAAGGTCGTGGACTCGGCGGAGGCGCTGTTCGAGGTGGATGACTACGCCCGCTACGTCGAGGTGCAGAGCGAATCGGCCCTGCGCGGCGTCGCGGTGCAGTATCCCTACGACTCGCACACGGCCGGTGAGCTCTCGCTCTCGCAGAACACCGACGAGGTGTCGAACACGCTCGAGAAGGCGCTGGTGGATCGGCTCAAGAAGGCGGGCGTGGAAGTGGTCGAGGCCCGCATCAGCCACCTCGCCTACTCGCCGGAGATCGCCGCGGCGATGCTGCAGCGCCAGCAGGCCAGCGCCATCATCTCGGCCCGACAGAAGATCGTCGAGGGCGCGGTGGGCATGGTGGAGATGGCCCTCAGCATGCTGAACGAGAAGCAGATCGTCACGTTGGACAACGAGCGCAAGGCGGCGATGGTCAGCAACCTGCTCGTGGTACTCTGCTCGGACCACGCGACACAGCCCGTCGTGAACACCGGCTCGCTCTACACCTGAGCCGGTCGTGGCCGAGAAGAAGCCCTTCCTGCTGCGCGTCGACCGCTCATTGCTGGATGCCTACCAGCGATGGGCGGCCGACGAGCTGCGCTCGGTGAATGGGCAGATCGAGTTCGTGCTGCGAGACGCACTGCGGAAGGCGGGACGGGCACTCGACGCAGACGGCGGACGGATGACGGATGACGGAAGCTCACTTCCAGTGCGCGAGGAGTCGTCGGATGATGCATAAGGTTGCAGAGCGCGGGGTCGGCGCGCTGCTCACGGCATTGGTGATCATGGCTGCGCTCATGTTCGGCGGCCTCGTGTTGCTCGCGCGCAGCGCCGACGCGCAAGCGCCGGACTGGCAGCGCCAGGTCGATTCCATCGTCACGTCGGAACTCGCGCGCACGCAGACGCCGGGTGCGCAGGTCGCGGTGGCGTACCAGGGCCGCGTGATCTACGCCAAGGCCTATGGCGTAGCAGATGTGGAGACGTCGCGGCCGCTCACCAACGCGTCGCTGCTGCGCATCGGCAGCGTGACGAAGATGATCACGGGCGCGATGGCGGCCGAGCTCGCCGAACAAGGCAAGCTCGATCTCCAGGCGCCGATCAGCCGCTACGTGCCGTCGCTCGAAGGCAAGCAGGTGGGGACGGTCACCACCCACCAACTGCTCACGCACACCGCCGGCTGGCTCGACAACGCCGTGCCCTACGGCCGCATGGGCGAGGGTGCGCTCGGCGAGGTGATGCGCGAAGTCAGCGACACGCTGTTCATGACAGCGCCCGGGCGCGTGCTCTCGTACTCGAACCCTGGCTTCTCGATGGCCGGCTACGTGATCGAACGCGCCGGCGGCGAGCGCTACGGCACGCTGGCGGACCGCATGGTGCTGCGGCCGGTGGGCATGCCACATGCGACGTTCCGTCCGCTCGAGGCGATGACGCGCGACTTCTCGCAGGGCCATGTGGGACAGCCCGGCCGTCCGGCCGCCGTCGTGCGCCCGTTCACGGAGAACACGGCCCAGTGGGCAGCGGGCTTCCTGCTCGCCAGCGCCAGTGACGTCGCACGCTTCGCGGCGATGATCATGGACGGTGGCGCGATTGACGGCGCGCGCGTCCTGAGCGAGGGCGCGGTGCAGCGGCTCACCACGCCGGATCCGCGCGTCCCAGGCGACTCGATCGCTCGCTACGCGTACGGGTTGGTGATCGGCCGGCAGGACGGCCAGCGCATCTGGCAGCACGGCGGTTCGATCAACGGCTTCGACGCGTCGGTGACGATGTTCCCCGATGCGAAGCTCGCGATCGTCGTGCTCGACAATCGCAGTGGCCCGTCGGTGAGCGGCCTGACGCGCGTGATCGCGCGCGGGGTCGCGAACATCGCGCTCGCCCCGGCGGACACGACGCCCGCCGCCGAGCGCCTGCCCACGCGCGAGGAGCGACGCGCGCTGGTGGGGCGGTATCGCATCGGGCCGCAGCGCATGGAGATCGTCGAGCAAGGCGACACGCTGGTGTTCCGCCAGAACGGCGGGCAGTTCGGGATGCGCATGGTGGGTCGTGACCGGGTGAAGCTGCTGCTGCCGCCTGCCGCCGGCGCGCTCACGCTGGTGCTCGTGCCCGGCACGGACGGCCGCATCGCATACCTGCACCAGGGACTGCGCGCGATTCCGCGCGTGGAAGACTGAGCCATGCTGCTCCGCGCCCTGCCGTGGATCGTCTGGGCGGCCATCGTGCTGTTCTCGATCGCCACCTACGGCGGCCTGCCTGACGAACTCCCGCGCCACCTCAACGCGGCGGGCGAGGTCACGCGCAGTGACGCGAAGACCTGGCTCAACTGGATGCTGCTCCCGCTCATCGCGGGCGTGACGCAGGGCATCCTGCACTGGCTCGGGAACCTACTGCAGACGCAGCCGGAGCTGTTCAACTTCCCGGCGAAGGAGCGGTTCTTGAAGATCCCAGCTGCCTACCACGAGCCGGTGATCGCGCGCATGCGCGAGGTGCTGGACGTCACCGGCGCATTCGTGATGCTGCTGATGGGCGTCGTGCAGGTCGCGCTGTGGCGTGCCGCGCTCGGGCACGACAGTGGGCCGCTGCTCCCGGTGCTCCTGACGGCGACGATCGCGCTGGTTCCGATCGTGTTCCTACTCACGGCCCGCGTGAACGCCGCGGTGGATGACGCCGAGCGCCTCTGGCGCGCGCGCGAACCGGAGCAGCCCGCGCGCTAGTGCGTCAGGGCCGGAACGGATTCGTGTAGCGCGCGTCCGTGCCGATGCCGGTGTCGGTCAGCGTGCGCAGGAACGCTACCAATGCGGCCTTGTCGGCATCCGAGAGTCCGAGACGCTGGGCCGTGGTGCCGCCGGGGCCGCGCAGTCGATTGTCGAGCTGCGTCCCGAACTGGATGCCGCTGTTGTAGAACTCCACGACCTCCTCCAGCGAGGAGAAGCGGCCGTCGTGCATGAAGCGTGTGCTCTGCGCGACGTTCTTGAGCGACGGGGAGCGGAACACGGCTGTCTGGTTCGCATCCAGCCCGTTGGTCAGCGAGTTGGCGGCCAACGAGAAGCTCGGCGCCACGTGACAGCCCTGGCAGCCCGCTCCGCCGGCGTTCTTCGGCAGCATGTAAAGTTGCTGGCCGCGGAACTCTTGATCGGTGAACCCAGGCACGCGGGTCTGGAGGTTCACCGCATCAGGCGCGCCCGGCGGCGCGCCGGGCGGCGGCGGAACCAAGGGCAGGGTCGCCACGCCAAGGTCCCAGCGACTGCCGTACGACACGATGCTCCGCACGTACTGCGCGAGGGCACGCTGGATGCGCGCTTCGGTGATGGCCGTATCGCCGAACGCCAAGCGGAACAGCGGCGGATAGTACGGCAGGGCCGCCAGCTTCGCCTGCACCGCTGCGAAGCCGCCGTGCGCGTCATCGAAACCCATCTCGACGGCGTCGCGGATGGGCTGCGTCGTCTGTGCCTCGAGCGTCGCCGCGCGGCGATCCCAGAAGTAGCGCCCGCCTTCGTTGAACCGCGCGTTCACGAGGCGCATCGAATGGCGACCCGTGCGCTCGCTGCCCTCGAAGCCCAGCGAGAACTGCGCCGTGTCGCCGAAGGCGGCGGCGTTCATGTGGCAGCCTGCGCAGCTCAGCGTGTTCGTGCGGCTCAAGTTGCGATCGAAGAACAGCACGCGGCCCAGCGTCGCGCCGGCGTTGGTGATCGGATTGTCGCGCGGCATCACGACTTCGCGCGTGATGACGGGGCCCGTCACGTACTGCGGATAGCCGATGCCGGCGTAGTTCGGCAACGCCGTGGGCTCGATCGTGAGCGCCGCACGGACCGCCGCGAACGACTCATCCGAATCACCCGGCGCGACCGTCTGCTCCGCGGCGCAGGCCGAGAGCGTGAGGGCGAAGGCGAACGCTACGCGAAGCGCGCGTGAGGGCCGTGGCAAGTTGCGCATGCTGCGGGGTCGCGGGGATGGTGAGGGGCGTATGCGGTAGACGTCCCATCCCCTCGCAGGTTAACGCCAGGTCTCGAAGAACCCCGCGCCACCGCCGCTGATGGGCTTCCCGCGCAGCCGCCCACTGATGGTAGCGCGCCCCTTCATTTGGATGAAGGCACGACCGGCACCCGCCGCCGCCTGCCCCTCACGACGCCCACGCATCGGCGTCACCGCGGCGTCCTCGACGTCCAGTTCCAGCCGCAGTGTGTCCGCGCCGCGCACGTCGAACAGCAGGCCGCGGCGCGGCGCGCGGATCTCGCGGCCGGCCACGCGGAAGATCTCGCCATCCTCATACACGACGCGTGTGGGCCGGAAGATTCCGGCGAACCCCAGCGAATCCACCAGGTACACGAACAGCGGTTCGTCCACCAACGCAGAGCCCTCGCGCAGCACGCGGCCGTACAGCACAGAGAAGCTGCCGACACGCGCCGACCCCCACTCCCAGGTGACGTCGCGCCACACGCCCCAGTTATGGTCGTGATACGACTGCGCCGCGTCGAAGCGTTCGCAGCGATCCTCCACGCAGAGCGTCCCGCTCGCGAGCGCCCGCAGGCCCGGCACGGCGTAGCCGCTCACCAACGATTCGCCCCCGATGTTCGCGCCCGGGAAGTAGGCCGCGGGCTCAGGGGTCACGTCGAGCGCCACGCGCGCCACGGCGCCGCTGCCGGCCTCACGCGCGCTCGCGCACAGCCGATACCGGCCGTCGGGCAGCAACAGCACCTCGCTGTCCCCCACGCGGAGGTCTGCGCGGGCGGTGTCCACGCGCACGCGCGATGCCGGCCACAGCGTCTCGAAGCGTCGCTCGGCCCTGCCCTGTTCATGCACCGTGATCAGCACCTGCGCGCCATGCTCACCGGTCGGCACGTCACCGCCCACGGCGAGCGTGATGAATGCCCAGCGCTTGGCATCGGCACTGAGCACGTTGAAGTAGTGCCACTCGCCCCAGGTCTCGCGCTCGTCCACGGGCACGGAGGCCGGCGTGTGGTGGAACCGATCCATCTCATGCCGCAACGCATCGGGCTGCGGCGCGAGGAAGCGGCGGTCCTGCTCATCATCGTCCCAGGCACCGGCCAGCAACACCGGGGCCGCGCCCACCGCGCGCGTGGCCGAGGGAATCTCGCCGAGCGCGCGCACCGGATACTCCGCATCGCCGACGCGCACATACAGCAACTGGCCGTCCGTCTGCGGCGCGACCGCCGCGACCACATCCGCGAGCCGCGGCGACGCGAGCACCTGCCGGTGCACGAAGCGCGCGTTGGCGATGCTCACGAACATCCCGCCCACGCCGCCGGTCTTCATCACCTCGAGCGACAGGCCCTCGGGCAGCACGGAGATCGTCCCGCCGCCGACGAGCTTCTCGTCCTTGCTCTGCAGCACCATCGCCTCGCCGATCGCCAAGAGGACGATCATCACGCCCACGCCGAGCCCGAAGCCCACGAGCAGGAAGAGCGTGCGCCAGGGCTTGTCGCGGAGGCCACCGAGGGCGAGGCGGAGGATCATCAGCGCGCTCCCTGCCGCATTGTCGTGCACGGGCTCACGCGCGCCACCCCGTATCGTCGACGATCGCGCCGTCCCGCAGGTGCACCACGCGCTTCGCGGCATGGGCGAGGTCCTCGTCGTGCGTCACGACCACGAGCGTCGTGCCGTCCGCATGGAGCCGCGCAAACATGTCGATCATCTCGGCGCCCGTGCGTGCGTCGAGCTCGCCCGTGGGCTCGTCCGCCAGCAGCAACGCGGGCCGGTTCGCGAGTGCGCGAGCGATGGCCACGCGCTGCTGCTCGCCGCCACTGAGCTGGAACGGCCGATGTTCTGCGCGGCCGTCGAGCCCCACGTAGCCGAGCAACTCGCGCGCGCGCGCCTCGCGGTCGCGCCGCGACACGCCTGCCTCGGCCATGGGGAGCTCGACGTTCTCCGACGCCGTGAGCGTCGGCATCAAGTAGAAGCGCTGGAACACGAATCCGATCTGCGTGAGCCGGAACCGCGTGGCCTCCGCATCGGAGAGCCCCGACACATCACGGCCCGCGATCGTGATGCGGCCCGCGGACGGCCGATCGATGGCGCCGAGCAGGTTGAGCAACGTGGACTTGCCGCAGCCCGAGGGCCCGACGATCGCCACGTACTCCCCGGCCGCGATGTCGAGCGAGATGCCCTTCACCGCCGCCACCGGGCGCCCCGCCACCGCATACTCGCGCCGCACATCGCGCGCCGCGAGCACGATGCCCGTCGACCCACGCGACCCAGCGCTCACACCCGCGTCCTCAGCATCCGTCATCCGTCATCCGTCCCCGTGAATGCGCACCTTAACTCACCGCCTCCTCGCGCAGCGTCTTCGCGATCTGCAACGAGCTTGCCCGCCACGCCGGCCAAATGCCCGCCAGGATCCCGCAGAGCACGAGCAGGCCCAGCGACGTGTACGCCGCGCGCGGCTCGAACAGGAAGAAGTCGAACGCCGCCGGCAGGCCGGGGAACGTCGCGAGGATCCCGTTGAGCCACTTGGCGGTGACCAAGCCGAGGCCGAGCCCTGCGGTGGCACCGACGAGCGACAGCGCCACGCCCTCGAGCATGACCTGCGCGACGATGCGCCAACGCGCCACGCCGATGGCCCGCAGCACCGCGATCTCCCCGATGCGTTCGTTCACGCTCACGGTCACGAGCGTCGTCACGAGAAGGAATCCCACCGCCAGCGAGACGCTGGCGAGGATGAACGCCAGTTGACGGAAGTAGCCCAAGCGCTCGTCCACGAAGCGCAGGGCGGCTTCGGTGGAGATCGCGCTCATCTGCGGTTCCTGCCGCTCGAGTCGCGCGGCGACGCTGTCCGCGCCGGCGCCGTCGCGCACGCGCACCAGCGCCACGGAGATGCGATCGGCGCGGGCTAGGCCGCCCATCGCTTGGAGCGTCGGCAGCATGACGGCGCCGGCCAGTTCCCCACCCGAGAGCATCACGAAGCGCCCGCGGCCGACGATCACGAGGTCGCGTGCGCCGGTGAACCGCCGGAGTTGCGGATCGTAGCCGGCGCTCACGCGCACGGTGTCGCCAACGCGGCGACCCGTGGCGTCGAGCAGCGCCCCATTCCACACCGTCTCATCGGCAGCGGCGATCTCGCGGCCCTCGGCGATCACGTAGTCCGCCTGGATGCCGGGCGCGATGCCAAGCGCGAAGCCCGCAACGACGCTGTCGCCACGCGCGACGAACAGCTTGCCACCCAAGACCGGCGCGACGCCGGCCACGTCGGGATCGGCCGCCACGCGCGCCAGCAGCGCCCGGGCATCGCCGATGGTCGCTTCGGAGTCGAAGGGCATCGTGCCCCGCGGCGTCATGCGCAGGTGGTAGTCCTGCTGCTCGAGGAAGCCGCGGAAGCTTTCGCGCATGCCGGAGCCGAGCATGACCATGTCCAGCAGCATCGCGGCGGCCACGGCGACGCCGGCCGTGGTGAGGGCCGTGCGCGCGCGGCGGCGCAGCAACGTCGCGAGGGCGAGGCGCATCAGCATGGCCGGCGCTCTCCGGCGCGGACGCGCGTCTCGGACCGTGGGTCGCGCATCTCAGCGCCCCACGAGATCGAGCGGCCGCTGGCGCACGAGCCGCTGCGCGGCGAGCAGGCCCGCGACGATGCCAAGCCCGAGGGACAGGCCCGTGGCGAACAGCGCGATCTGCGGCGTCACGATCGCGAACTTGAGCGGCGTGCTGTATACGCCCTGGTAATACCAGTTCACGATCCACCCCGCGCCGTATCCGAGCGCGGCGCCCATGAGCGAGCCGATCACCGCGATCACCGAGGCCTCGAGCACGACGGCGCGCACGATGGTGGCGCGCGAGACGCCGATCAACCGCAGGGCACCGACATCACGTCGGCGCTCGTCCACCTTGAGCAGCGTGATGCAGAGCAGGAAGATCGCGCTCGCGACGATCGTGATGACGCCGATGGCGCGGTGAAAGCGATTGACGACGCGAAAGGTGGCGCTGGTCTCGACCGCGACGTCCGCCGCGGGATACGCGCGGAAGCCGAAGGCCAGCGCATTGATGCGCGCGGCGGCGGAGTCCACCGCGCCCGGCACGTCGCGGGTCTGTACGGCGAAGCGCCCGACGCGGTCGCCGGCGCCCGTGAGCTGCTGGAGATGATCGAGATGCAGGCGCACGCGGAACTCGCTACGCGCAATCTCGCTGGGATCGGCCGTGCGCTGCGTGATGGCCGCGATGGTCACGCGCTCGGCCGCTGCGCCGCGCGCACCGGCCTGCGCCGACAGCGCGACCGTGTCACCCACCGTCAGGCCCGCGCGCGACGCGAGCCGTTCGTCCACCGTGATGCTGCGCAACGGCGCTTGTGCCTGGGCCCCCCCGGACCCGAACACAAGCGCCGTGCACAGCGCCCACGTGCAGCGCTGGAACATCTGCGTGGCGAGCGGCGCGGTTAGCTGCGCGGCTTGTTGAACGCCACGTCGAACTGGACCTTCACTTCGTTCTCGATCGGGTTCACCGGCGACTGGAAGCTCACGCCGAACTCGGTGCGGTCGATCGTGAACTCGCCCGTCACGCGGCCCATCTGGTTCTGCGCGTCGAAGAAGTTCAGGCGCGCCGGGATCGTGATGCGCTTGGTGCGGCCACGGATCGTGAGGTCGCCCGTGATGCGGAGCCGGCCGCTCTCGCCCGCGTTGTTCACGAAGGTGGAGACGAAGGTGATCTGCGGGAACGAATCGGCGGCGAAGAAGTCGTTGCTCTTCAGGTGGCCGTCACGGCGCTCGATGCGCGTGTCGATCGACGTGGCGTCGATGTTGATCTTGAGCGCGGTCGCCTCGACGTTCGCGGCGTCGAACATGATCTCGGCGTCCCAGCGCTGGAACGTGCCGTGCGCGGACAGCAGGCGCGACTCGGCAACGAAGTTGATCTGCGAGTGCGCGACGTCGCGCACGAAACGCTCCGGAGCGGAGGCCGGCGTGGCGGCGACGAGCGCCGGGGCGAGCAGGAGGGCAAAGGCGATGCGCTTCATGGGGATCTCAGTGGAGGTGACAGGCGATGAACGACGAACCGTGGTGTGGAGGTCCCACGGAGTTACCGGGTAATGAACCCACGAACCTTTCGTTTAGTTCACCACTGAGATAAAGCCGTTACTTTCGCGGCTTCGGGATTGGCGTCCCATGGGGATCCTCGGTGGGATTCCCGATCGCGGCAGCCATGCGTTCCACGAGCGCGTCGCTCGCGGCATGCTCCAGGCGCTCCGCCTCGTCGTGCACATCGTCGGCCGTAAAGCCAAGCCGTTGCACGAGATAGCTCTCGATGATGCGGTGCCGGCGAATGAGCTGCAGGGCGGCCGCCTGGCCTGCCGGCGTGAGTCGGGCGCCTTTGTATCGCTCGGTGCTCACGAGGCCGAGGCGAGCCAGACGCTGGATCATGCCCGTCACCGACGCCGGCGCGATGCCCAGCCGTGCGGCAATGTCATTGGTGCCCGCGGCCTCGCCGTGGCGCTCCAGTTCATAGATGGCCTTGAGGTAATCCTCGGCCTGGCCAGTGAGCGCCGGGCGCTCGAGTTCGTCGTGAGCCATTGACAGAAAGTTAGCAAATCCTAACTTATCGTCAATAAGTTAGGAGGTACTAAAATGCGGTATCTACTCAGAGCCCTTCGCGTGGCCGTCATCCTGCGGCTCCTCGCGATGTTGCTCCCCACTGCAGTGTCTGCACAATCGGCGCCGGCGGATTCCGCGCGCCGCGATTCCCTGCGGGCCGTCGCCCAGCGCGAGACCGCGCGCCGTGACTCCGTGCAGCGCATCGGCGCGGTGCAGGTCACCGCCACCTTCGCGCCGACGCGCGTGCTCGATGCCCCGCAGCCTGTGGCGGTGCTCGGCGGCGCCGAGTTGCGCCGCGCGCAGGGCGCGGCGGTGGGTGACGCGTTGGAGCAGCTGCCCGGCGTCCGTTCGCTCTCGATGACCACGGGCATCGGCAAGCCGGTGATCCGCGGGCTCACGCACAATCGCATCGTGACGCTCGACAACGGCCAGCGCAGCGAGACGCAGCAATGGGGGCACGACCATTCCCCGAACGTCGAGACCGCGAACGCCGAGCAGATCGAGGTGATCAAGGGCCCGGCGAGCGTGCTGTATGGCAGCGATGCGATGGGCGGCGTGATCAACATCGTCGCGCCGCCGCTTCCGGCCGCGCGCGGCGAGTCGCCGTTCGTGCGGGCGCGCAGCACGCTGGCCTACAACACCAACGTGATGGGCCCGGATGGCACGCTGCGCGTGGACGCCGCGCGTGGTGGATTCGGCGCGCGCGTCGCCGCGACCGGCCGCCTCACCGGCGACATGCGCGCGCCGCGCGGCGTGCTGCGGAACACGGAGAACGAGACCGGGCATCTGGATGCGTCGCTTGGCTACACGGGCGCGCGCTCGCGCGTCGCGCTACGCGGTTCGCAGCGGCAGGAGCGCATCGAGATCTTCGACGATCCCGTCGCCGCGCCCGGTTACACCGGCTACCAGCGACTCACCACGCAGCGCGGCACGCTCGACCTCGAGACTGCGCTGGGCACGCGCGATCGCCTGCAGGCGCAATTCGGCGTGGAGCGCAACTTCCGCCGCGAGTACGATGCCGCCGATGCACAGGACATCGCGCTGGGATTGTTGGTGAACACTGCGAGCGGGTTCCTGCACCTGCATCATCGGCCGCTGGGGCCGTTCAGCGGCGGCACGCTCGGCGTGTTCGCGCTGGACAGCCGGTTCGAGAAGCGGGGCACGGAAACGCTGATTCCCAACTCGCGCTCGCAGAACGTGGCGCTGTACGCACTCGAGCACATCGAGCGGGGCCGTTGGCGCGGCACGCTGGGCGCACGCTGGGATCGGCGCGAGCTCGCGGTCGAAGACGATGCGGTGCTGGGACTGAGCGCGCAGGCGCAGCGGCACGAGGCCGTCACCGGCAGCGTCGGCGTCTCGTACCGGCTCACGGAATGGAGCTCGCTCGTGGCGACGGTGGGTCGCGGCTTCCGCGCGCCGGCCGCGCCGGATCTCTTCGCCAACGGCTTCCACGAGGGCACGCGGGCCTTCGAGCGTGGCAACCCGACCCTGCGCGTGGAGACCTCGCTGAACACCGACCTCGGCTTCCGCGTGGAGCACGCGCGCGTGACCGGTGAAGTCAGCGTGTTCAACAACGCGATCGATGACTTCATCTACCTGCGGCCGTTCGGCACGGGCGGCGCGGCGTTCGACTCACTGGAGGTGGTCCAGGGCAACGCCGTGCTGCGCGGCGTCGAGGGTCGCGTGGCCGTGCGCACCCTGCCCTGGCTGACGCTGCAGGCCGCGGGCGATCTCGTGCATGGCACGAACACGGCCGTGGACGTCCCGCTGACCTTCGTGCCGCCGCCGCGCATGCAGCTCGGCGCGCGTGCCGAGCGCGCGACACTGGGCGCCGCGCTGCTGCGCCCGTGGTTGAGCGTGCAGGTGGAGCAGAACTGGCGGCAGACGCGGCTGGACCCGCGCGACGTGGCGCCGCCGGGCTATGCGCTGTGGCAGCTGGGCGCCGGTGGTACGATGCTCGCCGGCTCGCGCGTGCTCGTGCTCGACCTCGCGGTGCGCAACCTGTTCGATACGCGCTACCGCAGCTTCATGAGCCGCTACAAGGAGTTCGCGGACGGGCCCGGGCGCGCGGTGGTCCTGCGGGTGACGACGGAGTTCTAGCCGCGTCTGGTCAGGGACTGCGGAAGGGATCGTCGAGCGTCCAGACGTCGATGGCTGGCGCCCCGCCGACGTAACCGCCGTACAAGAACACGCGACGCGCCCGCGGATCGAAGCGGGCTGCGGACGCGAAGCGCGGCGTGAGCTCATCGCGCGCGTCGTCCACCGGCAGCCAGCGGCAGGCCGCGGCCTCGGCGGGCACCTGCAGTTGCCAGGTGTCGGCGCGCTCGTGCTCGGCGTCGTCCAGACCGCCGACGATCAACATAGACGACGTGCGGTCGTCCCACACGGAGGCCGCGTGCGCGCGGGGGGCCGGTGCATCGGCGCAGTGCAGGCGCGTCCACTGCGCGGACGCCGCGTAGAGATCCGTCAGCGCCCAGAGCTCATCGGTGACCCGCCCGTTCACGCGCCCGCCGAACACGAACAGTCGCGCGTGCGCACGATCGTACTGCGTCACGACGTTAGTGCGTGGCGTCGGTGCCGGGCTGTCGGCGCCCACGGCGACCCGCCTCCAGGTCCCGCGCCGCAGCGTCGAGTCATCGAACTGCAGGATCCACGCATCGGTGTGATAGCGCTGCACGCAGTCGTGACCGCCAAACACTACGAGGGCGCGCCGCGTCGGATCGTAGAAGGCCTGCGCGTCCGCCCGCGGTGACGGGCGCGTGCCCGGCGTCTCCACTCGGGTCCACTGCGGCTGGCCCGACCGGCCAGACAGGTCACGCAGGACCCAGACGTCGTCGTGGCAGGGCAGCGTGGTGCCGCTAGCCCCGCCGAAGCCAATCGCCACGTCGTGCTCGATGTCATTCGCGACGGCGACGAGCCAGCGCGCCGTGGCACCGATGCCGCGTACGTGCTCGCTGGTCCAGGTGGCGACGTCACCCACCTCGGGCGCCTGGAACCGCAGTGCATCGTCGGCGATCAGCAGCGGCTCTGGGCGCAGCATCCCGCCGACGACCAGCAGCGCGTTGCGGGTCGAGTCGAGCAGGACCATCGGGTGATGCCGGGCCTCGCGGCGTCCCGTGGCCAAGCCCGTGCGTGTCCAACGGCGATCGCCGGCGTCCGCGGGCGCGGGACGCTGGGCAAAGAGCGCGGTCAGGGTCGTCACGACCAGAGCCGCGGCGGCAAGGCGCGTGCGCCCCCAGCCTCGTGCCGTGGCACGGGATGGCGGGGCGAGATCCTGCGGCGCTGCTACCGATGCCGACGGCTCTGGGGGGAGCGCGTGCGCGTGGCTCGGTTGCCGCGGCACATCGGGCTCGGGGTACAGCGGGGCCGCGCCTTCTGCTGCCCGCAGCGCCTGCGCGAGAACCAGAGTGTCGCGCGACGGCTCAACGCCGTATTCGCGCTGCAGTGCCGAGCGGAGCGCATCGAGCGTGGCGAGTGCTGCGGCGCGGTCGCCGCGCCGCGAGTGGGCCTCGATGAGCGCGCGGGCCGCCGGCTCGTCGGTAGGCGCCAGTTGCAGCGCGCGGCGTGCGAGCGAGACGGCGCGGTCGGCTTCACGATCGCGCAGTGCATCGGTGGCCGCACCCACCAATGCCGCCTGAAGGGCTTCGTGGTAGCGCCGCCGTTCGCCGGTCATCCACGACTCAAACTCCTCGCTCGCGCCATGAGCGTGCAACGCCTCGCAGAATGGCCCGCGATACAGCGTCCATGCCGCCTCGAGATCGCCGGCACGCAGCGCATCGTCCAGCGCCACGGTGTCACACCACAGCGCGGCGGGCGCGAGGCCGACTTCTTCATGGCCCCGGACCACGATGGTGGAGTCACCGAGATCGTCGCGGAGTCGCGAGAGCGCTGTGCGAAGTGCGCCTCGCGCCCGATCGGCATTGAGCTCTGGCCATAGGAGCGCGGCGAGCTTGTCGCGGCGATGCAGGCCCAGGGGGCGTGCACAGGCCAGATACGCCAGCAGCGCGAGGCGTTTGGGCTGCCGCATCACGCGCTGCACCGGCTCGCCGTCCGCAGCGGCGAGCTCCGTGGCGCCGAAGGTCCGCAACACGTAGCGTGGCGCGTCCGTCCCGGTCATCTGTCCAACTTGCAGCCGCAGAACGAACGCGGCAACACGTCGCGGCGGAGAGCGTTAGGGTGGGCTCCCGCCACAAGAGATCTCGCCGGAGGCTGGGGAGACCTCGGTCGTCACGGCATTGCGCATCGGTACGTCCGCGAACCTGACGCGGAACGCCCCGCCGACAAACTCCACCGTGAGCGTGCCACCCGTGACCTCGTGCCGCACCGAGGAGCCTGCAAGCGGTTGCAGGTAGCTCACGCGGGCGACGGGATAGATGGGCGGGCTCGCGCCGGACACGTTGTACGTCCCCGGCGCCGGAACACCGGAGGGAAAGGCAGCGTCCGAAGAGAACCTGGCGCTGAGGATTTCTTCGCTGGACGCGACCGTCGAGGCAGAGAGACCAAAGCTGTAGATGAACGGGGACGTGACCGTCCGCGACCCGAGGCAGTCGGCGGCAACGAATCGCAGCGTGCGTCCTTCCCAACGCAGCCAGTTACCCTCAGGCTCGGCGCCCGTGGGGTCCGTCAGCGCGCATCCCGTCAGCGTAGCCGCTGCCGCCGCCAACCGCACAGACCGCAGGCCCCCGCCATGCTGCCGCATCCATCCCCCGCTGGTGGTGTGTGGCCGCCAAGCATGGGCACCGGGTGCGTCCTGAGCGTGTCTTGGGGATTCAACCTGTCCCACCGGACCAGTTCGCCGTCGTTTCGAGCGGCGGGGAAACGACCAAGACACGCTCGGCCCTCAGGTTCGGGGGCGGAATCCTCACCCACGAGCCGCCGCCCGATGCCACCGATCTGTCGAGCTGTGCTGTTGTGTGTCCTCCTCGCCCCCTCCTTGGTGCTCGCGCAAGGCCGTGACAAGGCGGTGTCCTGCAGCGTGCACGGCCACGTCGCGAACTGCGACGGTGTACTGGCCTGCGACCGCGCCTGGGCGGATCACATTCGGGACGAGCATCGGGGTGGCGATGCAGACCTGTACTGGGACCGCGTCACGCCTGCCTCGTTCTCGGTGCGCGGCACCCCAGCGTACGTGACGCTGCGCGCGCTGCTGCTGGGAGGTGGCGTCGGCGCGCTCGCCGGCGGCGTGGTCGAGGGTCCGGACCCCGAGACGTTCCGCGAGCAGGCCGGCGTGCTCATCGGCAGTGGCACGTTCCTTGGCCTCGGGGTCCTCAAGAACCGCGGCGGCTGGCGGCCTCTCCCGTCGGCGCTCGCGGGCGGATTGGCGGGTGGCGCCCTCGGCGCTGGCATCGGCAAGGCCATGGAGAAGAGCCCGCGCGGCACTGCTGCGCGCGCGCGCGAACGTGAGCGCGCGCAGGAGGCGGCGGTGCAGGGTGCCGGGGCGGGCGTCGCCACGGGACTGTTCCTGCCGGCGGTGTCGAAGGCGCTTGGGTGGCCGGCATTCGGTCCGGCGCTGCCGGCGCGCCTGCACCTGCGTCCGTGGCGATCCGGATTCTCGCTTCAATGGTTCTGGTGACGCACCAGTGGATGGGCGCGTGACTCGCATGTTTCGCCTCGCCTGCGCCATCGCGTTGTGTGGGATGGCGGCATGGGGCGCTGCCTTGATCGTCCCGCATGCCCTGCTCCGCGATGGCGGCGGCAGCCTGGCGCTTGGCGGCACACTTTCCGTGGCCGCACTTGGCGTGACGAGGCGCCGACGCGGGGTGCTCGGCCGCGGCGCCGTCGTGCTGCCCCTCCTCTGCGTGCTCGCCGTGCTCGTGCTGCAGAAGGCGATCGGCGTCAGCACGGACGATGCCGCACGGATCCTCGCCACCGAGGACCTGACCCGCATCAAGCGCTGGCAGGAGACGGAACGCACGACCTCCGGGCGCTACGCGAGCGCGTTGCCGGACACGCTGCTGGTGTCTCGTCCCGAAGCACGCGATGTCCAGTTCGTCGGCGCGCCGGACCGGTTCCGCGTGCGTGTTGCCTTCTTTGGCGGTCCCGTGGGTTGCACGCTGCACGACGCGCTCGAAGCAAGCGCAGCCGACACCGGCGCCGGACGCATCGCCTGCGACCCGCCGCGGCCATTCCTTCATGGCGGCATCATCTCCGCAACGTTCATCGGCGTCGGAGCGCTTCCCCTGGTGGTAGGACTGCGCGCGAACACCGTGCGCGAGAGGGCATCGTGAATCCCGCGCTGCGGAACTTGCCACGCCTGCTGCGCCCCGCACTGGTGCTGACCATCGGCACCGCTCTGGGCGCGCAGGCCACACCGCTGGCATCAGTACCCGAGCGGCTGCCCCGTTGGCAACGGGATTCGCTGCTCGCGTGGCGGACCTCGCTCGAGGCGTCCATCGATTCCACGAACGCCGAGATCGCGCTCTTCAATGCGCGGTGCGGCGCCGTGGGCCCCGGCGCGCCCGGTCGCGCCGCCTGCGAGGCGGCCCTGGGCCCGCTGGGCGGCCGTGCGCAGGCCCTCGAAGTGGAGAAGCAGGACCTCGCGCGCGCGGTGCGCGAGGCGGTGGCGCGGGTAGACGCCGCCTGCCCGACCATCGACGAGCGCCTGCGTCGCGACCAAGAGGCGCTTCGCCGGCAGCAGGCCGTGAGTGCAACGTCTGCCGGCGAACTTGAAGCCCTCGCCCGCGAGAGCGAGGACGCCCAGCGGGCGGCGATCGGCGTGGGTATCTCCGCGCTGTTTGGCGAAGCGGTCAATCGGCTGACGGCGCGCGGCGAGCAGGTGCAGGCACTGGAGCGCCTGGTGACGCGTCACGAGGCGCGGTTACGGACTGGCGGCGCAGATGTGGCGCTGCTGCGCGCACAGCTCGAGCGCGCGAAGCGCGCCTATGGTTCCGCGGCCGCCGCCGCGGGCGCCGGGCGCACGTACCAGCGGGCCGGCGAGCTGGATGCCCTCATGGGACTCGCGCGCGCGGAGGCCGCGGCTATCGAGCGTACCGCCGCCACGGCGGACGGCGAGGCGCGCCGACTGCTCACGCAGCCGGCGCTACGCCAACTTCTGCTCGAGACACCGGAACTCGGTGAGTTCACGCGCGCGATCACCGATCACGTGTCGGCGACGCCGCAATTCGAGCGCTTTGCGCCCGCGTACAGTCTCGCCGCGTTCGCCGTGGACTACGGCTACGAGGCCGCGCGATGGGCCGCTGCCGCGGACCAAATCATCGCGCGCAACGCCGTGACGCCCCAGCAACTCGCCGCCGTTGCGTCCCTGCGGCGCCAGATGGAGCGCAGCATGCAGCTCAAGCAGGCCTGCGCCCTCCCGCGACCGTAGCCCGCGACCGACCTACCAGCGCACGTACCGGAACGCCGCCGGCGGATCGCCGTGGCTGAGCCCATGGTTGAGCACCATCGGCGCGATGGTCGCCGCCGAGACCTCCCCGAAGATCAGATGGTTCTGTAGCCAGGCACTGTGCAGCGTCATGACCACGCCGTCGCGCGACCAGGTGCCGTAGTCGTCGGTGGCGTAGGAATCCATCTTGGTCTGCCGCTCGCCGTGCGGCGGCCCTTCCCACTGGCTGTAGTAGATGCGATGGCGGTAGCTGTTGTTGGCGTACAGCAGCACGCGCGCCGAATCCACGACGATGTGGAGGCTCACGATGGTCCCGTCGCCGCGGTCGATCTCCGCATCGGAAGTCAGCGTGGCGGGCAACGGCATGCCACGCAGCGCGTTGGCCTGCCAGCGGCCGACCACCGTCAGCGCCGGCGGCGTGCTGCGGAGGACGGACACGGCCACACCCGCCTGCTCGGTGTAGCGGAGGTTCAGGTTGAGCTGCTCGCCGATCGGGCCGTTCACCGTGTAGAGCAGTTCGCCGTTGTGACGGCGGAATTCGTACGCGCCCCCCGCGATGGCCCAGGTGCCGAAGTCCTGCGCGGTGCGCCACGAGTGCGGCATGCCGGCCTGGAACCGCTGGTACCAGGCGTTCTTCACCCAGGTGCCGTTGGCGTTGACCTCGAACTTCGTGGAATCGAGGAAGTCCTGCTCGAGCACGTTGCCGGGCAGGGTGCGATGGCCGAGCAGCGCCGGCAGCGGCTGGCCGTCCGAGGTGTGGACGTACCAGGTGGCGGTGGCGAGCGGCGGCAGGATGGTCACCGGCGGGGCGGTGACACTCGATGACTCGGCGCAGGCGGCGAGGGCCGTCGCGGCAGCGAGCGAGAGCAAGCGGCGGAACAACATGGGAAATCGACGGGAAGAGGGCAGCAGTGGACGCGGTACCCGATTAGATACGTCCGCCGGCAGAATGGGTTTCGTGGCGGAGGGCAGGTTGACCGATTCTTGACACAGCCGCCGCGGACCTTGGGGGCGGCATGGCGGATAGATTTCGTCAGACCCTTGCCCTAGGCCATGTCCGTCGTCCAAGACCTGATCCGCCTGCTCGAGCTGGAGCCGCTGGAGCACAACATCTACCGCGGCGAGAACCGCGACATCGGCACCGGCCGCGTGTTCGGCGGGCAAGTGTTCGCGCAGGCGCTGGCGGCGGCCAAGAAGACCGTCGAGGACGGCCGCGACGCGCATTCCGTGCACGGCTACTTCCTGCGCGAGGGCGACACGCGCGCCCCGATCGTCTACTTCGTGGACCGCCCGCGCGACGGCCGCAGCTTCACCTCGCGGCGCGTGACAGCGATCCAGCACGGCGAGGCAATCTTCCACCTCTCGGCGTCGTTCCACGTGCACGAGCCGGGCCTCGAGCACCAAGTGGCGATGCCAGAGGTGCCGCCGCCGGAGGAGCTCGAGGAAGAGCTCGACGTGATCCGCGCGAACGCCGACAAGTATCCGGAAGCGCTGCGCGCGATCGTCACGCAGGACCGTCCGCTGGAAGTGCGGCGCGTGCACCCGCGCAAGCTGTTCGAGCGCGAGCGCAGCGAGGCGGGCAACGCCAGGCGCCTCGTGTGGTTCCGCCTGCGCGAGCGCATTCCCGACGCGCAGATCCTGCACCAGGCGACCTTGGCCTATGCCAGCGACTACGGCTTCCTGCCGACGTCGCTGCAGCCGCACGGCGTGAGCTGGCGCGATCCGCGGTTGATCATCGCGTCGCTGGACCATACGCTGTGGCTGCACCGCCCGTTCCGCGCGGACGAATGGCTGCTGTACGTGAACGACTCGCCGGCGGCCTTCGGCGCGCGCGGCTTCGTGCGCGGGCAGGTGTTCACGCGCGATGGCACGCTGGTGGCGAGCGCGGCGCAGGAAGGGCTGATTCGCATCCGCGAGCCCAAGTGAGCGCGCGCCCGCTGCACGCGATGGCGACCGCATGAGCCCCGATGTCGCCACGGGACTGGCGTTCTTCGCCGTGTTCCTGTTCTCGACCACCCTGCACGAAGCGGCGCACGCCTGGGCGGCGCTGCGCGGCGGCGATCCCACGGCGTATCACGGCGGGCAGGTGTCGCTGGACCCGATCCCGCACATCAAGCGCGAACCGTTCGGCATGGTGATCCTGCCGCTGCTCACGTCCGTGACGATGGGCTGGCCGATGGGCTACGCGAGCGCGCCCTACGATCCGCGCTGGGCGCTGCGGTATCCGCGTCGCGCGGCGCTGATGGCCCTGGCGGGGCCGGCAGCCAACCTGCTGCTCGTGCTGTTCTGCTTCGCCGCGATGCGCGGGCTCGCGGCGAGCGGCCTGTTCTACCCGCCGGCGAGCGTGAACTTCGGCCAGCTCACGGCCACCGATGCCGGCGCGGTCTGGAGCACCGTGGGGCACTTCCTGAGCATCGGCTTCTCGCTCAACCTGCTGCTCTGCGTGTTCAACCTGCTGCCCTTCCCACCGCTGGACGGCAGCGCGGCCATCACGCTGTTGATGTCGCGGCGCATGACGACTCGCTACCAGATGTGGGTCTGGGGCACGCCGCTGCTCGGGTTCCTTGGCATCTTCATCGCCTGGCAGCTGTTCCCGCCGGTGTTCGGGCCGGTGTTCCGCGCGGCCATCAACCTGATCTACCCGGGCATCACTTACGGGTGAGCCCCCGCCGCGTCAGCGCGGCGCGAAGCGGCGATTGTACGCGAACACCGCGCGCGAGAGCTCCGCGTCGGCCTTGAACTGGTAGTACGCCGCGCCGAACATCTGTACGCCGCCAGCGAGCACAATCGCCGAGAACGTGCCGAGTTCGTCGTCGCTCGAGAGTGCGGCAGGCCCGGCGGCGCCGAGCGTGAGCAGACCGGTGACGGTGAGTACCGAACCGAACCAGCGCGCGCGGTGCGCCTCGCGCCCATAGCGCTGGGCGAGCGTGTCGCCCGCGAACACGGCGTCGAGCTTCCGCCCGGGAATCACGAAGCCCAGCAGCGCCACCTGCTCCTCCTGCAGCCCGCGTACGACGGCGAGCCCCGTGAAGCGCGGCAGGATGCCGAGCGCACAGCGATCGTACTCGAGACAATCGAGCGGGCCATTCGATGACGCGGCCGCCGACGGCGGCGATACGGGCGCCTGCTGCGCGCCAGCGGCCAACGGGGCGGCCATCAACGCGGTGACCGTGAGCACGACCGCTGCGCCGCGCGCGACCTGCGCGCCAGCGGCGCCATGATCCGCTGCGATCGGTGCCCAGCGCCGCCACAGCAACCAGCTCACGAACCAGCCCAAGCCCGCGGCGAACACCACATCGCTCACGAAGTGCGCGCGTGCGAGGATGCGCGTGATGCCGCAGCCCGCCGCCAACACATAGCCCACCCACCGCGCACGCGGGAACACCCGCGCGAGCATGAACGCGCCGCCGAAGGCCACCGCCGCGTGCGAGCTCGGGAACGCGAGTCCCGCGCCGCTCCAGGTGCGCTCGTCCCACGGCCGGAATCCGTACGCACCGTCGTTGAGCGCCGGCCGCTCGCGGCGCACGACGATCTTCAGGATCTCCGCGAGCGCACCGGCCAACATCGGGCTCCAGAACACCAGCCATCCGCGGCGCCGCGCGACGCGCCGCGCCGGCTCGTGACCGTCGTGTTGGAATCCCACGGCCAGAGCGAGCGCCAGCCACGTGCCGGCGAATCCGACGATGCGCAGCAGACGACCCAGATCCTTGTCGTAGATCGTTGGCGCGTTGAAGAGATCGAACACACTGCGGTCCACGAGCATGGCCACGGCCGTGGCGGCGACCGTGATGCCAACTGCGATCCACGCGGAGCGCGACGTGTGGCTGCTCATCTCCAAATGCCCTCGAAGGTCGCGAGAATGCGCTCGGTCATGCCCCAGACGGTGAAATCGCCGAGCTGATACGCATCGACTTTCATCTGGAGATCGCGCACGCGCACGCTGGTGCGCACGCGGGTATTGGGGTGGAAGAGCTCGCCGAGCCGCACCCAGCGCAGCTCGGCCACTTCGTGATTCGCCACGATGCGGAGCTCGCTGTGCACGGCGCAGACGAACGGCCGCACGATGATCGGCGGCAACACCGGCGTGCGCGGGCGCAGCTCGTCGAGCTGGCCGAGCACGTGGCCCTGTGTTCGAAGATCGATGCCGACCTCCTCGAAGGTCTCGCGCAGCGCGGTGTGCTCGAGCGACGCATCCTTGGCGTCGAAGCGTCCGCCGGGCAGGCCGATCTGTCCGCTCCAGGGATCGCCCTCGCGCGCGGCGCGGCGCATGAGCAGCAGTTCGAGGTCGTTGCCCACCGCACGCAGCACGAGCGCGACGGCCGCTTCCTTATACGGCTCGTCGCGCTCGGCCAGCGCGGCCGGGCGCGCCGCGAGGGCGCGCTGCAGCCGCGCGAAGGGTGGCGCGAGTTCCCCCGCGCCGGTCATCTCAGCCCTCGACGGGTCCGCCTGCGGCCACCCAGGCACCCCAGCCGCCGGCCATGGAGGCGACGTTGCTGTAGCCCATCTGCTGCAGCGTGTCCGCGGCGAGCGCGGAGCGGTTGCCGCCCGCGCAGTAGATCACGAGGTTCGCGTCACGCGGAATCAGCGGCTCGATCTTGCTTTCCATGACGCCGCGCGGGATCACGACCGCGCCGGGGATGCGGCCAAGGTTGGTCTCGTTGGGCTCGCGCACGTCGAGCAGGACTGGGGCGCCGGGCTGGCCCAGCGTCTTGGCGACGTCGGCAGCCGTGACTTCACGGATGCGGGACTTCGCCTCGTTGATGAGGTCGGTCGCGGTCTTGTAGGCCATGCGGGGAATCTACCGCAACGCGGGGCGAGGGGTCAGGCGTATCTTTCTCGCATGTCGCTCACGCTCCAAGTGCTGCTCGCGCTGCTCGCCGGCCTCGGCCTGGGTCTCGGGCTGTCGGGCTCCGAGTCTGCCGTGGCCGCGACGGTGCTCACCGTGGTGGGGCCCATCGGGGCGCTGTTCATCAACGCGATCCGCATGA
Organism: uncultured Gemmatimonas sp.; assembly: GCA_964498895.1. Taxonomy (GTDB): domain Bacteria; phylum Gemmatimonadota; class Gemmatimonadetes; order Gemmatimonadales; family Gemmatimonadaceae; genus Pseudogemmatithrix. The sequence continues at coordinate 47,389 of CAZCIM010000001.1, read as the reverse complement.
CGGTGATCCCGCTCGTGACCGCGACGCTGATCGTCGGCGTGGGGTCAGCCACGGACGCGCGGGCCGTGGGACGACTCGGCGCCCGAGCGCTGCTGACCTTCGTGCTGGTGCTGGCGGCGGCATCCGCGATGGGCGTGCTGATGGGCGACTGGGCCTTGGGCGCGTTCTCGTTCGACCGCGCCACGGTCGAGGCGATGCGTGCGACGGCATCGGCGGACGTGGCGGGAACGGCCAGCGTGCCGACGCTCGGCGAGTGGATCGTGGGGCTGGTGCCGGTGAACCCGATCAAGGCCGCCGCGGACGGCGCGATGCTGCCGCTGATCCTGTTCAGCGTGTGCTTCGCGGCGGCGCTCACGCGCGTGGCCCCGGAGCGGCGCGGCGCGGTGCTCAAGGTGTTCGAGGGCATCCAGGACGCGTCTCTGATCCTCGTGCGGGCGATTCTCGCGCTGGCGCCGGTCGGTGTGTTCGCGCTGGCGGTGCCGTTGGCCGCCAAGCTCGGCCTCGCCGCGGCGGGCGCCTTGGTGGTGTACATCGGCGTGGTCAGCGCGATCTGCGTGGCGTTCAACGTGCTGGTGCTGTATCCGGCGGCCGTACTGCTGGGCGGAATCTCCCTGCGCGCGTTCGCCGCGGCCGCGCTGCCGGCGCAGGGCATCGCGTTCAGTTCGCGCTCGTCGCTGGCGGCGCTGCCGGCCATGCTCGAGAGCGTGCGCGACACGCTCAAGCTGCCGCCATCGATCGGCAGCTTCTTCATTCCGTTGGCGGCGAGCATGTTCCGCGCGGGCGCGGGCATCGGGCAGACGGTCGGCGTGCTGTTCATCGCCAAGCTCTACGGCGTGGACCTCGGCGCCGCCCAACTGGCGACGATCGCCGTGACCAGCGTGATCACGTCGTTCTCCGTACCGGGTGTGCCCGGTGGTAGCATTCTCGTGATGATACCCGTGCTCATGGCGGCAGGCATTCCGGTGGAGGGCATCGGCATCCTGCTCGGCGTGGACACGATTCCCGACATGTTCCGTACGACGACGAACGTGACGGGGCACATGGCTGCGGCGACGATCCTCGCGCGCGGTGAGCGGCGGGACGCCGAGGCGCCTGCCGACGCTGCGGCTACGCGCTGAACGCCGGCATGCTCACCGCGCATTGGTTGGCACTGTCCCTCTCGGGACTGTGGGCGGCGTTCCTCGTCGTGGTGGTTGTGCGCTTTCTCGATACGCGCCGCCTCGACGCGTATGCCGCGGTGGCGCGCACGGACGCGCCATCGCTCTCGGTGGTGATCCCGGCCCGCAACGAGGCGCATAACATCGAGCGCTGCGTGCGCAGCGTCTTGGCGAGCGACTATCCACGGCTGGAAGCGATCGTCGTGGATGATCACTCCACGGACGGCACGGGTGACATCGTGCGGCGCATCGCCGCCGAGGATGCGCGGCTGCGCGTGGTGAACGCGCCCGATCTCCCCGAGGGGTGGTTCGGCAAGCAGTGGGCCTGCCACACGGGCGCGGCGGCGGCCACGGGCGAGCTGCTCTGCTTCACCGATGCCGACACGCGACATGGGCGCGAGCTGCTCTCGCGCAGCGTCGGCGCGATGCGCGCGCGTGGCGCGGACCTGTTCAGCGTCGCCGGGCACCAAGAGGCCCTGACGTTTTGGGAGAAGGTGCTGCAGCCGTTCGTCTTCAGTATCCTGCTGTCGCGCTACGGCGGCATGGAAGCGATGAGTCGTTCGATGACGCCGCTCGACAAGATCGCGAACGGCCAGTTCCTCCTGCTGTCGCGGGTCACCTACGTGGCCGTCGGTGGGCATGCGGCGGTGCGCGATCACGTGGCGGAAGATTTGCGGTTGGCGCAGCTGGTGACGGCGCGCGGACTGCACGCGCATATGCTGCTGGCGCGCGAGCATCTCACGACGCGCATGTACACGAGTTTTGGCGAGATCCGTCGCGGGTGGGGCAAGAACGTCTATGCCGGCGGCCGCGACACGATGCCACTGGGGCCGGTGACCGCGAAGATCTTCCCGTGGATTTTCCCGCTGCCCGCGCTCGTGCCGGCGTTGCCCGTGCTGTGCCTCGTGCTCGGTGCGCTGGGCCTGTGGAGCGAGGGCGCGTTGGTGTTCGGGCTCATCGCGGGCGCAGCCAATCTCGTGTTCTACGCGGGCGTCTACGGCTTCGCGCGGTTGAATCCGCTGTGGGCACTGCTCCATCCATTGGCCGCGGTGACCTTCAGTTGGATCTGCGCCGAGGCGGCGTGGCGGGGAAGCAAGGTGGAGTGGAAGGGGCGTGGCTATGTGTCGCGGAGGGCGACGTGAGTGATGGGCGGGTAGCGGTGCTGTTCGACCTCGACGGCACATTGGTGGACTCGATCGACTTGCTCGTGGCGAGCATGGAGTACGCCTACGAGGGCCGCGAACGGAAGCCGCCACTGGCCGAGTGGTTGGCGTTGATCGGCACGCCATTGGACGCGATGCTCGCACGCTGGGCCGATGGCCCGGCGGATGTGGACGCGCTGCGCGCGCGGTACCGCGAGCATCAGCTCGCGAAGCACGATGAGATGCTCAAGCTCTACCCCGGCATGGTGGAGACCGTACGCTCGCTGCATGCGGACGGGCATCCGCTGGCGGTGGTGACGAGCAAGCTCGAGGTGGGTGCCAGGCGTGCGCTCAAGTTCGCGCGGATCGAAGAGTGCTTTGCGGCCGTGGTGGGCATCGATCACACCACGCGGCACAAGCCGGACCCCGAGCCGGTGCACTTTGCGCTCTCACGCCTCGGCGTGCCGGCGGCGCAGGCGATGTTCGTGGGCGACAGCACGCACGATATGCAGGCGGGGCGCGCGGCGGGCGTGTATACGGTGGCGGCGCTGTGGGGTCCGTACACGCGCGAGCAGCTGGCGCCTACGGCCCCGGATGCGTTCATCGCGAGCTTCGATGAGCTCCGCGCCGTGGTGAACGGGTACGGGGCGCGACCGCGCTGACCACGCGGCCGCGCCCCGTCGGTCAGTTGCGCGTGAAGCGGATGGTGCGGTACACCGCGAGCTGCAGGGCGACGTTGTCCTGACCGGTGGCCTCGCCGGTGAACGTGAGCGGCGGATCGCGGAAGCTGGCGCCGGTGCTCACGCGGCCATTGCCTTCCTCGAAGAAGATGTCGGCCATCTGCCCGCCGACCATTTCGTTGGTGGTGACGCGTCGGCCCATGGTGGTGCCGGCGCTCGTGCGGGCGCCGACACTGGTGATCGAGCCTGGCCCGCGACCGCCGGTATTCGGGGCCGGCGTGTTGATGCGCGCGCCGCCGTACTGCCAGCGCACGGTGCCGCCGGAGTAGATGGCGCGCTGATTGGCGACGCGCCAACTGACCGGCACGCAGAAGGTGATGCCCGTGCCGTCCACCTTGCGCCACTCGCCGGTGTTGGGCGGAACGGGCACCGGACATGGCGCGGCGGCGGCTTGGGCGGATGCGGCCTGCGCGCTGGCGGTCCCGGAGGACGCCGCGCTCGCGGTCTCCGGCGGTGCGGAGGCACTGCGGCAGGCGACGGCGAAGACCAGCGTCAGTACGATGCGCTTCACGTGCGTCTCCTTGTGTTGTGTGCGTTCCTGTGCGGGAACTGCTAGACCGGCGACGCTCGACGTTGACGCGTGGGCATGCCCCGCGCAAGACCAAGCCCGGGGAATGGCCTAGGCCTCAACGCAGGCAACGAGCACCTCTCGCAATGCGATGATGCCTCTGCCCCATGCGCGCCGAGCGACCCTGCTCGCGTGCTCACATCCCGCGATGCCGCCACGCTCCTCGCCGCGCTGACCACTCCGCGCGCGCTCGTTTCCATCGCCGACGCGCTCGGCTTCGCAACGCCAATCCGGCTCGACCGCCACAGCCGCCAGCGCCTCGCGCTCGGGGATGACGCGGCGCGTGCGCTCGTCGCCCCACGTGCCGACACGCTGCGCGCGCTGCTGCTGCACGCCACCGCCGCGACGCCCGAGGCGTTGGCGGCACGTGCCACCGCGATCTGCCGCAGCGTCGTGCGGCATGCGCCCGAACGGTGTTGGCTGGTGCTCGTGCGCGACGAGTCCACGCAGCGCATCGCCATCGCTGCGGCACCGCCGGATCTCCAAGCGGCAGTGCCGCTGCACGTGATTGACCCCGCGCAGCTGCGCGAGAGTGACGCGGAGACCTTCGCGGCGCTGGTAGGCAGTCGCGACGGTCCTGACCTGCTGGTGCATCATCGCTGGCGGGAGACGCTTGGCCGTACGGCGCTGACGCGGCGCTTCTATATAGAACTCGAGGAGCATGTCGCCGAGTTGGCGCGCACGGCCGATGGCCGAGCGAGCGCCGAGACAAGGCGCACGATCGCGCTGCTGCACACGTCGCGCCTGCTCTTCGTCGCTTTCCTCGAAGCGCGCGGCTGGCTTGACGGCGACCGGGAATTCCTGCGCCGGCACTTCGCACGCTGCGTCGGGAATGGTGGACTTGGTGGCATCCGTGCGCACACACGCATGCTGGCGCCCCTCTGGTTCGGGACGCTCAACACGCCGCTGCGCCAGCGGGCCGACGCGGCGCGCGCCTTTGGCCGCGTGCCGTTCCTGAACGGCGGGCTGTTCACGCGCACCGCGATCGAACGCCGGCATCCCGACCTGCGGCTTCGCGATGAGGCGATCGAGGGCGTGATCGGGGGACTGCTCACCCGCTATCGGCTCACGGCGCGAGAGTCACGCGACACGTGGTCGGAAGCAGCGGTGGACCCAGAGATGCTCGGCCGTGCATTTGAGTCGCTCATGCACGAAGGCCTGCGGCGTACGCGCGGTGCGTTCTACACGCCACCGCCGCTCATCGCCCAGCTGACGCGCGAAGGATTGGCGACGGCACTCGCCACGCGCGGTGTCTCCGAGGATTCGCTCTGGCGCCTCTGGGAGGGCGAGCGCATCACGCGGAAGGCATCCCTACGGCTCGCGCAGGCGCTCGACGGCTTCCGCATCCTCGATCCAGCCTGCGGATCGGGCGCGTTCCTCGTGTACGCCCTCGATGCCCTCGCAGGGCTCCACGCCGCCGCGGGCGACCTGCGCCCGATCGGCCAACGTCGCCGCGATGTGCTCACGCGCGCCATCTACGGCGTAGACATCGACCCCACGGCGGTGTGGCTCTGCCAGCTGCGGCTCTGGCTCGCCGTCGTCGTGGACGAGACGGTGGAAGACCCGCTCGCGCTCCCGCCGCTCCCGAACCTCGATCACAACGTGCGCGAGGGAGATGCCCTCGCGGGCCATGGGTTCGACGACGGCTGGCTGCCACCGAGCCGCCACATCGAGCAGCAGCGGCTCCGCTACTCGCGGGCCGTGGGCAAGCGCAAGCGCGCCTTGGCCGCCGTGCTCGACCGCGCCGAGCGTGCGCGCGCGCTCCAACTGGAATCCGCGCGACTCGACCAGCTGCAGACGCGCAGGCGTGAGCTGCTCCTCGCCGCCCGCGCGCCAGACTTGTTCCGCTCGCGGCGTGGGCTCGATCGCAGTGCGCGGCAACAACTCGACGCACTCAAGCAGGCCATTCGCCGTAGCCGGAAGGTCGCCGACGGCCTGCGTCACGGCGACGCATTGCCGTTCTCCTTCGCAACGCACTTTCCGCAGGTCGCCGCCGATGGTGGCTTCACGCTCACGCTGGGCAATCCGCCGTGGGTGCGCACGCACGGCATCGCCACGGAGCAACGGGCGGCCCTGCGTGAGCGATTCCTGGTGTTCCGCTCCGCCGCGTGGGACGCTGGCGCCGCTGATGCAGCCGCGGGCAAAGGCTTCGCATCACAAGTGGACCTCGCCGCGCTGTTCACCGAGCGCGCGGTACGCCTGACGAAGCACGGTGGTGCGGTTGCGCTGCTGCTGCCCGCCAAGCTCTGGGGCGCCTTGGCTGGCGGCGGACTGCGCCACTTCCTTGCGACACAGGCAGCGCCGTTGCTCCTAGAGACCTGGGAAGACGCCGCAGGATTCGACGCCGTCGTGTACCCGTCGGCGCTGGTGGCACGTCGGCAGCCCGCGGTGGACGCCAGCACCGACGTGCGCATCGTGGCGCACCGCAGCGACCTCCCGCTGCCGTGGTCACTGCCGCGTGCGCGACTGCCGCTCGACGAAACTCCGGGCGCGCCGTGGATGCTCCTACCCGCCGAGGTCCGCGCGGCCTTCGATCGCTTGAGCGCGGCGGGCGTGCCGCTCGCGCACACACCACTGGCACGCCCGCAGCTCGGCGTGAAGTGCGGTCTGAACGAGGCGTTCGTGCTCGACCGCGAGTCGGCCTCAGCGGAGGGGCTCGAGCCGCATCTCCTGCGCCCCCTGCTGCGCGGCGAGCATTTGGCCCCCTGGCGCCCAGTGGCATCGGCACAGGACGCCACAATCCTCTGGACCCATGATCGGCGCGGCACGCCGCTGCGAGAACTGCCCGCGCACGCGCATCGACATCTCGCCCGTTGGCGACGCGCACTCGAACAACGCAGCGACGGACGCGGGGGACCGTGGTGGGCGCTCTTCCGCACCGAGGCCGCGCGCAATGATCGGGCACGCGTCGTCTGGGGCGACATCGGCCGCAGCCCGCGCGCGTTGGTCCTCCCCGCGGGCGACCAAACCGTGCCACTGAACACCTGCTACGTGGTGAGCGCGCCGAGCGACGACGATGCGCACGCACTGGCCACGCTGCTCAATTCATCGCTCGGCGTGGCCTGGCTCTGCGCGCTCGCCGAGCCTGCACGCGGCGGCTATCGTCGATTCCTCGGCTGGACCTGCGCGCGATTCCCGCTCCCGCGCGACTGGCCGCGCGCCGTGCGCCTCCTCGCGCCGCTCGGACGGGACGCCGCCGACGGTCGCGTCCCGGACGTCTGGACACTCACGGAGCGCGTCCTCGAGGCCTACGGCGTGGAGCACGCCGATGTCGCGGCATTGCTCTCGTGGCAACTGCTCTGACAGCGGCACAGGCCGTGCTCGCGCGGATGGCGCGCGCGTTGCTGCAAGACGATGCGCCTACGACTGTCGGTCGCTATCGGTTACGCTCCGCACAACGCGAGACTTGTCGAAGTCTGCGGCAGGCGCTGGACGCACACGCGGGCGCGTTACTGGCCGACGCGCCCGGGAGCGGCAAGACCGTGATCGCGCTTGCGGTGGCGGCCGGATTCCCCGATGTGCTGGTGATCGCGCCCGCGGCGGTCCGCGCACAGTGGCAACGCGCGGCGACCCGGGCCGGCGTCGCCATCCGGATCGAGAGCCATGAAGCACTGAGCCGCGGACGCGTGCCGACGGCGGCGGCGTTGATCATCGTGGATGAGGCACATCACCTGCGGAATCCAGCCACGCAGCGCTACCGCAGCGTCGCGGCCCTCGCGCGCGGACGGCGATTGCTGCTCCTCACGGCGACGCCGGTCGTGAACCGTGTCGCCGATCGCGATGCCCTCCTGGCGCTCTTTCTCGGCAGCGTCCGGGCCAACGATGCGTCGTTGCACCGCGTGGTGGTCCTGCGCCGCGAGCCGCAGACCTCACAGCGCACGACGATGCGGCGCCTGCCGAACCTCCAGCATGCCGCGGACGTGCCCGGGCTTGGGGCGGCGCTTGCCGCGCTGCCGGCGCCGTTCCCCACGGCCGACGGCGCGTCGGCCACGGCGTTGGTGCGCGTGTCCTTGGCGATGGCATGGGCGTCGAGTCTTGCGGCCTTGGATGCCGCGCTGCGGCGACGGGAACAGCGCGGACGCGCGCTGGCGGATCGCTTGGCCGACGGCGCGTGGCCGAGCCGGCACTCGCTCAGCGCTTGGCTCTTGGGCGACGACGCGACGCAGTTGGCGCTGCCGCTCACCGCAGCGTCAGACCGCGCGGCACCGTCCGAGGCGCTTGCGGTCCTTGAGCGGCATCTCGCGGCGGTGCGTCACATTCGCGCGCTGATCGCGGTGCACGTTGCGCAGGACACGGCGATTCGGGCCGATGCGCTGCGCGCCCTTCTGGACGCGGAGGCGCCGCGCCGCGTGCTACTGCTCGCCCATCACGCCGAGACCGTGCGCGAGTTGCAGCGTGCGCTCCGGCACATGCCCGGGGTGGTCGCGATCATCGGGCAGCGCGTGATTGCTGCCGCGGGCCGGTGGACACGGGACGAAGTCGTGGCGGCGCTCGGGCCGAAGCAGCCGCCATGGTCGGCGAGCGATCCGCGAGGCATCCGGCTCTTGCTCGCGACCGACATCCTCGCCGAGGGCGTGGAGCTGCAAGGCTGTGCGACCGTCGTCCACGGCGATCTCGCGTGGACGCCCGCACGACTCGAACAGCGCGTCGGGCGCGTCGCGCGCGAGGGACAGCGCGAGGCCGTGCACGTGGCGCGCTTCGCGCTGCCCCTCGACGTCGAGCGCATCCTGCGCATCGAGCAGCGGCTGCTGCACAAGCGGCGCGCGCGACGTGCGGCCCTCACCGTGAGCGACGCTGCGACGCAACTCCAGCAACTGCTCGCGACCGTGCCGCAGCCCGACGCGACAACGTCGCAGCACCGCGTCGCCTTCGCCACGGCCGACCGCTGTGCGTTCCTCGCGTTGCTGCAGTCGGCGGAAGGACCGCCGGAACTCGTCGCTGGAGAGCACGCGATGCGGCGATGGCGGCTGTCGAGATCGGCGCGGCGAGTGGCGCGCATACTCCGCGTGGCACTACGCGCCACAGCATCGCACACGGCTGCCGCGGACGCGTTCGGTCCCGCGCATGACCGTCAGGCGCTGCGCACCGTGCATCGGTTGCTGCGCCGATGGCTGGAGCAGCGCAGGAGTCGCATGCTCGTCCGCGGCGCCGCTGGAGTGCCGGACGCATTGGTCCGGTCAGCAAGACGGGTGCTCGACGCGTGGGTTGCCGCAGCGCCACTTGCGACGCGCTCCGAAGCGTCGGCGCGCGCGAGCCGGCTCATGAGCGCGCTCGCATCGCTCCGAGGTCGCGGCGCGGAGCACTGCGTGCAGCGCGCCTTGTCCGCTGGGGACCGCGATGCGGTGGTCTCAGCCCTCGCGGCGCTTCTCGATGAACACCCGGCGATGGGCAGCGCTCACGAGAGCGCTGCGCTTCGGCTCAGCGCGGTGCTGATCCTTCGCCCAGCGCCGCCTTCCCCCGCTCCGCCATCAGCTTGCTCTGGTACCGCTGCGCCTCGCTGATCCGCTCCACCTCGATCGCCAGCGTATCGATGCTCTGCTGCAGCTGCGCCAACTGCTGCGCCACCGCCGGCCCATGCACGAGGTTGCGGTCCTGCCGCCGCTCGATGAACCGCATGAGCCCGCGCACGATCGGCGACACGATCACCATGAGCGCGATGCTGCCGAAGATGATGCCGATGATCGGCACCACCTCGGGCGGGATGTCCGGGCTCACCTGCACGACCTGCGGCGGCTGCGTCACGGCCGTGGCCGCGTTGCCCGTGGCTTCCACGGCGTTCTGCGTGGCCTGAATCGCGTTCTCGATCGCCCGCTGGGCCTCCTGCGGAGATGCCCCGGGGGCGATCCGCACCGTGGTCACGGTCTGGGCGCCCGTCGCGGCACCCGGCGCCGAGGGCATCGGCGGGATCGGCGGAGGACTCGGCGCTTGGGCCGCTTGGTTCATCGCAGGCGTCAGGTACGTCACCAGGTACGTCACAGGGCAGACTCCAATGGGGGCTCCCCACCGTACGGCTCTCGCCGAGGCGCGGTGTCAGGGACAATATCCTGTCCAGCATGGCCGCCAGCCAGTCTCCGGTGGCTTCAAACCCTTCCCCGCCCCCAACCATCCAATCCGGCGCATGAACTTTGGCGCCGAATGACCTTGCCCCTGCCGATTCCCACCACCCCCGCCCCCGGCCCGAGTCCCTCGGACGACGTCGCGCTCGCCGCACACGGCGACCGCCGCGCCTTCGAACGGCTCTACCGGCTGCACGTGGACCGCGTCTTCTCGGTCTGCTGCCGCATGGTGGGCGACCGGGCCAAGGCCGAGGAACTCACGCAGGACGTGTTCGTGCGCTGCTGGGAGAAGCTGGGCTCGTTCCGCGGGGAATCCGCCTTCTCCACGTGGCTGCACCGCATGGCCGTGAACGTGGTGCTCAACGACCGTGAGGCCGAAGGGCGCCGCCGCAGCAAGCAGGACGACGGCATCGAGGACATGGACGTCATCAGCAGCGCCGATGTCCGTCCGCTCCCGGTGCCCGGGCTCTCGCTGGACCTCGAGGCGGCCATCGCCGCCCTGCCGGCCGGCGCGCGCAAGGTGTTCGTCTTGCACGATGTCGAAGGCTATACCCACGAAGAGATCGGCACGATGCTCGGCGTCACCGCCGGCGGTTGCAAAGCGCAGCTGCACCGTGCCCGCATGTTGCTCCGGAGGATGTTGACCCGATGACTGACCAATCCATCACCCACGACGTCGAGCTCGAGGCGCACCGCGCCAGCTGCAGCGCCTGCCAGGCGCTGTGGGCCGAGTTGGAGGCGATCAGCGCCGAGGCGAAGCAGCTGCCGACGCTCACGCCCTCGCGCGATCTCTGGGCCGGCATCGAGGCGCGGATCACGGCGCCTGGCGTCGCGCCATCGACGGCTACGCCGGCGCCTACGGTCGCGACCGCGCCGCGCCTCACGCTGCTCCGCAGCAATGGCTGGCGCTTGGCGATGGCCGCCTCGTTGTTGGTGGCGGTGACGTCGGTCGTGACCTGGCGGCTCGCCACCTCGCAGGCCACGCGGCCCAATGCGGCCCTCGCATCGCTCCCCACCGATGATGCCCTCGGCACGGACGGGAACCCCGAGAGCCGAGAGGCAGCGTCGGACGAAGCCGCGGAGATGTACCTCGCCTCGTTCACGGCGAGCGTGACGCAGATGGACCGCGAGATCGCCGCGTTGCAGAGCATCGTCACGGAGCGTCGCGGCGAGCTCGACCCGCGCACCGTCGAGGTGCTCGAGAAGAATCTCCAGGTAATCGATGCGGCCATCGCCGAAGCCCGGGCGGCGCTGGCGTCTGACCCCGCCTCGCAGTTCCTCGCGCAGCAGTTCACGCGCGCCTACACCAGCAAACTCACCCTCCTCCGCGGGGCTGCGCAGCTCCCGGCAGGTATCTGACCATGCGAACCATCCGTCATTCCGTCCTCGCCGCCGCGCTGATCGGCGGCGTTCCCCTCGCGCTCGTCGCGCAAACCTCGGGCGACCGCGTTGACACCACGCTCACGCTCGACCGCGGCGGCCATGTGCAGCTCGGTGCCGTGTCCGGCGAGATCCGCGTCACGGGCAGCGACCGCCGCGACGTGCGCATCACGGCCACGATGGAGCGCGGACGCTTCGAGCTGAGCGTGACGCCCGGGCGCATCGCCCTCAGCACGCGCTCGGTGAACCAGCGCCAGAGCTCGGCCTACATCGAAGTGCAGGTGCCCGTCGGCACACGCGTCTCGGCCAACACGGTGAGCGGTCTCGTGGAAGTACGCGCCACGCAGGGCGAAGTGGTGGCAAGGTCCACCAGCGGCCGCGTGGACGTGCGCGGCGCGCGCGAGCGGCTGGACGTGGAGACGGTGAGCGGCACGATCGACCTCCGCGACGTCCAGGGCCGCATGGCCGTCGAAGGCGTGAGCGCCGACATCGAGGTTGAGGATGCCAGGGGCGATCTCACGAGCGAGACCGTGAGCGGCGGGATCCGCATCCGTCGCAGCCAGTTGACCGGGCTGCGGGCCGAGGCGGTGAGCGGGACGATCAGCTACGAAGGAAACCTGAGCGCGTCGGGCTCGTACCGTATGAACACGCACTCGGGCAGCATCACGATGACGCTGCCGGCCGGCGTGGGCGCGTCGCTGGAGCTCGAGACGTTCAGCGGGCGCATCAGCAGCGACTTCCCGCTGACGATGCAGCCCGGACAGTCCACGGGCCGCGGCAAGCGGATGGAGTTCACGTTGGGCAATGGCGGGGCGCGCGTGGCAGCCGGCGCGTTCAGCGGCAACATCACGATCCGTCGCGGTGGCGCGATGGACAACCGGGAGTGACCACGATGCACATGATGCGCAAGACGTTTGCTGCGGGCGCTGTAGCGCTGCTGCTGGTCGCCGCCGCGACCCCCGCACGCGCGCAGGACAGCAAGAGCTGGGAGTGGAACGGCAGCTTGGCGGAGGGCCGCGCGCTGCACGTGCACAACGTGAACGGCGCCGTGGAGATCCGCAGCGGCAGCGGCGATCGCGTCGAGGTGCGGGCGGAGATCCGCTGGCGCCGCGGCGATCCGGACGACGTGCGGCTCGAAGCGAAGACGGCCGCCGGTGGGGACGTGGTGGTCTGCGCGATGTGGCGCCGCAGCGATCGCTGCGAGGTGTCCGGCCTGCGCGGCAACAGCGACGGCGACCGTTGGAACGACCGGAACGACGTGTCGGTGCACTTCACGGTGACCGTGCCGGCGTACGCCAACGTGGACGTGAACACCGTCAACGGCGATGTGACGGTCGAGCCGGTGCGCGGTTGGGTGGAAGCCAATTCGGTGAACGGCGACATCGAGGCCGCTTCGCGCGAGAACAGCGTGAAGGCACGCACGGTGAACGGCTCCATCACCGCCCGCGGCGCCTTGCCACGCGAAGGCCTGGACTACAACACCGTGAACGGCAGCATCGAGATCACGTTGCCGGCCGACGCCAACGCGGACGTGAGCCTGCGCACGACGAACGGCCGCGTGACCAGTGACTTCCCGATCACCTTCACGGGCGACATCAACCCACGGCGCATTGACGCGCAGCTGGGGAACGGCGGTCCGGAGGTGCGGGCGCGGACGGTGAACGGCCAGATCCGCCTGCGGAAGCCGTAGGGACGGACGCGGCGCTCAGGCCGCCGCAGGCTGGAAACCGCGACATCGGCGGCTTCGTAGATTGGGACGTCTTCCCAACCGGAGCCGCCGATGTCCGTTCGTGCCGTTGCTGTGCTTGCTGTGTGTGCCCTCGCGGCCTGCGACGGCGACGTCGCGCCGGGGCCGGAGCGTGAACGCGCGGAGGTCTTCGCGTATGTCGCACCTATGCAGGCCGGCCAGACACTCGCGCTGCGCAACATGTCGGGCGCGCTGCAGATCGAGCCGGCCACGGACGACACGCTGCGCGTGGTGGCCGATCTCACCTGGCGCGGCGACTCGACGCTCCCCAAGGACGTCACGTTCCGCGCCGAGCCGATGGCGGGCGGCACGTTGGTCTGCGCCGTGTTCGGCGAGGGCCGCTGCACGGTGGACGATTACGACGGCAAGAGCGATGGCAGCGGCTTCTCGATCGGCCGCGGACGCATGAACCTCGGGCTCGGCGGCAGCTCCCCGGCCAATGTGCGCTTTCGCGTACAAGTACCGGCGGGCGTGAAGCTGGATCTCGTCATGGTGGACGGCGACGTAACCTCGGCGTCGTCGGCACCCGTGCAGGTGCGCGGCGTCAACGGCGAGATCGCCGTCGTGACCAGCGTCGGCCCCGTGTCCGCCAAGAGCGTGAACGGCAGCATTGACGCCCGCATGACAACGCTCGCGGGCAGCGACTCGGTGCTCATCGAGCTGGTGAACGGCGACGCCTACGCGTTCATCCCGGAGACTGCCGCGGCCACGCTCGATGTGGGTGTAGTGAACGGCACGGTGCTGAGCGATTTTCCCGGCGTGGCTGGCGGGGATCGCCTGAACAAGACCATCACTGGCGTAATCGGGGCGGGCACCACGCCGGTACGCGTGCGCACGATGAACGGCAATGCGCAGCTCCGCCGGCTGGACGCCGAGGGTCGCGCGTACCCGATCGACCCGCCGCCGGGGGGCTGACGCCGCAACCGGCTGAGCCGCGCCGCGCCCGGGCGTCGAGTGCGCGGCGCTAGCGCGCGCCCGCGGCGCCGTCCACGAGGGCGGCGAGCGTGAAGTCGAGCTCGGTGAGTCCGCCCTGGTCGTGCGTGGACAGCGTCACGATGACCTTGTTGTAGCGCAGATCCACATCCGGGTGATGTTCCAGCGATTCGGCCGGCTCGACGAGGCGTTCCACAAACGCCACCGCGTCGGGGAATCCCGCAAATGAGAAGCTGCGGGTTATGGCGTTGCCGCTGCGGCTCCATCCGGGCAGGCCGCGCAGCTTGGTGGCGATGGCGATGTCGTCGAGCTTCGGCGGACGGCTCATGGGCGCTCCGAGCGCGGGGTGCCTGTGAAAGTGACCACGGGGCGGATTACGTTCAATAGGTAGCGACGCCGTCCGCGTCGCACCCTGACCCCCGGAGACGCCATGACGACCGCCGACCTACTGCCCCTGCTTCGCCGCGGAATGCTGGCCGTGCTGCTGTTCGGCTGCGTGGGACTCGTCGGCGAGCTCGTGCTCCTCGAGCACTATTCCGAGGTGTCGCAGATCGCGCCGCTCGCGCTCTGCGTGCTGATGGCCGTGGCGATTCTCGCCCACTGGTTGAGCCACGGCGCCAAGAGCGTGCGCGCCATCCAGACGCTGGCGCTGCTCATGGTGCTCTCGGGCGCGCTCGGCATGTATTTCCATGGCGAAGAGAACATCGAGCACGCCCGGGAAGACGCCGAGGAGTACAACGAGCCCACCAGCGGTTCCGCGTTCTGGATGAGCGTGCTGCAGGGCGAGGCGCCGATGCTGGCGCCGGGCACGATGATCCAGTTCGGCCTGCTCGCGCTGCTCTTCGCCTACAAGCACCCCGCGCTCAAGCGCGACGACACCTGATCAGTCGCGCGATGCGGCGCAGAGGTGCTGCATCGCGACATGCGCGAAGGTGCTCTGCAGGGCTGGCCCGAAGCCGGGCTGCGCCGGCGCGCTGCGGCGGTAAACGCGGTTCGCACGTTCATCATGGAAGATGATGTTCTCGAGCACCGCGACCTTCTGCTCGGCGCAATTGAACATGGCGCGGGCGCGTGAGCCGGTGATGGGGCCCTGCGGCGTACTCACCGGTTCCACGTACACGGTGCGGACGATGGCCACCTTCATGCCGAGCGAATCCTTCACGCTGCGGGCGTCCACGTAGACGGGATTGCCGGTGGAGGTCTTGCCGATCTCCTCCCAGCGGGTGTTGCCTTGGGCGTGGGCAGCGGCGGAACAGGCGAACAGGACAGCGGCGAGCAGACGCATCGGAGTCAGTTGAGTTGGACGAGGCGCACGACGCGTGCGCCACAGGTTCCACACTTGCCGATGAGCGCAAGTTCCTTGTTCCGGAGCTCGGCCTCGGTGAGATCGAAGTGACGGGTAGCCAGACAGCGCGTGCAGAAGCCGCTGTCGAGCAACTTGGCGCGAGTCTCCTGCGGGACTTTGTCCCAGATGGCCTGCGCCTCGGGCGTGAACGCCATCCGCAGCTCCCGGTAGGAGTGTGTCCGACCCTGTCCTCTGCTGGAGCTTGGCGAGGTCGGCCGCTGAACGCTAGTCCTCACCGGGCCGGATGCTCCGCAGCGCGAGCACGCCCGCCGTGGCGAACAGCAACGCCGCGATCAAGAACGGGAGTCCCGGCAGGTGCCAGCGCGCGCCAGGGCTGATGGCGGCCGCGAAACTGAGGGTGAAGAGTCCGGGGCCGAGCATGCCGGCCACGCCCATCACTGAGGAGGTCGCGCCCTGCAGCCGCCCCTGCCCGCTGGGCCCGACGCGCTTGGACATCACGCCCATCAACGACGGGTTGAACACGCCAGCCGGCGCGTAGATGAACACCGCGATCCAGAACAGCCACGGCACGCTGGTGAGCCCGTAGAGCAGAAAGCCCAGCGTCCCCGCCGTTGCCCCGATGGCCAGCGCCGTGCGAGCGCCGAGTCGGCGCACCAGCGGCCGTACGACGCCACCCTGCACGATCACGTTGGCGACACCGACCACCGCCAGCGCGATGCCGACTTCCCGAGCCCCCCAGTCCAGCGTCGCGCCCGCCCAGAGCACGAACACGCTCGGGTACACCGTATGGCCCAGGTTGTACAAGAAGCTCACGCCCGCCAGCGGCAACAGCTCGCGATGCTCGCGCAGGAACGCGAGCGACCCCACAGGATTGGCGCGAGTCCACGAGAAGGGCGCGCGCTTGTCGGCGGGGAGCGACTCGGGCAGCACGAACACTCCGTACAGCGCATTCACCAGCGCGAGCGCACCGGCTACCCAGAACGGGAGTCGCGGATCATTGGCGCCGAGGAATCCGCCGAGCGCAGGGCCGACGATGAAGCCGAATCCCCAAGCCGCGCCGACGATGCCGAAGGCCGCCGCGCGATTTTCCGGCTCGGTGACGTCGGCGATATAGGCGGACGCCGTGGCGAAGCCGGACGCGGTCATGCCGGAGACGACGCGGCCCACGAACAGCCAGCCCAGCGTGGGCGCGAGCGCCATGAAGATGTAGTCGAGCCCGAGGCCGGCGATGGACAGCAGCAGGACGGGCCGGCGGCCGAAGCGATCCGACAGCGCACCGAGAATGGGGGCGCAGACGAACTGCATGAGCGCCCACACCGTCCCGAAGAGCCCGACCCAGCGCGCCGCCACGGCGGCATCGTTGTTGACGAAGCTCTCGACCAGCTTCGGCAACACGGGGATGACGATCCCGAACGCGACGATGTCGAGGACGATCGAGACGAAGATGAACGCGAGCGCGGCGCGACCGGCGGGCTTTGGCACGCCTAAGGATAGCGTCAGGATTCGCCTGATGCCGCGTGTCCAGATAACGAAACCTCGGCGCCGCGCGTTGGTATCATTAGGAGCAGCACCGATCCGCCTTCGAGGAGAATCCGATGTCCGAGACGCCGCAGTCCGACGAATCCTGCCAGCCCGCGCCCGAGTCGTGCACGATGCATGATCGCCGCGACTTCGTGCGCCACGGCCTCATGGCGGTCGGCGCGCTGATGGCGATGGGCGCCACGCCCGAGCGGCTTTCGGCGCTGGAGCGCCAGTTCGCCACCGGCACCATGGCGGGCGACGACCTGCGCTTCCCGCTGCCCACGTCAGACGGTGCGACAATCGACCGCGCAAACAACGTCATCGTGGCGCGCTTCGGCGGCGCCGCGATGGCCTTCGTGCTGGAGTGTCCGCATCGCGGCGAGAACGTGCGCTGGCAGGCGAACAACAACCGCTTCTTCTGCCCGAAGCACGAGAGCACCTTCCAGCCCGACGGCAGCCTCATCGAGGGGAAGGCGGAACGCGGGCTCGATCGCTACGCGGTGCGTCGCGAGGGCGACGAGCTGGTGGTGACGACGACGCAGAAGATCCGCAGCAGCAACGCCGAGGCCTGGGCGGCGGCGAAGGTCACGCTCTGAGCCGCGACGTCGGACGCGGGCCTACGCGCCCGCGTCCGACTCCTGCACGGCCTTCTCGACCGCCGCGCGCAGGATGCTCATGAAGTCCTGCGCGTTTGTCACGACGCCGACGGCCTGATGCGTGCCGCGGTCCTTGAGCTTGCTCACCAAGAACTCGCTCGCGTCTACGCAAATCGTCGGCAGCTCGCGCAGCTCGCCCTGCGCATCCTCGTAGTACGCGGGGAGCATGTTGCCCACGGCGATCGAGTGCAGCGCCGTGGCGATCATGACGGCCATGGTGGCCTTGATCGTGTGCGCACGGGTCGCGTCCTGCGCCATCACGGCATCGGTGTGCACGTCGGGCAGCGGCCCGTCGTCGCGGATCGAGCCGCCGAGCACGAACGGCACGCCCTCCACCACACAGGCGTGCATGATGCCGGCCGTGATCACGCCCTGCTTGACCGCCGCCGCGATCCCGCCGGCGCGCCGCACGGCATTGATGGCCCGCATGTGCGCCGAATGCCCGCCGGCGGTGGGCTCACCCTCGCTGGTCATCCCGAGCGTGGTGCCGACCGTGGCCGCCTCGATGTCGTGCACCGCGACGGCATTCCCGGCCAAGAGCGCCTGCACGTAGCCGTTGCGGATGAACCACACGAGGTTGTCGCGGGCGCGCGAGTGCACCAACGCCGGGCCGGTCACCCAGAGGACGTAGCCGCCGCGGCGCTTCTCGTCCACGAGCATGCGGGCGATCTGCGCATAGTCAATCGGCTTCTCGCGACTGACGGTGCTGCTCATGAAATGGAAGTCGCCGTCGGGCCCCGCCTCGGCCTGGAACCCGCGCGCGTGCACGAGCACGCCCTCACTGCCGTCCTCCGCGCTGCCGACGACCACCGCATCGCCGGCTTTCACGCGACGCCCTTCGCGCACCCACCATTGTCCGTCGCCGCCGCGCACCAGCACGCCGTCCATCCGCGGTTCGCGCGGTAGCGTCCATGTACCGTCGGCGTTCTTCACGTACGTCGGCAGGTTGGTCGTGGCGAAGAAGCCATCGGGCAGTACGCCGTCGCGCTCTACAGTGACGGTGCGAGCGGCAGGTGCCTTGGCGAACTTGGCGACCGAGAAGTCGGGGGGCGTGTAGCGAATCGTCACGAGAGCCTCAGAGAATGCGCTTGCCGAGCGCGGAGCAAATGAGCTCGCAGGCGATCTCAGCCGTCCGGTTGCGTTCGTCGAGCACGGGGTTCACCTCCACCATGTCGAGACCGACGAGCTTGCCGGTGTCGGCGAGCATCTCCATGGCGAGGTGCGCTTCGCGATACGTCATGCCGCCCGGCACCGCGGTGCCGACACCCGGCGCCTCCTCCGGGTCAATGACGTCCATATCGAAGGACACCCAGAGCCCAGCGGTGTCGCGCGTCGCGACCGCGATGGCCTCTTCGAGCACACTGCGCACCCCGCGTTCGTCTAGCGCGCGCATGGTGAACGCCGAGAGCTTCCACTTCTTGATGTGCGTACGCTCGGCGGCGTCGAGATCGCGCAGACCGACGAGTGAGAGATCGCTGGTGCGCAGTGCGGGCGCGGCTCCGGCCAATTCAACCATGGCCTTGTCGCCGTAGCCGAGCAACGCGGCGAGCGGCATGCCATGCACGTTGCCGCTCTTGGACGTGGCGGGCGTATTGAGGTCGCCATGCGCGTCAATCCACAGGGCGCCGATGCGCTGCGCCTTGGCGGCGAAGTGGGCAGCGGCGCCGGCGATCGAGCCAGCGGCCAACGCGTGATCGCCGCCCAGCACCACCGGCACGCGTCCGGCCTCGAGCGCTGCGCGCGTCGCGGACGCCACCGATGCGCAGACGTCCACGATGGCCCCGAGGTAGCGCGCGCCGCGCTGGGCGCCGCGCGCGGCATCTTCGCGCAGCGGCACCGGCACGTTGCCGATATCGTCCACGTCGTGGCCGAGTTTGACGAGGCGTTCGCGGAGATCCGTGTAGCGGACGGCGGAGGGGCCCATATCCACGCCGCGGCGCGAGGCGCCGAGGTCCATGGGGACACCGATGATGCGGACTTGAGTCATGTCCGGATGCTACACGGCGGCGGCGTGCCGCGCCGTGATTCGCAATCCTATGCAGGGCATGCGCGGCTTATGCCGGCCGCGCTGCATGCGGATTCAACGCGCGGCAGCCGTTGGCGCGCGTTCGAACAGACTGACGAGCATGCCGACTGCCACCACGCCCACGGCGCCGATCACGTTGTGCCAGAGGAAGCTCACCTGCGGTGCCCAGGTGCTCACGGCGGCCACCGAGGCCATGCCGGCGATCAGCCCGACGAAGGCACCGACACCGCGCGCGCGGGGAATCATCGCCAAGAGGAAGACACCAAGGATCGATCCATAGAAGAACGATCCGAAGCGGTTCACCACTTCGATGAGTGAGCCCAGCGTGGCCGCGTAGCCAGCCACGGCGCAGGCGAAGATGCCCCAGAGCATCGTCGAGAGCTTGCCGACCTTGAGGGCCTGCGCGTCCGCGGCCTTGGGGTTAACCCAACGCTGGTAGAAGTCCACCGTGGTGGCGGTGGCCAAGGAGTTGAGTTCGGCCGCGATGCTCGACATCGCCGCTGCGAGGATGGCGGCGAGGAACAGTCCCGCGAGGCCGATCGGCAAATGGTCGAGCACGAAGCGCGGGATGATGTAGTTCACGTCGCGCGTGGGCTGGCCGATCGCCTGCTGCGCCGTCGCCAGCGCGTCGCGACGCACGGCGTTGACCTCGGCGTCAGCCGCCGCGAACGCCGCAGCATCGCGGGACTCGGCGGCCACCTGGCGGCTGGCCGTCGCGATGGCATAGCGGGCGTCGAGCGAATCGAACGTCGCGGGCACCGCCGCGCGAGCCGCACGGTCCTGCGTGGGATTGAACAGCAACGGCGCCGGCTTGAACACATAGAACAGGAACACACCCACGCCGAGCAACAGGATCAGCGCCTGGAGCGGGATCTTCCAGTAGGCGCTCATCAGCAAGGAACTGCGTGCCTGGTCCACCGACTTGGCCGCGAGGTAGCGCTGCACCTGCGACTGGTCCGTGCCGAAGTACGAGAGCATCAGGAACGTGCCGCCGATGATGCCCGACCAGAACGTGTAGGTGTCCGTGAGGTTGAACGAGAAATCGAAGGTCTTGAGGCGTCCCGTGGCACCCGCGAGCCGCAGCGCGTCATCGACCGGCAGGGGAAGCTGCGCGATGATCACGACGCAGATGGCGAGCACCGCGGCGATGATCACGAACATCTGCTTCACGTCGGCCCAGGTGACGGCCCCCACGCCGCCGATGACCGTGTAGAGCACGGTCGGCACGCCGATGATCGCCACGGATGTCCAGAGATCGATGCCGAGCACCGCCGAGAACACCACCGACGGCGCGGCGATGATCGTCCCGCACGACATGCCGCGCGAGAGCAGGAACAGAAGGCTCGTCAGCGACCGCGTCGCCGGATTGAAGCGCCGCTCGAGATACTCATAAGCCGTGTACACCTTGGCGCCGTGCAGAAACGGCACGAGCGTCACGCCGAGAATCACCATCGCGATCGGCAGCCCGAAGTAGAACTGCACGAACCGTAGCCCGTCGGTGGCTCCCTGCCCCGTCGTGCCGATCAGCGTGATGGCCGACAGCTGCGTGGCCATGACGGAGAGTCCCACCGCCCACCAGGGCAGCGAGCGACCGGCAAGGAAGTAGCCCTCGAGGTTCGTGGCGCCGCGCGAACGGCGAAGGCCGTCGCCGACGACCCAGGCCAAGTACGCCACCACGACTACCCAATTTATCCAGTGCATCGTCAGCCCCCGTAGCGGCGCTGCAGCAGCCAGAGCAGCGCGAGGGTGATCGCTTGGATCGTGAGCACCTTCAGGAGCGTGTCGCGGACGCGGGGTGCAGTCATGTCAGAGGTAGGGCGAGAGCAAGCGGGCAAGACCGTGGCCGAGCTTCTTCCATGCGGGACGCGAATCCACGTCCTGCAACGTCAGTTCCGTGGCCAGCGCAATCCGTGTACGCACCTCCTCGTCCAGGCGCTCGGCGAGCCGCGGGTCGAAGCACTCCACGTCGAGTTCGAAGTTGAGGCGCAGCGAGCGCGGATCCCAATTGGAGGACCCGAACAACACCCAGCTGCGATCCACCACCATCAATTTGGTATGGTCGAAGGGCAAGGGCGTGAGGTGCACGCGACAGCCGGGGCGCAGCACCTGCCACAGCTGCGCCGTGGCCGCCCATTGCACGAGCGGGATGTTCACCTGCGCCGGCAGCACGATATCCACGCGCACGCCACGCAGCGCCGCCACGGTGAGCGCGGAGATGAGGCCTTGGTCGGGCAGGAAGTAGGGCGTCACGATGCGCACCGACTCGCGCGCCGAGCTCAGGGCGCCCAGCAGGACGGTGCGCAGGATCTCGAGATCGCCGTCGGGGCCGTCGGTGAAGGCTCGCGCGGTGGTATCGCCGGCCGGCAGCAGCCGCGGATACCACTCGGGGCCGTCCAGCACCTCACGCGTCATGAACGCCCAGTCCTCGGCGAACACTTCCTGCAACTGCGCGACGATCGGACCCTCGAGCCGGAAGTGGAGGTCGCGGACCTTCTTCGGCGGGTTGTCCCGGTGGATGTTGCGCGCCTGGATGTTGATGCCACCGCAGAACCCGATGCGGCCATCGACGGTGAGGACCTTGCGGTGCGTGCGCAGGTTGAAGAAGCCGAGGCCCGCGTCGCGCACCCGCGGCAGGAACAGCTCCGCCGTCACGCCCGCCCTGCGCAGCGCGAGGTGCACCGGCGGCCAGGTATAGCGCGCGCCGACGCCATCGACGAGCACGCGCACCTGCACGCCGCGTGCGGCCGCGCGGCCGAGGGCGTCGATGAATGGCCGTCCGGCGGCGTCCTCACCGAAGATGTAGCTCGAGAGCGCGATGGAGCTACGCGCCGACTCGATGGCCTCGAGCATGGCCGGGTATGCCTCGTCGCCGTTGTGCAGCGGCTGGATCTTGTTGCCCGTGAGGAGCGGCCGGCCGCTCATCGTCTCGCCGAGGCGGGCCATCGGCTTGAAGGCGTCGGGCACCGAGGACTCCGCGCTCACGCGCGCGATTGCCGTATCGCGTGGCGTGGCGGGCGTCATGCGGCGCCGCGCGCGTTGCAGCTCAGCGGCGCGGCGGCGAATCCGGTTGAGACCGAGCATGGCATAGAGCACGGAGCCGATCACCGGCACGAGCCAGATGACACCCGTCCACGAGATGGCGGCGCGCACGTCGCGCTTGTTCACCAGCACGTGGCCCGTGGCCGCGAGGTTGAACGCCAGCACGACGGCGCCCGCAGCGTAGGCCCACCAGCCGGGCAGGTCGCGGAGTACGGTCCAACTCATGGCGTGCAGCTCGGGCGATGCGGCATTGTCTGGATTCCGTCAGGACGGCGGGTCGGGGCAACCCTCCGCGCCCCAGAAACGTACTCTATGGTTGTGCGCGGTCGCACGCGTTGCGGCCCCGCAACGCACACCCCAAGTTGCATTCCTCCCCTTTTCCCGGAAGGCCAATGCCGGTCACGCTCACCGTCAATGGGACACGCCGTACACTCGACGTGCCCGACGACATGCCGTTGCTCTGGGCCCTGCGCGAGACGCTGGACCTCAAGGGTCCCAAGTTCGGCTGCGGCATCGGCCAGTGCGGTGCCTGCACGGTGCACGTGAACGGTAACGCCGTGCGGTCCTGCAACCTGCCCGTGAGCGCGATCCCGAATGCGACGGTGGTGACGATCGAAGGGCTGTCCACGGACGGCACGCATCCGCTGCAGGTGGCGTGGCAGGAGCTGGACGTGGCGCAGTGCGGCTACTGCCAGGCCGGGCAGATCATGACGGCCGCGGCGCTGCTGCGGCGCACCCCTCGGCCCTCCGACGCGGACATCGACCGCGCCATGAACGGCAATCTCTGCCGCTGTGCGACCTACCATCGCATCCGCGAGGGCATCCACCGCGCGGCGGCGATTGCGGCGAACAATGACGACGCCGGTGCTGCGGCAGACGCGCACAGCGCCGATGTCGCGCAGGAGGCCCGATGAGCGCCGCGATGGAGCGCCGCGAGTTTCTCCGCATCTCCGGCATCGCCGGCGGCGGACTGTTGATCGGGACGTCGCTGCAGTTTCGAGCCCGTGATGCACAGGGCACGCTGTTGGATACCGACGCCGACTACATGCCGAATGCGTTCATTCGCATCGCGGCGGACGGCAGCATCACGATCATCGCGAAGAACCCCGAGATCGGCCAAGGCGTGAAGACCTCGATGCCGCAGCTGATCGCCGAGGAACTGGACGTCGCGTGGGAGCGCATCACGATCGAGCAGGCGGACTCTGACCCTGCGAAGTACGGCCCGCAGGTGGCCGGCGGTAGCACGGCGACACCCACAAACTGGGAGCCCTTGCGCCGCGCCGGTGCCGCAGGCCGCGTGCTGATGATCGCCGCCGCCGCCAAGACCTGGAACGTGCCGGAGAGCGAGTGCAGCACCACCGGCGACGGCCGCGTACGACACCAAGCCTCAGGGCGCAGCGCCAGCTACGGCGAGCTCGCCGCCACCGCCGCCACGCTGCCAGCCCCCGATGCCGCAACGCTGCGCATGAAGGCGCCGAGTGAGTACCGCATCATCGGCAAACCGATTCCCGGCGTGGACAACCCGAAGATCGTGCGCGGCCAGCCGCTGTTCGGCATTGACGTCACGGTGCCGGGCATGCTGCACGCGCAATACGTGAAGGCCCCCGTGTTCGGCGCGCGCGTCGCCTCGGCGAATCTTGACGCCATCAAGCGGATGCGCGGCGTGAAGGATGCCTTCGTCATCGAGGGTGGCACGCAGCTCGCGGGTCTGCTGCCGGGCGTCGCCATCGTCGCGGATACCTACTGGAACGCGCTCGTGGCGCGCAATGCGCTGCGCGTGACGTGGGCCGAGCACCCCACGGCGCAGCAGTCGAGCGCCGCGTTCCGCGCGAAGGCCACCGAGTTTCTCGCGGGCGAACCGCAACGCACGCTGTTCGCGATGGGCGACGCAGCCACAGCGCTGCAAGGGGCAGCCGTGGTCGAGGCCGAGTACGAGTATCCGTTCCTCGCGCATGCCTCGTTGGAGCCGATGAACTGCACCGCGCACTTCAGCGACGGGAAGCTGGAGATCTGGGCGCCGACGCAGAATCCGCAGTCGGGGCGCACGCTCTGCGCGAACACGCTGGGCGTAGACGCAGCGAACATCACGATCCACATCGTCCGGTCGGGCGGCGGCTTCGGTCGGCGGCTCAACAACGATTACATGGTCGAGGCCGCAGCCATCTCCAAGCAGGTCGGCGCGCCGGTGAAGCTGGTGTGGACGCGCGAGGACGACATCCAGCACGACTTCTACCGGCCGGCCGGCTACCACAAGCTGCGCGGCGCCGTGGATGCGCAGGGCAAGCTCGTGGCATGGGACAACCACTTCGTGTCCTTCGGCGAAGGCAATGGCTTCGCCGCGGCCGCGGGGATCGGTGTCTCGGAGTTCCCCGCGGGTTTCGTGCCGAACTTCCGCCTTGCGGCGTCCACGATGCCGCTGGGCGTGCCCACGGGCTTCCTGCGGGCGCCGACGAGCAACGCGATCGCCTTCGTCTACCAGAGCTTCATTGACGAGCTCGCACATGCGGCCAAGAAGGATCCGGTCGAGTTCCGGCGCGAGATGCTCGCGCAGTTCGCGCCGCCACCGCCGCCGAGTGGGAACGGACCGCGCCCGCAGTTCATGGACGCGGCGCGCATGCGTGGCGTCCTCGACCTCGTCGCCGAGATGTCGGGCTGGGGCAAGACGACGTTGCCGCGCGGCACCGGCATGGGCGTCGCCTTCCACTTCAGCCATCGTGGCTATTTCGCGGAAGTCGTGCAGGCGACGGTTGCGCGCAACGGAACGCTCACCGTGGACAAGGTGTGGGTGGCCGGTGACGTGGGCAGCGTGATCATCAATCCCAGCGGCGCGCTCAACCAGGTGCGCGGCTCAGTGCTAGACGGCATCAGCGAGGCGCTGGCCCAGGAGATCACCATCGAGGGCGGCGCCACGAAGCAGGCGAACTTCAATGACTTCCCGCTGATCCGCATGCGCGGGGTTCCGCCGGTGGAGGTGCAGTTCCGCAGCACGGACTTCCCGCCCACGGGCATGGGCGAACCGGCGCTGCCGCCGGTGATCCCGGCGTTGACCAACGCGATCTTCGCGGCCACCGGGAAGCGCATCCGTTCGCTGCCGCTTAGCAAGCACGACCTGAAGTGGAGCTGACGTGAAGCAGTGGCTGGAGACGCGCCAAGTGCTCGACCGCCTCGCCGAGTGGCGGGCGGCGGGCATTCCCTGCGCGCTGGCGACGGTGATTCGCGTGCAAGGATCGGCGTATCGTCACGAGGGCGCAAAGCTCGTCGTCGCGGCGGACGGGCGACACGAGGGTAACGTGAGCGGCGGCTGCCTCGAGGGCGACGTGCGCGAGGTCGCCCTGCGCGTGATCCGCACGGGCGTGCCGGAGCGACGCGAGTATTGTGGCAGCGCCGACGAGATTCAGGCGTGGGATCTGGGCGTCGGCTGCGAAGGGGTCGTCGAGTTGTACGTGGAACCCGTGCGTGACGCGCGCGACGCGGAGCGGGCACTGCTGGCGGCCGAGCGTGCGCATGTCGTGACCACGGACCTCGTGACCGGTGCGCGTGAATGCCGGCCGCTGGACGGACGTAACGTTGACGCCGCGCGTCAGGACTCTGAGTTACGCGGACAGCAGTTCGTGGACGTGCTCCTGCCGCCTCCGCGCCTCGTCGTCGTGAGCGCGGGTGACGACGCCGCACACCTCGCTCGGTTGGCCGCGTCCGTCGGCTTCCGCGTCGTCGTGGCAGACCGGCGGCCGGGCCTGCTGACGCCGGAGCGCTTCCCGACGCCGATGCGGCTCGTGGAGGCCGAGGCGGCGCAGCTTGCCGAGCGCATCGTCCTCGGCGCCGACGACTTCGCCGTCGTCATGACCCACAACTTCGCGGACGACGTGGACTACCTACGCGCGCTGTTGCGCAGTCCCGCGCGATACGTGGGCGTGCTGGGGCCGCGGCAGCGCACGGAGCGCATCCTCGGTCTGCTCCGCGCCGAGGGCCCGGTCGATGAGTCTCGCGTGTTTGGCCCCGTGGGTCTCGACATCGGCACGGATGGCGCGGAACAGGTGGCGCTCAGTGTGGTGGCTGAGATGCTCGCCGTACGCAGCGGGCGCCGGCCGCGGTCCCTGCGCGAGCGGCGGGCACCGATTCACGCCATGGAGCAGCCGTGATGCTGCGCATCGGCGCGGTGGTGCTTGCCGCAGGCGCCTCGACACGCATGGGACGCAACAAGCTGCTGCTGCCGATCGAGGGCGAAGCGATGGTGCACCGCACGGTGCGGCGCGTGCGCGACGCCGGCTGCGATCCAATCGTGGTGGTCACGGGCCATGATGCCGCACGCGTGCGCGAGGCGCTCGCGCCGCTCGACGTGGCCTTTGCGACATCGGCCGAGCCCACCGGCCCCACCAGCGCCTCGTTGCATGCCGGGCTACGAGCGTTACCAGACGACGTGGACGCCGCCGTGGTGATGCTGGCCGACATGGTGCAGGTCACGACGCCGATGCTCAGCGCCGTGCTCGCGGGAATGCGTGAAGGCACCGCGCCACTCGGCGTCTCGCGCTACGGCGACGTGCTGGCTCCGCCGCTGGTGTTCCGGCGTGCGCTTTGGCCGGAGTTGCTCGCTTGGCACGGCGAGGGCTGTGGCAAGGCGGTGGTGCGTGCACATCAGGCCGAGGCGCGCATGCACGATTGGCCAGTCGATGCGCTGCAGGACGTGGATACGCCGGACGACTACGCCGCGCTGCGCTGAGTCAGGGCAGCATCCGCGCCAACTCATGCGGCGCCGGCAGGTGGCAGGCCGCCGCGCCACCCATGATGCGCTTGCGCAGCTTCGCAATCAGCTTGTAGGCCGGATCGCGCAGGATGCGGGGCACCAGGCGTCCGACCACGGCGAGCGCCGCGTACACGCCGCCCAGATAGCGCGCCGTCTCGAGCACAGCGTCGGAGTAGATGAACACCTGCTCGCGCCCATCACGGTGCTCGACCCACAGCAGCGACTCGACGTCCTTGAGCTGCGGATGCCGCTCGCGCACGGCGCGCCCAGCGATGCCATCGCGGGCCGCGAATCGCGCGTTGCCGCGCGAATCGCGCTGCAACACGAACTGCACTGACCGCGTGCAGAACCCGCAGTCGCCGTCGTAGACGAGGATGGGACCGTCCGCAGCGCTCATGGCGTGAACCGACCGTTACGGAGGAACTCCACGGTGAGTCGCTGCACCTCGGGCTCCCGCATGATGAAGGTGTGGTTGCCCTTCACGACGATGTGCGCCGTCTCGCCCGCGAGATGCGTCTCCTCGATGCGCACCGTGCTGTCATCGCGCCCGGCGATGACGCCGACTTCGACACCCGCTGGTGTGGGCGGCAGGCGCCGCACCGTCGCGGTGGAGTCCTGTCGCAGCTCGTCGATCGGCTCCAGCAGCCATCCCGCGACGGTGGAGAAGCGGTTGGCCATCTGGGCGCCCTGATTGGGCGGCGCGAGCATCACGAGCCGGCCGACGCCTGCGGGCGCATCGTCCTGGGCGATCACCCAGCGCGCGATGATGTTGCCCAGCGAGTGCCCGACGAAGTGGACGCGCACATGGCGCGGCTCGCGCTTGGCGGCGATCTCGCGTTGCACGGCCTCGCCGAGCTCCGGGAT
Organism: uncultured Gemmatimonas sp.; assembly: GCA_964498895.1. Taxonomy (GTDB): domain Bacteria; phylum Gemmatimonadota; class Gemmatimonadetes; order Gemmatimonadales; family Gemmatimonadaceae; genus Pseudogemmatithrix. Next base: position 19,513 of record CAZCIM010000001.1, on the reverse strand, counting down.
GCTGCAGCAGTAGCTCGAGTACCCGATGTTCAGCACATCATAGCCGGCCGCTCGCAGCGCCGTCTCGACGGGCCGCATGGAACGCGCGGTGCGGCCCATGCCGTGCAGTACGACCACGAGTTCCCGCGGCGCGAGCGAATCGACCGCCGGCCCCTGCGCGCGAGACGCGGCGGGGACGGCGGCCAACAGCATCAGGACAACTGCCACGGTACGGCGCATCATGCTCGCAAAGTGCTCGGCGCGGGTCTATCGTTCCTCGTCTCCTTAATCTACCCGTGACGACGCTTCCCGATTCCCTGCGTACGGCCGATGGCCTGCGGCTCCATCTCCATCGCTGGCCGGGCGACGGCACCCGGGCCACTGTCCTGATCGTCCACGGGCTTGGCGAGCACGGTGGTCGCTACGCCCACGTGGCCGCCTGGTTCGCCGAGCGCGGCATCCGCTGCGTGGGCTATGACCACCGCGGGCACGGACGGTCCGAAGGCCCGCGCGGCGTGATCGGCCACAGCCGGGCGCTGTTCGACGATCTCGCGCTCGCGGTGAATGCCGTGCGCTCCGCGACCACGCCGTTCATCCTGCTCGGGCATTCCATGGGCGGAGCGGTCGTCGCGGACTTCGTGGCCCGTCGCGTGCGGGCGGCCGATCTCGTCGTGCTCTCGAGCCCGGCGCTACAAGCGCGACTTTCCGCGTTCCAGAAGCTGCAGCTTGCAATCGGCATCCGCCTGATGCCGGACCTCGCGCTGGCCAACGGCCTCGACGCCGCAGGCATCGCGCACGATCCCGCAACGGTGCAGGCCTATCTCGACGATCCGCTCGTGCACGACCGCGTGTCCGCGCGGTTGGCGCAGGCGATCCTCGATGCCGGCGTGACGGCGCGGACCGCCGCCGCCAAGTGGGACACCGCGACGCTGCTCCTCTACGGCGGCGAGGATCGGCTGGTCAATCCCGCGGGGTCTGCGGCCTTCGCCGCCACCGCGGCCCCAGGCACGGTCGAAGCCCAGTGCTTTCCTGATCTCTATCACGAGATCTTCAACGAAGGCGCCCGAGCCGCGCCGGTATTCGCGCGACTCGGGCGTTGGCTCGACGAGCGCCTGCCGCGTTAGGGCGCGATGCTCACCGCGCGGTCGGCGATGCCGCCGCGCGTGCTCGTCAGGCGGGCATTCGCGTTGACCTGCTGGCCCTGCGGGGCGCGGACGCGCACGGTCACGACCTTCGTCTCATAGCCGCCGAGCCAGAACTCCTGCACGCGCGGTCCGATCGTCCGCAGACCACCGCCTTCGATGGTCAGCGCGTCCGGCCGCACGATGTGCACGCGCTTCGCCTGCTCGAGCGCCGTCGGGATGCGACCCGTGTTGCGCACCGTGACGCGCACCTCGTGCGTCGCGGAGTCCGCCGGCGTGCCGCGCACGCGCGCGACGGCCACGTTGGTGATCTCCACCTTCGGGAGGTCCATCGCCATGTTCAGGTTGAACATCGCCTGGTTCTTGGCCCAGCGCTCGAGATCCTCGGCCGGCGGGTTCTGCGCCCAGAACTTCGGGTCCATGCCGCCGACTTCGACCTCGCCAAGGTCGGGATGCATGACCTTGGTCCACGCCTGATAGCCGCGGCCGCCGAAGCGCTCGTCGTTGTAGCGCAGCACTTCGTACTGGTCGATGCGGCCGTCGTTGTTGTAGTCGCGCTCTCGTCCGCCGTTCCAGAGCTCATCCCCGTACCACACCTGACCCATCTGGAAGTAGCCGAAGTCCGGTCCATGCCCGAACAGCGGCTCGGGGCGCTCCTGCCCACGCGGCTGGCCGCGCGTGCCGTAGGTCCAGTACACGTCGCCGGCGAGGCCGTAGTTGGTGAGCGAGTTGCCGACCGAGTCGTAGTGCTGGAGCAGCTTGAGGTCCGAGGGGAACACGCACTCGCGCTCGAGGCAGGTGCTGGGACCGCGCAGGTGCATCGGCACCGAGGTGTCCATCGAGTTCGTGACGCTGATGTTCGGATGCGTGACCTGCCAGAGGAACACCGCACGCGTCTCCGGCTCGGAGAGCGGGTACTCACCGGCGCCGAACTGCGTGTTGCCGCGGCCCGTGGCCTCGGCCATCGGCCGCCAGTTGTACGGGTAGTTGCGGTGCAGGTCGAGGCCGCCGACGCCGTCTTCGTTGTAGCGACCGTCCTTGTCATTATCGATGCCCTCGGGATACACGAGATAGTCCCCGCGTCCCTGCCCGACCTGGCGCATCAAGCGACCCTTGGGATCGAGCGAATCCACGACGTGGGTGCCGTTGCCGGCGCCGACGAAGCGACGCATCTGCCGCACGAAGCCGTCGCCATCGAGATCTTCGCCCGCGTCCTCGTCGAGGAGACCGTCGAAGTCATTGTCGACCGGTCGCACGCTGCTGCGGTTCGCCTGCGCCGTGAGCTTGTACATGTCCGCGCCGTCCGGATTGTTGTTCGGGCGCAGGTACAGCACCGACTGGTCCAGCAGGCGCGTGATGTTCGCGTCCTTGCCGTAGTTCTCGAGGACATGCCACGCGAGGTAGAGCACGCTCTCGCTCGACGTGATCTCACCGGAGTGCCGGCCGCCTTCGAAGAACGCCGCCGGCTTGTCCGTATGCTTGCCGGTGGACTTGTTGGTCACGATCATCTGCCAGATGGGCTGCCCGCCGAACGACGTACCCACCTGTACCAGTTCGACGAGCTCAGGCTTCTCGCGGGCCCAGCGCTGCATCCAGTAGTTGAGCTCGGCCGTCGTGTGATAGTGCGCGAAGTCCATCACGCCCCACTGCCGCGGACGCATCTCGGGGTAGTTCGAGAGCGCGAACATCGAGTTGCCGTCGCGCTGGCCGGGAATGGTGAGGACCTTCCGCGTCGTGTCGCGCGGGCCTTGCGGCGCGGCACCGCCACCGCCGCCCATCTGGGCGGCCAGCGGCGCGGCGAAGAGCGTCAATGCGAGGAGCGAAGCGCGCATCGGAGTATCCGTTGGAGGGTGGAGACCACGCCGTCCCTACGCGGGTGGCGGCAGGAGCGTTCAGCGGCTCCCTGAACTTGCCCCGACCGGCGCGCGCCGCCAACTGGTGCCCGACGCCGCCGAGGCGCATCTTCCTGCGCATCCGATTTCCCTCCGCCCCCGCAGGAGTCTCGCCGTGGCCGACGGTCGCAAGTCCCGAAAGAAAGTCCTGACCTCCGAGCAGCTGAAGCGCTCGATCGAATCCCTGGGCCCGGCCGAGGCGGCCGATGCGCTCGAGGAACTGGAGCCGAGTGTCGCCGCGGAGGTGCTGCAGGCAATCAATCCATCCGTCGCGGGTGACATCATCCCCGAGCTAGAGGACGCGAAGCGCGACTCGCTCTTTGCGATGGCGCCCGAGGGCGTCACCAAGCAGTGGTCGCTCAACCTCTCGTTCCCGGAGGGAAGCGTCGGCCGCCTGATGGAGAACCCGCCGCTGACGTTCCACCCTGACGACACGGTTGGCGCCGCGTCGGAGCGCGTGCGCGCGATTCCGCGCACGACGTTCTTCACGTATGCATTCGTGCTCGACAAGGAACGCCGCCTCGTGGGCGTCTGCACCATGCGCGACCTGCTCGCCGCGGACGACGCGGCGATCCTCGCCGACGTGATGCTGAAGGATGTCTTCGCGCTGCAGCCGGCCCAGCAGCTCGACGATGCGATGCGGCTGGTGGTGCACCGGCATTATCCCGTGTATCCGGTCGTGGACGACGTCGGACGCTTTCTCGGCCAGGTCCGTGGCAGCGCGATGTTCCAGGAACAGGCCGTCGAGATCTCGGCCCAGCCGGGCCAAATGGTCGGCGTCAATGATGAGGAGCGTCTGCTCACCCCGTGGCCACGCTCGCTCAAGTTCCGGCATCCCTGGCTGCAGCTCAACCTGTTGACCGCGTTCCTTGCGGCCGGCGTCGTCGGCTTCTTCCAAGAGACGCTCGACCAGATGGTCATCCTGGCGCTGTTCCTGCCTGTGCTCGCCGGACAGAGCGGCAACACCGGATGTCAGGCCTTGGCGGTGACGCTCCGCGGCATGACGCTCGGCGAACTCGACAAGGGCGCGGGCAAGAGCCTCGTCGCCAAGGAAGCGCTCCTCGGCGTGCTCAACGGATTCCTCGTCGGCTTGGTGGCCGGTGCCGGCATGTTCTTCGTCGCGCGTGCGCAGGGCAATCCCAATGCGCTCAGCTTGGCCGGCATCGTCGTGTTCGCGATGATGGGCTCCTGCGTGATCAGCGGGATCAGTGGCGCCTTGATTCCGCTCACGCTGCAGCGCGTCGGCGCGGATCCGGCGACGGCCTCGAGCATCTTCCTCACCACCGCCACGGATGTTGCGTCCATGGGCATGCTGCTCGGGCTGGCGACGCTGCTGCTGATGTAGTCGCCCCGCGGCGGCGCGCTCAGCGCGCCGCCGGCACCACGCGCAGGATGCGCCCCTCGGGGCTATCCGTCAGCAGGTAGAGGTATCCGTCCGGGCCCTGCACGACGTCGCGGATGCGTTCGCGCAACTCGCCGAGCACGCGCTGCTCGCTCGTCACGCGCCCGTTCTCGAGCGTGAGTCGCACGAGGCCGCCGGGATTCAACGATCCGATGAACAAGCTGCCGGTCCATCCCTCGTAGCGGCTGCCCGTGTAGAACGTCATTCCGCTCGGCGCGATCACTGGATCCCAGAAGTAGACTGGTTGCTCCATGCCCTCGCGAGCCGTGCCTTCGCCGATTGGCAGTCCCGAGTAATCGCGGCCATAGGTGATCACCGGCCAGCCGTAGTTCTTGCCCGCCTCGGGGTGATTGAGCTCGTCGCCGCCGCGCGCGCCGTGCTCGACCGTCCAGAGCTGCCCCGTTTCGGGATGCAGCGTTGCGCCCTGCAGGTTCCGGTGACCGTAGGACCAGATCTCCGGTTGCGCACTCGCGTGGCCGACGAACGGATTGTCGCTGGGAATGGTCCCGTCGCGGTTCACGCGCACGATCTTACCCATGCCCTGCGTGAGGTCCTGCGCGCGCTCGCGATACGCTTGGCGATCGCCCTGCGTGATGAACAGCGCCCCGTCGCGCGCGAAGACGATGCGCGAGCCAAAGTGCCCGGCGCCTTCGAGTTTGGGGCGCTGCCGGTAGATGACTTGGACGTCCACGAGCGCGGTGTCGGTCAGCCGCGCTCGCGCCGCACTGGTGCCGGCGCCACCCGCCCCGGGCTCGGCGAAGGTGAAATAGACCAAGCCCGTCTGCGCGAAGTCCGGATCCACGGCGACATCCAGCAGGCCGCCTTGCCCGCGGGCCTGTACGGCGGGGAGACCTGCGAGCGGCGCGGAGAGCGCACCGTCGCGGCCGACGAGGCGCAGGCGACCGGGACGCTCGCTGACGACCATGCGGCCGTCGGGCAGGAAGTCCAGGCCCCAAGGATGCTCGAGGCCACGGGCGACGGTCTCGACGGTCACGAGCCCGGGCGTGAACGTTGGCTGGGGCGACGCGAGTGCCTGGGCATCGGCGTCGAGGGAGCGACGGCAGCCGGTCGCGGCCGCCACGCAGAATATCGCAGCGAAGAGTGCACGCATGATGTTCAAGCGTATCGCGGCCCCCGCTTCCGCGCCACGCCGCGAGGCGCCACATTCGCGCAGTCCAGAGCGTGCCACGCGCGCTCGCGCCCCCTCGCGGAGATCTCGTTCATGCTGCTCGCCCTCCTGCTCGCCGTCGCGGCCGACACGGTCGTGTACCCCATCACGAACCACGGCCGCCCGGCCGGCGAGATGCGGGTCGTCCGGGACGCCGACTCGATCGTCGTCACCTACGCGCACGTGGACCGCCAACGCGGTCGTTGGCTACAGGCACGCTACGGCGTGGATGCAAGCGGCAACATTGTCGCAGGCGAGTACCGGCCCATGACGCGCGAGGGCGTCGTGAGCGCAGCGACCGAGCGGTATCGCATCGTGGGCGATTCCGTCACGTTCATGCGCAGCGGCGCCGAGCGCAGCATGGCCCGCAGAGGTGGATTCTTCGCGTTGGGCAATGCGACGCCGTTCGACCTTGCCCTACAGGTGCGTCACCTGCTCGCGCAACCTGGGCTCCGTGCGCCGGCGCTCCCGTCCGCCAGTGTGACGCGGCTGGAGATCGCGGTCGACACCATGCTGCCAAGCGCGCGAGGACTGCAGCGCCTCCGGTTGGCGATGCTGCACGGCGTCGGCGCGACGCCGCGCGCCGTGTGGGTAGACGCCGAGGGCGGGTTTGCGGCCGGCGCCGTGGAGTGGTTCATCGCGTATCGCGCGGATCTCGCCTCCACGCTTCCCGCCCTGCGGGCCATCGAGATGGCGTATCGTGAGCGCGCGGCCGCGGCCCTCTCGGCGCGGGTGCCCGTGGCCCACAGCGGCACGATCGTCATCCGCAACGTGGACGTATTCGACAGCGAAAGCGGGCGAGTCGTCCCGAACCAGAACGTAGTCATCGCGGACGGCAAGATCGCCGCGGTCGCGCCGGATCGCGGATTCCGCGTCGCGCGCGGCGCCACGCAGGTGGACGGCAGCGGCAAGACGCTGATCCCGGGCCTCTGGGACATGCACTATCACGTGCAGCTCACGACGCAGACCGATGCGGCGCTCCGGTATCTCGCATTGGGCATCACCGGCATCCGCGATCTCGCCGCCGACACGGACGTCGCGACGTCGCTGCGCGACCGCGCGAATGCCGGACGCATCCTCGCCCCCCAGGTGGACCTCGCCGGCTTCATCGAGGGGCCGCAGGCCTGGGCGGGACCGTCCGATGTGCTCGTGAGCACCGAAGCCGAGGCCCGCGCGTGGGTCGCGCGCTACGATTCGCTGGGCTATCGCCAAGTGAAGCTGTACAACCTCGTGCACCCCGACCTCGTGCCGACGATCGCCGCCGAGGCCCAGCGTCGCGGCATGCGCGTGAGCGGACACATCCCGCGCGGGCTCTCGATTCCCGCCGCCATCCGCCTGGGCTTCGGCGAGATCAACCACGCCGCGTTCCTGTTCTCCACGTTCTACCAAGACTCCCTCTACGTCCCGACCATGCGCGCCTACTCCGGCGTCGCGGCGATCGTGGCGCCGAACATCGACATCGACTTCCCGCAGATGACGGCGCTAATCGCCGACCTCAAGGCACACGGCACGGTGGTGGACCCGACCATCAACCTCTGGCTCCGCGACTCGACGGCCGCGGATTCCGTGGGCGCCCGCGCGAACAACCGCGCGTACCTGCGCCTGCTCAAGCGCCTGCACGATGCCGGCGTGCCGATCGTCGCGGGGACGGATCTCTCGAGCCTGCATCGCGAGCTCGAGCACTACGAGATGGCGGGGATTCCCACCGCCGACGTGCTTCGCATCGCCACGCTCGGCGCGACGCGCGTGCTCGGATTGGAGAAGTCCCACGGGCGCGTCGCGCAGGGATACGCCGCGGATCTCGTGCTCATCGACGGCAAGCCGCACGAGCGCATCGCCGACCTGCGGCGCGTGTCGTTGGTGTTCCGCGCCGGCCGTGCCTACACGCCGGCGGCGCTGGTCGAGACCGTGAACCGCAGCGCGTTCCCGTAGAGCGTCAGCGCTTGACGGCGGCGATCGCGTCGATCTCGATCAGCAGGCCGTGATTCAAGGCCGGCACGGGCACCACCGCCCGCGCCGGCACGTCCTGGCCCACCACGCGCGCATAGACGGCGTTCACGCGAGGCCAGAACGCGATGTCGGTGACGTAGACATTCACCTTCAACAGATGGGCGAAGTCGCTGCCGGCCGCGTGCAGGATGGCCTCGACGTTGCGCAACGTACGCTCCGTCTGCTCCTCGATGCTTCCGTGCAGCTTCTCGCCGGTGGCGGGATCGATGCTCAGCTGGCCCGCGACGTACACGGTGCCGTCATGCACGGTGGCCTGTGCGTAGTGTCCCGCGGGGGTCGGGGCCTGCGGCGTCGAGATACGCGTGATCGGCATGGTCAGTCGAGATACGGATCGGCGTCGTCGCGGTCCTGCGGATACAACTCCTTCCAACTGCGGCGCCGCTGCGGCTTGCCCTTCTTCGCGTGCACCGGGCCGGTCGGCAGCGGCGGCCGCTCGCTCTCCGGCAGGAGATCCTTGACCATCTCGACCAGTTGATGGCTGAGATGCTGGCCGTACTTGTAGAGCGCGACGACGCGCGCGCGATTGCCGATGAGGAACGAGAGGATCGGCTTGTCCGCCTTGGCGGCGTTGCAGGTCTTGCAGCAGAGGACGAGGTTGTCGCGGCGATCGTACGCCGTGAGCCCCTTCCGCGGCGTCACGTGGTCGAGCGTGATCGTGCGCTCGGGCACGATGCGCTCACAGTACGCGCAGACCGGCCCGTGCCGCGCCAGCAGCCACTTGCGTGTCTCGACATACGCCGCGCGCCCGGTCGGCACGGACGTGAGCGTCGGCTGCGATGCGCCGCCCTTGCCACCGCCGCGCCCACCGCGTCCGCGTCGCCGACCGCTCCGCGCGCCGCCGCTCGACTTCCCAGATCCTCCTCGTCGTGTCGCCATTCTATAAAGGTAGTCCCCTCGCCCTCGGGCGGGGTGGCTGGTAGAATCCCTGCGCAGGCGTTCCCCACCCCCCGGAGTTCCCCCTGACGTCGCTCGCTGGGCAACACGCCCTCATCACCGGCGCGAACCGCGGCATCGGCGCGGCCATCGCGCGCACGCTCGCAGCGGCGGGCGCCGACATCACGCTCGTCGTCCGCGATCGCGCCAGCGCCGAGTCCGTCGCGGCGACGCTGTCGACGCGGCATCACATCGCCATCGCCGATGTCACGGACGGCGATGCGCTACGCGCCGCCTGTGCATCCGCGGCATCTGCGCTTGGGCGCGTGGACCTGCTGGTGAACAACGCCGGCCACGTGCAGACGATCCCCTTCCTCAAGGCATCGCCGCGCGACTTCACGGACATGTTCAGCGTGCACGTGCTGCCCATCGTGCACACCGTGCAAGCGGTGCTGCCGTCGATGCTCGCCCGCAAGCACGGGCGCATCGTCAACGTGGCGAGCATCGCCGGCCTCATGGGTGCCCCGTACGTCACGCACTACGTGGCCGCGAAACACGCCGCGGTCGGTCTCACGCGCGCGCTAGCCGCGGAGTTCGCGGGCAGCGGCGTCACCGCGAACGCCGTGTGTCCCGCGTACGTGGACACCGAGATGGTCCACGACTCCGTCGCGCGGATCTCGGCCAAGACAGGTCGCAGCGCCGCGGAGACGCTTGCCGCCATCCTCGCCGACGCGCAGCAACCGCGCCTCGTACGCCCGCAGGAGGTCGCCGACGCGGTACTCGCGTTCTGCGGCCACGATGCCGCAGCCCGCAGCGGCGAGACCACGATGCTGATCGGGCAGGATCACTAGACCACTCGGACCACACCATGCCATTCGCCGAAATCACGGGCTGGGGCAAGTGCATGCCGCCGGCCACGCTCACCAACGCCGACCTCTCCACCTTCCTCGACACCAACGACGAGTGGATCACTTCGCGCACGGGCATGCAGGAGCGTCGCATCTCGCACGTGAGCGCAGTGGAGATGAGCACGATCGCCGCGTCGCGCGCGCTGGCATGCGCGGGGCTCGACCCGAAGGACGTGGACCTCATCATCTACGGCGGCGTGAGCAACGAGGAGCTCTGCCCGAACTCGGCATCGGGCGTGCAGCTCGCACTTGGTGCCAGCAAAGCCGCGAGCATCGATCTCAACACCGCCTGCACGAGCTTCTGCTACGGCTTGGCCACGGCGACGGGTATGATCCGCACCGGCGTAGTGAAGAACGCCATCGTGATCGGCGTGGAGCTCATCTCGCGGTACATGGACTGGAGTAACCGCAACGTGGCCGTGCTCTTCGGCGATGGCGCGGCGGCGGTGGTGCTGCAGGCCAGCGACGAGGAGAGCGGCATGGTCGAGGCCGTGCTGGGCTGCGACGCCGAAGCGCGGGATTCGCTGCGCGTGCGTGGCTTCGGCTGCGGCTACTCCGGGCTCGGCATCACCTACGGCGACACCCTCTGGGACTTTGACGGGCAGGTGATCTTCAAGCGCGCCGTGCACGGCATGAGCGAGGCAGCCAAGCGGGTGATGGACGCGCGCAAGCTCAGCGCCGACGACATCGGCCTCGTCGTGCCGCATCAGGCCAACCTGCGCATCATCGAATCGGTGGCCAAGTACGCCGGCGTCCCGATGGAGAAGGTGATGCTGACCGTGCAGAAGTACGGCAACATGAGCGCCGCGACCGTGCCGGTGGCGCTTGTGGAGGCGCTCGAAGAGGGACGCGTGCGGCCGCACAGCTGGTTGCTGATGCCGGCGTTCGGCGGCGGACTCACGTACTGCGCGTTGCTCGTGAAGTGGGGCGCGCGCGTGACGCCGCTGGGCGAGAGTGCGATGCAGCTGCCGCCGCTGACGCACACGGCGCTGGAGCTCGTGAACCAGGTCCGCGCCAACCAGGACCCGCACGGCCGCAGCAAGGCCGGGCTGATGGCCCCGGCCTTCGCCGCCGCGCCCGTGGGCTGAGCCGCAGCGGGATGCGGGTGGGGGCGCTGGGCGGTATGTTCCCCGCCGACGTCCCCCACCCGAGGCGGAGATGGCCGCGAAGAAGGCCAAGAAGTCGGTCGTGAAGAAGGCAGCGAAGAAAGTGGTGAAGAAGCCGGTGAAGAAGCCGGCAAAGGGTGTCGCGCCGAAGCCGGCAAAGAGGCGCGCGAAGCCGAGCGCTGCGACGCGCACGGCGGCGACCGGCATGACTCGCGACCTCGGCCTCGGCACGGCGATGGCCCTGCGCCAATCGGCGCTGCTGCGACTCAGCTCTGCGATCGCCGCCGCCACGACCGAACAGGAGATTTGCGAAGCCGTCGTCAACGGCCTCCGCGACGAAGCCCTCGGCTACTCGTTCCTCGGCGTCTTCCTCATCGACGAAGCCAGCGGCGACCGCGTGATGGTCGCCAGCGTGGGCTGGACCGCCGCCACGCCCGGCTTCCGCCTCGCGAAGGGCCACGGCATCACCGAGCGCGCGGTACTCGAAAAGCGCCTGCATTACACGCCGGAGGTGCGACGCGAGTCGCACTACGAGCCCACCCTGAACAGCGGCTCCGAAGTGGACGTGCCGTTGATCATCGACGGGACCGTGATCGGCGTGCTGGCCGTGGAGAGCACGGAGCCCCGGGCCTTCGGCGCAAGCGATTTCGAGATCCTGCAGGCCGCAGCCACGCAGGCGAGCATCGCCATCGCCCGCGCACGGCTGCTCGTGGGCCAGCGACAGCGCGCCGACGAGCACGAGGCCGTGCTCGGCTCGATGGCCGACTTGCTCACGCAACGCGAACTGCCGCGCACGCTGAAGGCCACGCTCGAGCGCGCGGTCGCCCTGCTCAAGGTCTCGGGTGGCGAGCTCGCCATCTTCGACGAGACGCGCCAGGAACTCACGGTCGCCGCGAGCCACCGCGTGGGCAAGGACACCACCGGCATCCGCCTCAAGCTCGGCGAAGGCGCGATGGGTCTCGTGGCCCAGTCGCAGCAGCCGTTGATCATCCCGGACTACCACGCCTGGCTGGGGAAGTCGAGCAAGTACTCCGACGTGCCCGTGCGCAGCGTCGTCGCGGCGCCGCTGCTCATCGGCAATCGGCTCGTGGGCGCGATCGCCATCGTGGACGCGAACCCCACTCGCAGCTTCGGCCCGGACGACCTGCGGCTGCTGAACCTCTTCACGCCCCAGGCGGCGATCGCCATCGAAGGCGCGCGCCTGTACGAAGAGGCAGCGCGGCAGCGCGAGTTCTTCCGTTCGCTGCTGAACAACAGCCCCGTCGCCATCGTGCAGCTGGACACCGACTACAATGTCGCGTCCTGCAACCCCGCCTTCGAGTCGCTGTTCGGCTACACGGAGCAGGAAGCCCGCGGGCGCAATCTCGACGAGCTCATCACGGATCCGAACACACTCGGCGAAGCGGCGCAGTACAGCCGCGATGCCGTGGACCGCGCGGTGAAAGGCATCGGCCGCCGGCGCCGCAAGGATGGATCGTTCGTGGAAGTCGAGATCCTCGGCGTCCCCGTCATCGCCGACGAGTCGCGCGTCGCGCTGATGGGCATGTACCACGACATCAGCGAACTCTCGGCGGCGCGCCGCGACGCCGAAGGCGCGAACCGCGCCAAGAGCCAGTTCCTCGCGAACATGAGCCACGAGCTGCGCACGCCGCTCAATGCGATCATCGGCTACAGCGAGATGCTGCAGGAGGAGGCCGAGGATGCCGGGCTGGAGAGCTTCGTCGCGGACCTGACCAAGATCCACACCGCCGGCAAGCACCTGCTCTCGTTGATCAACGACGTCCTCGACCTGTCGAAGATCGAAGCCGGCAAGATGGATCTCGTGCTGGAGAGCTTCGACGTGGACGGGATGCTGGATGAAGTCGTGACGACGATCCAGCCGCTGGTCGCCAAGAACGCCAACACGCTCACGGTGCAGCGCGACGGATCCATCGGCCGCATGCACGCCGACCTCGTGAAGGTGCGGCAGATGTTGCTCAACCTGCTCTCCAACGCCTGCAAGTTTACGGAGCAGGGTTCCATCACCGTGCGCGTGTCGCGCGAGACCACGCCGAGCGGCGCGGCCGTGGCCTTCGCCGTGTCGGACTCCGGCATCGGCATGACGCCCGAGCAGATGGCACGGCTCTTCGAGGCGTTCACGCAGGCGGAGTCGTCCACCTCACGCCGCTATGGCGGCACCGGCCTCGGGCTCGCGCTCACGCGGCGCTTTGCGGAGATGATGGGTGGCAGCGTCGCCGTGGAGAGCGCGCCGGGCCGGGGCTCCACGTTCACGATGCGCATCCCGCTGCGTGTCGAGCCGGCACGCCGCGCCTCGCAGATGCTCAGCGCCATCACCGATCTGCCGACCGAGCAGGGCGACGGTTCGGCGGGCACGGTGCTCATCATCGATGACGACGCCGATGCCCGGCGTCTCGTGCGCACCGTACTCGTCAACGACGGCGTCCGCGTGCTCGAGGCCACCGACGGACCGTCGGGCCTGGAGCTCGCGCGCGCCGAACGGCCCGACGCGATTGCGCTCGACATTCTGATGCCCGGCATGGACGGCTGGGAAGTGCTGCAGCGCATCCGCGCGGACGCCGAGCTCGCGGACACGCCCGTCATCATGCTCTCGGTGCTCCACGAGCAGCAGATGGCGCTCGCCTTGGGCGCCACCGAGTATCTCACCAAGCCGATCGACCGTGCACAGCTCCGGCGCATCGTGCGGCGGCATCGGCAGGAACCCGGTGGCACGGTGCTCGTCGTCGAGGACGATGTGGCGGTGCGCGAGACCTTCCGTGCGGGGCTCGAACGCGAAGGATGGACCGTCGTCGAAGCCGCGAACGGACGCCTCGCCCTCGATGCGCTCGAGCACGTGACGCCCTCGCTCATCCTGCTCGATCTCATGATGCCCGTGATGGACGGCGTGGAGTTCATCAGTGCGCTGCGGCACGATCCGCGCTGGCAGCAGATTCCCGTCGTCGTCGTGACCGCGAAGGACCTGACGCCCGAAGAGCGACAGCGCCTGAACGGACACGTCAGCGACGTGCTCACCAAGGGCAGCCACTCGCCCCTCGATCTCGTTCGCGACATTCGGCTCTTGATGCGCCGTCCCGCCGCCCACTGAGCACCCGCCCATGCCCCGCATCCTGCTCGTCGAAGACAACGAAATGAACCGCGACATGCTCTCGCGCCGCCTGGTGCGTCGCGGCCACGATGTCGCGATCGCGGTGGACGGCCTCGAAGGCGTCGCCAAGGCACTCGAGGGGGGCTGGGACCTGATCCTCATGGACATGTCGCTGCCGGAGATCGACGGCTGGGAGGCGACGCGGCGCATCCGCGCGGCGGACGCGGGGCAGCGCGTGCCGATCATCGCCCTCACCGCACATGCGATGTCCGGCGACCGCGAGAAGGCCCTCGAGGCCGGCTGCGACGACTACGACACGAAGCCCGTGGATCTCGAGCGCCTGCTCGGTAAGATGGCGGCCTTGCTCGACCGACCCGCGTGAGCACGCCGCTGGATCCCGCCACGACGGCCGAGCTCCGCCACGAGCTGCGGACGCCGGTGAACCACATCTTGGGCTACGCCGAGTTGCTCGCCGAGGACGTGGCACAGGACACGCCGGCTGGCGCCGCGCTGGGACAGATCCGTGACGCCGCGCGCGACGTGCTCGCCGCGATCAATCAGGCGCTGCCGCCGTCGGGCGCATCGGACCGCTCCACGCTCGATGCACTCCTGCAGACGTTGCGCACACCGCAGGCGCGCATCCTCGAGCAGACCGTCGCGCTGGACGGCGCCGCGACGGATGCACAGTTCCGCGCCGATGTGGCGAAGATCGCCACGGCGGCGCGCCAGCTCTGCGAGCCGCCGACGGCACGGCACGCCTCGCCTGCACGCGCAGCAGAGCCCGCGCGATCGCCGGCAGACGCCGGCACCGAGCCACCAAGCGTCGCGCAGCTCACGCCGCACGCGGGGAGTGCGGCCGTCGGTGCGACGCGCGGGCGCATCCTGGTGGTGGATGACGTCGACGAGAACCGCTCCGTGCTCGGACGTCGCCTCGCACGGGAAGGCTATGCCGTCACGGAGGCCAGCGGCGGCATCGAGGCCCTGCAGCTGATTGCGCTGCAACCCTTCGATCTCGTGCTGCTCGACGTCCGCATGCCGGACCTCGACGGCTTCACCGTGCTCGAGCGGCTCAAAGGCAGCGAGGCCACGCGAAACCTGCCCGTGATCATGATCTCGGCGCTCGACGACATCGCGGCCGTCGTGCGCTGTATCGAGCACGGCGCGGAGGACTATCTCGCCAAGCCCTTCGACCAGGTGCTGCTGCGCGCGCGCATCGGTGCGTCGCTGGAGAAGAAGCGCTACCACGATCGCGAGGCCGATTATCTGCGGCAGGTCACGCAAGTGACGGACGCAGCCGCCGCGGTCGAACGCGGCAGCTACCAAGCCGGCATGCTCGGCAGCATCACTGCCCGCGACGACGAACTCGGGCGCCTCGCGCGCGTGTTCGACACCATGGCGGCCGGCGTGAAGGCGCGTGAGGCCAAGTTGCAGGCCCAGCTCTCGCAGCTGCGCGCCGACGTCACCATCGCCACAAGCGAGCATCGGACGCTGGCGGCGGCGAGCGACGCCGGCACGGATGCGTTGGTGCCCGGCGCCGTACTCGCCACGCGCTACGAGATCCGCAGCGTCATCGGCCGTGGAGGCATGGGCGTGGTTTACCGTGCCTTCGATCGCGAGCTCAGCGAAGACATCGCGATCAAGACCATCCGTCGCGACTTGCTCACTACGGACCCTGTGCTCGGCGAGCAGCTCAAGAGCGAGATCCGGCTCGCGCGGCGCATCTCGCATCGGCATGTCGTACGCACGCATGACCTCGGCGAAGCCGACGGCATCGCCTTCGTGACCATGGAGTGTGTCACCGGCATCACGCTGCGCGAGTTGCTCGAGACCCGCGGACGCTTGGGCAGCGCGAGCACGCTCGCGATTGCCCGTCAGTTCGCCGACGCGCTCGCCGTGGCGCACCAGGCGGGCGTGATTCATCGCGACGTGAAGCCCGAGAACGCGCTCGTGGACGCCGACGGCGTGCTCAAGGTCATGGACTTCGGCATCGCACGCATCGCTGCGGCATCCACGCGCACCAACACGGGGCTGATCGTCGGCACACCGGCCTACATGGCGCCCGAGCAACTCGTGGACGAGGCTGTGGACGCGCGGGCCGACCTCTACGCGCTCGGCGTCGTGCTCTACGAATGCCTCTGCGGCGCGCCGCCGTTCGGCGGCAGCAACATGGTGTCCATGATCGCGAAGGTGCTCACCACGCCGCCTGCACCGATCGCCAACCAGGTCTCGGATGTGCCACCTGCGCTCGAAGCGCTGGTCATGCGGTTGCTGGCGAAGGCGCCAGACCAGCGGCCGAGCAGCGCGACGGAGCTCGTGGAGTTGCTCAGCGAGCTTGGGTGAGATGATCGTCCTGCAGCCGATCACGCTGGAGCGCGATGCTGTGCGCCTCGAGCCGATGCAGCCCACGCACGGCGCGGCGTTAGCTGAGGCGGCACGTGATGGGGAACTCTGGTCGCTGCGGTACACGACGATTCCCACGCCGGATGGCTTTGCAGCGTACATCGCCGATGCCCTGCGTGGGCAGGCGGCCGGGACGATGTTGCCGTGGGTCGTACGGGACCTGCACAGCGACACGATCGTCGGCGCGACGCGGTATCACGATGTCGTCGCAGCGATCGGTCGCGTGGAGATCGGCTATACATGGTACGCCGCGCGCGTCCAACGTACGCACGTAAACACGACCTGCAAGTTGCTGCTGCTCGCGCACGCCTTCGACACACTTGGCTGCGGAGTCGTCGCCTTGCGCACGGACGCAGAGAACACGCGCTCGCAGGCTGCGATTGAACGCCTCGGCGCACGACGTGACGGCGTCCTGCGCCACTTCCAGGCGCGGAAGGATGGCAACCCGCGCGACACCGTCATGTACAGCATCCTGCGCGCCGAATGGCCGGCGCTGCGCGACCGGCTCGAGCGGCGTCTCGCGCAGGTGCCGCCGACGCGTTAGCTTGCGAGAGTCGCGCAGGACGTGCGATTGACTTCCCCTTGATGTGAGGCACTGATGGACCAGCACCTGGCCGTGATTTCCACCGCTCCGCTCACGCCCAGCCCCGCTGTGTATGCCATCCATGTCACGCCCACATCTCACGGCCGACGCGCTCCGCGTCACGCTGCCTGACGGCCGTCTCCTTCTCGACATTCCCCACCTCGGCATCGCCGACGAGCGCATAGGGCTCGTCGGATCGAACGGTGCGGGCAAGAGCACACTGCTGCGCGTGCTCGCCGGTGAACTGGTGCCATCTGCGGGCCGCATCACGCGCCGCGGCAGCGTCGCCGTGGTCCGGCAGGACCGTCGCGCCACCACGCCGCTGAGCGGTGGCGAGCGTGCGCGGCTCGCGCTCGCCGTGCAGTTGCGCGCACAGCCAGACCTGCTGCTGCTCGATGAACCCACCAACGATCTCGACGCCGACGCGCGCGCGGACGTCCATCGGCTGGTGGCGCGCTGGCCGCGCGGACTGATCGTCGCGTCACACGATCGCGCACTGCTCGCGCACGTGGACCGCATCCTGCTGATCGAGCGGGGAACGCTGCGCAGCTACGGCGGCAACTACGCGGCCTTCGCGGAGCAGCGCCGGCTGGAACGCGCAGCCCTTGAACGCGAACAGGCGAACGCCGAGGCCGAGTTGGCGCGCGCGGAGCAGCATCTGCGCGACGTCCGGGACCGGCAGGAGCGGCGCAACGCGAAGGGGCGCCGCAGCCGCCACGACGGCAGCCAACCGAAGACCGTGATCAATAGCCGGCGCCAGCGCGCGCAATACACCTCGGGCCGCATCCGCGACGTGACCGCTCGCGTGGTCGCCGTGGCCAGCGCACGGGCAGAGGCAGCGCGCACGCCCCTCGCCGCGCTGGATCGCCTGAAGATGCAGTTGCCGCCGAGCGGGCTCGCCGCCGGCACGACGGTACTCGCGTTGCACGATGCCACGATCGGGCCCGCACCGGAGCGACGCATCGTCGAGGGAATCTCGCTGGAGATCGTCGGCCCCGAGCGCATCGCGATCACGGGCCGCAACGGCGCCGGCAAGACGACCCTGCTGCGCGTGCTCGCCGGCATGCTCGACCCACTGCGCGGCGAGATCCGCCGCGGCGTGTCGCTCGACCAGGTCGCCTATCTCGACCAGCACACGACATTGCTCGATGCTGGCCACACGGTGCGCGAGGCCTTCGCCGCACGACATCCGCAGGCCGAGCGCAATGCCGTGCACGCGGCACTCGCGCGCTTTCGATTCCGCGCGGGCGCGGCGGATCAGCCGGTGGCGACCCTCAGTGGCGGCGAGCGCTTACGCGCCGCCCTCGCCTGCGTGCTCGGCGGTCCCCGCGTGCCGCGGCTGTTGCTGTTGGATGAGCCGACCAACCATCTGGACCTCGAGCATCTCGAGGCCGTCGAGCAGGCGCTGCGCGGATACGACGGCGCGCTGGTGGTGGTGTCGCACGATGCGGCGTTCGTGGAGGCGGTGGGGGTGGAGCGGCGGGTAGAGCTCTAAGGCGCAGACGGAAGACGAAAGACGGAAGGCGTGCCCAAACAGGATTGGGCGCCCCTTCCGTCTTTCGTCATCCCCCCATCTCCCCATTCCCCTCTCCCCATCCCCGCCCCTGCCCCCTCTCCCCTCGCCCACCCAGCCCTTGCGAAATTCGGTGTTTATTCGGTAATTACCTCCCCGCCGACTTCGGTGTTTATTCGGTATGTCTGCCGCCCTCAAGCTCCTCCGTGAACAGCTCGCCGCCGTCGTGGCGGGCACGCCCAGCAGCACCCCGGGGCTCCCCACGGGAGTTCGCGGGCTCGACCTCGCCTTACCTGGCGGCGGTCTCCCCCGCGGGCGCATCACCGAACTCCTCGCCCCCGCCGGACTCGGCAAGACCACTCTCGCCCGCAGCATCGCCGCGAGCACCCTGCTCGCCGGTCACGCCGTCGCGTGGATCGATGCCACGCGCACGCTGGATCCGCGCGACTTCATAGATGTAGACGCCGCCGGCCGCGATGCCCTTTGGGTCGTGCGGCCCGGCGATCCCGCCCGTGCCGCCTGGTGTGCCGATCTCCTGCTGCGCACCGGCGCGTTCGCGCTCGTCGTGCTCGACAGCGCGCCCGTGCTCCCGCGCAGCATTGCCGTGCGTCTCTCGCAACTCACCCGCGACGCCGACGCCGCGCTGCTCCTGCTCGGCGAGGGCAGCAAGGCCTCGGAAATCGGTGGCGCGCTGCGCCTCGTGCTCAAGCGGCGCCCCGCGCGCGACACGCGCGGCGGGCCGCAGGTCGCCGCGCTCATCGAGAAGGGCGGCCCACATCAACTCGTGCCCCTGCATCTGGAGGTGGGCCATGCCCGCGTCATCGCGCGTGACATCGCGCATCGCCTGTGTGCGCATCCCGAGGTTCCCGATCGCCGCGGCGTGGCTCGCACGGGCACCAAGCGAAACGGCGCCACGCGCGTCGGGACCATCCGCGGGCGCCGCGCCGCGCAGCCTAGCTACCCCAAGCGCTGACACGCACTGGGACGCGATCCCGATCGCCCTCTCCGATCGCGCGCGCCTCCGCACCGTGACCGTCGCGGCCGCACGCCACGGCGTGCGGACGGGCATGACCGTTGCGCAGGGCAAGTCGAAGTGCGCCACACTCGAGGTGCTCGCGTGGGACACCGCCGCCATCACCCGCGAGATCGCGCGCGCCAGCGCCGCCTTTCTCGCGGCCTCGCCACAGGTGAGCCCCGTGCGCGACGACCCCGGGACCTGGTGGATCGGCGCCGAGGGCTTTGAAGCCATCGGCGGCGAACGCGCGCTCGCGACGCAACTACTCGCGTTGGCTCGCGTGTGGCATCCGCGCGCGCGCGTCGCCATCGCCGACAGCTGCGTGACCGCGTATGCCGCCACGTGGAGCACGCGCGCCGCGAGTGAGCCGCTGCACGTCGCGCCCGGCGGCGATCGCGACTACCTCGCGCGCGTGCCGA